>JANPKJ010000009.1:0-29495 GCA_031425955.1 Akkermansiaceae bacterium | reverse complement strand
ACGGTGGATTGGACCCGGTCGCGGCGGTTCTGGCGCCAGGCGTCGCTGACGCGGCTGGTTTCGTAAAATCCGCCGTGGAAGGACGAGTAGCCCCAGCCGGTGCTTTCGTTGCGTGGCAGGTTTTCATTGCCCGGGATCGAGCGGGCGAGGGCGATGATGTCATTTTTGCGCCGTTCGATCAGGGCGTCGATCTTGTCGATGTCGCTGTTGAGGGCGTCGGCGGGTGCGGAACGATCGGTGCGGAGTCGCTCGGCGATGGTGCGGCGTTCCCTTTGATAGATTTCAATCATGTTTTGGAGGTTGCGAATGGCCTCGCCGGTGACTTGGGAGACGATGCGCCGGGAGGCTTGGGAATCGCGGATGCCGGTGAGCAATGTGACCAGATCGCCGATGCGGGCGTCTGTCCGTTGCGAGCGCTCCATGATCTCGGTGGTGAGCTCGGCGAGGCGCCTCTCGCGGATGGCGAGGTGGAAGTTGAGGGTTTCGACCGACTGGCGGTCGGCCGCCGGGTCGGCGGGCGGTGTTTGCTGGGCGCAGAGAATCGAGGCGGCGGCAAGCCAGATGAGGACGGTGACTTTCATGATTCTGAGGGTTTACCGCCCGCGTGCAGCGGTGGCAAGAGGTTACTGCTAGAAATTCGTTTCCAGTGCCGATGGGCAGCGGGCAAAAAAATCCCGCCAGCGGATGAACCACTGGCGGGATGATAAATCAGTTGGCTCGGTGAGCCGGATCAGAAATTCTGGTTACGCGAGTGAGCGAAGTAGGTTTCGAATCCAAGTTCCGGTGGGAATTCGGAGAGGCCGTCGTGCACGTTCATCTCGATGCGATTGTCTTCACCGCAACGCTCGTAAGGTGGCTTGAAGGTGCCACGGTAAGTCGGGCAGGTGAAGGTGAAGAGCTCGTAGAATCCGTATCCAAGGCGGCGGAGCGCACGGCTGGTGCCGTCAACCGCGCCGTAAGGCGAGGACTTGCGACCGTATTGGTCATTCTTGCGGACGATCTGTTCCGGGATCTCCATGAAACCGTACATGATGTTGCTGAGGGCACGTCCCAACTTGCGCGAGGAGGTGTAGGTGGAGCCCGGAGGCGCGTGGATGTCGGCGACGACGACGCTGCTCAGGGCTGCGAAGGTGGTAGCAATAACGAGGAGTTTTTTCATGCTGCGAGGAGGTTAAGGAATCTGAATCCGGGTTGGCAACGGATTTTTCAGAAATCGTGGATTTTTTAGAGTTCGAAACTGAGCACCCGGATGATGCCTGGTGTAGCACGCAGTTTGTGAAGGAGTTCCGCCGGTGGTTCGGTATCCACCTCGATAACGGTGACGGCGCGTTTGTGGTCGCTGGTGCGGCTCAGGGCCATGTTGGCGATGTTGACGGCCGCGTCGCCGAGGGAGGTGCCGAGCGTGCCAACAATGCCGGGGCGGTCGTCGTTCTCCACAAACAGGAACTTGCCGGTGGGATTGGTCTCCACGTAGTGGCCGGCGATGTGGACGATGCGGGCGGACTTGCCGAAGAAGGTGCCGGCGACGGTGCAAATCTCGCTGCCCTTGACGGCGGAGACCTCGATGAGCTCGGTGCAGTTGGTGGCGAGGGCGACGGTGGATTCGGTGACGCTGAGGCCGTGGGCTTTGGCGATGGCCGGGGCGTTCACCAGGTTCACCTGAGCCTCATGATGGGCGGCGGCAAGATAACCGGTGAGCACCTTGCGGGTGATCAACTCGGTATCGAGCTCGGAAACCGGGCCTAGGTAGGAAACCTTGATCGAGTCACATTGGGCGGGGGCGATTTTCGAAAGGAGTTTGCCAAGCGAGTCGGCGAGGTCGAGGTAGGGGCCGACACTTTCCAGTGTGCGGCTATCGAGGTTGGGCATGTTGACCGCATTGACGATCTCACCGGTGGTGAGGAAGTTTTTCACCTGGTGGGCGACTTCGATTCCGACATTTTCCTGGGCCTCCGCGGTGGAGGCGCCGAGGTGCGGGGTGAAGACGGCTTTTTTCGCATCAAACAGCGGGAAATCGGCGGGTGGCGGTTCCACTTCATAAACATCGAGCGCGATTCCGCCGAGGTGGCCGGCGTCGATCGAGGCCTTGGCGGCGGCTTCGTCAACGAGTCCTCCGCGGGCGCAGTTGATGATCAGCGCGCCGGGATTCATCAGGGCGATGCGATCGGCATTGAGAATGTGCTTCGACTCCGGGGTCATCGGAATGTGTAGGGTCACCACGTCCGCTCCGGTGAGTGCGAGCTCGGCGGTTTCTGCGAGCTCCACCTTGAGTGCCTGGGCCCGTGCGGCGGTGAGGAATGGATCATAGGCGACGACAGTCATTCCGAACGCCTGGGCGCGCTTGGCGAACTCGGTGCCGATGCGGCCCATGCCGAGAATGGCGAGGCGCTTGCCAAACATTTCCACGCCTTCGAGAGCCTTGCGCTCCCATTTGCCGGCGAGCATCGAGGTGTGGGCGCGGCCGATGTTGCGGGCCAGGGAAAGCATCAGGGCGAAGGCATGCTCCGCGGTGGAAATCGTGTTGCCGCTCGGGGTGTTCATCACGACCACTCCGTGGTCGGTGGCGGCCGCGCGGTCGATATTGTCCACGCCGACACCCGCGCGGCCCACGGCCTTGAGGTTTTTCGCGGCTGCGAACACCTCGGCGGTGACCTTGGTGTTGGAGCGGACGACCAGACCGTGGTAGTCGCCGATGATTTTCAGCAGTTCATCCGCTTCCAAGCCGGTGCCCTTGGCTCCGATTTTGAAATCCACGGAAATCTCAGGAGACGAGCGAAGTGCCTCCACGCCTTTTTCTGAGATAGGTTCAGAAACCAACACACGAAAAGTTGCCATAGGGGCGGGGAGTTAACCCACCGCCCGCTAGCTGGCAAGGGGTTTGCAGAGAAAAATCCGGATGCCGCCTAATCCCGGCTCACTTGATATCCATACCGCTCTTGGGCCAGATCCAGCGCTGGACCTTGCCGCCCTTGATCAATGCCTTGGCCTGGATGGTTTTGACTCCGAAAATGGTCTCCGCCTTGTAGGAGGCGACGCCCGTTTGGAAAACTTCGCCTTCCACGGTTTCGTCCGGAGTGGCGGCCCATTCGAGGACTTGGTCGAAGGTGAATTCCTTGATCTGGGCTGCTTTGATGCTGGCTTGCATGACGGACACCACGTCGGAGGATCCGGTCGCTGCCGGGGCCGGGGTGGGAGCAGGTTCGGCCGGCGCGGCGGGCATCGGCTCCGGGGTGGGAGTGGGTTCAGGAGCCGGCGCGGGAGCTGGAGGAGCCTCCGGAACGGGAACTGGCGCAGGGGCGGGTTCGGGGATGGGTGGAGGCGCTGGAGACATTTTGGGTTCTTCCGAGTCACCACCTGGAGGTGTGGCAGGGATGCTCGCCGGAGCTGGAGGATTGGCGGCGATCTGTTGGAGAAGGTCGGTGTCGGTAATCAGGACGGTTCCACGAAATGGGCTTTCGCCGGGGCTGATCACGACACTTTCACCTTCGATGCCGACGAGTTTTACGCGGTTTCCAGCCTTGATGAGCATTTCAATCCCGGATGAGGAGTCGGTCACCTTCGCGTCGGCGTTCAAAAGCACCCGCTGCGGAAGTTGCTCGGGTGTGAGATTGGCGAGGTTGATTTTGATCGCGCCGTCCGGCATCCTCTCTACCGCACTTCCCGACCCGGCGGCACCCAGGGTGGCGACCGTTTTTCCGGTGAGTTGGAGTCGCAGGCCTGGCTCTAGCGAGTAGCCGAGGTAGCCCGCGACTGCCATGGCGAAAAAGTAGAGGAGAAATTTCATGTGTCGGGTTGATACGTAACGGCGGCTGGATTTCTTGAAAAGGAATTTAAGCGTCCCATTCACTCTCGATCCAGCGCCTGCAAGTGCTCCAGAGCCTTTTGGAAACTGGAATTTCCAAGATAATGCCGGAGCTGCGCGTCGACCGAAGTGCGATGCGCTGCCGTCCATGCCGCGATGTCCTCCGAGACCGACTTCAACGCCTCGAGATGATCCGCCGGATCGCGGTCGCGCCAGCCGTGGTCCTCAATGATGGAAACGCGGCGCTGGAGGAGCTCGGTGAGTTGCTTCGTCATGAATTCGAGTAACGTAACGCTGCCGACTGAATTTCGCCAGCCGGAGTTAGATGACGCCGTTCGCGCAATTGCAATCGCCCTCGCCTTTGAGGGCGTTGATGAGGTTGGTGAGCGACTTCATCGCCTGGCGGGGCACGCTTTCGTAGGTGCGCGAGCCGATGTGCGGGGTGATGACACAGTTAGGCGCAGATAGCAGTGGGTGGTCCGATGGGGGGGGCTCGATGTCCAGAACATCGGCACCATAGCCGCCGACCTTTCCGCTGTGGAGGGCGGCAACCATGTCCGGGGTCTCGACGATTTCGCCGCGGGCGCAATTGAGAATAATGACGCCGTCCTTCATTTCAGCGATTTTTTCCGCGCGGATCATGCCACGGGTTTCATCGGATAGATTGCAGTGCAGCGATACGACGTCGGATTGGGTGAGCACCTCGTCCATGGAGGCGCAGCGTTCGACACCGTATTCGGCGGCAAATTTTTCATCCCAGTAAGGATCGAAGGCAATGATCGGCATGCCGAACGCTTTTGCACGGATGGCGACTTCCTTGCCGATCCGGCCAAGACCGATGATGCCCATGGTTTTTTCCGCGATTTCATGACCGGTGAGGCGCAGCCACTCGCCATTGCGCGCGGCAGCGGCGGTAGTGACGATGTGTTTGGTGATGCCGATGAGCAGCCCGAAGGTGTGTTCGGCGACGGTGGTGTGGTTTACGCCGGGCGTAAAGAGCACGGGGATTTTAAGCTCCTTGGTGGCAGGGACATCGATTTTGTCGAGGCCGATGCCGTATTTGGAAATGATTTTGAGGCGAGGCAGGGATTTCTCGATGACGGCCCGGGTGATGGCGTCATCTCCGCACAGGAAGGCGTCGAAATCTCCGGCGAGTTCGAGCATGCGCGCCTCGGTAAGCGGGCCGCGCTCGCGGACGATGTCCCAACCTTGGGCTTCCATCAGTGCGTGGTGCGGGCCGGGGGTGTCTTGATAGCTGCATGTGGTGAGTAAAACGCGCATGAGGAGAGAAGAAGAAATCGCCGGAGAAAAATCAAGTGAAGTGTGCGCGCCGGCCGATGTCCGAAGTCCAAGCTGGACGAACTTCAGGAACCGGCATGGACTTCAGGAATGAAAAACCGATTGCCAGCCGCCATGTTTCTCGCCGCCATCATGCTCTCGAGCGCGGTTCTTCAAGGTGAACCTGCGGATTTGTCCGCCCAGCTCGATCAAATCCGCGCGCTTCTAAAACCGAACGAATCGGACTCGGCGGAAGCGAAAAAAGTGAAAGCCATGATGGAGCAGTATCCGGCCAATTGGCAGAGCCTGGTGGACCGGGATCAATTGCTGAGGATCGCCGAATACGGAACGAGAATCACCGGGCTCGATCTCTCTTCGGTGCCCGACTTGGCAACGAAAATCGAGGCCTTCAACAAGAGCGCCAAAGAAGAATCCGAGCGCCGGGAACAAGCAAAACTCACCGCAGCCGAGGCGCTTCTTGCCCAGGTGGGCGATCAATTGAAAAACGCCAGGAAGGCGGAAGATCTGGACGCCCTGATGCTGACGCTCACCACGAATAAATTTTCCGATTACGAAAACAGTCCGAAGTTGTCGGCCATTTCCCGCCAGCTTCAGGGAGCGCTTCAGATCGTGGCAAACTGGCAGGAATACCTGATCGCCGAGGAAACCGGCAATGCCCAGCAAAGCCGGAGCAGTCTGCAACAAGTCTCATCCCAACTTGCCTCCACCCCGGTTCTTCCGCGGTCGATCGTTCTCCGGCTCCTCAATCCGACTGCTCCGATTGTCGGGACCAAGGGGGCTGAAACCACCCAGGCACGGATCACCGTGGAGGCGGTCATGGCGAGATTGGCCGAATCGGGTGATAGTGCCGCAGCTGCCGAGGACCTCAAATCGGTTCCAAAAACATCGTTGAGCGGCTCGGATGAAAGCAATTTCCCAAAGTATCTTCAAACAGTGGAAGACTTGCGGAAACTGGAACCAGCGATGTCGGAATCGGAAGCTTTCACCAATATCAGAATGACCGTTCAGCAATCCCAAGGTCGGTTTTTCCTGACTCGGGCGATTGATCAAATCGCAATCAACGCGATCACCCGCAGCTACGGCATCGACAATCTGTCAGCAAAGAACACCTCGGCGCGGAAGGTTTTGGAAGGCATTGCGGCGGAAGCCAGACAGCAGCAAGACTGGCCCAAGCTCCGCAAAGCCATGATTTCCATGGAAAATCTCAACGGGGCCACGTGCGGTCAGGAAGCTTTAAAACGAACATCCGACTTCAAAATCATTTCCCTGCTTGAACTCGGCAAGGTGGCCGAACAACGCGATGATTTCGAGGGCGCAGCCACCGCCTATCTTGAAGCCTCGTCCATCGACGGACTATATCTTCAGCGGGAGGTGGCTTATGCGAAACTGGCAGACCTCAAGAAAAAATTCCCGGATCAAGTCGCTCCGGTTATTGTGAAAGCCGAGGAAAGCCGCCAGCGCGCGGAGGCCGCCCGCTACGCGGCAGACATGGAAGTGCGCGAGCGACTGATGAGGAGTCGGGAAATGCCCGACGACCGCCCACGAAGCAGGGAGGAAATGTCCAAGTTGCGCATGATGGTTCAGGACGTCGTCGCTGAATTTTTGAAGGAAAAACGTTTGGAAACCGCCAAGCCGGTTGAGAATGAGCCCAAGGCCAAAGAAAGCCCCACCAAGGATTGAGAGCGCGGGGAATCCGGGCTGGCTAAGAAGGAGGGAGTTAGTCCGGCTCCTTCGGTTCATCGGCCCACATCCACCGGTGCCTCGTCGCCCTCCGCCGCGCCCGTCTCACCTTGGGGAGATCATTCTTCCCGCTTCTCCGATCAGGCGATGCAGCGCGGTCTGGATCCGGGCCGGTGACAGCATACCTGGGTGTTCCGTGTTGATATACCAAACAGCCGGTGCGATCACCACGATCGCGAGCGCGATGGTCACGCCGGCCCGGTCCAGCTTGCGGTGGTGGGCATAGCCGGAAGGGCAGACCAGGCAGCGGAACCCCACCCACAGATTCAAGATAGGGATCGCAAGCAGCAAGGCCCACCACCGGCTCATCCCGACATTGACCAGCCGCATTAAAATCAGATAGATCGATGCTGCGACAGGCACCAGGCTTGCAAAAGGCAGGACCTTGTTCGTCAACGTGCTTCCGAATGAGGCTGCCAATGTGGGCTTGCCCCACTCCAAGAGTTCGTTCCACAACAACGGGAACAACAGCAGACCCAGCCATAAACTCAGGCGACCCACGCCGGGCCAATACATCTGTTTCGACGCCAGTGCCGCGGTGAGATCTGTGGGTAGGGCGGCGATCAGCTTCGTTTTTTTTACTCCCCGTCCATCCGAGGTCTCCGCCGGAACGGACCGCCGCTCGAACAGGCCGTCGAGAAGTCCCGCCTGTTTCCAGCCTTCCATGCCCTCCTTCCAAACCATGTCGAGACGCGGGTCCAGAACCCGGCTGGCGGCCATGGTCCGGAGTTCCCTGAAAGTCACCGGTCCGCAGCGGGTTCCTCCGGAGGTGAAATACCAGACTTGGGTGGCTCCGAGTGACGGCGTCCACATGCCCCGGATCGGTGCGGCGGGCATGTCCGGTCTGCGCTCCGTCTCGGGCTTCGTCGCTCCTATCGATTCTTCGCCGCGGACCTCTTGTGCCTTGCGGATCAAATCCTCGGCGGCGGACCGCTCCTTGACACGGAGCTTGGCCAGGCCTTTCAGGATCTCCATCGCGTTCCAGCTGGATTCCGCGGCGGGCTGTGTGGGAAGGATTTTCCTCACCTCCTCGGCCTTGGCCATTTCCTCGGCGCGGGCTTTCGCCCGGTGCTCCGCCCGCTCCCGGGCCTGGCTGGCCAGACGCTCTTCTTCAGCGGCAAGGTCCGCGATCTCCGCCGCAGCCGCCGCCTCCTGGGCACCGCGGTCCGCCGCGCTGGGCACGCGAGGCAATCCCTCGGGCTTCCGTCCGTGACGGCCCGCAAATTCCGCGGCCAGTTTCCGGGCGGCATCGATCTCCGAAAAGAGCTGATCGTGGAAGGAACTCATGGAATTGCGCCCACAAACTAGCCAAGCGGTCGGGTCGATAGAAAGGGCGAATTTCGCGGAATTACAGGGGTTTGCGGATATCTCTTCCGGAAAATCAAACGATCATGAATGCATGAAATTTCATATAAGATTGGCTTTCAAAATGTTCTGGCTAGGGCGAGGCGGTCGTTTGATGCCCGCCTGGGTTTTAAGGGCGAATGTTGCCGGGCGCGGTTTCCCGCCATGGAAATTACGCACCCCTCAGCCGATCCCGTGAAAAAGACGGACATCGGACTGCATTCGCAAGCCAGACAACTCAATTTTCTGCTAAATATCCGAACAACGGGCAATCGGTTGGGGATGTGTTTTAGCAGGGAATTTTTCCTGCAGTTCCGCGATTTCAGCGGCGGCGGCTTTGACGGATTTGAGCGTGTCGAGCACCTCCACGACGAGCTTGGTACTACGGGACTCACCCCCGGCGAGGGTCAGGATGCGGCCCTTTTCGCGTTCGAACTGGCGCGGGTTCGGATAGTTTGTCGATGGCTCAAGCCCGGCCACATAGCCGTCTTTTTGACCGCCGGTATTTTTCCAAAGGGTGAAGCAAGGGAAGTCCTTGAGCGAAAACCGCAGAAGCGAGGCCTTGTCGCCGCGGGCGTTTTGCAGCATCGCGAGGGTCTCCCGACTGCCTCGCCTGCCGGCCAACTCGAAAAAATAGACCTGCTCGGCGAAGCCTGGACGGGGAGCCTCAAATCGGTCGAAGCTTCCGATCCCCTCGGCGGACCGCGGATTGCGCGGGGAAACCTGCTTCATCGGAGCGAGGAACCGCGCGTTTTTCTCCAACAGCGGACCGCCGTAGTTGATGTGATAGAGCAACTCGTGCTCGGCCGGGCTGTCACCGAGGTTGGTCACCGTATCGACGATGGTGAGCGCCGCGGAGCCAAAGGCGGTGCGGATCTCGGTTTGCAGGCGCAAGGCGGGGCCGAAGAGCATGGTCTCGTCGACTTCACTCCGTAAGATGATTTCGCTGTCGGTGATTTCGATCGAAACCGTGTGGGCCGGGATGTTGGCGATGTTCCCATGCAGGGGAAGAAATGATTCTAATGGGTTTCCTTTATTGTCAGTGCCGGGAGCTCCCATGCTGCTGAGTCCACAGCGCACGATCCATTCGTTGAAGCCTCTGAGCCAGCCCAGGCCGCCGTTTTCAAGCGATTGCACGAAGGCGGGATGGACGGGCCACTTGACCGGGGAGTCCCAACCCAGCGCGATGTCGCCACACTGCCCCTTCCAAATACCCATGCCGCGAGTGGGCAACACGGCGAAGGAGAGCTTGCCGTTGCTGACATGGACAACGTCGACGCCCTCTTGCATGCCCCCATGTAGTGTGCGGGTCTGCACCGACCACGGGTGCCCCGCTCCGACAGACAGGGTTCCGGTGTCGAGTGTTAGCGTGGGCATGGGCTCCGGGGCGTCCGGATGGAGGAGTGCGCGCGTGTAGGTCATAGGTGATCGGAAGGGTGGGCTCTACTTTGGACCGGATTCGAAGGCCTCGATAAATCAACTATTTGTCGGAAGCCTTTTCGATCTGGGCGATCAATTCCTCCTTCGTCGGAGCAGTGGCATGAGTGACGAAGAAGGCCGTGACCGCGTTCGCGATGACGAGCCTTTCCTTGACGGTTAGATCTCCGAGAGATGCGCAAAGGTAGCCACCATTGAAAGAATCTCCGGCACCCGCCGTGCGGATCACATCCTTCTGCAGCTCCTGCATCGCGAAGGCCTCGCCATCCGTCGCATTCGACGCAGCTGCAAAATACGGGGTGTGGACGACCAGCTCGTCGATGCCGATTTGCTGGCGGAGGGCGGTCAGGCCTGAAGCCACTTCGACGGGTTCATTCTTCCACTCCATTCCATACCGCTTGAACAGCTCCGCTCCTTCGTGCTCGTTCAGACTCATCGTCATTGGAATCATTGGGTTGAGCTGCTTGATCAGGTCCAGACTTGCTAGAAAAGATTCGCCTGATTTTTTATTGATGTCCGCAAAATCGAAAAACATGCGTTTCGGGGCTTTCGAGGATTCGTATTGTGAGAAAAAGCCTTTGAGGAAGTTGTCAAAGTCCGGAGTCAGGGACCAGTAGCCCAAGCCCAGGATGTCGGTTTCTGCGAACAACTGCTTGAGCTTCTCTTCTCCGAAAAACGCGACAAAGTCAGTCCATGTAAGGTTTGCAACCGACTTGAGGGCGCTCATCAGGATCTTGCCGTCGGAGAATTCGAGGACCAGGGTCAGAGCTGGATCGCCAAGGGAAAGCAGGTTGCAGTTTTCTGTGAACTCTTCGAATGCAGGGTCGATGTCCCTGCTGCCGTAGAGTCCGGCAAGAGTGGGTTTCAATCCCAGGACGGCGGCGACTCTTCCGGTGTTGGGAGTAAATCCCCCGGAGCAACGGCGCTTGTGAACGATTTCCAATCCGACTCCACCGTCCGCCCTTCTAACGATAAGTTCCCCGAATTCCCTCAGTTTGTCCATCGGGGTGTAATCACTCAAGCTGCGCCTGACGTCGACGATTTGATAGACCTCGTCAACGAAGCCGTCACATCCCAGCAAGACGTTCCCGCGAATGGTATTCAAAAACTCAATATACTTCTTCATTTCAGTAATGGTGGGATTTTCAGTTTGGGACTTCCCCAAAGCTAACGTTTCAGATGCCTGGCACCAGAATATTGACTATGCAGGATTCATGATTTCCTGCTCCGATTTTACCTTTCGCGTGAGCCTCGTGCAGCAATCGTCGGATGGGAACCTATTGCCATCAATGCCGGGGACAGTCAGGACACATTGACGCGCAGGGCAAACGAGTTGTAGCCTCTTGCGTGCTTCCGTGGTTCGCCAACAATTCCTTCCCGCTCTACCTCGCGCCGATGGCCGGGGTGACCGACGTGATTTTCCGCCAGATCTGCAAGGAGCTCGGCGCGGACGTGATGGTCACCGAGTTCGTCTCGGCGGAGGGCATCATGCAGGCGGATGACCGGACCCGGAAATACACGGACTTCACCGACGAGCAGCGCCCGGTCGGCGTCCAACTCTTCGGCGCGGACGGCGAGCGGATGGGCGAGGCGGCGAAAAAAATCATTGATTGGAAATGCCCGGACTTCATCGACATCAACTTCGGCTGTCCGGTGAACAAAGTGGTCGCGCGCAACGGCGGCTCGTCGCTGCTCAAGGATTGTCCGATTCTGGCGGCGGTGGCATCCGGCGTGGCGAAGGCGGTGGGCGAGCAAGTGCCGGTCACTGCGAAGATGCGGATCGGCTGGGATGAGAATTCCGTCAATGCGGTGGAAGTCGCGAAAATCCTCGAAGACTGCGGCATGCAGGCCATCGCCGTGCACGGACGCACGCGTTCACAAGGCTACGGCGGCGAGGCGAACTGGAACGTCATCGACGCTGTGTCCCGCGCGGTGAAAATTCCGGTCATCGGCAACGGCGACATCCACTGCGGCGCGGACGTGCTCCGGCGGCGGGCGGAGACGGCGGTCTCGGGTGTGATGATCGGCCGCGCGGCGATGCAGAATCCATGGGTTTTCCGCGAGGCGAAACATTTCATCGAAACCGGCACACTGCTCCCCGACGTCACCGTGGACGAACGCTGGGAACTCGTCCTGCGGCACTGCCGGATGGCCGTCGAAAGCCGACGGAATGGCGATGAAAAACAAACACTCACCGCCATGCGCTCACGCCTGATGGCCTATTGCAAGGGGTTCCCCGGTGCCAAGGAACTCCGTCAAAAACTCTGCCAGGTGATCTCGATTTCGCAGGTCGAGGATCTGGCGGCACTTTCGCTCGGCCAAGTCGAACTGGCGGAATTGTGATAGCGAATCGGGCGTAAAAATGGTACCTGCGGATCCATGCATGGCCTGATAGAAAAGTCCTGTCCTCACGAGGTGTGCAAGGTGGCCCGCTTGGCCCGCGCGGTTTTGCGAACTTTGGCCCGGGCGACCGCCTTTTCATACAAATCCAGCACCGGACTGGTGGCGCCATGCACCCCCACGCTCAGTGCCACCACGGATAGCGTGATCCCTACCAGATCCGAGGCGTCTTCCTTGAGCCCGTGATTGAGCGCGTAACTCAGGTAGTAGAGGCTGCCGATGCCGCGGATGCCGAAGCATCCCATCAGCAGTCGCTGTGATTTCCGGGTCGGGGATCCGGCGAGAGACAGCAGAGTGAAAAGCGGCCGGATCACCACGAACAAAGCCAGCGCCACGGGGATCGCGCCCCAGTCCCAGTAGGAGGAGAGGCAGATCCCCAGCAGCACAACCATCATGACTTCCAGCAGCCGCTCCGCCGTATCGCCGAAGGAAATGATTTCCGCCACCATGTGTCCGGCGGCTTTGGTGGGATGCTTCAAATCCTCCGTCTCCGCGCTCTTGCCCGCAAACTCCTCGGCCGGGGGATGGGGGGAGGTTTTTTCTTCTCCGGATTGCAGCGCCTCCACGTGCTCCGGCGCGGGATGATCTTCGGTCGTTTGCACCTCTGTCCGCCTGAATCCGAGGCCAGCCGCGAAAACGGCTAGAAATCCCCAGCTGCCGATTGCCTCGGCACCGGCATAGGCAAGCGCGATCAGTGCGAGCGCCAGGAAATCGCCGGTAGCTCTGCTGTCCGGGTTCCGGCTGCGCAGGCGGATCGCTAGGCGGCTCACGCCCTTTCCTAATGCATATCCGGCCAGCAGGCCCGCCGGCACCGCCCACGCCAGGCGGTGCAGCGCCCAGCCTCCGACCCAGTCGCCCACCGCCCCGTGCTCCATCCACAACAGCGAAAAAACCACAAACGGAAAGGCTGCCCCGTCGTTGAATCCGGCCTCACCCGATAGACCGTAGCGCATCCGGTCCTGATCCCTCGCGTCATTGACCGTCACCATCCCGGCCAGCACCGGATCCGTGGGGGCCAAAATCGATCCTAACAAAAATGCCGCAGCCCAGCCGAAACCCAGCACATAATGCGCGAAGACCGCCACTCCGGCGATCGAGGCCAGCATCACCGGGCCGGCCAAGCGGAACGCCGCGCTCCATGCTGGATGCGACAGCGGCAGGCGTAGTTTCAGCCCGCCCACAAACAGCGAGACGATCACCGCGATTTCCGTCAAGTGCTCGAAGAAGACTCTTTCCCGGATGAAATCGACCCTGACGAGGTCCAGCCAGGCCGGACTCAAGGCCAATCCCAGTGCCAGATAGATTCCCGACGAGGTCACCGGCAGCCGCCGCAGGTAGGCGGACAAGAGCGCCAGCACCAGCAGCACTCCCCCAATCAGCGCGATCCAAGCTAAAAAACTCATGGGCTGTTTACTTCCCACCCCGCAGTTTTCCGATCAGCCATAGCACCGTCAGGATGATGGCGATGACCCAGAGTAAGTGGAGGAATACTCCGGTGATCGCGAGGGCCACCCGCAGCACGACCCAGAGGATCAACAGAAAAATGGCTAGGAGGGGTAGTTTGTTCACGACTTAAAGCTCGCCGCCATTCCGGCAAGGGCAACCCCTTTCCGACCATCCGCAGTCCAGCCATTTTCCGTCCTGTGCAGCGTTGAGGCTGTCGCTGCGATTCATTCCGATTGCGGTCAGGCCGGGATGGGGCATCGTTCCCGCGATGGACGTACCGATCGATCTTCTTGGCCGCGGACTCCGCGATTTGCGGATTTCGGTGACGGACCGTTGCAATTTCCGCTGCCGCTACTGCATGCCGATCGAGGTTTTCGGGCCTGGCTACCCATTCATGGAGCGCGAGGAATTGCTGACGTTCGAGGAAATTGTCACCCTGGCCCGGTCGCTGGTCCCACTTGGCGTCGGGAAAATCCGGCTGACCGGCGGCGAACCGTTGCTGCGCCGCGGGCTGGATGATCTGGTGGCGATGTTGGCAGCGGTGGAGGGCGTGAAGGACATCGCCATCACGACGAATGGAGTTCTCTTGGCGCATCATGCCGAGGCCTTGGCACTCGCAGGCCTGAGCCGGGCGACCGTGAGTCTCGATGCGCTGGACCCGGAGATTTTCGCGAAAATGAACGGCGTCGGTGCCAAAGTGGAGCGGGTGCTCGCCGGGATCAGCTCCGCCCAGGCATTCGGCCTGCCGGTCAAAGTGAACGCGGTAATCCAGCGCGGCGTGAACGAAGGTGAAGTCCTGCCGCTCGCCCGCTGGGCGAAATCCACCGGCGTGGACCTGCGTTACATCGAGTATATGGATGTCGGCGAGACAAACGGCTGGAAACTCGATGAGGTCGTCTCCGGCGACGAAATTCTATCCATCCTCGCTGCGGAGTTCCCCTTGGTGCCGCGGGATCCGGCATATCGCGGCGAGGTCGCGGCGCACTGGGGCCACCGCGACGGGGCGGGGGAGATCGGGTTGATCCGCTCGGTGACCAAGCCGTTTTGCCGCGATTGCCAGCGCCTGCGGCTGTCGGCGGACGGCAAGATTTTCACCTGCCTCTTCGCCGCGCAAGGCCATGACCTACGGGGGATTTTGCGGAGCGGCATGCCTCCGGAAGTTCTTGCTGAAACGGTGCGCTCCATCTGGCAGGTGCGGTCGGACCGCTATTCCGAAGAGCGCGGCCAAGGCGGGCGGCCGAAGGCGGAGATGAGCTATCTGGGGGGGTAAACAGGGCATGCAATATGCTGTTGCACTCGGTAGGGCGGTTTCCTAAATTCCGCGCTTCGCTCGCCAATCCTTCCCGCATGAAACCTTCCCACCTGATTTTCGCCACCGCCGCCTCGCTCCTCAGCCTGCTTTCGCTCCCGAGTTGCAAATCCGGAGGCGGAGACACCATCAAGGTCGGCGAATTCGCCTCACTCACCGGCAAGGAAGCGACATTCGGCACTTCTTCCCACGAAGGCACCGAGCTCGCGATCGAGGAAATCAACAAGGCCGGCGGCGTGCTCGGTAAACAAATCGAGCTGCTCACCGAGGACAACCAGTCCAAGGCCGGCGAACCTGCCAACATCGTCAACAAACTCATCTCCCGCGACGGGGTCGTAGCCATCCTCGGCGAGGTCGCTTCCAGCCGCTCGCTCGAAGCCGCGCCGATCGCCCAGGCAGCGAAAATCCCAATGATTTCCCCGGCGTCCACCAACCCGAAAGTCACCGAAGTCGGCGACTACATTTTCCGCGTCTGCTTCATCGATCCGTTCCAAGGCACCGTGATGGCGAACTTCGCCGACAAGACGCTCAAGGCGAAAAAAGTCGCCGTCCTCACCGACGCCAAGAGCGACTACTCCAAGGGCCTCGCCAAGTATTTCAAAGAGCAGTTTGTCAAAAACGGCGGCACGCTCGCCTCCGAACTCGACTACAACGGTGGCGACAAGGATTTCAAAGCCCAGCTCACCACCATCAAGGGCACCGCGCCTGACGCCGTGTTCGTTCCCGGTTACTATAACGACGTCGCCCTCATCGCCATCCAGGCCAAGGAGCTCGGCTTGACCGTGCCCCTCTTCGGTGGCGACGGCTGGGAGTCGGAAAACCTCCTGCAAGTCGGCAAGGACTCCGTCGAAGGCCACTATTTCTCCACCCATTGCTCGCCGGAAGATACCTCGGCGAAGATGACCTCCTTCGTCGCCGCCTACAAAGCGAAGTATCATAAAACTCCCGACGCCATGGCTGCCCTCGGCTACGACTCAGCCTACCTACTCGGGGACGCCATCAAGCGCGCCGGCACCACCGAAGGCCCGAAGCTGCGCGATGCGATCGCCGCCACCAAGGACTTCGAAGGCGTGACCGGCAAGTTCTCGCTCGATGCCAAGCGTGACGCCGTCAAGTCCGCCGCGATTCTCCAGATCAAGGACGGCAAGTTCAAGTTCCTCGAAACCATCGCCCCTTGATCCGTTAGACCGCGCGCATCGACGATGATTCCACGAACGACTCCCGCCGACCGACTATGAACGAGATTTTCCAACAGCTCGTCAACGGTCTGGCCCTCGGTGCCGTTTATGCGCTCATCGCCATCGGCTACACGATGGTTTACGGCGTCCTCCGGTTCATCAATTTCGCCCACGGCGATGTCTTCATGCTCGGTTCCTTCGCCGGGTTCTATCTCGCGCCACACGTCGCGAAATGGTTTCCACTGCCGGGCTGGGGCGGGTGGACGGTGGTCATGATCCTGACCATGATCATCTGCGCGATCATCGGTATCGTCATCGAACTGCTGGCCTACCGGCCGCTGCGCAACCGCCCGAAACTCACCGTGCTGATCACCGCCATCGGAGTTTCCCTGCTCATCCAATACACCTGCCAGCACAAGGCTTTCTTCGGGGCCTCGCAGAGAGCTTTCCCGAAACTGCTGCCCACCGGAAATTTCACACTGGGCGGAATTTCATTTAATACCACGCAGTTTGTCGTCCTGGGCGTGACCCTCGTTCTGCTCGCCGCACTGACTTTCATCGTGAAAAGAACCCGCATCGGCATGGCGATGCGCGCCGTTTCTCATAACTCCGCCGCAGCCTCGCTGATGGGCATCAGCAACAGCTTCATCATCTCCTTCACCTTCGGCCTTGGCTCCGCGCTCGCAGGCGCGGGCGGCATCCTCTACGGCATGACCTACACCGGCATCGAACCGCTGATGGGTGTGAACGTCGGACTAAAAGCCTTCGTAGCCGCCGTGTTAGGAGGCATCGGAAATCTCCCAGGAGCCGCGCTCGGTGGACTTGTGCTCGGCGTGGTGGAAACCTACGCCGGCGGCATGTCGGGCATCTCGACGTATCGCGACGGCATCGCCTTCGCCATCCTCATCATCATCCTGATTTTCAAACCGACCGGCCTGCTCGGTTCCAAACAGATCGAAAAAGTCTGAGAAGATGCCTCCCATTTTAAAAGACCCACGCCTGCTTCTCCTCATCGCCGTCGTGCTCGCGGTGGTGGCGGGCCTGGGCGCGGACCAGATGAACCCTTATTACAGAGGCGTCGTCATCGATATCGGCATCGCGATCATCCTCGCCGTCAGCCTCAATCTCATCAACGGTCACACCGGCCAGTTCAGTCTCGGCCACGCGGGCTTCATGTCGGTCGGTGCCTATGTGTCCGCGATGATCACGCTCGAACTGCAAAAGAGCATGGGCCCTGAAGCACTGCCCTGGGCGTTCCTGCCCGCACTCGTCGCCGGTGGCACGGTCGCCGCGCTCGCTGGATTGTTAGTCGGCGTGCCTTCGCTGCGGTTGAAGGGCGACTACCTCGCCATCGTCACACTCGGTTTCGGCGAAATCATCCGCGTCATTTTCCAAAACGTCGAAGCCGCCGGAGCCGCCAGCGGACTCAGCGGAATCCCCCGGCTCACCGGCCTCACGTGGACGTTCATGCTCGCCGCCTTCACCGTCTATGTCGTCGCCTGCCTCGTGAATTCCACCTACGGCCGCGGCTTCATCGCGGTGCATGACGACGAGGTCGCCGCCAGTTCCATGGGCCTCAATCCGACCCGCTATAAAGTCACCGCCTTCGTCATCGGCGCGTTTTTCGCGGGCATCGCCGGTGGATTGTTCGCCCATCACAAAACCTCCATCACCCCGCAGGTCTTCGATTTCATGAAAAGCTTCGAAGTCGTCGTCATGGTAATCCTAGGCGGCATGGGCCGCACCGCCGGAGTCATCCTCGCCGCGATCCTGCTCACGCTCGCGCCGGAATTTCTGCGCTCCGTGGCGGAATACCGGATGATCATCTACGCGCTGCTCATCATCTTCATGATGATCGCCCGTCCACAAGGACTGTTCAATTTCGAGCGGAAGAAGAAACCGTTAGCCGTCAAGCCATGAGCAAGCCCCTGCTGGAACTCGAGAATGTCACCATCCGCTTCGGCGGCCTGACGGCGGTGAGCGGCGTGAGCCTGAAAGTCGGCGATGGCGAACTCATCGGCCTCATCGGTCCGAACGGTGCCGGCAAGACCACCGTTTTCAACATGATTACCGGCGTCTATCAACCGACGGATGGAAAGATCCTGTTCAATGGAAAACCGACCGCTGGTGTGAAACCGCACGTGCTCACCAAAAGCGGCATGGCCCGCACGTTCCAGAACATCCGTCTCTTCGGATCGATGAGCGTCTTCGACAACGTGCGCGCCGCCACCCAGCTTCACCGCAGCCACGGCATCCGCGAAGCCCTCTGGCGCGGTCGCTCGCATCATGCCGGCGAGAAAGACGTCGAAAACCGCGTGCTCGAATTGCTCGAAGTTTTCTCCCTCCAGGACTACCGCGACGAACCCGCCACCAGCCTGCCCTACGGCGGCCAGCGCCGTCTGGAGATCGTCCGCGCCATGGCCACCCAGCCGAAGCTTCTGTTACTCGACGAGCCAGCCGCCGGGATGAATCCCTCCGAAAAGGAAGACCTCATGCATCTCATCGAGTTCATCCGTAAGCGTTTCGGCATGGCCATCCTGCTCGTCGAGCACGACATGAAAGTCGTCATGGGGATCTGCGAGCGCATCGCAGTGCTCGAATACGGCGTGAAAATCGCCGAGGGCAGTCCTAAGGAGATCCAGTGTCATCCGAAAGTCATCGAAGCCTACTTGGGAGCAGCGGCGGTTTAAGAGTTTAGGCACCGCGAATCTGGCGAATATGGCGAATGATTAAGAATCAAGAGATGAAAGCTCCCTATTGTTCCATTCTTCCTCTTCAAGATTCGCTTAATTAGCCAGATTTGCGGTGCCTTCCTCTTCAAAACCAACACATCCGACCATGAACCTGATTTACCGGGAAGAAGTTTACGCCATCATCGGTGCATGTTTCGAGGTCTATAACGAAATGGGCTCGGGCTTCTTGGAAGACGTTTACCAAGAATCCCTGGAGCGTGAACTCGAGTCCAGAGAGATCCCTTTTGAAGCCAAGCCCAAGCTGCCGATCTACTACAAGGGCAAGCTTCTCACCAAGAAATACGAACCGGACTTCGTCCTCTACTCCAAAATCATCATGGAGATCAAAGCCGTCAAAGCGCTCACCGACGAGCATCGTGCTCAGGTTCACAATTACCTCAAAGCCTCCAACTTCAAAGTCGGCTTACTTGTTAACTTCGGCAAACACGGTGCCCTCGAATACGAACGGATCGTCCGCACCGATCCTTCTTCAAGAGATTCCCTGGATTCGTAAGATTCGCGGTGCCTTAACTCTTCAAAAACAATGCTCCAAGTTGAAAATCTCCACGTCTCCTACGGCGCGATCAAAGCCCTTCACGGTGTCAGCTTGAAGGTGCCCAAGGGCAGCATCGTCACGCTCATCGGCGCTAACGGCGCGGGGAAATCCACCACGCTGCGTGCTCTATCTGGATTGGTGAAATCCGCCGCCGGATCCATCCAGTATGACGGTCAGGAAATTTCCAAGGTCCCGGCGCACAAAATTGTCGGCCGCGGGCTCTGCCATGTGCCGGAAGGGCGGATGATCTTTGCCAACCTGACGGTGCATGAAAACCTCAAGATGGGAGCCTATCTCCAGCACGACCGCAAGTGGATCGCGGAGCAGACGGACTATGTTTTCGGGTTGTTTCCGCGTCTCAAGGAACGCGAGAACCAATCCGCCGGCACGCTCTCCGGCGGCGAACAGCAGATGTTGGCGATTGGTCGCGCGCTGCTGAGCAAACCCAAGTTCCTGATGCTCGACGAGCCTTCACTTGGCATCGCGCCGCTGTTGGTGAAGACGATTTTCGAACGGATCGTGGAAATCAACCGCGAGCAGGGGCTGACGATTCTGCTCGTCGAACAGAATGCGAATCTCGCGCTCGACATCTCCAGTTACGCCTACGTGCTCGAAACCGGAAAGATCCTGATTGAAGGACCGTCCGCCAAGGTGAAGGCCGATCCCCAGGTGCAGGCGGCTTATCTGGGTGCATGAACCGGGAGCGCGGAATTTATTCCGCGCGAAACGGTTCATCGCTCACTCCGCCTCCCGGTGCCGCCACCCCGGCAGCAAAAAGATTGAAATTCCCATACTCAATAGAATCCCGATCACCGCGACGATCCCGAGACTCACGAGCGCGTCGCTGGAGGAAAACACCAGCGATCCAAACCCGATGACGTTCGACGCCCCGCAGAACAACAGTGCCTTGCCGGTCCCTCGCCATAGCTCCTTGAAATTTCCACCCGTGCGCCGGAGACTCAATGTGACGTGGATGGCGTAGTCGATTCCCGTTCCTAGCAGCAGTGGCGTGGCCATCAGGTTGACGAAGTTCCACTTCAGTCCGGTCACGCTCATGATCGCTAGCAGCAGCAAGGTGCTCAGAACCATCGCGAACAAGGCCAGTCCCACATCACTCACCCGTCGGAAGATCGCGATCATCATGCCGACGAGCAGGATGAACATCGGTAACAGCATGTTCAGCATGTCCTCCCGGACGAGTTTCGCAATGGCCGGTTTGAAAAGATCCCAGCCGCTCAACCAGATGCCGTCGCCAGTCATCGCACGGAATTTCCCATACTCCGCTCCAGCCGGGTCCGCTCCAGCAGCGGGCACCACCGAGCCCAGCAAGTAGCCGCCGCCGCCCTCTTTACGCGAGAGGAACAAACGCATCACCTCCTGCGCGGCGGCGGATTGTGGGAAAACGAGGCCGGGTTCCGCTGCCTGGCGGGCGATGGCGCTGAACACCGCGCGGCCGAGGGCGAGTCCCTGTTCGGAGAATCCGGCGGCGTCTGCTTCACGCAGCAAGCGCTCTCGGTTTTCCGCGAGAGTCGCCAGCACCGGGCGGTTAGCGGTTTGTTGGGCGGCGTCCGGCCACCAACCGTCGGGCAGCGTGGCTTGCCCGATGATGTCCAGCGCGGCGTCGAGCCGGCGGCGTGCTTCGGTCAGACGGGTGAGCATTTCCGCATCCGACTTTGCTTCGACCACGAGGCCGAGGGATTTTCCTCCGTAGGCAGGGAAGGCCTTTTGGACGTGCTCGAAAGTTTCCATCGCCTCGCTGTTCCGCGGGCGCATGATCGCGGAGCTGAACTCGGCTCCGGGCAGGCCGTGGATCAGTAGAATGGCGATGGCGGCGAGAGAAAGGCTGCCAGTGATCGCCCACGACAATTTGCCGCGTGGCAGGATTTTTCCGGAGCCGCTGGCCGGTTCCCGATCAACCCCGAACTTCGCGACGAACGGCAGATAGACCACCAGCATCAGGATGGCGGCCGCGCAGAGACCGATGGCGACGATGCTTCCCAACTGCGCCATGCCCGGCAGCCCGCCCAGATTGAGGGCGAGGAAAACGACGGTCGTGGTGAGAGCTCCGAATGCGACCGGCTTGCCACAGGCCCGGAGCAGCGCCTTGCGGTCGTGCCCGGCGACTTTCGCCTCCTGGCAGATCACCAGGCCATAATCGACGGAGAGTCCGATGAGAATTTCGATCGAACTGAGCGCCATGATGCTGAGCTCGCCATAGAGCCAGCCGGCGACCCCCAACGCCACGGCGAACACCAGAATTAGGACTCCGGTAAGTCCTAGCAACAGACTGAAGCGCCGCTGCATCCACCAGAAAAGCAGGCCGATGAGCCCGAGCGTGATCCCGATGGAACCGCTCAGGTCCTTTTCCATGGCGGTGCCGATTTCCGAGGAAAACGCAGGCTCGCCGGTGAATCGGACCTTGAGTCCCTTGCCATCCGCGGCCTGCCAGCCGGCCACCGATTTGCGAAGCTTTTTCAACCACGCTTCCGCCTCGCGATAGCCCCTCATCGGGCTGGGTGCGTCGACGAATAACAGATGCGTGCGGCCGTCCGCACTTTCGAACGCCTCGCCGCCCTGGCCGGATGAATTCATCAGTTGGTCGATGGTCGGATGCTTGAGCAATCCGAACGGGTCGTTGGCCAGCATGACCATGTCGATGCCTTCCATGGAAGTCGCCACGCGGTCCAGCGAGGATTTCACGGTGGCCTCGGAACGGGCGGGGGTGAGCCGGTCGGCTTGGGCGCGGGTGACCTCCGGATCCCCGTTGAGCCAGAGGTAGGCGAGCAACTCGGCGATGCCTTCCGGTTCCTCGTCCCAGCTCGGTTTCCAGCGCGCTTGTTTCACCAGCCGTTGTTGTTCGAGGGATTTTCCCAGCGATTCCGCGGCGCTGGAGAGATCTCCCACATCCCCCTCGCCGCCTTCGATGACGAGGATCAGTTCATCATTTCGGGAAAACGCCTCGTGGAAGGCTTTGAGGCCCTTCACCTCCGGCAGTCCGCCGGGCAGCATCGACAGGATGTTCGTGTCGAAGCGCAGCCGCGTCAGTCCGAGCGACGCGAACAGAATCGCGGCGACGAGGATAATGGGTGCTGCCAGGCGGCGCGGCATGAACGGACTCAAGCGGGATTACATCGGAGCCGCAATGCATGAAAAATCGCCATGAAAAAATGGGGTGAATATCCCGGCCAAGCTGGAGAAATCAGAGAGCAGCCGCTGAGCGAAACCGCGATCCTGTTAGTGAATCCGGACTTGGTTGCCAAGCATATTGCGCAGATTTACTTCCGCAGTCGGGCGGCCGATCGGATCCGGTGATCGATACTATTCGGGCGGAACCGATTCTTTGATTTTCTCGGCTGCATCTCCGGCGGCTTTTGCCGCGTCTTCGAGTGCTTTGGCGGCCGCCGCCTTGGTGGCGTCGGAGGCTTCTTCGATCTTGTGTTTCGTGGCCACGGTGGCTTCGGCCATTTTTTCCTTCGCGGTCTCGGTGGCGGCCGCCATTTTTTCCTTGGCCACTTCCGTAGCTGTTTTGGCCTCGGCCTTGGCGGCTTCCATCTTCTCACCCGCGGCGCTTTTCATTTCCTTGACGCCCTCGGCCACTTTTTCGGCTCCGGCGTTCATTTTCTCGGTGGTGGTTTCCGTGGCGGCTACGATTTTCTCCTCGGTCGTTTTTGCGGCTTGTTCGCAGGCGAGAAGAAACAGGGGGAGGACGAGCGTGGGAATCAAAAGTTTGGTTTTCATCGTGTTCTGGGGTTGGTGTGTTTCCGGTGATTTTTGCAGAAACCAACCTGCAAAATAGAAAGAATCCAACAGTTGTCAAAACAAGGATTTTCCGGATATGGACTCCCTGATTTCGGGATTTACGCCGCACGGGGTCCTGTCAGGATCCGCGGCGTGCACCCACCTAAGAAACGCCTCGCCGGCATCCTGATACCCGCCTTTTCACCTCGTCGGGACGGCGATCTCGGGATCGGCGACACCCTCGCCCTGCGGGAGTGGATCGACTGGGCGGCTGAGCACCAGGTGGGATTCATCCAGCTTCTGCCCATCAATGAAAACGGTGCCGACGAGAGCCCCTACAGCGGGATTTCCTCAGTCGCGTTGGATCCCATTTACCTTGCCTGTGAGGTTTCGCAAATCCCGGGACTGGAGGAGGCTGACATCGCCAACGCCCGCAATCGCCTGAAAGCCGCGCTGCAATCCCCGCTGGTGAACTATCCGGCAGTGCGCGGGGCGAAGCGCACCCTGCTTGAGCTCGCGTGGTCCAGATTCGACAAGGCGGACAAGTCGCTGGCCAAGGATTTCAAGAACTTCAGGAAATCGGAAGATGAATGGCTGGGCGACTACTGCCTGTTCCGCTATCTGATGGAGCTGCATGGCGAAGAGAAGAGCTGGAACCACTGGCCCGAGTCGTGCAGCAATCCGCAACGGGCGCGGGAGTTTCTGGAAAAGAGACGGGCCATCGATGCGGAGACGCTGGACTATCGCCTTGGTTTTTTCGCCTTCGTCCAGTGGCTGTGTTTCCGCCAGTGGCTGGAAGTGCGCGCCCATGCCGACGCCCGCGGGGTGAAGCTGATGGGGGATGTGCCCATCGGCATCAGCTGGCACTCGTGCGACGTGTTTTTCGCGCGCAATGAATTCCATCTCGACTGGTGCGGCGGCTCGCCACCGGAAGGGATGGGGCAGGCGGATTCGTTTTTCCAACAATGGGGCCAGAACTGGGGGATTCCGCTCTATCGGTGGGACCACATGCAGGCGAACGGATTTGTCTGGTGGAAAAAGCGGATCGCGCGGCTGACGCGGATTTTCCAGATTTTCCGGCTCGACCACATCCTCGGGTTCTATCGGATCTACGCGTTCCCGTGGCTGCCGGATCGCAATCGGGAGTTCATCGGCCTCAGCCACGAGCAGGCGGCTGAGATCAACGGCGGGCGGCTTCCCCGCTGGTTCCTGCGGCCGGACGATACGGTGGAAAACAAGGCGGCGAACCGCGACGACGGCGATGTCCGGCTGCGCGCCATCCTGGAAGCGGCCAAGGGTGCGGAAGTCATCGCGGAAGACCTCGGCTGGGTGCCGGAATACGTCCGCCCGCACCTGGCGGACCTTGGCATCACCGGCTTCCGGATTCCCCACTGGGATTGCAACGAGCACGGCCACCCGACGCCCGGCAACGCGTTTCCGGAAAACTCCTTCGCCGCCTACTCGACCCACGATCACCAGCCGGTCAACGGCATCTGGAACTGCTGCCTGCACGCCATCCGGCAGCATCACGAGTTTCCCACCGAGCAAAGCGGCTGGTCGGTTGGTGGCGCCCACAACACGCTGCGGATTCTATCCGAGTTCGCAGGCATCCCGATCCCGCACCACTCGCCCTGGCCGTTGTATACGGAGGGGATCAAACTGCGGCTCATCAAATCGCTCCTGTCTTCCAACTCGCGATACGCCGTGCTGATGATCACCGAGCTCTTCAACCTCGACCAACAGATCAACCATCCGGGGACTTCGGATGGAGAGAACTGGCGGTTCCGCCTGCCGTGGACTCTCGCCGACATCCGCTCAAGTCCGCAGCTCAGCGGGGATGGAAACAAACTCGCCGCCATCATCAGCATCACCCGCCGCGACTGAGCGGGTCGGTTTTGCAGGGGTTCTCTAAAAAGGAAATGCAGACAACGATCAAGGAGGCGGAAAACATGTTAATTCGTTTACGCTGACCCCATTCACTGACCCGCTGTCATTTGAAAAACAGGGTCGCGCAAAGAGGAGAAGGCGCAAAGAGGAGAAGCCCCAGGAAAACCTTGGCGTCTTTGCGCGAGTCCATTTCGGGTAATTCAAAAGCCTGCTACGGGAAGATCGAGCGGTAGAAGCGCCTGGGAGTGCCGGGGGGCGGGATGTCCACGATGCTGTAGCGGCCATTCGCGTCGGCGGTGCGGGTGCCGAGGAATTGCCAATTCATGGGCGCCAGGTTGGCGGAATATTGGATCGTATAGGTCTGGCCGGGATTGCCGAGGAAGCTGATCCGATAGCCGCCGCCGGGCTCGGGTGCGATGCTCGATCCGTTCTGCGCGGCGAGCGGATCTGGTTTCACGGTCACTACAAGGTTGAAGGTGTTACTGTCAGCGGCGCCATCGTTGACTTTCGCCGGGACGCTGAGCGTGCCGACGAAGTTCAGCGCGGGGGTGATGGTGTTGCCGCTCCGGGTATAGTTCGTCCCGTTCTGCACGCTCAGCGTGAAGCCGGTCGGATACGTGTTGTCGAGGTCGGTCACGGTGAGGTCGGTGAGCGCGATCAAGCGCGCGGTGTTGAACGCGGTGGAGAGCGCGGCCTGACCGGTGATGACGGGCGCGTCGTTCACGGGCGTCACGCCCACGCTGAGGGTGAACGAAGCGCTCACGCCAGCCGATGGGTCCGTCACGGTGACGGGCACGGTGAGCGTGCCGTTGAGGTTCAGCGCGGGCGTGATGGTATTGCCGGCGCGCGTGTAGTTCGTGCCGTTGGCAACGGTGAGCGTGAAGCCGGTGGGATACCCTGCGTTGTCCACATCGGTCACATTGAGGTCGGCAAGGGCAATCGCGCGCGCGGTTTCCTCGGGCGTGGAGACGACGTTCTGGCCGGTGATCACCGGCACGTCGTTCACCGCGTTGACCGTGATCGTGAAAGTCTGCGGGTCCGACGTGTCGATGCCGCCCAGCGCGGTGCCGCCGTTGTCCTGCACGCGCACTTGGAAGGTCGAAGTGCCATTCGCGTTCGCCGCGGGGGTGTAGGTGAGCGTGCCGTTGGTGGCGACGCTCGGGCCGGAGGAAAACAGCGCGGGGTTGCTCACGTTACTGACCGCGTAGGCGAGCACGGTCTGGGCCGATTCATTCGCCGGACCGGGAGTGAAGTTGGTCACCCAACCGGCGACGGACTGCGCGCCGGCATCTTCATTCACCGCGGGCGGGTTAGCGGCGGTGAAGGTCGGTTTGTCGTTCACCGGATTGACCGTGAGGTTCACCGTCGCGGTGCTCACGGCGACGAGGGTGCCATCGGAGGCATTCCAGCCGAAGCTGTCCGCGCCGTTGGAATTCAAGTTCGGCACATAGGTGAGGTTGCCGATGTTTGCGATGGCAAAGATGACCGGCGCCGTCGTGATCGTGGTCCCGCTGTTCTTGAGCACGCCATTGGCCGGCAGGGACGTGACGATCACCGAGGCGATCGCGTCCCCATTCGGATCGCTGAAGCCGGGGGTTAAATTGCCGGCGGCAAAGGTGAGGACGGCATCTTCGTTCACGCCGTGCGGGCCGACGTTGACGACCACGGGCGGCTGATGGATCGGCGTGATCGTGGCGTCGTCGCCAGCGGGAGTGCCGGGTTGCGGATCACTCGTCAGCTTATTCGCGATGTTGGTGCCGGAGACGGTACCCTGGCTGGAGGTGGAAATGGCGGTCGTCGCGGCGTTGATCGTGACCACGTAGGTGATCGTCACCGTCTTGCCCGCGGGCAGGTCGCCTATGTTCAGCGGCGTGCCGAGGAAATGGGGGGTTGCCTCTGCGTGCGACGTTGCACCGGCGGCCTGGCCTGGGGTGGGAAGACGGCGCTCGCCCGCGTGCAGAAAGCCATACATCAAGTTATCGCGGTCCTTTTCCGCATAAGTATCCTCCAGCCCGAGCGCGTGACCCATCTCGTGCAGGAGCGTCGTGAGCAAATCGACGCGGTCGGGTAGGACGGGCGTCTCGCCTGTCGCGCCGGGCATCTGGCCCGGCGCATCCGCAGAATGTGCGGCGTCCTTTCCGATCGTGACATCATCGGTGGCAGAGGCACAGGGCAGGATGCCTGCTGCGACAGGCGGGACGCCCGTCCTACCCGTTGCTTCCACGAACCACCCATTGCCGCCGGCGTTGTTGTCCACGCGGATGCGGTCGCCGTCCGCCTCGCCGAGATACCAGCCGGGCAGGTCGGCGATTGCAAATTTCAAACTGCGCAAAGTGGCGAGCTGTTCGCCGGTCAAGCCGGTTGCCTTCCAGCGCGCGGTCGCCATGGAAACAACGGAGTCGAGATCGGCCTGGGTGAGTGTCGCGCCCGCCGCATCGGCCAGGATGGAACGAGCCGTGTCTGCCGACCGGTCGGATGACTTCGGCGCGACGCCCGCCCTGTCCGCGAGTTTCGTTTCCACACCGCCCGGTGCAAAGAGCAGCGGTAGTGGTGAACCGCCGTTGATGCCGGCCGTTCCGAGAGCCGTGCCGACGGAACTCGCCGGCAGCGTATTGGCATTCTGGACGAACGTATTCACCTGCGCCGCCGTCGCCCCGGAGGTTGGCGTCAGCCCCGGCAGCGTGAGTGCAGCCGTGTTGTTGTTATTCGTCACGCGGATAAAGAAGCCCGCCTGCCACGCGCCACTGATGTTGTTCTTGTTGGCGGGCACCGTGCCGGTCGTGTCGCCGATTTCCGCGATCCACGGATTGTTCGCGCCGCCGCTGTTGCCGGACGAAACGACGATCGCGCGCAGGAAGACCGGCGCCCCGGTCGTGTCCGGTTCGGCGAACGTGTTGCCTTTGCACTTCAGCGTGGCGTTGATATTCGCGCCGCTCACGCTGTTGAAGAAATTGACGCCGAAACTATTCACCTGCCGGATGTCGTTGTTCAGCACGGTCGCGCGGAAAAATCCCTGCGTGCCCGGCAGCAAGCCGAGACCGGCGGCACCGCCCGAGGCACCGGAGCCGACCACACCCGTCTTTCCGATCTTGTTGCCATTGAATGAACCGTCGAGCCGCGAGGCGGTCGTAGTGGATGCGCCGCTGATCGTGACTGCGTAAATCGCGCCGAGGGCACCGCTCGCGCCCCAAAACGTGTTGTTCGTAACGGCGTAATCTACCTGCGCGCTGCTGCCATTGGTGATTCCCAAACTGAACGCCGGTGGATTCGTGATATTCGTGCCGGGTTGATTCACCGCCGCCCCAGTGTTCACGTCCGTGCCGAAGCCGCACTGGTTGACCGTGATATTCACGACCGATGTCCCGGCTCCCGTGGCGAACAAGCCATACGTGCGACTGCTGTTGAAAAAGCAGTTTTGGACATTGCCCGTCACGTTCGCACTGCCGCCGGCTTCATACTGGAGCAGCGATTTGTTTTGCGAAACGCTGGCGGTCACCCCGGTGAAGGTGCAGCCCGTGAAGTTTACCGCGATCGTTCCACCCGCGTTGTTGTCCACAAGGATGCCGTCGATGGCCGAGGTGTTCATCGCGAAGTTCATCGAGCGGAACGTGATCGTGCCCGAGTTCGCCAACATGTGGACGGCTTCGGTGGTTGCATTGGAAATGGAGCCGCCGCTGCCGTTGGCAAAGCCGGTGCCATCGCCCGTGACGGTCAAGCTTCCGCCGCCGAGACTCACGAGCGAGATCCCGTTCGCCGCGCTGGTCGCCGAGATGCTCCTCAAAGTCATGCCGGCCGCGCCGATGGTCACGCTGGCGAGATTTAGCGCCGTGTTGTTTGTCGCACTGAGTGTGTTGTTCGCACCCGTCGCCGCGATGGTGCCGCTCGTCGTCAAACTCAGCGCCAGCCCGTTCGTCACCGTCGCGCCGAAGTCCGCCAGCGTGAGCGTGCCCACCGCGCTGCCGGTGATGCCGGAGCCGTTGGAGTTGGTCACGTTCAATCCCGCCACAGTGTTCCCGCTGTTCAGAATGATGCCCGTGCCGGCCGAGACGGCGATAGTCGGACGCGTCCCGCCGGTGGCCGGAAACGCCGCGCTGCCCGGCGGCGGAGTCAGGCCGGTGATTGCCGCGAGGGTCGAAGTCGCGCCTTGGCCGATGAGCCGCTGATTGGTCCCGAGCGTCAGCCCGGTGTAGCTGCCGGTGAAGAGAAAGATGTTGTCACCGGGATCCTTGGTCGGCGCGCTCCCGAGATAATTCGCGACGCTGTTGAACGGCCCCGTGAGCCGCCCGTCGCCACCCGCACCCGCCGCGGCATTGATGAACCAAATCGTGCCGGTGACATTGATCGTGACCGTCGCCGTGTCCGTGTTCCCCTCACCGTCATTGATCGTATAGCCAAAGGTCGTCGCACCCGTGAATCCTGCCGCCGGATTGAAGGTAAAACTGCCATCCGCGTTAAAGCTCAGATTTCCCTGCGTGCCCGCGGTGTTGACCGCCGTGACCGTCAGCGCCGGCCCGACGCCATCGGGATCATTGTCATTCACCAGCAAACCGCTGCCGGCCGGAATGCTGATCTGCACATTGCCGATGGCGCCGTATGTATCGTTGCGCGCGATGGGCGTGCTGTTGAC
>JANPKJ010000008.1:0-147957 GCA_031425955.1 Akkermansiaceae bacterium | reverse complement strand
GCTTTGCCTTGATTCAAAAACCGGGGGGGACATCCTTGTGAAAGTCATGCTCATGAGTCCCCTCCCGCTTTGCCTTGATTCAAAAACCGGGGGGGACATCCTTCGCCCCATGCGTGGCAGGCGTTCAAAGCTGCTTTGCCTTGATTCAAAAACCGGGGGGGACATCCTCCGCCTTGCGCTCCCGAATCAACCACTGCTGCTTTGCCTTGATTCAAAAACCGGGGGGGACATCCTACCGACTTCGGCCACCGTTTCCTCTCCACGCTTTGCCTTGATTCAAAAACCGGGGGGGACATCCTTTGGCGAGCCGAGGCACGTATTCCGAGACTGCTTTGCCTTGATTCAAAAACCGGGGGGGACATCCTGCGCATTCTGCCGCCGTGCCGGGGAATTGTGCTTTGCCTTGATTCAAAAACCGGGGGGGACATCCTCCAAGCAGCAGGTGCAGGAGCTGGGCAAGAGCTTTGCCTTGATTCAAAAACCGGGGGGGACATCCTTCCGCGTCTCCCTGCCCTGTGACGACGGCAGCTTTGCCTTGATTCAAAAACCGGGGGGGACATCCTTGGTCGAAACGCACCGGCATTTGGTCAGCGCTTTGCCTTGATTCAAAAACCGGGGGGGACATCCTATCCGCGATCGAATATCTCGAACAGTGCAAGCTTTGCCTTGATTCAAAAACCGGGGGGGACATCCTGCCACTGGCAAGCGCTGCTACATCGACCTCGCTTTGCCTTGATTCAAAAACCGGGGGGGACATCCTACACCTACGTAAGGGGATCGAACCATGCAGCTTTGCCTTGATTCAAAAACCGGGGGGGACATCCTCGATGTCCTCTTCGGCCTTCTATTCCAACGTATTGTAGAGGGAATTGATAAACGAAACAGTCTTACCAGAGCATGATTTGCTCGGGCATTTCTTCGGCTTCCACCTTGGTGGCGGGCTTTCCGTGGACAATGTAGGCTTTTTCCCACTGGGCCTTGGTGATGTAGATCGCCCGCACGGAGCCCTCCGCTGGAGTTTCAAGCCGGATCCGACGCAGGTGGGTTTCCTGGCGTGCAAACGTGACGCAAGGACGGGCATAGACGCTGAACTGGATCATTTGGAATCCATCGTCCAAGAGGAATTGTCGGAATCCGGTCGCCCGTTTCCGCTCTTCTTTCGTTTTGACCGGAAGGTCAAAGGCGACCATCAGCCATCCCATCTTGTAAGGGTTCGGATCCATGGTCGGTAAGGGCCGGAGGAGGCAGTGGTGAGGGATTGACGGAAAGATCGGATCGAACCCTCGATGACGCCACGGATATCCAGGTTCAGCTCGAACCAGTCGACTTTTTCCAAAGGAAAACCGGTGACCCACTGCCGGAACTCTCGGGTGACGTCCCACTCGACGGAGTTCGGATGCCTTCTCACCCATTGGGCCACGCGCCAGTCCACGCAGGGTCGGAAGGGTTCCATCAGGTCGTAGGCGAGAGGTGTGGAGTTTTCCCGGATGACATGGGCGATGCCGAACGTGGGATCGAGTCCGATGGCGAAGAGGTTCTGGAGGATGGTGGAAAGCAGGACGGCGTAGCCGTAATTAAGCAGGTTGTTCACGCCGCCCTCGTCGCGGCCACGGCGGAATTCATCGGTCTCCGCGACATGGTCCGCATAAATCCTCCAAAACGCCTTGGCGCATTCCGCCTCTTTGGACGGGAAGCGCCCGCGGGCGAGTTTTTCAAGCCGAACCAATCTCTCGTCTCCGGGGGCCAACTCGGTCGCCAAGGAAAATTGATTCATGCACTTGGCGTCGATGGTCTTTTGCCAGAGTCGGTTTTTGAGTTGGGCCGGGATGTAGGCTTGGGAGCGGGTGAGCAGGGTGTCCGTCGAGCGGTTGGCGGGAAGAACGAGGGAGGCGGGTTTGAAATTCTCGCAAATCACCAGCCCGATTCCGTGTTTGGCGGCTTCCAGCAAGAGTTTCGAATGGATGGAGGCGGAAAAGGACGTGATAATGATCGCGCCTACATCCTCGAGCGGCACCTGTCGGTTTCCTTCCGCGCTTTTACAGGTGAGTTGTCCGTCCTTGCAGGAAAGTGAGCAATCCGGAGCATTGATGCTGACGATGTGGTAGGACAAATGGGTGGGGGGAAGCGGGTGATCCGGGGAATGATTCTGACAACCTTTTCCCGAGGCTCGCAAATTTATCATCGTGCAGTTCGCCGGGGAATTCCGGGATCGCGTAGGTGAGCCGGGATTTGCGGATTGACGCGGGGGTTGTGTGCGTCAAGAGTGTCAACAATGAAAACAGCAACGATTCGCGAGGCGCAGCACCACCTTTCCAAGTTGCTGGATGAGGTGGAAAAGGGTCATGAATTCATTTTGACCCGGCGTGGCAAGCAAGTGGGCAAACTCGTTCCCATGGACAAGCCGGAGAACCCACTTGAGCGCAAAGTCAATTGGGCGGCGTGGGTGAAAGAGCAGCAGGAGTGGCTGGATAGCGGTCCTGTTTTGAATTACAACCCCGTGCTCGCAGAGCGCGAAAGCTACGACCGCTAAAGCATGCCTGCGATCTATGTGGACCCCAGCGTGTTGGTAGGCAGCCTTATCAAGGATGCGAATACCGAGCGGGGAATGAAGTTGCTTGGTTCCGCAAAGAATCCATTCGCCCTCACTGAATTGGTGAATCTGGAAATCCTAAACGCGTTGGAACTCGCCGAATTCCGGCAGCCTGCACAATCCGCAACCGTGGTCCGGGCGCGGACTCGCTTCAAGGAACTACTTGGCGATGGATCATGGTTCAGCATCGAAACGGACTTGATCAGGACTTTCCAGAGGGCCCAGGGACTGAGTCGTGGTCACTCGCGAGTCATCGGTTGCCGGAGTTTGGACATACTCCATGTGGCAAACGCGATTGAAATTGGCGCGACGATTTTCTGGACCTTTGACGAGCGACAGAAGGAATTGGCGCGGCAAGCGGGGCTGAAAGTCAATCCTTGAGAGGGTGGCCGGTGTAGCGCATGGGAAGGATTTCGAGGCCATCTTCAAGCATGTTCAAAACCTTCGCGTTGCCTTTCGTCAGCTTGATTCCGTGACGATACCCTAGGTCCACAGAGATGCCGTATGCCTCGGAGTTCTTTACCGAAAGGATCCGCCATTGGCCGGCCCATGTTCCCGTTGCCACACTGATGAGGGTGCCGTTTTTCAGTAGCCGTGGAGGCTTGCCACCGTTTTCGGATGTCAGAGAGCCCAAGGTGGAATTCACCTTATGAAATGGAATCAGGCAAGGTGAAGGGTCGAGTGCAATTGCGAAGTTTTCACCAATCACTTGAGCACCTCTCGCCAAGCCGTGAGGTTGCAATTTGCTGATAGAAGCGGTGGGGAATGGCCCGAGCAGTTTGCTGGTTCGCTCGGTGGTCAATTTGAGTAATCCCCGGATTACGAGATTCTGTTGCCTGCTCGTAAGCTCATCGCGATATTTTTCCAAGAGCTTGGCGGCCTCCTTCTTCAACTCTTGATTCTCCCAGCGTTGTTCGCCGCCTCTCGCAGGATTTTTGAATGTGCTCCGATTGGGTCGTTGCAACAGAATGGTATTTTCACCGTCATGACAAACGATGCCCCAGGTGGTGAGCTCCGCTTTCGTGCCCGAGCGATCCGCAGGGATGTGTTGCATTACACGGGCTTGTGCCAGGGAGCGGGCAAGGGCGTTTTTAATCTCTGCCGGGAGGTCACGAAGGCGGACGTCGGTTTCGTTGCCTTGTCCGTCCCGGCGGGGACGCTGGTAGGTGTCGAAGATTCCGAGGCCGTGGAGGAATTTTTTCTCATCTTCGCTGCGGCGGCGCTTCATGAGTGCCTGCCAGATTCTCCCGGCTTGGTTCTGGCCGTGATGGCGGAGGGGGAAATAGTAAGCTGCCAAAGCGAGGGTGGCTGCATCCAGCGCGTGATGGAGGTGAGTGAGACTGCGGATCTCATCTTTATGGCGGACCTTTCCGTCTATGTCTCGAATCTCAGGGCAGGCGAGAGCGAGTGTGCCCGTGAGCTCCCAAGACTTGCGGATTTCCGCAGTGACCGGGCCAGGAATCGGGTCGATTTGGGCTGTTTCGAGGCCCGATTTCAATCGGATGGCTCCCATGGCGATTTTCATGAGCTGGCTTGACTGGGTCAGCTTGCCTTCGGTGAAAGTCCGTTCTTTGTCTTCATAGCGCTCGATTAGAAGAAGCCGCTTCCGTGCGTTCTGGCGGGCGTAATCGTCAGGGTAGCTCTCCTTGTTCGCGACTCTCAGCTTTTTCACCCAGTCTTCGTAGGGCTTTGGACTGATGATGCGATCGTCCGAAGCGGATTCGTTGATGAACTGGAGCGCGGTTCTGTTCCCCTTTGCCTCACTGATTTCCTTGCGAGTCAAAACAAGCCCAGCCATGGAATCTGAGAGTCTTTGGGAGCGCGGGATGATATGTTCATACTCCAGATCGCTCAATTCCGATTCTGCGTAGGTTCTTTGGGTGAATGGACATGTCCAGTTCAAGTCCATCGCAATCCTGCACTTTCTAATGAGACTGTATGTCGGAGTAATGCCACATTTAATCAGTCGTGCTTCGGCGGCTTTATGCTGGGCGAGTTTCGCGTTGAGGGATTTTTTGATTTCCTGCCTGTCTTTGCCCGAGAATTCTTTCAGCTCGCGAGCGACTTCGACGATGACTTGATCGAAGTCGTTTCCTTCGGTTTTGAACTCAGAGAGGATGTCATCGACGAGGCGGTCGAGGATGAGCATTCGGTGGCGGACGAGGTGATTGTTCGTCAGTTGGTCGATGGGTCGCTCGCTTTGTAGCTGGCGGACACGGGAAGTCGGGATACCGAGGTCGTAAAGGATGCCGTTCTCCGACTTGTGTTCGCCTTTTTCGGGATCGGCGGCTTTGCAGGCTTTTGTGGCATCAAAGCCAGCGAGGATTTCCGCGACGACTTGCTTCAGGATAGGGCGGGCGTAAGGGGCGCGCCCGGTGGGGATTTTCGGGCCGAAAGTCGTTTTGAGGAGGAACTCATCAAAACTGGCGAAGGGTGGCTTGCCTTGTTTGGATTTCAGCCCGGCGAAGTATTTTTTGGCAGCAGCATCGAGACCGGTGGCGCTTGGGGAGCCTGTGGATTTTTCAAGCATCCATGCCAAGGAGACGCTGCGGCCCTTTGTCCAAAGACTGATGATTTCAGAGTGCACGCTTTCCGGGAGTTGTTTCCAGATGGGAGAGAGATTTGCCCTGCTACCTTCCGCTTTGCGGACCTCGTCCATCACAGGATCGAAGACAAGAGCATCTTCGCTGTCCGGGTGGAGTTTGAAATAGGCGTCGATGTTGGTGGAGACATCACCGGAATAGGCTTTGATCGCTTTTTGAAGGTCGGAATGGCTGAGGCGACCTTGTTTTACGGCGAGATCCCAAAGTGTCTGCCGCAGCTCGCGGTCCAGTGGTTCTCCGTTCGCCTTGAGATTGGCCAGGATGCGGGCGAAGCGGTATTGGAGGAATTCAGGGCACTTGGCGGCAGGAACTTTGGCGAACTTGTCAGCAAGCTTGCGGGCTTTGGCATCGGATTTGCCGGCGGCGATTTCCTCGTCGTAGGTTTTCGCCCAAGTTACGGGGCAGCGGGAAATGATGCGATTGTCGAAACGGGGGACGAGTTGACCGAGGAGAAGTCCACCCATGTAGCGCTTTGTCAGCTTGATACCGGCGGCGGATAGCGCACCGCGTTCTGCGGCGGTGACTTCCGAACTCTTCAACACGAGGCGCACCGTTTCCGGGTCGAGGCCTGGAATTTCCTCTGCGTGGAGCCTCATCAGTTTGCTGACTTCCGCAGTGACCCGCGAACGGGGATAGGCTGCGTTGAGGGTTTTGTAGGGAAGCTGCGACGAGATGCGTTTGGAGAATTCGGCTGGATTCAGGCCGAGGCAGGCGCAGACGGTTTCGCACATGGTCTCCGTGCCATGCTCTTCCATCAGCCGGTTGGCCTGTAGAACTTTTTCGGTATCTTCCGAATCTTCCTGATCGTGTGACCAACGGGAGTTACCGTCATATCCGCGGTTGTGGGCATACCAGCGGAGGACGGTCCAAAGTTCCCACGCGCTCAAAGTGTGGTGGCCTTGCAGGGCTGCTGCTGCCAGGAGGAAAGGAGCTGGATGACCCGGTTTGTCCAAATCCTCGCGAGTGAGCATGCCACGATGGATGAACCAAAGTTTCATCTTCTCGATCCGTTGGCGGGTGGAACGGATGTGGCGGCGGGTGCGCCGGAAATCGCGACGGGTCGATGCAAGACAATCGTCGGTAGGGAAGGTGACGACCCCCGTACCGAGGATATCAGGAAGTTTTTTGTCGGTTGCAAGGACGCACCAACCGATGGAGGCGTAACCGATATCGAAAGACAGGATGAGGGACATGCGCTGGGAGGATCAGGATTGCCTGAATTCTTTTCAGATAAATCCGGGTTGTCAGTTTATTTCCTAACTATTTTCTTGCCGGCCGTGCGGAGTCGCTCCAACCTGATGGCGAATCAAGACAAAGTTTGAAGCACAAACCGGTTCCCTGGCAATGCCGACACCGCGTCAAAAAGTGTTCTTACAAGGCGGCCATCCGACGGGATGGTCGCCTTTTTCATGGTCAGAGAGCTAACTTTCTCCGTTTTATCCTTTGCCGACGTTCGATAAACCGGGACGCTGGCGGGGATGTTTTCTGGTGGTTTCATTCTAGCAAGCGGGGTGGCGAATATCTCGCCGTTGTTCGCCTTGCTGACTTTGGTCCTGATCCTGGCGGTGCTGATTTCGCTGGTGCTGGTTAAGTTCAAACAGAGCCTGCTGGTGGGCTATCTGCTGAGCGGGGTGCTGATCGGGAATTTCGGCCTGCTGTGGGTGACCGGCGTGGACAAGGGCAGCCCGGTGATCCTGAACCTGGCGGAAATCGGCGTGGTGTTGCTGATGTTTACGATCGGCATCGAATTCTCGCTGACCGAGTTCAAGCATCTCTGGCGCACGGCGTTGATTGGCGGCGGCTTGCAGGTGGGAATCACGGCGACGATCGTCGGACTGTTAGCCACGGCGTTTGGATTTCCCCTCGCGGACAGCATCGTGCTGGGAGCGGCGGTGGCGCTGAGTTCCACGGCGGTGTCGATGATGTCGTTCGAGGGGCTCGGGCAGCAGAACAATCCTGGGGCGCGGGCGAGTCTGGGAATCGCGTTGTTTCAGGATATTTTCGTCATCGTGTTTTTCCTGGTGATGCCGGCGATTTACGGCCAGGGCGATGGATCGGTGGCGGGGCAGATCGGCATCGCGCTGCTCAAGGGAGGACTTTTCCTGGTGGGGGCGTGGTTGTTGGGGCGCTATGGCCTGACGCCCCTGCTGCATGCGGTGGCGCGGACCCGCAGCCGAGAGTTGTTCACGCTGACAGTGATCGGCTTGTGCGCCGGGGTGGCGTTCGCGGGTGGGGCCTTGAATCTGTCGCTCGCGCTCGGGGCGTTCGCCGCCGGGCTAGTGGTGAGCGAGTCGATCTACAGCCACCGGATTCTATCGGACATCCTGCCGTTCAAGGATCTGTTTCTGGCGATTTTCTTCATTTCGATGGGCCTGCTGATCGACCTCTCGGTGATCGCCGCGGATTGGCACCGGGTGCTGCTGGGAAGTCTGGTGATTCTGGTATTGAAGAGCGGGATCATATTCACAGTGCTCAAATGGATCCACCTGCCGGGGCGGCCGGCGTTGCTGGCGACGGCCAGTCTGGCGAGCACCGGGGAGTTTTCGCTGGTGCTCATCGGGAAAGCGGGCGGCTATCGACCGTTCGACCCAAGCGTGGAGCAGATGCTGCTGGTCTGCACCGCGATCACGATGGCGGTGGTGCCTTCCCTGATGCGCGGGGCCATACCGCTCGGGAAATGGCTGGAGGGCAGGGGATACATTGGCACCCGCAAGGTCCTGCCGGAAGAAATGACTCCGATCAAAGCCATCAAGGAAATTTCCGACCATGCGGTGATCTGCGGCTACGGCCCGGTCGGCAAATCGCTCAATGAAGCCCTGAAACGATGCGGCGTGGACACGTTGGTGATGGAGTTGAACTCCGACACGGTACGCATGTTGAAGCAGGAGGGGCAACCGGTGCTTTTCGCGGATGCGACCCACGCCGAGGCGCTCGACCTTGCGGGCATCGGCCGGGCGAGGTTGGTGGCATTTACGTTTCCGGCAGTGAATTCGACATGCATTTCCGTTCCGCTCGTCAGGGAGCGGAACAGCGGGATCTTCATCTTCGGCCGGGCGAAATACCCGGGCGAGGTCACCCGGCTGCGGGAACTCGGCGTGCAGGTCATCCACGACGAACGCGAAAGCGCGGTGGCCATGGTGCGGGCCGCCGTTTCCTCTTACGAACGCGCGGACATCGATCCGGAGAAGGTCGTGGGCGACATGATGGAGGACGGGTGAACCAGTCGATCAAGGCTTCACCGGCTCGCGCAGCGCGGCCAGGGCGATCATGAAAATCCCGCCAAGTTCGAGCACCCAGTTCATTCGGATTCCCAGCCGCTCGTCTTTGAGAAACACATCGAAGTGGTGAAATGAAATCGCCCGGATCACGATGAAGGTCATCAGAAAGAACAATCCCGAAGAAAGCAGCATGTGCCGCCTCCAGAACGCATGGCGGTGCCAAACGAACCAACCTCCGAAAACCGCGGCACCGCTGATCACGCCGAGCACGAACCATTTTTGGACGGTCCGGCGGTCTTCATACCAGCCGAGATGGTAGGAAGCCACCCGCCCGATGTCCGTGAAGAGCGACTGTAAATCGAGCTGCTTGTTCACGCTAAGCGCCGCCATCCCCAAGGCTACCAGCAGCCACAGCCTTTCCCGCTGCTGGAACCACACCCGCAGTGCGAGCAGCGCGGCGAAGGCATAGGCGGCGACGGTGAACCACCCCATGAACGTGGAATCGCCGATCACCGGTCGCCAGCGGAATTCCCTGAGTATCTCCATGCAAACTGTTAACCCGAGGTCACCCGGAAAGTCCAATCCGATCCTGTAACCGCGAAAACGTCCCGATGGGTGAATTTTTGCTCGGTTGGTTATGTTGGCTTCGACTACGAATCACCCCGTGGCACTGCTCCTGGCGATCGAATCTTCCTGCGATGAAACCGCGGTGGCGGTGGTGCGTGGCTCCACCGGTCAGCGGACGGCGGTGCTCGCCTCGGAAATTTCCTCGCAGATCGCGCTGCATCGCGAGCATGGCGGTGTCGTTCCCGAACTCGCCTCGCGCAACCACTCACTGCACCTCCGCGGACTGGTGGAAAAAGCGCTGGCGGACGCGGGGGTTGGCATCACGGAGATCGACGCATTCGCCGCGACCACCGGGCCGGGGCTGGCGTCTTCGCTGCTGATCGGCAGCACCGCGGCCAAGGGCATGGCCTGTGCGTTGAACCGGCCGTTTCTCGGCATCAACCATCTCGAAGGTCACCTGCTCTCACCGTTTCTCGACCAGACCTCGGTGCCGCCGCACGTCGCGCTGATCGTCTCCGGCGGGCACACCTTGTTGCTGGATGTGGAGGGTCCCGGGCGCTACCGGAAACTCGGCGGCACCCGCGACGACGCCGCCGGTGAGGCTTACGACAAAGTGGGGAAAATGCTCGGGCTTGCCTATCCCGGCGGCCCGGAAATCGAAAAAGCCGCCCGCACCGGCAATCCGCAGGCTTATGATTTTCCCCGCTCGATGTTGCACGATCCGCATCTGGATTTCTCGTTTTCTGGACTGAAGACCGCTGTGCTCTACACGCTTCAGAAGGAAAAAGGCGAGCTGCCGGTGGCCGATCTCGCCGCGTCCTTCCAGCAGGCGGTGATCGAGATCCTGGTCCGCAAAACCCTGCGTGCCGCGAGGGAAACCGGTCGCAAGCGCATCGCACTTTCCGGCGGTGTCAGCCTCAATCAAGCGCTGCGCGGTGCGTTCCAACAGGCAGGCCTCGAGCATGGGTTGGAAATCTGCGTGGCTCCGCCGGTTTTCTGCACGGACAATGCGGCGATGATCGCATTCGCCGCCTTGTTGCGCCACCTCGCAGGCGAGAGCTCGATCTTGGACGGAGACATCCACCCGAATTTGCCGCTGGTCTAAGGCCGGACCTGTGATTTGAATGTCGGCCAGCGATGCTTTACAAATCACTGGTTTTTGACTTCGACGGCACCATTGCCGACACCTTGGGTGAGACCCGCCTGATTTTCAACCGGATCGCCCCGGACTACGGCATCCGCCAAGTGGACGAGCACGAGCTCGAACACCTCCGCCATCTCTCGCTCAAGGAATTGCTCGCCCACCTCAAGATTCCGAAGCGCCGCGTCCCCGCGCTGGTGTCCCGCGGAACATCGATGATGCGCGGAAACATCACCCAACTCCAACTCATCGCCGGCATGCCGGAAGTGCTCGTCGAGCTGCGCCGCCACGTCCAGAGCTTCGGGATCCTCACCTCGAACACCACCGCGAACGTCGATTTGTTTCTCCGCACCCACGGACTTCGCGAGCAATTCGATTTCATTTCCTCGACGTCGAAACTCACCGGCAAGGCCAAGCACCTGCGGGCCATCCGCAAGACGTTTTCGCTGGGAAATGACGAGTTGCTCTACATCGGCGACGAGCTGCGCGACGTGAAGGCCTCGCAGAAAGCCGACGTCCCGGTGGCCGCCGTCTCGTGGGGGTTCAATTCCCGCCAATCCCTTGCCGCCTCCAAGCCGACCTATCTGTTCGACCGCCCGTCGGATTTCCTGAGCCTGCTGAACCCGCAGGCGTGAAATCGACGGATTGACAGCGGAACCGGGAGCGGCTCAACCTCCGCCCATGCCGGATGAGAAAGCGCGCAGGGAAATCGGAGAAACACCCGAGGACGAAACGAATGATGCCGTCGTGGTTGCAAGCCCTTCGAAAAACAATCTCCCGCCGGCCGTCGCGCTGGCGTTCGTGATCATCGCCCTGCTCGGCGTGCTCATCGTGATGGTGCTCAAGAACAGCTCCTTCCTCAAATCCTCCTCAGCCGCGGACCTGTCGGTGCTTCAGGCGGAGGCCAACGCGATCCGCGCCGAGACCAACAACCAGCGGATCGCCATGGGACTGCGCCCGATCGAAAGCAACGCCGAGCCCATCGAGGAAATCGCCCGTCGCATGAAAAAGGACGCCGATTCGCTGGTCGCTCTGGCAGGGAGCTATCAGAAAATGCTCGCCGAGAAGGACAACGAACTGACCGCCCGGAATGCCGAGATCCTGCGCTCCGAAAAGCTCCGCGCCGCGCTCACCGCGGAAAACACCCGGATGCAGGGAGATCTCCAGCGCGCCTTGGTCGGCGCATCGGACATCGAAATCCTGCGCCGGGACCTGATGGACGTGAAGGCCCAGCGCGACGCGCTTTCCGCCGAGCTCAAGGACGTCCGCGAGAAAATGCGCACCATGAGCGCCGGGGTTTCTCCCGAGGACTACGCCGACCTCAAGCGCCGCTTCGAAGAAACGCTGCGCGCCAAGGAATTCTTCGAAGCCCGCGTCAAGGATCTGGAAGGGGATCTATCCAAGGCACGGCTGTTCGCCCGGTCGGAAAGCGAACTCGTCCCCGCCGCGGTCGAGCTGTTCCGCAGCTTGCGGAAACTTCAGGGCAAGTCGGATTCGGAAATTGCCTCCGAATACAGTGCTCTGGGAGTGAGTCTCGGAGCCAACGTCGTCAAAACACTGGCCTTTGCCACCGGCTCCAGTATCCTGACTCCAGCCGATGATGCGGCGATCCGTTCCATCATCGAAGGAATCCCCGATGGAGACCTTGTCCTCGCCGTCGGTTACGCGTCGGAAACCGGTAATGTGGATGCCAACCAGACACTGTCTTCCGACCGGGCCACGGCTGCCGCGCAGTTGATCACCAATATCAAACGACCCGAGCAGCTCACCCAGGCCGTTTATCTCGGCCAGACCAACCGTTTCAGCAGCCGCATCCCCGAGCGCAACCAGATCGTAGAACTCTGGCACATCCGGAAAAAGTGATTTACCGCCAGAGCTCGCAGGCATGCGCCGCGAAGCCTGCGCCGAATGCGGTGAGCCACAGCCGCTGGTCTGATGGCTGACTTGCTAACCGTTTTTCCAGCGCGAACAGCACCGAGGGGCTGCTCATGTTTCCATGGTCCCGCAGCACCTCGCGGGTCTCGGTGAGTTGGAAGCCAAGCGTGCTTTCCAGCACCTCCACCACATCCCGGCCGCCGGAGTGGGCGAGCACTTGGTCCGGTTCGGCCGTGCGTAAGGCGAAGAGTCCGGCCACCGCCTCGCCCGCCAGTCCGGGCACCGCGCGGTGGAGTTGGTTTTTGAGTTTTCCCGCCGAGTTCACAAAGCGGATTTTCTCCCGCTCCGCCGGACGGTGGGTGGTGGTGAAATGGCCCGCCTGCCAGTCGCCGCGCGCGCCCTCGCCGGTCCAGATCGCCGCTGCCGCGCCGTCGCCGAACAGGCACAGGCTGATGAGCACGCCCGGATCGTCGTCCGCGAAAAAGGCGGCGGAGCAGATTTCCACCGCTACCGTGGCGACCACCGCGCCGGGGTTGGCTGCCAGATAGCCCTGGGCGGCGCGCATCATCGGGATGGCCGCACCGCAACCGAGGCCGACGAGATCCGCCAGATAGACGTCGTGTCGCAGACCGGCCTGCTCGGCCACGTGGCTGCTCACACCGGGGCAGAGGTAGCCGGTGCAGGTGCAGATGAAGAGCGCGTCCACATCCGCCGGGAGATGGCCGGATTTTTCCAAAGCGCCCCGCAGGGCATTGTGGGCCAGCGGTGGTGCCTCACGCTCGAAACCGCGGCTCAAGTCCTCCGCGCTGCGGTTGAAGGTTTCGCCGATCTCTTCCATTGCGAGGTTCCGCCGCTCGATGCCGGATGAGCCGTTGTTTAGAATCTTTTCCATCAGTGAGGCTGACCGAGGCCTGAGCGATGTCAGGAAATCACTCCCGACCATCGCCTCCCAACAGGACGACTGGGTGAACGAACGGGGCGGAACGGCGGTGGCGAGGGAACGGAGATACATGGGGGAAATCTAGCGGACCAAGGCCAGCATCGGTTGAAACGGCAGCAAACGCGCTGATGCCAGGCTTTGCAACAGGCTTCTGCCGCCCGCGGCTAACAATAGCGGGTGCAGCGCCCCCGCCACCGCCAGCCTCCGGCGGAAGCGTCGGGTCACGGCGGAGCGCACGGAGTTCGCGGCGTCCTGCCAGGATTGTCCGCCGCGCGACCAGGCCACGAGTGGACCGATGGCGCATTCCGCCGCTTGGAATGCCATCGACATGCCATTTCCGGTGAACGGCGGGATCATGCTTTCCGCGTCGCCCAAGGTGAGAAGGCCGGGCAGGGGCATCTGGTGGCCCAGCTCGAATCCCGCCACGGCGGAAAAGGATCCCTCGCGCCACTCGCCGGCCCGCAGCGCGGCGGCGAGCTCACGATTCCCGCCGCATTCCAGATAGGCGGGAAGTAAATTGGCACCACTCGCATCGATCGAGCGATCCAGTCGGAACAACCCGCAGACATTGATCCAGCCGTCCTCCACTTCCGCGAGGCCGGCGTAACCGTTTGTCCCGGCGTGCATTTCCAGATCCGCGGATTTCGATAGATTCCGGACGTGTGCCTTGAGGCCGATCCACGGACCGTTGCGCGGCCGTCGCCCTGCGGCCCAGACGAGACCGTCATGCGGTATGGGACGGGCCCTCACGCCTGTTCGGATCGTGCCGCCCGCGTTGACAACGTGATCTCGCAGCCGCTCGTCCAGCAGGAATCGGGAGATGCCGAGCGCCGGTTCTTCGAAATGATCGTGGTGGATGAGGCGTCCGGATTCATACCAACCGAGAGTCCGGTGGCGGAGTGCGTTCTCGAAACAGTGGTCGATTCCCAATCCTGCCAGGGTTTCCCCGCTCACCCCGGAAATGAACTCGCCGCATACCCGGTGGCGGGGATAGTTTCCGGCCTCGAGCACCGTTACCGGCACGTCGTGGCCGCGCATGGCAGAAGCGAGGGCCAATCCCGCCAACCCTCCGCCCGCAATGGTGATTTCCCGCATCAACGGCGGCACATTATCACGCGGAAGGTCCGACGCCACGGGGAAGTTTGCTAACTGCAGATCGAGCCCGGGGAACTGGAACAAGGCCAAAGCAGCAAGTGCACCCGGAATTTCCATTTTCAGGGATGATTCGGAAACGTCTGAAGCCGCTCCAGCAATGGTAAACTTCACTGTCTTACGATAGCGTCACAAGATTCCCAGTGACGGTCCATGGCGATGAGACAGCGTGGCGACGCTCGCGGAAGCGTTTGTGTGTTTCCCGGGTCTTAAAGCCTAACTCCTACCCCAATGAATACCATGAATGTAAGTTCGATTTCTCCCCGGCACTCGCTCCGGACCATGTTGTGCAGCCTTGCCGTATCGCTCCCCGCCATCGTTTCGGCACAGTCCGGATGCTACACCGGCGTGAAGCCGTATGCGGTCGCCGTCTCACCGGATTATGCCGTGCAACCACTGCTCTCGGTCGGCGAGCGCGTTCCCAACACCTCCGACGCCTCTAAGGAGTTCCAGATGATCGGAATTCCCGACGGCCTCGGTGCCACCAAGGGCAAGGGCGACACCACCTTGCTTTACATGAACCACGAACTCACCAGCAACGCTCTTTCCGAGCCGAACGTCGGCGGCCCTCTCAACAAGGGTGCCTTCATCTCGGAGTGGACACTCGATGCCAACGGTTGCGTGCTCTCGGGCCAACGTGCCTACGACACCGTCGTCGACCAGGAAACCGGACTCACTCTACCAGCGGCGGAAGTGGGCAACACCGGCCGTCCCTTCGGTCGTTTTTGCTCGGGCTCGCTCGCGTTCCGTGAAGCAGGCTTTGACCGCCCGATCTACCTCACCGGCGAGGAAAGCGGCGGCGTGGCAACCTTCGATGGCCGCGGCGGCCTTGGCGTGGCGGTGTTTGACGGCGAACTCCACACCCTCGTCAAGATGGGTCGCTTCTCATGGGAAAACACCCTCGCCCGCCCCGATGCCGGAGAATACACCGTGGTCATGGGCATGGAAGACGGCCCCGCGACTCTGGACAACCAGCTCTACATGTATGTCGGCAAAAAGAACCGCACCAAAGGAGCCAGCGTGCTCAGCCGCAACGGACTTGATACCGGCAAGCTCTATACCTTCGTCTGCGACACCCCCGGCCAGACGGGCGAGAACACCTTCACCAGCGGATCGATCACCGGTCACTGGGTGGAACTTCCCGATCAAACCACCGTCAGCGAAGCCCAACTTGAGGCACAATCCGACGCCGTCGGCGCGTTCACGTTTGTCCGCATCGAGGATGGAGCCTGGAGCAAGACCGACAAAAACACCTTCTACTTCGTCACAACGGGTAGCGGTGCCGCCAACGTGCTGGGCCGGGCCTATCAGGTGAAGTTCGACAAGAAGAACATCCTTGGCACCACCACCATCGAAGTCCTCTACAACGCCGACACGATCGCCGCGGCCGGCGGTGACATCGGCTTCGCTCCTGACAACATGGAAGCCAGCACGAAGTTCCTGATGATCCAAGAAGACGGAACCGCGCAAAGCCGCCCGCAATACGCGTCCCGTGCCCGTGAAGGCAGCATTTGGCGGCATTCGATCCGCGATGGATTCGCTGCCAAGCGCGTGGTCGAACTCAATCCACCGGGAACCGTCTCGGTCGTCCCTAACACCCCGCCACCCGCCGTCCTTCCCGGAGTGTGGGAAACCAGCGGAATCATCGACGCGTCGAAGTTCTTCGGCCAGGATTCGTGGTTGTTTGTGGTCCAAGCTCACAGCCCGACCATTGCTCCGGTGCCGAACAGCATCGAGGACGGCCAACTGCTCATCATGCGGCCTACCAGCAAGCCTGACTCGGAAAAAGGCTGCGATGATCGTGACGACGATTGATCACCCCGTTGAGTGTGAATGACAAATTGGCGGATCTCCTTGATGGGAGGTTCGCCATTTTTTTTTGCGCAGTCCGGGAAAGCCGGAGATGGGCACACCGGTCATTTCCGCCAACCGACGACGCGTCTGGACCCGCGCCAGGTGGACGTTTCCTCGAATGTCCAGCGGGCCGGATCCAGCCCGAGAAGTTGCTGGATTTCGCCGACCGTGAATCCGGCGGTGATGCTGACGTGCATGTCATGGCGGGTCACGTGGTTGATCCACGGATGCATCAGGCGGCCGAGCCAATGCGGCAGGGAGGCGCGGTTGGGTTCGTTGAAGACGAGCAGTTCGGCGTTTTCCAACCAGCGTCCCAGCGCGGCCAGTGATTCACCCTCGAAGTGGTGGAGAAACAAATTGGCGATTCTCACGCCACCGGGTGTGGGCGGCGCTTGGGTGAAAAGATCTCCACGGAGCCATTTTACCTTCGGAGCCAGCCCGGCAGGCGCGGGGGCCAGATCGAGGCCCGTGACCGGGGACTCGGGAAATGCGGTTGCAAGGGCGCTGCAAAGGCGACCATCGCCTGCGCCGAGCTCGACGATGCCGCCCTGGGTCGCGGCGGGAAACCGCGCCAGCGTGCGGCGGACCCAGCGCTCGTTGCCCATGAGGAAATTGATGCGGCGCAGGTCCCGGCGGCTGCGCATGGCGTGTGGATCGTCCACGTGAAGGTGGTCGAGGAGTTCCGGAATCACGGCGCGTTGCAGCATCGCGACCAGCCTAGATGGAAGGAGTTTTCCCACAACTCCGAAGTCTTGCCGGTTGCCCTCCGATGGCTCCGGTGGTTTCCTCGCTGCATGGAAATCCGCAATCTCGAGCAACAGGCTCCCTTCACCACCAAAGACGGCTCGACCATCCGCAGCCTGCTGGATCTCTCGAACGCGCCGGTGCGCAATCAAAGCCTCGCGGAAGCTAGCCTGCCGGCCGGAACGGAAATCGAGCGGCACTATCACCGGCTCAGCGAGGAGTTCTATTATGTGACCGACGGGCGCGGCATGATGGAGGTGGACGGGGAGGAGCGCGAAATTTCGGTCGGGGATGCGATCCTCATTCCGGCGGGGGCATGGCACCGGCTCCGTGCGCTCGAACCCCTGCGGTTTCTTTGCTGCTGTTCACCGCCCTATTCCCACGAGGATACTTACTTCAGCTGAAGGCTGGAACATCGGGAGAGTTGATGTCATGCGAGCCGGGTCAACCAAGTTTCATCGGTTTACACCTTGAACAATCTCCGGCCCTCGGCTTGGTTGGGGCGACAATGCGTGAAGACGGGAAAATCACTCTATCCGATCCCAAGCAGTGGGCGGCCGGCATCCCAGCAGTCGTCTCGTCGCTGGATCACATCCTGCGCGAGGCGGGTCCGTTCCGGGGGGCGAAGGGACTGCTCGAAATGAACCAGGCCGGCGGTTTCGACTGCCCGAGCTGCGCCTGGCCGGATCCTGACGGTGACCGTTCGTTCGCCGAGTTCTGCGAGAACGGAGCCAAGGCGCTCGCCTCGGAGGCGACACGCAAGCTCGCCGATGCCGCGTTTTTCGCCGCCCATTCCGTGGAGGAACTCAACGCGCGGTCCGACATGTGGCACGACCGCCAGGGCCGCATCGCCATGCCGATGATTCTGCGCCAAGGGAGCACCCACTATCAGCCGGTCTCATGGGAGGACGCGTTCGGAATCATCGCGAGTCATCTCAGGTCCCTGCCGGCTGCGGACGAGGCCGTTTTCTACACCTCGGGCCGTGCCAGCAACGAGGCTGCCTTTCTCTATCAACTCTTCGCCCGCAGCTACGGCACCAACAATCTGCCGGATTGTTCGAACATGTGCCACGAGTCGAGCGGACTCGCCATGAAGGACGCCATCGGCATCGGCAAGGGCACCGTCACGCTCGAGGATCTGGTGAACGCGGACACCATCCTCTGCGTCGGCCAGAATCCGGGCACCAACCACCCGCGCATGCTCAGCACGCTGGAAGCCGCGGTGAAAATGGGTGCGAAGATCGTTTCCATCAATCCGCTCAAAGAAGCGGGTCTCGCAGGATTCATCCACCCGCAGCACCCCGTGGCCACCATTCTCGGCCGGGCGTCCTCGCTTGCCTCGCGCTTCGTCCGCGTCCGGATCAACGGTGACCTCGCGCTCTTCCGGGGACTAGCCAAGGTCCTGTTTGAAAAGGAAGCCTTGGAGCCCGGCACTGTCACGGACTCTTCATTTGTCCGCAACCATACCATCGGATTCGAGGACTACCGCGCACTCGTCGGAGAGACCGCTTGGCCGGAAATCGTCCGCATGAGCGGGGTGGGCGAGGAGGAGATCCGCGCCCTCGCCGCCACCGTGCTGGAGGGCGAACGCAAGCTTGTCACCTGCTGGGCCATGGGGCTCACCCAGCACCGGAACGCCGTCGCCACCATCCGCGAGGTCATCAATGTGCATCTGCTGCTAGGCGCGATCGGTCGCGCCGGTGCCGGGCTTTGTCCGGTGCGCGGCCACAGCAATGTCCAAGGCGACCGGACCATGGGCATCTTCGAGAAAATGCCGGAATCCTTCCTCGCCGCGCTCGACCGCGAGTGCGGGATTTCCGCGCCGCGCGCTCCCGGCTACGACACAGTCGCTGCCATCCAAGCCATGCATCGCGGGGATGCCAAAGTCTTCCTCGCCCTCGGCGGAAACTTCCTCCAAGCCTCGCCCGACACCGACTTCACCGCCGCCGCCCTGCGGAACTGCGAGCTCACCGTCCACATCTCCACCAAGCTCAACCGCAGCCACCTCGTCACCGGCCGCACCGCCATGATCCTGCCCTGTCTCGGCCGCAGCGAGCGGGATGGAGAAGGGGAATTCGTCACCTGTGAGAATTCCATGGGCGTCGTCCAGATGTCGCGCGGCGTGCTCGCCCCGGCATCCGCGGATCTGCGCAGCGAGGTGGAGATCATTGCCGGTCTCGCCGCCGCGGTGGATGGCTCAGGCAACGGCCCGGTGCCGTGGCTTTGGCTCGCCGAAGACTACAGCCGCATCCGCAGCCTCATCGAGCGGGTGGTTCCCGGATTTGAAAACTACAGTGAGCGCGCGAATCTCCCTGGCGGATTCTATCTGCCGAACCCGGCCAAGCAGCGGGTCTGGGAGACGCCCACCGGCAAGGCGGGTTTCAGCCATGCCGCCATGGATGTCTTCGAGGCCGCGCCCGGCCGACTCGTCCTGCAAACCCTCCGCAGCCACGACCAGTTCAACACCACCATCTACGGCATGGACGACCGCTACCGCGGCATTTCCAATGCCCGCCGCATCATCCTCGTGAATCCGGAAGACCTCAAGGAACGCGGCATTGCGCCCTGTTCCCAAGTGGATATCACCAGCTTCTGGGGAGACGAGCGGCGCACTGCCGCGTCGTTCACCGCCATTCCCTACGAGATGCCCCGTGGCAGCGCCGCCGCTTATTTTCCGGAGGCGAATGTGCTGGTCCCCGTCGGCAGCCAGGCGGATGGCAGCGGCACCCCGACGAGCAAGGCAGTTGAAATCGAAATTCAATAGTGGTCTACCTCGCACCGGGCTCCAACCCCGGGCGCCGCCGATCGGCGGCTTCGTGCAAAAAAGGCCTAGGCTCACTCGATTCATCGGAGATTTCCACTAGAAAACCGGTGATTCTCCATACCATCGGATTTGTGACATTGTTGTTACAAATTCATCACTAAAACCTCTTGAAGGGTCCTGACTATTATCGTAGGAGCTTTATTGATCGATTTTAAAAGGGTCGATCTCCCAAAATATGAATGCAAACCCCTACGCGATCATGCTGTGCGACCCTGCGCCAGCGGCCACCGGTGCCAAATCCGGCTCAAAACCCTCCGCAACCTCGCTTGAAGACTCGTTCTCCAAGTGCATGCCGTGGGTCTCCGACTACGATGAGGAATGGATGAATTTCATCGAGCAGCACTCCATGCAGAGTTGTTGGGCATCCAAGGATGATTCCGACACCGATGTGCTGCCGCGCGTTTGGAATCAGCCTCATTTTTAACGGTTGATGTGGCCCTCCGAACCCCCGGATCGGAGGGTATTGTTTTTTCTGAAAAATTCGCACCGGATTGAGGAACAAGGGAAAGTGGGAATTAGATGGCGAGCGGGCTTTACCTGCGGAGATTGCACGTTAGTTTCAGCGGCAGCACTGGAACATGGCGGAAACCGACAAACTGGATACCTTGCAAGCGGTGGAGCTCGCCGAGGGCATTGAAATCCGGTTGCGGATGGCGGGACCTGTTCTGCGCATCGGCGCTTACGCCATCGACCTGTTGATCCGGACCGCCGTGTTGGTGATCGCCGGGATCGGCGCCAGCCTCGCGGGGATCGCGATCGGCGGGAAAGTCGTGGCAGGCGTGATGTTGCTGGCGTGGTTTCTCATGGACTGGCTTTACCCGGTGGTTTTCGAGGCCGGCAAGCGCGGGGCCACTCCGGGAAAACGAATCATGGGCCTGCGGGTCGTGCAGACGACCGGTTCGCCGATCACGCTGGGGCAGTCGATTGTGCGGAATTTCCTGCGCTTTATCGATGGCATGCCGGCGTTCACGTATTGTTTCGGGCTGACGAGTTGCTTGGCGACCAAGCGGTTCCAGCGTCTCGGTGATCTGGCAGCGGGCACAGTGGTGATTTACGACCGGATCCCGCCGATGCCGGTGATCGCCTCGCCGCCGCCGATGGTCGCGGTGCCGCTGTCGGTCGGTTTGACGGTCAACGAAATGCGGGCACTCGCCTTGTTCCGCGAGCGGGCGGGTCTTTGGTCGGACGGGCGACGCGCGGAGATTGCGGACCAGGCGTCGGTGTTGAGCGGCGCGTCGGGCACGGCCGGGGTGAACCGGTTGATGGCGATGGCGCACTGGGTGCAGGAGAAAAGGGGGGAGCGATGACGGCGGGCGACTTCGAGCATAAAAACGCGGCACGCTGGGCGGAGTATGAATCGCTGGTGTCCCTGATGGAAAAGGGCAAGGCCGGGCGCGAGGCGGAGCGCCTGCCGCGCTTGTTCCGCGAGTTGAGCCTGGACTTGTCGCTGGCGGAGTCCCGCATGTACGGCGCGCGCATCACCGAGCGGCTGAACGAGCTGGTGATCCGCGGTTACGAGCTGATTTACCGGACGCGGCGCGGGAGTTGGGAAAACGTGATGTTTTTCGTGACCGCGAAGTTTCCTCAGGCGGTCCGGCGGGAGTGGCGCTTGTTCTGGCTGTGCAGCGCGGTATTCTGGCTGCCGTTTTTCGCGATGATGCTCTCCGCGCACCACGACATCCGCTGGATCCAGGCGGCGCTTGGACCGGACAGCATGGCGTCGATCGAGCAGATGTACGGCGGCCGCGAGGAACAGCTCAGCCACCTGCGCGCCGAGTATGGCTCGAATTTCATGATGTTCTGTTTCTACATCTACAACAACGTGGCGATCGACTTCCGGACCTTTGCCGGCGGGATCCTGGGCGGGTTGGGGACTTTGTTTTTTCTGGTGTTCAACGGGCTCCAGCTCGGTGCCTCGGCGGGCTACGTGAACCACGCGTGCAATCCGGAGTCGTTCTGGTCGTTTGTGGCCGGGCACTCGTCGTTCGAGCTGCTAGGCATGATCCTCTCCGGAATGGCGGGCATGCGGCTCGGGCTGGCGCTGCTGCGTCCCGGCCGGCTGCCGCGGGTGCGGGCGCTGGTGGAGGCATCGAAGGAGGCGCTGCCACTCATCTACGGCGCGGCCTTGCTGACCACGTTGGCGGCGGTGGTAGAGGGATTCTGGTCGGCGCAGGGGGTGCCGTCCGAGTGGAAATACGCGGTGGGGATCCTCGGCTGGATTTTGCACATCGCCTATTTTACCTTGGCGGGAAGGAGGTCCGGCCATGCGGCTTGATACAGTGACCGCGGAAATCCGGCCGCGGACGGACTGGGAGGCGGTGGATCTCGGGTTCGCGCTGGTGCGGCGGGATTTCTGGCGCAGCATCACGGTCTGGTGGCTGGCGCTAGGGATTCCGACAGCCATCACCGGCATGTGGTTGTGGGATCATCCGCTGCTGCTGCTAACTTTGTTCTGGTGGCTGAAACCGGCGGGCTCGCGCATGGTTTTGTTTGTTCTGAGCCGTCGGCTTTTCGGCGAGCAACCGTCGTGGCGGGCGATCTGGCGGGAAATCCCGAGAGCTTGGACGCGACGGTTTTTCTATCGCTTCCTATGGGCGAGGTTCTCGCCGTGGCTGCCGGTGACTCTCGCCGTGGAGGACCTGGAAGGCTTGCGCGGAAAACCTTACCGCCAGCGCTGCGGCCAAGTGGTCCGGCGGGGCGAAGGCGTGGTGATGTGGCTCTATTTCATCTCGGACACGGCGGCGGCCTGGATCGGACTGGGGATCCTCGCGCTGGTCATGATGTTCATCCCGGACGGCCAGGACGCGGCGTGGCAGCAGGCGATCGAATCCTGGGACCCGGATTTCCCCATGGAGATCCCGCTGCTGATTACCCGCACGGTGGTGGCCTGCGTGATGCTGGGAATTTCTCTGACCGATGTGTTCGTAATCGGTGCAGGATTCGGGGTGTATATCAACAACCGGACGTGGATCGAGGGCTGGGATGTGGAGCTCGCCTTCAAGCGCCTTGCCCTGCGTTTGGGAAAAGTCGCGGTGGTGATGCTGTCGTTTTTCCTGATCACCCCGACCGCCCGCGGCCAGGACGCACCGGATCCCGCGAAGTTGATCCAGGAGGTGAAGGCTGACGAAGCGTTCAAGGTCCACACGGTGACCGACCGGATTCCGAAATCGAAGAAGACGCCCCCGCCGACGGCCACCATTCCGGTCGATTTGTTAAATATCCTGACCCACGTGTTCGTCGTTTGCGTGGGCGTGCTGGCGGTGGGATTGATCGCATGGGTGATTTGGCGGAACCGGCATGTTTTCCTCCTCCAAGGATCGGGCGCTTCGGCAGACGGTCCCGCCCGGACTGCGCGGATGGTGATGGGCATGGAAATCTCACCTGACACGCTGCCCCCCGATGTCCCGGGAACCGCATGGGCACTGTGGCAAGCGGGCCGGCATCAGGAAGCGCTCGGGTTGCTCTATCGGGGATCGATTTCCCGGGTGATGGAACTGGGGCGCGTGGAAATCCAGGAATCCGACACCGAGGGCGATTGTCTCCGGCGGGTAATGCAGGCCGGTGCGGCAGTGCATCCCGATTATTTCCGCGGTCTAACGGGAGTTTGGATCCGGCTGGCCTACGCCGGGATCAGCCCGCCGGACGTCGAGGTGCAGGCGCTGTGCGGGCAATGGCCGTTCGGAGAGAGGAGGGGAGCATGAGGTTCTTCTGGGTGGTGTTAGCGGCGCTTTGCCTCACAGCGTGTGATTACACCGAGGTGAAGCGCGAAACCGGCTACAAGGGCAAGGCCCGGATCAATCCGTGGCTCGCCGCCGAGCGGTTCGCCGCGCGGCATGACCATGAGGTCCGCTCACTCGCGTCATGGGTCGCACCGGATGGGGGCGATATCGTATGGTTCGTCCCGGCATCCGTGCTGAACAATCAAAGTTACATCCGGAATGTCGAGGAGTGGGTGGAGGATGGCGGGCATCTGATCGTCCTCGTCGAGAACGCGGATTCCGAGACGAATGACTGGTCGAGAAGTGTGAGTGAACCAACGTTGGAGCCCGTGCTCATCCGGATGTTGCAGCGGGTGGGAATCGAGCTGGAAGCGGGTGGATTTTCAAAAATCGAGGTGAAGGCGGCTGCGGTCGAGTTCAGGGGCAGGTCCTATCAGGTGGACGCCCGCTCCACGAGCGGCGTGGCGGCGGGGGACGGGAAACCGGGAGTTTTCGCCTCCGTCCGCAGCAGGGAAGGGCGGCTGACCGTCATCACGGACGGCCGGATTTTTCGCAACCGTTGGATCGGCGACCACGAACACGCAGCGCTGTTAGCCGCGCTGATCGAGTCCTCCGATTACGAAGGGGCCGTCGGGTTCCTGCGTGGATCCGGGCTCTCGCTGTGGGGATTGTTAGCCAATTACTTGTCGCCGGTGCTGGCGGGTCTAGGCCTGCTGGGGGTTTTCTGGCTTTGGAAAAGTCTCAGCCGCTTCGGCCCCATCGAAGCTGCGGACGGAGTCTCCACCTTGCGGGGTTACGAGCACCACCTCGAGGCGCTCGGCGATTTTCAATGGCGGCTCGACCGGGCCGCCGCCTTGTTGGCACCGCTGCGCGCGCAGATCGTTGAGCGCGGACAGCGCATCAGCGTGCGGGCGGGCCGCCGTGACGACGACTTCTTCCAGTTTCTCGCCAACCGCGCCGGGCTTCCACGCGAGCGGGTTTTCCGGGCGCTCGCGGAATCCGCACCGCCCGACTCCGCCACCATCACCCGCACCGCCGCCGATCTTCAGAAACTGCTCCAAGTCCTTCACTGACCCGACCTATTTATGAATCCAGACCCCTACGCCCCGATCATCCCACAAACCCCACCCGCCGGTAGCCTGGCGGAATTGATCCTCAGAATGCGCGAGCAGATCAGCCGCGTGATCTTGGGGCAGGAAACCGTCATCGAGCAGGTCATCGCCGCACTTCTGGCAGGTGGTCACGTGCTGTTGGAGGGCAAGCCCGGCCTCGGGAAAACCCATCTCGTCACTACCCTCGCCAAGACCTTCGGCGGGGTCTCCGCGCGGATCCAGTTCACTCCGGACCTGATGCCCTCGGACGTCACTGGCTTTCGCCTGTTTGACATGAAGTCCCAGACCTTTCAACTCCGGCAGGGTCCGGTTTTCACCAATCTGCTTCTCGCGGATGAAATCAACCGCGCCCCCGCCAAGACGCAGTCCGCGCTGCTGGAAGTCATGCAGGAACGCCAGGTCACCATCGATGGTGAGACGATGAAACTCACGCCGCCGTTCATGACGCTCGCCACCCAGAACCCGGTCGAACATGAGGGCACCTATCCGCTGCCGGAAGCCCAGCTCGACCGGTTTATCATGAAGGTGCTCATCGACTATCCGGTCCGGGAGGCCGAGTGCGAAATCGTCACCCGCGCCGCCGCCGAAATTCCGGGCGAATCGGCGACGCCGGTTTCCGTGATCTGCGGTCCGCGGGAAATCGTCGCCGCCCAGCAGGCGACCGCCGCCGTGCAGGTCGTGCCGGAAGTCGTCGCCTACGCGGTGGCACTCGCCGCGGCGACCCGCGAGTCCCGCGCCATCTCGCTCGGTGCCGGCACCCGCGGAGCCATCAGCCTGGTGCGCATCGGTAAGGCCTTCGCCGCGCTCGACGGGCGGGATTTCGTTACACCCGACGACATCAAGCGCGCCGCGCTTCCCGTGCTCCGCCACCGCGTGCAGCTCACCCCGGAAATCGCCATCAGCGGGCAGGACGTGGACGACGTGCTGCGCGCCATCGTCGAAAGTGTACCCGCCCCAAGGAGATGAGTGCGGGCCTGATTCGGTGTCCGATCAAAAATCAACTATCGGGGTTCATCAAACGTCGATCAAGCTGGATGAGGACGCCATGCCACCCTGCATGGAGCTGGGAAGGCGGAGGACTTTTCGCCCAGAAATCTAAGCCAATCACAAAAAATGGTTGCGCGGCGGGCGGTTAAGATGCACGTTTTGGGCGAAACCTCATAAAATAAGGTAATTAACTAAGGATTATGCTTCCCGAGCACGCACCATTCAGTTCCGACCAGCGTAAGACGTTGGATTCCCTCATTTCCGGCCTCGATCCCGTCCAGCGTGGATGGCTGAGCGGCTTCCTCGCTGTGTCCGGCGCTCCCGCCCCCGCAGTTGTGTCCATTCCGGTGGCGGCTGGTAAACTCACGGTGATTTACGGGACGGAGTCGGGGAATTCCGAAGTCCTCGCAGACCGCGCGGTGAAAGGTGCGAAAAAGCGTGGTTTCCAGGCGGTGATGAAGAACATGTCCGAAATCGCTCCGGCGGATCTGGCGAAGTTTTCGAACCTCCTGGTGATCGTCTCGACTTGGGGCGACGGCGAGCCACCCGAATCCGCCGTTTCATTCTACAAGGATTTCATGGCGGCCGATCTCTCGCTTGCGGGGGTGAAATTCTCGGTGTGCGCCTTGGGTGACACATCTTACGAGAAATTCTGCCAAACGGGGAAAGACATCGATGCCAAGCTCGAAACCTTCGGGGCGATCCGGATGACAGAGCGTAAGGATTGCGACGTGGACTATGAGGAATCCTACACCGCTTGGTTGGAGACCGCGCTAACTGCGCTCGCGCCGGCATCCGCCGCACCGGTTTCGTTTGTAGCGCCTGTGACCGTGGCAGCCGTGGAATATGGTAAGAAAAATCCTTTTCCCGCCGAAACGATCGATACCGCTCTTCTGAATGGTGAAGGCTCGGCGAAAGAGACGCTGCACTTGGAATTCTCTCTCGCCGGATCCGGGCTTTCCTACGAACCCGGCGACGCTTTGGCGGTAATTCCGGTAAATGCGCCGGATGTCGTGAAAGCGATCATCCAGGCGGCCAAGCTCACCGGCAACGAGGAAGTCGAAGTGAAAAACGTCGGCCGCAAGCTGCTCGCCGACGCCCTGCGCGAAGACTATGACATCACCGCCATTTCCAGGGCGGTGCTCACCAAACTCGCAGAAGCACTCAACTCCGCGGTCTTGCGCGGACTGCTGGCCGAAGATTCGAAAGAGCAGCTGAAGGCATACATCGCCGGCCGCGAGATCATCGACGCCATCCTGGATTTCGCCCCTAACGGCCTGTCCGGCGAAGCCCTGACCGGGATCTTCCGCAAGCTGCCGCCGAGGCTTTATTCGATCGCGTCCAGTCCGCTGGCACACGCTGACGAGGTTCATCTCACCGTCGCCGCCGTCCGCTATGAGGCGCACGGCCGCAAGCGCAAGGGCGTCTGCTCGACCTATCTCGCAGACCTCGTGAAGTCGGGCGATCCCGTGCAGGTTTTCGTCCAGCCGAACAAGAATTTCCGCCTTCCGGCGGATGGTTCCACGCCGGTCATCATGGTCGGTCCGGGCACCGGTGTCGCGCCGTTCCGCTCCTTTGTGGAGCACCGTGCCGCCGTGGGTGCCAGCGGGAAAAACTGGCTGTTTTTCGGCGACCAGCATTACACCTACGACTTTCTCTATCAGCTCGAATGGCAGGACTTCCTCAAGGATGGCGTGCTCACCCGTCTGGATGTTGCATTCTCCCGCGACCAACCGGAGAAAGTTTATGTCCAGGACCGGATGATCGCCCAGGCCAAGGAACTCTATGAGTGGCTTGAGGAAGGTGCTCACTTCTACGTCTGTGGCGATGCCACCCGCATGGCTCACGACGTCCACGAAGCGCTGATCTCCGTCGTCGAGAATCAGGCAGCCATCTCCCGCGAAGCCGCCGAGGCCTACGTCGAAGACCTCAAGAAAGCCAAACGCTATCAACGCGACGTCTATTGATCTCAAATCTGAGATTTCAAAAAATTCAAATCCAATCTCCCATGTCCGAAGAAAAGAAACTCTCCGCCAACGAATACATCAAGACGCGCAGCAACTACCTGCGCGGCACCATCCAGGAAGGTCTGGCGGACCTCTCCACCGGCTCGATGAGCGAGGACGACCAGCAGCTGCTCAAGTTCCACGGCACCTATCAGCAGGACGACCGCGACATCCGTGCCGGCCGCCGCAAGCACAAGCTGGAGAAGGCTTATTCCTTCATGATTCGCATCCGCGTGCCCGGCGGCGTTGCGACTCCACAACAATGGTTGGAAACGGATCGGATCGCGACGCAGTTTGCTAACGGCACCATCAAGCTCACCACCCGCCAGGCATTCCAGTTCCACGGCATCATCAAGTCGAACCTCAAGCGCTCGATCAAGGAGATCAACCAGGTCGCCATGGACACCATCGCCGCCTGCGGTGATGTGAACCGCAACGTGATGTGCAATCCGAATCCCTACCTGTCGGAAGTCCACGCGCTCGCCCTCAAGGCGGCGCAGGACATTTCCACGCACCTCACTCCGCAGACGCGGGCCTACCACGAGATCTGGCTGGACGGTGAGAAGATCGAATCAAGCGAAGAGGAAATCGAGCCGATTTACGGCAAGACCTATCTGCCCCGCAAGTTCAAGATTACCATCGCGGTGCCACCGTCCAATGACGTCGATATCTACGCGAACTGCCTTTCCTTCATCGCCATCGTCGAAGGCGGCAAGCTTGTCGGTTACAACGTCGCAGTCGGCGGCGGCATGGGCTCGACGCACGGCAACGAGGCGACCTATCCGCGCATCGCGGATGTGATCGGATTCTGCACGCCGGAGCAGGTTGTGGACGTCGCGGAGAAGGTCGTGCTCGTGCAGCGCGATTTCGGCGACCGCACGGATCGCAAGCACTCGCGTTTCAAATACACCGTGGACGACCATGGACCGGACTGGATCCTCGCCAAGCTGAACGAGTATCTCGGCTACGAGCTCGGACCCGTGCGCGACTTCAAGTTCGAGGACAACGGCGACCGCTACGGCTGGACCGAGGACGCTAACGGAAATTCGCACCTCACGCTCTTCATCGCCGGCGGCCGGGTGCTCGACACCCCTTCCTATCCGATGCGCACCGGCCTCCGCGAGATCGCGAAGATCCACGAGGGCGACTTCCGCCTCACCGCGAACCAGAACCTCATCATCGCCAACGTCTCGCAAGCCAAGCGCCTGGAGATCGAGACCCTGTTGGAACAATACGGTATCAAGGACAGCCATTTGAAGAGCGCGCTGCGTCTCAATTCGCTGGCCTGTGTCTCCCTTCCCACCTGCGGACTCGCCCTCGCCGAGGCCGAGAGATTTCTGCCCGACCTTCTCACGGAACTTGAGGAATCGCTGGAGGAAAACGGCCTCCGCCACGACGCCATCACCATCCGCATGACCGGCTGCCCGAACGGCTGCGCCCGGCCGTTCATCTCCGAGATCGGCTTCGTCGGCCGCGGGCCGGACCGCTACAACGTCTATCTCGGCGGTGGTTTCGCCGGCCAGCGGCTGTCGAAACTCTATCGGGAGGACGTCGTCGCCGCTGAAATCAAGCCGCTGCTCGCACCGATCTTCCATCACTACGCCAAGGGGCGGAAGGACGGCGAACGTTTCGGTGATTTCTGCATCCGCGAGGGCTATGTCGCCGCAACCATCCAAGGCCCGGATTTCCACAAGAACCTGAAGCCTGACGCGCTTGCTCCGGTTTGACGAAATGTCATTTCCCGCTCCACCATGGAAGCACTCAAATTTGAAATACCCGCGTTGATTTCCCCGGACATCGATGCGGATGAGCTTTCCGCCGCCCTCGCTCCCCTGCGTGCAGGGGAGCGGTTGCGACTGCTTTACGAACGACTCGGCGACCGCCTCGTCGCGTCCACCAGCTTCGGTCTCCAGGCCGCGATCATGCTGCACCTGATCCACGAACACGCGCCGAAAATTCCGGTCGTTTTCATCGACACCGGATTCCTGTTCCCGGAAACCTACCAATATGCGGAGGAGCTCACTTCGAAGCTCGACCTCGACCTGCGGATCTATCAACCCGCCGTCTCCGCCGCCCGGATGCAGGCGCTGTGGGGGAATCTTTGGGAAGACGGCAAGGACGGTGCGGACCGCTACGGCCTGCTCACCAAGATCGAGCCGATGAACCGTGCGCTGCGGGAAACCGGTGCCGATGTCTGGCTCAGCGGTCTGCGCCGCTCGCAGTCGAAGACCCGCGTGGACCGGCCGTTCGTCGAGCAACAGAAGAAAACCGTGAAGGCCTATCCGATTCTCGACTGGGCGGACGCACAAGTGGACCTTTATTTCCATCAGAACGGACTCCCGCGCCACCCGCTGGCGGACAAGGGTTATGTCACGATGGGGGACTGGCACAGCACGCGTCCCGCGGAAGGGGGCGATTCGGAATCGACCCGCTTCAACGGCGAGAAATACGAATGCGGACTTCACCTTGACTCCGGCACGCCGGATTTCCAGATTTGATCAATCAAAAATCGGTTGAGACAGCCGGAACAATTTTCACAAAACACCACTATCATGAATATCGCCGAAAACATGGTTGCCACGGTTGGCAATACTCCGCTCATCCGCCTCAACCACGTCACCGCCGGTCTCGATGCAGAGATCTGCGTGAAGGCCGAGTTCTTCAATCCGCTTTTCAGCGTCAAGGACCGCATCGGCAAGGCGATGATCGAGACCGCGGAAAAAGACGGCTCGCTTAAGCCCGGCGGACTGATCATCGAGCCGACTTCCGGCAATACCGGCATCGCCCTCGCGTTCATCGCCCGCTCGAAGGGCTACCGGATCATCCTGACGATGCCCGAGAGCATGTCGATCGAGCGCCGCGTGTTGCTCCGCCTGCTCGGGGCTGAAATCGTCCTCACCCCGCGCGCCCGTGGCATGAACGGTGCCATCGCGATGGCGAAAAAATTGATCGGCGAGAACCCAGGTTCATTCGGTCCGGGCCAGTTCGACAATCCGGCCAACCCACAAGTTCACCGCGAGACGACCGCCGAGGAAATCTGGCGCGATACGGACGGGCAGATCGACGCGTTCGTTTCTGGGGTAGGCACGGGTGGCACCATCACCGGAGTGGGTGAGGTTTTGAAATCCCGTAGCACTGCCCGGATTATTGCCGTGGAGCCTGCCGCCAGCCCGGTGATTTCCGGCGGCGCGCCGGGCCCACACATGATCCAGGGAATCGGCGCTGGATTCGTCCCGAAGAACCTTAATACCGAGATTCTCGACGAAGTCATTCAGGTCTCCAACGAGGACGCGATCGCCACCGCGCAGGCTCTCGCCCAACAGGAAGGACTTCCCGCAGGGATTTCCACCGGCGCGAATGTCTGGGCCGCAATCCAGGTTGCCAAGCGCCCCGAGTTCAAGGGCAAGCGGATTGTGACCATCGGTTGCTCGTCCACCGAACGTTATCTCTCCACCGCACTCGCTGAAAAGGTGCGTGAGGAAGTGACAAATCTAGCCGTGCACGAAATCTAAGGTGAAACGGGCATTCCTGCCTGCTCTTCGATGCTCGGGACACAGGTAGGAACTGCGACAAAGCTTGCAGTGCCAGGTCCGGGGAGGACAGGGTGGGGCGTGTCAGAAACGATGGAAAGTGCCCGCCGATGGAGCGGCTACGTATGTCCGGATTGCCGGTTTGTCTTCCGCGTCCCGCGGGATCACGATGGCCGGGGGCTCGTCTGCCCGAGTTGTCGCCGAATGCTGAAAATCCCGGCTGCCGGCGAGCTCACGCCGCCCTTGCTTGCTCCAATGTGCGATGCGATATCGGGAAATCCGACGGCTCTGGGAGCTGGGGGAACGGAAAACAAAGTCCGGCGCAGAAAATCCGGTGAAGCCGGTGATCATTCGTGGGAACACGCGGTCGCATCCTCCCACGGCCGGAGCGGGGAACAGCGGCGAATGCGGATGCTGTCGATCGGGGGCGGATTGTTGTTCACCGTCATTGTAGCAGTTGTGGCTGTCTCCATGCTCGGAGGAAAAGCTCCGGTTGTCGCCGTCAAGCCCGTGGCTCAACTTCCCGTCGCGAAGGAGTCGCAGCGGACCCTTGCCGAGCTCACCGCTGATGCGGAAGCGGTTGCGCGCAAATTCCTCAATGCAGGCACCGTGGATGAAATCCTTCGAACCGTGAGAAACCCCGAACTGGCGGAGTCACGGATGCGGGAGTTTTACCCGGACGGGAAAATCGAAGCACCCGGCATGGCACAGTTCAATTCAGGTGCCGGTCTGGTCACGCGGGGAAAACTCCATTCATTTCCCGTCGTGACCAGCGAGCATGAGGAGAGATCTCTCGCGTTCATCGAGACCCCGCAGGGACTGAAGATTGATTGGGAAAGCTGGGTCGGATGGTCGGACATCCCGTGGCAGAAGTTTCTAGCGGAAAAGCCGGCCGAAAGTCATGTGTTCCGCGTGATTCTGGCTTCCGTGGATTATTACAACTTCGCATTTTCGGATGATCAGAAATGGCAGTGCTACCGCCTCGAGTCGCCGAACTTGGAGCAAACGATATATGGATACGCCGAAAAGAACTCGGCACTGGACGCGAAACTCCGCCCGACTACGGGTGGACAGCCGGTCCTGATGACGCTCGCCCTGAAATTCCCGCCGGATGCCCAATCGGACTCGCAGGTGGAGATCGAGGGGCTTGTCTGCGAGGGTTGGGTGGAGGAAGGAGGCGCTCCGTGATTCCGACCACCAATGACAAGGCGTTGGATTTGAATCTCGATCCGATGATCTATGGAACTTTCGCCGAGATCGGCGCTGGGCAGGAGACGGGAAATTGGTTTTTCCGCGCGTCCGGCACCGCCGGCCTCGTGGCGAAAACGATTTCCGCCTACGACATGACGATGAGCGATGCCATCTACGGCCATGCGGACCGCTATGTCTCGGCGCCGCGTCTTGCGTCGATGCTCGACCACGAATACTCGATCCTGCTAGAGCGCCTCGGGCCCAAGCGCGGCAAGGAGACCACCTTTTTTTCGTTCTGCAACACTGTCCGTGCCCGGGGCTGGAAGGACGAGGGCGAGTGCCATGGCTGGCTCGGCGTGCGCTTCCAGATGAAGCCGGGCGATCCTCCTTCCGACATCGTTCTTCACGTCAGACTGTTGGACAGCCGGACGATCGACCAGATGGAGGCGCTTGGCACCATCGGGGTGAACCTGATCCACTCGGCATTCCGCCACCGTGGGCACTTGCAGAAATTCGTGGAGTCGTTGTTGGACAATCTCGCGCCCGGTCGGGCCGAGGTGGACCTGCTGAAATTCACCGGCCATGGTTACGGTTTTTTCGACAACCGGCTCTGCGCCCTGCAACTGGTGGAAAGCGGGCTAACGGAAGCGACGATGTTTCTGCCAAGCGGCGAGGTCGTGCAACCTGCCGAGGCGCTCTATCGCCATCCGGTCCTGCTGCTCCGCGGCAGCTTTGATCCGGTGATGAACGTGCATCTCGACATGCTCCAGCACGCTCGCGACGGCTTCATCCAATCATTGAGCGAGGCGGAAAGGGGCGCTGCGATCGAGCTTTGTGAAATCTCCGTCCACAACCTGCTGCGCGGCCGGGGCGTGGATCCCGTCGATTTCCTGGACCGTGCGGACGCGCTGCAAGCTCTTGGAAAAACCGTCCTGCTTTCCCGCTGCGCCGAGTTCCACCGGATCGCTGCGTTTCTCTATCGGTACACCAGCAAGCCGATCGGGATCATCCTCAGCATCGGCCTGCTCAACGAACTTTTCAAACCGAAGTGGTCGGAAAATCTGCCCGGCGGCCTGTTGGAATCCTTCGGGCGGCTGTTCAAGGAGGGAGTCACGCTGCATGTGTTTCCTTGGAAAAACCGTCATTCAGGCGAGCTGGTGACCGCAGAGACGTTCCTGCCCCCGGCGGACTGCGTGCATCTCTATCGGCATTTCATCACCAACAACCGGATCCTGGGGATTCCCTGTGAAGACAGCCAGAAACTGGTATACACCGGCCGGGACGTGTGCCGGATGATTCAATCGAATGACGCTCGCTGGCGCGAGTTGGTTCCCGAAATTGCCTGGACCATGGCCGAGCGTCACGCCCGCCTCGGGAATTCATGAATTCGTGAAGGCCGCTCTCACTCGTTGTCATCGCCGCCCTTCGCCCCGCGGCGGTGGGAGGGCGTTTTGAGCAGGTCGAAGTCCGAGCCGCAATACATGCAGCAGAACCTCTGGGTGGCGATAATGGACAGGGTGGCGCTCATGCCGTGGTTCAGTGGATAGATCCGCCTCGCCTTGGAGTGGGGAAGTGCTCCGGAATTGATCAGCGGCGTGCCCTTGCACAGCGGACAGTGCGCGTCCCGACGTTTGAAAAAAGCGAGGATCCACATGACGATGCTGAACCCGATGCCCGACAGGATCGCCTTCAAGGCCGCCGGATTCGGCTCCATTAAAAACATCACCACCGCGGTGAGCGTCGTGATCAATCCCATCAAATGCAGCGCCCAGAAAAAAACCGCAACATTGAAGGGTCGGCTGGAGGGCAGGGAGCGCGCCCGTGAGACTCTGGAACTGGCTTCCGGCAAGTCACTGGTGCTGTTTCTCACTCGCAAATCCATCACGCCGCCAAGATTCGGGCAGCCCCCGTTGTTTTACAAGTCTTGAATTCCCGCAAACGGGAAGCATCCGCTTTTCGGCCCAATCATTTCAGCGCTCTTGACCGCGGCGGGGCGCGGTTTTACGACTTCCCGATGACACCGCTTTACGAAGGAAAGGCCAAGCGCCTGTGGGCCACCGAGAACCCGGAGACCCTGCGCATGGAGTTCAAAAACGACGCCACCGCCTTCAACGGCGAAAAGAAGGCCAGCTTTGAAAACAAGGGCCACTTGAACAACGAGATCAGCACCCTGATCTACGGTTTCCTCGAAAAAGCCGGTGTCCCCACCCACTTCGTCCGCAAGATCGACGACACCAACGTCGAGGTGAAAAAAGTCACCATCCTCATGGTCGAGGTGATCGTCCGCAATCTATCGGCCGGCAGTTATTGCAAACGCACCGGTGCTCCGGAAGGCCAGGCGTTCTCCCAACCGATCATCGAGTTCTCTTATAAATCCGACGATCTCGGCGACCCGCTCATCAACGACGACTACATCCGCGAGATGGGTCTCGCCACTCCGGAAGACCTCGCCCACCTGCGGAAATCCGCACTCTCCATCAATTCCATCCTCATCGACTTCTTCGCCAAGTGCGGGCTCAAGCTGGTGGACTTCAAGATCGAGTTCGGCCGCCTCGTTTCCGATCCATCCGTCATCGTTCTCGCCGACGAAATCAGCCCGGACGGCTGCCGCCTGTGGGATCTCAAGACCGGCGAGAAAATGGACAAGGACCGCTTCCGCCGCGACCTCGGCGGGGTGATGGAAGCCTACGAGGAAGTGCTCGACCGGATGCAGGCGCAAGGATGAGTGGCTGAAACGTTTGCAATTGGGAAATGGCTGGACGCAGGATGAGCAACTGAGCCTGCTGACCGGGACGATGCAACCGCCTCGGAGTTCCGGCCTAACCAAACAACAGGCTTGCTGGCGTGGGCTGTTGTGTGCTTGATGAAATGATGAAGATCTTCGGTGTCCTGGCGGTTGGCTTAATGACGATTGTCTGCGAGGCGGCCGAGATTCTGGCTTGGAGGGTGCCAGACATGGAGTGGTGGGAGAGGAATGGAGGTGTAATACTTGAAAATCCGCCGGAAATTTCGCCCTTTTTCGCCGCTGGCGACGAACTGTGGGACCTCAAAAGTAACCCGGCGGAAAACCTGCGAAGCAGTAGATCTCTGGACTGGCTCGTGTGGAATGCGACTTCGAGGCGTCTCGTCGCCAAGGGGGACTGGGCAGACATGTTTAAGCTTCATCAATACCTCCGTCCGAATGAGGGACCGCGCCAATGCCGGGTCACATTGGAATGTTATCAAGTAACGGCGGACGGAGCTGCGCCAACTGCGGATGGGAGTCCACTGGCGGCGCTTTCGCTGATCAGCCGCTCGGCCCAGCGGGCGACCGCTTCATGGAGTAATGCGGGGAAATCCATCACGATTGATTTCGAGGCCACACTCAACGACAGCAACACGCTCATTTACATGGTCTCGAATGGCACGGTGGAAGTCCCGGGCCAATCCAGGATGGAGTTCAATATCCCGATCACGATGGTTCCCGGAAATCCGACGTGGATCGCCAGAGACTTCGACGGAAAGGTAGGTCTGGATCTGTGGGCAAAGGTTCAGATCTTGGAAGTCGAGGAAAAGTTGATGATTCAAAGAGGTGATCGCACAGAGAGTCTGGCGCTCGACCGAAGACGTTTCAAAAAGCAGCAGGTGGAGGTTGGCTGGATCGGAAGCCAGTGGGTTAGCCCCGACAATATGGTTTCGATTTTTCAGGATTCTCCTCCTGATCCTAATGCCGATCCTTTTGCGGAACCGGCACCAGGGCTGCGCGCACCTTTTCCAGAGTTGCCATCCATGCGTCCGCCAGATGCGCTGAAAATTTGGGTGGATCATGAAGTTCTAGATGTCCGCGACTGGCTGCGGAAGATCGGGGTGATAGCTGCCGAGACGGATTTTGGCGGATACGATCCGATCTCGGAGCGCATTTATTTACACTCAAAAACTGAGGAAGCGATGGACCGATTTGAGTCTCTATTCATGACCTTGGGGCCTGATGACCCAGCGATGGTGATCACCACGCTGGAGGGAAGCCATGGTCAAACCCGCTTGCTTGTCAGGGCGGGGCAAAAGGCGGAAATATCGCGGGTGGCGGGTGAGAAATCAATCCAGCGCTTGTTGGAAATCGAGCCCACCATCGGCGAAACTGATGAACTCATCGACATGCGGCTTTTTTTTGATGACGTGGCGGACCCTCAGAAAGTCACGCGTTTGAACACAGCCGCCACTCTCACGAATGGCAAGCCGCTGGAGCTGCTATCCGGGACGGCGGACGATGGTGGGAAAGGGTCGCTCCGCATTACAGGCGAGGTTTACCGGATTCGAAGAAAATGAAGGTTGAGGTGAGTCAATCGTCTATAAATCGGGCAGGTCACGCTTTTCAACAAAGTTTCCCGCCTCCACCATCATGCGCAAGGGCAGACTGGTGACGCCATTACAGCAGCGAGCAGTTTCAGAATCTGCTAGGTGACTGCACTGATTCAGATCGGCAGAATTGAAGATCGAGTTCGTCCTCCTGACCTCCGATTCTTCCATCATCGTTTTAGCAGACGAGTTCAGCCCCGACGGCTGCCGCCTGTGGAATCGCAAAACCAGCGAGATGAGTTGAACAGCCGCGACCTACGGTGGCGTGATGAAGGCTTTCGAGGAAGTGCTCGGCCGGATGCAGGCTCAGGGGTGAATGGATTTTAATCATTGATATTTTGTCTATTAAGGCTTAAACGAGTCTTTGTGGACAAAATAAATGCCCTTAATCAGAGGAATCCTGTCGTGCTGGCCCGTGAGATCGGGCAACGGCTGAAACGGTTGCGTCTTGCCAGGGGCTGGACTCAAGAAGAACTCGCCGAGCGGTCTTGCGTCGCGATATCTACGTTGAAATTGCTTGAGGCAAAAGGCCAGGGATCGTTCCAACGCTTGATCCTCGTCGCCGTTATACTGGGAGTAGATGGGGAACTGAGAGAATTGTTTTCCAATACAAACGCAATGGAATCCATCGAAGCTGTCAAACGATCCGAGCGGCAGAGAGCTCCCCGCCGACGAAAGAAATAGAGGATTCGCACGTCTCTTATCAAAGAGCGGCGATCTCCGGATCGACGATGCCGATCGAAGGCCGATGAAGCGAGGCTTGCATAAATCATCGCCACCCCATCGGCGTGCGCGGATCGGCGTCCACCTTTCCTACACCTATTTGTCCGTCGACTTCGACGGCTTCACCGCGGTGCGTTCGATGAATTCGATAATCATTCCGGCGACATCTTTTTTCGACGATTGCTCGATGCCTTCGAGTCCGGGCGAGGAATTCACTTCCATCACTACCGGGCCGTGGTTGGAGCGCAGCAGGTCCACGCCGGCGACGTTCAGGCCCATGGCCTTGGCGGCATTGATGGCCACGGCGCGCTCGTCGGTGGAAATCTTTACCTTGGCCGATGATCCGCCGCGGTGGAGGTTCGAGCGGAACTCTCCAGGCGCGCCTTGGCGTTTCATGGAGGCCACCACTTTCCCGCCGACCACCACGCAGCGAATGTCGGCTCCCTCGGCCTCCTTGATGAACTCCTGCACGAGAATGTTAGCATTCAGGCCCTTGAAGGCTTCGATGACGGATTCCGCCGCGTTCGCGGTTTCTGCGAGCACCACGCCGACACCCTGAGTGCCTTCCAGCAACTTGATCACCAGCGGCGCGCCGCCGCACATTTTGATGAGCTCGCCAGTCGCTTCGGTGTGGTGGGCGAAGCCGGTCACCGGCAGGCCGATGCCGCGTTTCGCGAGGATTTGCAGCGAGCGCAGCTTGTCCCGCGAGCGGGCGATGGCGACCGAGTCGTTAAGCGAGAAAACATTCATCATCTCGAACTGCCGGACCACCGCATTGCCATAAAACGTGTGCCGCGCCGCGATCCGAGGGATCACGGCATCGGCAATGAGCTCCTCGCCGTCCACGTAGATGCGTGGCTTTCGCGAGGTGATGTTCATGTAGCAGCGCAGGTAGTCCACGACCCGCACTTCGTGCCCGCGAGCCTCGGCGGCGGCGACCAGGGCGTTGGTGCTGTAGAGCTGTGCGTTGCGGGACAAAATGAGAATTTTCATGCAGGGGAAAGGGAGTCTGAGGGTAAGCAGGAACTGCGCCTGCGTCCAATAGTTGTGCGGGCCTGCGGTCAATCCCAAAAACACTTGTCCAGTGACTGCGGAGCACAATCGGTGCTGGCGCTGGCGCGGCGGGTTTTCCATCTTCATCCGCATGAACCTCACCGTGCCCCCCTCTCCCCGCGCCCGCCTGTTGTCCTTCGACGGTGGCGGCATCCGTGGGCTCTTCGCATTGCAAATCGCACGCAGGATCGAGACCTTGCTGCGGGAAGCGCACGACAAGCCGGACTTGGTGCTTGCCGACCATTTCCAATACATCAGCGGCACCAGTACCGGCGCGATCATCGCCACCTTTCTCTCGTGGGGACTGCCGGTGGACGAGGTGGTCCGGCTCTATCGGGAAAACGCCCGGGTCATGTTCACCAAGGCGGGGTTTGGCAGCATGCACAAAAACCGCTTTGCCGGGCAACCGATCTCCGATTTCCTGCAACGTTTCTTTGTCGAGGACAATGGCTCGCCCGCCACGCTCGGCACTTCAAAACTCCGCACTCTGCTGCTCGTTGTCACCCGCAACGCCTCGACCGGCTCGCCATGGCCGATGTCGAACAACCCGCAGGCCCTCTACAACGACCGCACCCAGCCCGGCTGCAATCTCGATCTTCCGCTCTGGCAGATTGTGCGTGCCAGCACCGCGGCACCCACGTTTTTCCCGCCGGAGGTCATTGAAATCACCGACCAGAAAAACGCGTTAACCACTAAGCACACTTTCGCCTTCGAGGACGGCGGCGTGACCCCGTTCAACAATCCCGCCTATCTACTGTATACCATGGCCACCCTGCCGGAATACCGCCTGCAATGGCCGGACGGCAAGGACCGCATGAGCCTGGTCTCGATCGGCACCGGCCGGGTGAAAACCGGCCGCGGCAGCAAGCTGGAGCAAAACCTGTTGGGCCAGGCGATGTCCGTGCCCGCCGCGTTGATCAGCTCCGCCCAGTGGATCCAGGACCTGCTCTGCCGCCAGCATGGCGAGTGCCGCCACGGCGCGCCGCTCGACAGCGAGCTCGGCGACATGATCCGGGAAAACCCTGACGCCGCATTCCTCTACAGCCGCTATGACCGGACCGTGGACGACGCCGATGTCGAAGCCGCCAAACTCGTTAGTAAAAAGGGATTCACGCTCGATAACATCGAACTGATGGATTTCCTCGGCGAAATGGGAGCCGATTATGCTGAAAAAAACGTCCGCCTCGAACACTTCGACGACGCCATTTCCCGGGATTGAGAAAACTGCCACCGAACTGATGCACCCCGCTTCATCCTCCCCGTCGACCGGCCTCCGCCGGCTCTGGATCCTCGGCTTTGCCGGGCACCGTTCGCTGCCGGACCCGGCGGCCATTGCGAAATCCATCCGCACCGCGGTGGACCACTTCCGTGCCCGGGTCGATGGCGAGCTCATCGGCCGATGCAGCGCCGCCGCCGGGGCGGATCTGTTATTCCTTGAGGCCTGCCGCGACGCGGGCTTGGCCTACAGTGTGGTGTTGCCGTTTTCCGAAGAGCGCTTTCAAGAGGACTTCGAGTCGGATGCCGAGTGGGCCCGCGCCAAGTCGCTGATCGACGCAGCGACCTCGGTGGAAATCGCGCCCGGCCACGAGGGGGTGCCTGAAGCCTATCATTTGGCTGCCCGCGAGGTGTTGGATGTGTCCGATGCCCTACTGCTTGTCTGGGACGGTCAGCCTCCACGCGGGCTCGGGGGCACGGCGGAGAGCGTGCAGGACGCGCGCGACCGTAAGGTTCCCTATCAGATCATCGATGCCGCGACCGGCGCGACCGGCCCCTTCGAGAGTATCCGCCCGCTTCCTTGGACCGATGCGGAATTCAGGAAATTTCCAGCTGCCCGGAATCTGGAGGAACTTTTCGATGCGCTCGACCAACGGGCGATGCAAGGCGCACCCAAGTCCCGGCTGCTCGCCGCCGGATCCATCACCCTCAACCAGGCGGCCACGCTCGTTTACGGGGTGCTGGTTGCCTTCAGCCTCGGAGTCGAAGCTGCTCCGGTCGCTAAATTCCTGCTGGTTTCCGCGGCCGGCATCCTGCCGTGGATCGGCGCGCGGACGCGGATCCAGGAACGCTGGATGGATGACCGCCTGCACGCCGAGCTCTTGCGGTCGTTGCTCGCTTCCCACGGATTTTCACCTCCGCTACGTCCCATCGCAGCCGAGTTGTTTCTCACGGAAGCTCCGTTCCTGCGCAGTGCCGCCTGGAAACTCGCCGGTCTCAAACGTCCGTGGGAACAGGAAAAAAACCGTTACGTCGCCGAGCGGCTCGACGGCCAGATGCACTATTTGGATTCCAAAGGGAACTTCGCCGCCCGCCGGTTGGGGCGTTTCACCACTCTCTTCAAGATTTCTTCGATCGGCGCGATGGTCCTCGCCGGTGCTGCCATCCTCAACGGACTCTCCGGCGGCAAGCAGGCCTTCTTCGTCGCTTCCGTACTGTTCGATTTCTTGCCGAACGTCCTTCCGGCGGTCGCCGCGTGGTGTTTATCGATGATCGCGCTCTTCGAATACAAGCGCCGCTCCAGTCTCTATCTGCAAATCGTTGAGCGCCTGGAAATCCGTCGCGCCGAGCTGAACAGCGCGAGATCCATCGTCACCGCGGCAGATGCAGTCTCTTCTTGTGAGCGGCTGTTGCTGACGGAGCTTTGGGAGTGGAGTGATACGAGGGGGAAGAGGCGGTAGTTAGAAAAACAGGCAGGAATGCCCGTGTCACTTCGCGGCTGCACCTTGCCGGATGAACGGGACGAGCTCGGACCATTTCGTGATGACGAGGTCCGGGGCGCACTTGCCGGGGCGGAGGGAGTCGGGGTGGCCGGTGAAGAGGGCGGTCTGGAATCCGGCGGCGGCGGCTGGGAGGATGTCGTGCAGGGGATCGTTTCCCACGAAGAGGGTCTCGTCCGGCGTGATGCCGCGGCCGGCGAGGCGGTCGGTTAGGATCTGGAAGAGAAAAGGGGAGGGTTTGGCGACGCCGTGCTGATAGGAAAGGATGGTGAGCTCGGGGGCGAAGAGGTCCGAGATGCCGCCGAGGGCGGCGAGGGTGTTGGACTGGGCGTTGGAAAGCAGGCCAAGCGATAGGCCGGAGCGGGAAAGGATGCCGACGGCTCGCTCCGCGCCAGGCATCGGGCGGGCGGGGTGCCAGGCGGCTTCGAGCGCCTCGACCAGCGAGGTGAGGTCGGTGCCTGGCGGGAGGTTGAGAATTTCCCGCCAAAGGACGCGGAGGTCGACTTCCGGGAATTCGACTCCGGCGGAGGCATGGTGGCGGAGCACCGCGGCGTGCAGCTCGCTGCTGGGAGAGACGGGTGGATCGTGGTCGAAGCTGCGCAGGATGTCGCGCAACACAGGATCCACGAACGGATCCGGGCGGACGCTGCCGGGCGGGGCGAGGAGCAGGGTCCCGTAGATGTCGAAGATGACGGCGCGGCAGGCTTTCGGCAGGACAGGCGCGGGTTTGAGCGCGGCAAGCAGGAAATGGAAACTGCCGGGCGCGAGGTGGGCGGTGAGGATGCGCTCCGGGGGAACGTGGGAAACAGGCGCCGCCGGTTGGCGGGCGAGAGTTTGATAGAGATTGGTCAGCGCGGTCTGATAGTTTTCGAGCGAGTAGGGGGAGAGTTGGACGGGTGTGGCGGTTGGGTTGCGGTCGGCGATGGCGGCAGCGAGCCAGTCGGCGGCGGGGTGGGTGGTTCCATCGATTTCAACGAGGGGAACGGATCGATTCGCGGGATCCGAGCGGAAGCGCTCGATGATGCCTTGCTGAAGTGGTTCTGGTAGATTTCCGAAATCAAGCCAATCGCCGTGACTGAGCCGGGTGAGCGTGGAGTCGATGCACTCTTGGGTGAGCGAACGGCGATAGGCGCGGTAGGTGCGCTCGAGATCGACAGTGAGGTGGTCGCGGAGCAGCTTCAGGTCGATCCAGCCAACCGGGACGAGCAGGCGGTCGTAGAGGTGTCCGGTGCGGATGCCGTGGCGGACGTGCTCCGCAGTGAGGTGGGGGAGGTTTCTGCCGAGCAGGGGCTTGCCGTGGGCGATGGCTTCCAGGAAGGGCATGCCGAATCCTTCGGCCACCGAGGCGGTGACGAAATGCGTAGCGGTGGCGACCCATGCATCGAAACTGCTAGTGGCACCGGCGGCGGGGGCGAGGCGGTCGGTGACGCCGAACTCGATGGGCAGGCGCTGGCTGGCGGCGAATTTGCGCCAATGGTCGTGGACGGGGAGGGCGTCGGGATTGAGCGGTGCTCGGCTGATCGCGAACCAGCAGTTCGGCGGGGCGAGGGCGGAGAGGAGGACGAGTTCGCCGAGGTTTTTCCGGCGGATGCCGCGGATGGGGGCGAAGAGGATAGTGATGGAAGAGTTTACCGCAGAGGCGCAACGGTCGCAGAGGGACGCGGAGGGGAGGGGGATTGGATTGGGGAGGAGGGTGGCGTTTTCGGGGGGGAGGCCGGCGTCGGTTAAGGTGCGGAGGTCGCGGGAATTGAGGAAGGCGTAATGGATGCGCGGGGAGAATGGATAGAGGGACGGGCAATCTGCAATCAGGGAATAGTTGGCGGGGCGGCCGGCTTCGGCGAGGTCGTGAATTTGCAGGATGATCCGCTCTCCGGCGGCGGCGAGGCGGGCGATGACTTCCGGGAGGAGGGCGTTCTTTCCGAGGGAATGGTTGTGGAAATGCCAGATGTCGGGTGGGGCGCCGAGTGCCCGGGTGGCGGTGGTGCGGAGGTGGGTTAGAAGGTCTGCTGCGGTGTGGGTCTGCGGATCTACTGAGTAGCCGAGGGTGGAGATTTGGTGGATGGTAGGAGCCAAGGAGCGAGACGCTCCCGGCACGGTCTGGGGCGGGACACTCCAGCCACTTGGCGGGGGTTCGCCGATGAGAACGACGTGGTCGATAGCGGCGCTTGTCAGGACCTGTGAGGCGGACTCGATGACGCGGGTGACTCCGCCGGGTGCGAGGTGATAGTGGACGATGGCGACTCGCATGGCGGTTGTGGAAAATTCCTGCTAGCGGGACTCGCTGCCCTTCCAGTCGCCGATGGGTTTGATAAAATGAAAGCCCCAGATTTCGAATCCGAGACGGTGATAGAGTCGGTGGGACGGATGGTTGGAGGTGTAGCTGTCGAGAACGACCACTTGACAATCGCGAGCCTTGGCGACGCTTTCGAGATACAGGATAAGCTGGCCGCCGATGCCAGCGGAACGTTGCGCGGGGTCGACGACGAGGTTGTCGATTTCCAAGTAACGTCCGCACCAGATTTTGGTGGCGAGCCAGGCACCGGCGACTCCCACGAGTCTATCGGAGACAAACGCGCCGATGAGTTCGTAGTGGGAATGATCTGCAAGCAGCGTGTGGAGGCGCTCGACCACGATGGAGGCGGGCGTTACCGGGTTGAGCAGGGCCAGCAGTGCGGCGGCATCGGCAAGATCTGCGGAAACCAGCGGGCGGATGGTGGCTTCGACCATGGGATGAAAAATTCCGCCTGACTGAGGGATCAGCCGGCGGGCTTGATGGAGACTAGCAGGGCGTTTTCGGCCTTGAGGTATTTTTTTGCGAGGGCGTTGATTTCCTCGAGGGTGATGGAGCGGTAGTCGGCGTCGCGGCCGCGGGCGAGGTCGAGGCGTTTTGGATCGGACTGGGACTGGCTCAGGACGGTGCCAAGCCAGTAGCTGTTATCGCGCAGGGATTTTTCGAGCTGGCCGAGGGTGGGCTTGAGGGCGCGGTCGAGTTCATCGGCGGTCGCTCCGTTGGTGGCGAGTTCGTCGGCGAGATCACGCATGGTTTTCAGGAGGAGTTCGAGGTCCTCGGGTTTGCCGATGCTCTGGCCGATGAGGTAGCCGACGCCTTCGAGCGCGTCGGATCCGGAAGCACCGGCGTTCGGGCTGTAGGACGCGCCGAGTTTTTCGCGTATTTCTTCGCGGAGGCGGTCACCGTAAATTTCGCCGAGAATGTTGAGGCGGCGGAATTCCTTTTGGTTCCCACGGATGCCGACGGCTTTCCAAAGAGTGGAGGCGATGCCTTGGGCGATCTTGGAGTCGTAGGTGAAGTTCTTGGCGGCGGGTGCGTTCGGGAACTTGATCTTGCGGGCGTCCGGCAGGGCGGGCGCTGCGGCGGCGCGGTTAGGCAGGGCTCCGAAAGTGGCGAGCAGGTCGGGGAGGATCTTGTCGGGGACGAAATCGCCGACGATGGTGAGCTCGAGGTACCCTTGGGTGAGCTCGGGAGTCAGCCACTTTTTCGCGTCGGCGATGGTGTAGGAGGCGAGCTTCTCGGACGGGGCAATGGTGAATCGGGAATCGCCGCCATAGAGCCAGGCTTCCATTTCCTGCTGCGGGCCTGCGGCCGTGTGCTTGAGCTGCTGGTACATCATGGGCGCGGCTTTCTGGAACTGCCAGAGGGCTTCCTCTCGGTAGCCTGGATCAGTTAGCGAGGCGGCCATGAGGCGGGCCTGAGTGGTGAAATCCGCCGGGGTGGTGGTGCCGCTGAGGGTGAAAGCGTCCTCACCAATGGCGAGAGTGGTGCCGACGTTTTTGCCGGCGAGGATCTGTTGGAGTTCGTCGTTCGTGTGCTTGCCGAGACCGCCACCTTGGAAAATGGCGGTGGCGAAGGTGTCCAGCATGGGCATGTCCTTGGGCTGGGTGAGCTTGCCGGATCCGATGCGGGCGAGCAGGCGGATTTTTCCCTTTTCGAAATCGGTGGGCTTGAGATTGACGCGCACCTGGTTGGAGAGCACAAGTTGGGTGATGCCGAGATCCGCGACTTCCTTGCGGGAAAGAACCGTGCCGGGTTTGCCGAACTCGGTGTAGCCGAAGGCCTGGCTCTCGCGCTGGACCGGAGCATCCACGGGCTTGCCGCGGGATTCCTCAAAGAGTGCGGAGAGCTCCTTTTCAGCGGATTCCGGTTTTTCCTTAGCAGTCAGGATGAGGTGGTAGCCGGGAGCGTCCCAGAACTTTTTGAACGCCTCGTGGACGGATTTCAAGTCGATGGAATCAAGGGCCTTTCTCGCAAGTTCGAGGTCGGTGGCAGGATCGGAGAAGACGGTGTCGTCGTTGATGGAGCGGGCGAGCACGGTGGCGATGCTGTCGGACTTGCGGGTCGCCTTTTGTTTGACCTGTTGTTCATAGGCGTTGAGCAGGTTGGACTTGGCTTCGGCAAGCTCGGCCTCGGTGAAACCATGGTCCAGAGCGCGGCGGAATTCCTGTTCCATCAAAGGCACGGCTTCCTGCCAGCGATCATCGGCGGCGGTGACGTCGAAGGAGCCGAGTTCGATATAGTTGAACAAGTTATTATAGGAAGCGGATCCCGAGGCGATGGCGGAGCCTTCGATTTTCGAAAGCCGGTCGAAGCGGCGACCGATGATGGAGTGGGCGATATTCAGGGTGGTGCGCTCGGCACGAATGGCGGCGGTGTCGGGCTTTGGCTGATAAGGGCGGATCAGGGTAAGCGAAACGTCGGTGGAGGTGAGTTCCTTGTCGGCGAAAACGGCGGACTCGATGCCTTCCGGCTGTTTGATGGGGCCGAGGTTCTGGTTTTCTCCAGGATTGGTCGGATTGGTCATGGATCCGAACGTGGCCCGGATGGTGCTTTCCATTTCCTTGGGATCGATGTCACCGACGACGATAAAAGTCATCCGCTGCGGTGTGTAGAAGCGGGAGTAGAGGTCGGTGAATCGTTCGCGTGGCGCGGACTTGATGACCTCCTCGGTGCCGATTGGGAAACGCCGGGTGACGAGTGAGTCGGGCAGGATTTCGGAAAACTGCTGCTCCATGAGACGGGAGCCGACGGAGTCCCTGCTGATTTTTTCCGAGATGATGACTCCGCGCTCCCGGTCGATTTCCTCGGTGGCGAGCAGTGCGCCGTCGCCGAAGTCGCGCATCACGGTGAAGCCGAGATTGAGGGTCTCCGGCGAGAGATCCGGCAGGTCGAGCATGTAAACGGTTTCGTCGAATGAGGTGTAGGCGTTGGCGTGGGCACCGAAGGAAATGCCGAGGCGCTGCATTTTGGGGATCAGATCGGCGGCCGAGTAGGTTTTGGAACCGTTGAAAACCATGTGCTCGAGGAAGTGGGCGAGGCCGCGTTGGTCCTCCGCTTCCATCAGCGAGCCGGTGGCGATGTGCAGGCGCAAGGAGACCCGCTTGGGAGGTTCGGAATTCGGGTAAATGATGAACCGGAGACCGTTTTCAAGGGTTCCGAAGATGGCCATCGGGTCAGGTGCGATGTCAGAAGCAGCCTGTGGCCAAGGGGTGGGAGTCACCTTGGCCTCCTGCGGCTCAGGCTTGGGAATTGGAGTTGGGGCGCTGGGAGCCTTGACGTTTTCCACCGTCGGCGGGGTTGTCAGTGGCGGCTTGTGGGAGCGCAGGGAAAGAATGGTCGCGGAAATGGCGAGGATCAGAACAAGAATCAGCGGCGTGGCCTTCTGCATGAGGTGAAGGTGGTTGAGGATGTGCCGGTTTGGCAACGCCGAAAACCGGCCAAACGAGAGGGATAATTTGGGACCCGCGAAACTTTGAGAAAACGGGGTTGCATTCCTCCGGGAGGCATGTTGGTTCTTGGCCGGCCAGTCGATGATGTGCGCGCGTGGCGGAATTGGTAGACGCGCTAGATTCAGGTTCTAGTGGGGGCAACCCTGTTCAGGTTCGAGTCCTGTCGCGCGCACCATATTGATTGGCAACAACTTAGGGGGTTGAAGTTGTTCCTTTTTTGCTTTTAAGGTGGTATTTTCGGCCATTATTCGGCCACTTTTTCAGACCTCGCGTTTTTGTGAGAGCGTCTTGGGTAAAACAGGCTTGGCGGCTTTTCTGTGGCGAGTTGAGCAAAAGTGGACGGAATTAAACTCAGCAAAAGTGGATTACTTCACCGGATTTCAGGTTGCACTGGCATCCTCGCAACCATTGTGTCCCGTTTGCCTCACCGTCGGAACGGGTTAGGGAGCTGCTGGAGAGTAACTTGCGTAGTCCGGAAGGTGCGATAGGCTCCCAAGATGGGAACCGCGCTCCGGGGAAAGGACTCTTTCCCCGGAGCCATTCGCCCCAATTCGATAAACTTCGGGGTATGGGGCAGAGCCCCATAAGCGCTGGTTCGGCAGTGGCGCTTGTGCATCCAATTACCGGGGGAAAACAAACAGCCCTTCCAACGTCTGCCCTTGGAAGTTGTGGGGGCCACCCTCGCCGCGTTCAACGACGGACACCTGACCGCGCCAATCAAATCAGCTGGCCGATGCCGCCGCTGCTGATTTGAAACCAAGGCCGAAAACTTCGTCATCCAGACCTGCGCCCTTTTTCCACGTTTTCTCGACCTGTTTCCGCAACTACCGCACCAAGGTGCCGATTCCAATTCTCGTATACCTGCGCTTTTACGACGGAGAACACCACCGGGAAGCCCTCCACACCCAGCCCATGATGCTCATGTCCGGAGTCGGGCGGCAGATCCAAAAGAGTCGGCAGACGGACCGTCAAACTCAGTGTCCGGCATGAAAAAGGCGACTGAGGTGCGCAGGCTGACGCGGAACAGCAACGAGCATCGCATCCGCGCAATCACGGCGCGATGGTGCGTGGGCCAACGCTGGACTCTGCTTCTGGCTTACTGGCCTTCCGCCCGAGGCCAAACCCCTGCTCAATTTCCAAACAATAGCGTACCTTTATCCCTGACTGTGTCGCCCATCTACAGTAATCGGACCAAAAGTTAAGGGCTTGACTTAATTCGTTGAGTTGATACCCCTGTTGCTCCGAGTTTATGAGTAATCCCACCCTCCAAACCATTGCAGATCAGGCGGGAGTCTCACGCGCCGCCGTCTCGCTTGCGCTTCGCAACCAGCCCGGTATCTCAGTGGAAACCCGCGAACGCATCCGAAAAATCGCCGACGAGCAGGGATACCGCCCCAACCCGATGGTTTCCGCTCTGATGTCGCATTTGAAGACCTTGCGGCCCCAGACGAATGTCGGCGCGATTCCATTCATCACTGACTTTCCAACACGTGACGAGTGGCGGGATTTCTCGATCATCGCACGCTACTTCGACGGCGCGAGCGGTCGCGCCCGCCAGGCGGGCTATCATCTGGAGGAGATGTGGCTGAGAGAACCGGGAATGACGGCGAAGAAGATGCGTTCGATTTTGATCAACCGCGGGGTCGAGGGCGTACTGATCGCCCCGCTGCCGGAAGGACGGCGGCATATTTCGCTTGATATGAGCAATTTCGCCGGAGCGACGATGGGCTATTCCCTCGTGCGACCAAAACTTCATCGGGCGGTGCACCGACACATTGAATCGCTGCGGCTGTCCGTGCAGAAGCTACGCCACCTCGGCTATCGGCGGATCGCCCTGGCGGTTTATGAGACGCAAGACCGGCGGAACGATTTCAGTTGGTCGACTGCATTCGCTGGCTATCAGATCACGCTGCCCTCCAAGGAGCGCATTCCGATTTTCTATCTGGAGGGCGACGACGACGCTAGGTTCTCGAAATGGCTCAAGACGGGGAAGCCTGACGCGATCCTTTCCGGGAACATCGGGATCATCGACAAGATTTCCAAGGCGGGTCTTGCGGTGCCGGATGATGTCGGAGTGGCGATCCTGGATCATTCGGCAAGCGACAAGCAAGCGGCAGGCATCGACCAGCAGCCTGAACTGGTTGGCGCGGCGGCGGTGGACATGATCGTGGCCCAGATCAATCGCAACGAGCGCGGACTTCCGGCGAGCCCGAGGCAGATTTCCACCGAGGGGTTGTGGATACCGGGTGGTTCGGTTAGGAAGGTTTAGCCGGGGGCGATCTTCGAATTGCCGTGCCCTACAGCTTGCCTCGGCGTGTTTCCAGCTCCTCGCGGATCGCCCCCATGCGGGTGGCGGTGAGTGGATAGCGGGCGAGCACGAACAACGCCGGCAGCATGATGATCGCCGGTGTCAGCGCGAGAATGAGCCGCATCCCGAACAGTGCGCCCTCGGTTTGGTGGGAGCCGAGTTTCACGTCGAAGCCGGCCAGCTCGATCATCGGACCGGGCAATACCATGCCGATGGAAATCGTCATTTTCACGATCCAAGAAAAAATCGAGGCGAACGCGCCTTCGTGGCGCTGGCGCGTCATGAGTTCGTCGTGATCCGCGATGTCTCCGGTCATTGAAGGAATGATGACCCAGATCAACGCCCCGGCGAACTGGAAGAGCGGATTGCAAATGATGCTGAGATAGGGGGCGGAGGGCGTGAAGGTGACCCACGTGAGCAGCGAGGCGAAAACGGAGATGCCGATTGCTGCTGATAGAGTCTTGCTCTTGCCGAACCGGTGCGCGCTCCACTGCGCGATGGGCACTCCAAGGATGCCGAGGATGGTGGAAATCACGCCGTCGATGCCGGTCAGCTTCGCCGCCAGCACCTCGTCGCCGGGCGTGACATGTTAGAACCGGGCGAAGGTGAAAAGCCCGAACGCGAAATTCGTCCCGACGATGTAGAGCAGGGAAAACACCGCCAGGATCACGAAGGGGCGGTTTTTGAACGTAAGCCTGAAATTCTCGACGATCGAGGTCTTTTCCTGCTGCGCCGCGACCTTGTAATAGCGCTCCCGCAGGAAAAACGCGGGCAGGATGCCCACCACCATCGAGAGTCCCGCCAGGATGGTGATGATCACGCGGGTGCCGAACAGCGTGTCGAGTTCCCCGGCGGCGTTCGCGAAGATCGGCAGCGTGATGAAAAACCACAACAGCCCGTGGACGATGCTCGATCCCTGTTGGAAATACGCCCGCACTGCGCTGAGATTGGTGCGCTCCCGCGAGTCCGGGGTCATTTCCAACAGCAGGCTCTGATAGGGCACGTTCCAGCAACTGTGCGCGGTGTAGAGCATGATGCCGGTGACGATGAGCCACGCCACGATCGCGTTGTGACTCCAGTCCTTCTGCACGAGGAAAACCAGCGGCAGCGTGATGCCGATGAGCACGCCGCCGACCAGGATGAACGGCCGCCTGCGTCCCCAGCGCGTGCGCGTGTTATCCGACAGCCAGCCGAATACGGGATCGCTGAAGCCGTCCCAGATGCGATAGATCACCATGATGATCCCGACAAGCGTGGGCGAAAGTCCGAGCGCGATGGTGAAGATCGGGAGTTGGAGACGGTTGATCGTGTAGGCGGACCACGTGTCCGTGATCCCGGCGACGCCATAGATGATCTTCTCCTTCGTGGGAACTCTGTCAGGTGCCGGAGCGGTGGGGTTGTCAGACATGGGTTTGAAAGAAGGTTGCGAAACCGTCTTTCAAAAAAGCCGTTCCCTTGCTCGGTGAATCAAGGGAATTGAACGGGTTGAGTGGATCTGTTTCAGCCCTTCCCAAGTCTTAGCACCGCTCCGTCACCGGCCGCGATCCTGATGCCTCCATCAGCCGTGCCCTCGCCGTGAAGGACCGCCAGCAATTTCCAGCCACTGGATAGAGACACCGGTTCGATGACTTCTTCCGGACCGTGATTGATCAGGATTACGATTCGCTCGTTCTCATCCACCGGATGCTCGGTGACGGCGATGGTGGTCGTGGTCTTCCGCCAGACGCGGTGGGATGGCGCAGCCGCGAAAATGCGGGAATAGAGACGCCAAGCCTCGGTGTAGGGTCCGTTCTGATAGCAGCCGGGACTGTTCGCCAGCGTGACTTCCAGGGGAGTGGTTAGGAAAAACACTTTTCCCGCACCGAGCGTGAAGCAGGTGAGCGCGGGATTTCCATCCTCCTCGGCCGCGAGCACCTCAGCCTTGGTCGCTTGCAAGTCGAGGCGGAACGTCGCGGCGATCGGCAGGGAGCGTGAGTCATCGGCAAATGTCAGCGAGCCGCTCTCCGCGCGACGACGGCGGGTCCGCACTTTCACCCCGAACTCGCCCTCAAGGCCCGCCAGCACGGCGTCATCCAGGGAAACGTAAAGCACCGCCCCGGCCTTCACCCTTTCGAGTAGGTCCAGCCAGCGGCGGCGTGGCAGGGGCTTCACGCCTGATAGACATGGCAGCAGATAAACACCGGCATCACGTAGCGCGTCGTCGCACCATTGGAACGTCATGTCCGCTCCGGCGAGCTTGGCGAGGGTGAAACTGTTCTGCGCCACTGCCCATTGGTCCTGGTCATTTGAGAGAATGCAGACCGCTTCTATCAGTCGCGGAGGCAGCTCGGCGAAGGGCAGGCCGGACAGCATGTTGGAAAAATCACGGACCACGCCGACGAGCGGCTTGGGCGTGCGGTCGCTGAGATGCAGCCCCAATTCCTGCTCAACCGGAATCCAGTCGTACGGCGGGCGCGTCAGGTGGTTCTGATCGAAAGCGCACCACCACAGCATTGCCCGGCAATCCTGCGCCCATAAGGAAAACAGCGCGGGACGGAGGAAACCAGGAGCGAGTTCATCGGCGACGATGAACGGTCCCATCGATCCCATTTCCTCGGCGAAACAGGGTTTCCCGCCGATGCCGGCGGTCATCACGCTTTCCGCCGTGCTGTGAAGTTGCTCGCGGATGGTGTTCACCGGGTCCTGGTCGCAATGCGGCGTCCAAATCGGATAGGGATGGGTGGTTAGGAAATCCGTCAGCTCGCCCTGGTCGCGCATGGACCAAGGTTTTTGCGGGTCGGCGGGCAGCGAGTGCATCCCGGAAACCACCGGCCGCGACGGATCTGCGGCGTGGATCGCGGTGGCGATGGTGTGTGTCCAAAGCCAAGCCTCGGCGGCGCTGGCGCGACCCATCACATTGCACTCGTTGCCGAGATCCCAGGCGACGATAGCCGGGTGATCGCGCAGCGCCTCCACGAAGCATTTCACGAATCGTCCCTGCCAGCGGATGGCTTCGGGATCGGTGATGACGTTAGTGCCGTTAAATGCCGGTGGCGTGAACAGCCGCCCGCTCATCCAGCCGGTGACGAGTCCGACGATGAGCTGGAGACCATGACGGTGGGCTTCGTCCGCCATCAAACGAAAGCGATCTAACATTCCGACATCCACCCCAGCCTGACCGACCGCGGTATCAGGCAGGGCTTCTTCCCCGAAGCGGTATTCGTGAAAATGTCCCTCGCCTCCACAAAGCCGGCGCAGCGGTTGGAAATCCGGCCACAGCGGGAAAACGCGCAACAGCGTGAGGTTTCCCTCCGCCAGTTTCGCGAAATCGGCTGCGATCACATCCGGTTGCCAGTCGCTCCACATGTGGGCACCGGCATGGGAGGCCCAGTAGTTGCAGCCTACACGGAAACGGCCGGACGCGAGGAAGGCTGAGGTGGTTTCATTCATAATGTTGATAGATGAATTCAGGAAATCGCCGCGACCATGGCCGCCATCTTTTCGTGGGCGAGTGCGCGGGCTTTGTCCGCAGCCATTCGGGCGGCGGGAAGGTCGCTGCCGATCTGAACCAGTCGTTCGGCGATCTGTGCACCGGTGCTCTGGTCGATCTCGAACACCCAGTCCTTCATCCCCAGGTCATACCACATCTGTCCCTTGCGGGTATCGGTTGGCTGGCGGACGAGCACGGCGGGCACGCCGGCGGCGATGGCCATGATCGGCGAATGCTGTTCGATGCTAACGACCGCCGCCGCTTTTGCATAGACGCTGCAGGCTTCCGCCGTCAGCCAGTAGCGATTCATGTAGCTGACGTGCGGTTTGACATCGTCGGGCAGTTTATCGAACACCAGCGTCTTGAGAAGCGGAACTTCGTAGGTCATCTCTGGTGTTAGAAGGACGCGCATCTTTGTCTCTCGTACCCAGGCGATGATTCCCTCGCGCAGTTTGGCGTGGTCTTTTTCGGCGAAATCCTCGTTCATCTTGATGCGCCCGGGATTCGGTTTCATGGTATCGGGATGGATCTCCCAATACGGTGTCCACCTCAGCCGTGGGATGGCGCAGAGGAATTTCCCGGGTTCCATGCCATGCTGCTGGAGAAGATTGCCGGCCGCTTTATCGTCGCGAATGTCGATGGCGAATGTTGCGTCCGGGCCGAAGTCCATCAGCGGGCCGGTGATGCCGCTGGCTTGAAGGGCTTTCAGGGAATCGGTGTCGCGCAGGAAAATGAATTTCGCGCCGGCGAGGATCCCGCGCTGGTCCGCAATCTCATTGTCCGTTAGGGTGACGCCGCCGATGCCGTAGGGTTTACCCGCGTTCTGCGCGAGAATGAGTTCCTTGAGCCCGACGAGCAAGGGGCCGGACCCGTGGAGGAAGAAATCGCATTCCGTCAGCGCGGCTTTTTGTTCAGCGTCGGTCTTCGCGATCTTCAGCTTTGGAAAGCGGGCACGCAGGATTTCCTCAACACCGCCCCCCACACTGCTCGGCCAGAGCGTGACCTCGGCATCGGGCAGGTATTTTTCCAACAGCACCAGCATCCCAGGCGTGTGGGCGATGTCACCGATGTTCACGGTCTGCCACGATGAGCGGAGCAGAATGCGCTTGGGCTTTTTTCCTTGGGCGTGCAGCGAGGTGGCGATGCCGCTGGCAAGGCTGGTGATGAGGAAGGTGCGGCGGTTCATGGAGTGATGTGCGTTTCCTTGGTTTCCTTTGACAGCGCGATAGCCGCCAGGATCGCGAGCACGATGCCGATGGCCTCCAGCAGGCCGAATCGTTCACCAAGAAAAAGCAACGCCAGCACGATGGTGACGATGGGTTGCACGGCGGCGGCGATGGTGGTGACGATCGCCGCTTTCCCTTCATATCGATAAGCGGCAAACGCGGCGATGACTCCGAAGCTGTTAAGCATTCCCGCCGCGAGTCCGGACCAGACCATGGGAGCTGACATGTTCCAGTTGAGTGGTTTGGTGGCTACAATCCAAATGGCGATGGGGATGAAGGCGGCGCACCACGCGATGTAGGACAACTCCGCCGAAACGTGGTTGGTGGAAACCTTCTGGGTCGCGCTGAACACACCCCAGCAGACCATCGCCCCGAGCGAATACAGCATCCAAGGAGTCAGTCCGATGTGGCGCACGATCTGCATCGGATCGCCGAGGTTCTTCGCTTGGCCACTGAGCAGGATGATGGCGGCGACCGCGATGAGGATGCCGAGGCACTGGATGACATTCAGGCGCTCCTTGAACCAGAAATACGCGATGAAGATGGTGACCAGCGGATAGATATTGGTCAGCGGCACGGCGATCGACAATTCGGCCCCGGCCTCGAGCGCCATGTAGAAGAAGATGTTTCCCGCCGCCGCGATGAGACCAGATACGAACCCCCAGAAAATCCCCCGCGGTTTGTCGGTGCCGGTGCGCACGTTCTTCGAAAGCCCGGCGAAGATCACCGAAGGGACGAGCGCGAAAGTGAAGAGGATTTGGGTCATCCAGCCGGAGAGTTCGCGGCTGGGCCCCTTCGACAGCACTCCCCAAACGCCCCAGCAGGCTGCTGCGGTGATGGTGTAAACGAGCCAGGAAGGCATCAACGGCTTCGCGGTGTTCATGGATGTTAGGAAATGCTGGTGATTTTCGAGGCGCGTTCGAAGCGCCCGGCTTCAAATCCATCGCGAGCGGCAAGGGCGAGCGAAAGCATCTGGATAGGCAGGATTTCCAAAATCGGCAGCACACAGGCGGGCACGGCGGGCAGGCGGAACGCCTTCGGTCCCGTCGCACCCGCGCCGACCAGGAACGCACGTCCGCCACCTTTGGAAATGTCATCTGCCAGTCGTTGGTGCAGCACGGTGGTGGGTTCATCGCCTTCGAAGATGAGCACCAGCACATTGTTTCCCGCCATTTCCAAAGGACCATGCCGGAATGCCGCTGCGCTCATGCCCTCCGCGTGCAGGCGGGTGGACTCCTTCAGGATCAGGCCGCCGGTCCCTGCCGAGGCAAGCGCTTCACCACGGCCCGTGACAAAAATGCTGGTGACGCCTGCGAGCAATGGCACCAGCTCCGCCACATGGGCGCGCCAGTCTGATAGATAGCCGCGCACGGCCTGTCCGACTTCGGTCAGTTCCACCAGCGCGGTTTCAGCATGGCCATTTATCAACCACGCTTCCAACCAGTGCAGCACGGCGAGGGTGGATAGATAGGTCTTGCAGGAAACGGTGGATTCGACACCCGCCTCCAGCAGAATTCTGGTGTCGGCCGCCCGGCCAAGAGTGGAATCAACGTTGTTGGTGATGCCGATGAAATGACCGAACTCGCCTGCACGCTTCGAGAGAGTGACCATCTCCGCGCTTTCTCCCGACTGGGAAACTCCGATCAACAGAGTTTCCTTGCTGTAAAGAGGTTCGAATCCTAACAGTAGCTCGGCGGTTTCGATCCAGTGCGACGTGAACCCCGCGTTGCTCAATGCGAGATGTAGTGGATAGAGTGCGTGCAGTGAGCTGCCCATGCCGGTGAGCAACACCCGCCGGAAGCGACCGTCGCGCAGTCCCTCAAAGAGTGTGGCATCAATGCTTCTGGAAGCGAGTTTACCGATGACCTCACGCAGCACATCCGGCTGGGCGAGGAGGTCGGAGAGATAATTTCCTTCGATGATTCGGGCACTCATTGCGGCGTGATGATGAGTTGATAGGTTTCCATCCGTTGGGAGCCGATCTTTGTTTCCAGAGTCCCGTCCTTCACCGGGAGATCTTCGATGGGTGTCTCGATGTGGCTGGTCCGCCGCGCCGCGGACATTGGCTCCGGCAGCGTGAAGCGGGCGTTTTGGGTGGATGGGGAATGGTTCCAAACTCTAGCCACGAGTCCTTTGTCGATGCCATCCTCGTGGGACTTCAGCGCCCATAACAGGACTTCCGGATTGTCGATGCCGAGCAATGTGAACTGGGTTTCCGGATAGGGGTGTTTGCCGCCGGGTTTGCTGATGATGGATCCGGTGACAAATGGATTCTGGTGTTCCAAAGCGAATTTCATCGCCGCAGTCTGGTTGTAGCCATTGTGACCGCGCAGCGCGAATCGTTGGAGGAAACGGGTGTTGCCATTCTGGGCGCGGATGCCGAGGTTGGGTCCATCGATTTGGCCACCGGCGAGCATGTTGATCTGCGGCGTGCCCCAGTCCAGGGTGTTGAACTCACTGCCGCCGAGCTTCGCGAAGGCAAGGTCCGGGTTTGATAGAGTCACTCCGGACTTGCCATCTCCTGCGGAAATATCGGCGAAATGGTTCACCGTGATATGGTCGTAGCGGGCGTGGCTGTCGGCATAGTCGCCACCGTCTGATTTCAATTTGTTGAGAATGACAGCACCGACTTCTTCGGTGTGGACCGCCGGGTTCTTGATGCCAAAGCTGAATGACCAGTAACGGATGTTCCCGAAGTTTTCAGTGATCACGTTTTGGAAATCCACGCGGTCGGATTCTCGATAGAGGGTGATCAAGTTATCGTGCGCCACGCCGGCTTCGCTGCGGGCCCGCACGGTGACGGATACCGGACCGCGATTGATGACGCGCAGTGGGTCGCCTTCGTCGGATTTCGCGGCAAAGTCATTGAGCTTCAGGTCGAAAATTTCCGCCGCAAGTTCGGTGTTCCCGTGGCGCTTGTCGATCAGGCTGCGGATCGCACCATCCCGTTCGATCACGAGTTTGACCGCGCTGTTTTCCAGGATGCTTCCGTCACCACTGGTGGTCGCCGCGTCATCGGTCGGAGCGATTCCCTTGCCGGGCCGGATCTCAAAGACCTTGTAGCCCGCTGATGGAACATCGCTGGCGAGGATGCGCAGTGTCCGCGCGCTGTTGACTCTAACGATCTGGTGGGGGACGTCCTTGCCCGCGGCGAGATCGTGCACGTGGACCTCATCCGGGCCGCCGAAGAGAAAGTCCGCAGCGTCGGTGCGTGCCCAACCGAGCGGGTTGAGGACGAAGAATCGGTCGGCATTTTCCGGACGCGGAATCATGCCGCCGAGACGGACGATGCCCTCACCGTGGATCGAGTTCGCATATCCTTCAAATCCTGCCACGACTTCCTCCTGGCACGCCGCCCGATGGGGGCGTGACACCGGACCATCGGCGGTCCAGTTATGCTCCCAATAGAGTCCCATGCCATTGAACGCACGGTCGCGGGCGGAGACATGGTTGTTCATGAATGCCGGGTATTCCAGGCCAACCATTGCCGCTAACAACTCCGCCGAACGTAGTTTCTCCACCGCCCGCTTGGCTCGTGCGGAGGTCTCCGACATGGAGGCGGAGTAGAGATCCCACTCGTTGCCGTAGGTGACCATTTCACTCTCTAGATTCGCACCATGGGTCTTCTCAAAATCGGCGAAGAAATCCAGTTCGTTGGAAACGATCACCTGTTGTTTCTCGTTCGACTTCTTCTGGGCGATGACATGGAAGTGATCGGTATAAGGAGATGATATGACTTTCTGCAATGAGGGAACGGCAGCAATCTCCGGCGGCGGCTGCATGCCGGTCTTACGGGCGAGGTCGTCGCCGCCATAACCGAAGAGACCAATCACATGCCAGGGCTCCTTGGTGACGGGATCCCGGTAGCGCCTGAGGAAGTCCGGATTCTCGGTGACATGATTGATCGCTGCGAGCGGACTGCCCGCCTCCCAGTAGCCGCCGATGCCGAATTTTTGCAGGGAATACCACTTCATCAGCAGGTTCTGGCCATCTTTTCCAGCCCAGCGGTAAACCTCGCGTTTGCGCTCACCGAGGACCTTGTTGTCGAGGCGGCTGGCGCATCCACAGACGCCGCGCCATGAGAACTTCGCACCGGCTCCGGCGAAGAGGGAGGTGAGTCCTAACGGTAGCACCTGGTTCTCCATCGCGGTGGCCATTTCAAAGCGCAGGTCATGTTTTCGTTCAAGACGGCCGGAGTAATACATGCTCCGCAAAACGGCCTCGGTGGGCATCCCTCCATAACAGGAAACCAGCGTGTTCAGCGGCGCGCTGATGGTGCCGTCCTTGATGCGGCCGATGAGTTTCTCAAACTCCGCCGGGGTCTTTTTCTGTTCGTAGGTCCACAACCAATAGCTGCCGTCACAATTGAAACGATTCCGGTATTCCGGCGGGTTGCTGGCGGTTTCGTCGGCAAGCTTCATGTGCCAGTCCAACATGTCCACAAACACTTTGGCATAAGTGTCCGCATCGGCCGTCCACATGTAGTCAGTGTGGTCGTCGTTGGCGATGTAGATGCGTTTCTGTTGGGCAATTGCAGGAAACGCAAGCGCGGCGGCAAAGAGTGGAATGAGTCCGGGCTTCATGGATGTTAGAGAAGGGCGGCGTGGAGGATCTCCACCGGATGAAGGGAATGGCGGCCGGTGCCGTCCTTGATCTGGTGGCGGCAACTGGTGCCGGGAGCGGCAATCAGGGTTTCGGCCGGAGCCGCCCGCACGGCGGGAAACAGGACCAGCTCGCCAATTTTCTGAGAGACCTCGAAATGCTCCGCCTCGTAGCCAAACGATCCGGCCATGCCGCAGCAGCCTGAGGGAATGACGGATACCTGATAGTTCAACGGAAGCTCGAGTATTTTCACCGTGGGCACCAGCGAGGAAAGAGCCTTCTGGTGGCAGTGGCCGTGAAGTTTGATGGATTTGTTTTCCGAGGTGAACGCCTCGCGCACGATCCGCCCCGCATCGATCTCGCGGGCGATGAACTCGTCGATGAGCAGGGCACGAGTGGCGAGGGATTTTGAGGCTTCTTTCAAATGCCCTGGCATCAAAGCGGGGAATTCGTCGCGGAAGCCGAGGATCGCCGAGGGCTCGATGCCGATGAGCGGCGTGGCGTCGGTGATCACGTCCTTGAGCAGCTCGACATTCCGGATTGCGAACTTCTGGGCGTCGCGGACGAGGCCTTTCGAGAAATGCGCCCTGCCGCTTTCGACGTGTTCCGGAATGACAACTTTGTATCCTAACTGATTGAGCAGTTCAACGGCCTTGGTGCCGATCCGGGTGTCGTTGTAGTTCGTGAACTCGTCGCAGAAGAGATGCACGTGGCCGTTCGGATAGTCGAGTGACGGCGGGTTCGCATGCTTGGCATGCCATGCGGTGAGAGTCGTTGAATGGAGCGTCGGCAGGCTGCGCTTTTTCGCAAAGCCTGAGAGTTTTTTCACCCAACCGGAAAGGGTGGGGGAGCCGACCATCCGGTTATACGCCCACGGTGCCATCGAGGCGAGGCGCATGGAGCGGGTGAATCCGGCGATCAGTTGCGAGCGGAACGGCACGCCGTGGGTGTCGTAATAATGCTGCTGCCACTCGGCCTTCAGGCGGGAGACATCGACGTTGGACGGGCACTCGGATTTGCAGGCCTTGCAGGAAAGGCAGAGGTCCATCACGTCCTTGATTTCCGCGCTGTCCCACGGGTTGGAGACATCGCGTGGGTTCGTTAGGACATGCCGCAGCATGTTGGCGCGGGCACGGGTACTGTCCTGCTCGTTGCGCGTGGCCATGTAGCTCGGGCACATGGTGCCGCCCGCGAGGTGGGATTTTCGGCACTCGCCGACGCCGGTGCAGGCCTCGGCGGCGCGCAGCACGCCTTGGGTGGAGCTGAAATCGAAGATGGTCTTGTGCTCCGCTTCGGCGTGGCCGAGTTCGTGACGGAGGTGGGTGTCCATCGGCGGGGTGTCGATGATCTTTCCCGGATTGAGGAGGTTGTGCGGATCGAAAGTTTCCTTCACCCTTCGCATCATCGCGTAGCACTCGGAACCCACCATGAAGGGGATGAATTCGCCACGCAGGCGGCCATCGCCGTGCTCGCCTGATAGAGATCCGCGGTATTTTTTTACGAGTGTCGCCACATCGGTGGCGATGGCGCGGAACATGGCGAGACCTTCCGGTGTCTTGAGATTGAAGAGCGGGCGGGTGTGGAGTTCTCCCGCTCCGGCGTGGGCGTAGTAAACGCAACTGATACCGTATTTATCCCGCATCAGCGCGTCGAACTCGGTGATGTAGTTAGGTAAATCCTCGACGGCGACGGCCGTGTCCTCAACGATCTCGCGCGGCTTGGCATCGCCTTGGACGATGTTCATGAGTCCCTGCCCGGCGCGGCGCAGGTCCCAGACGCGGTTGCAATCTTCCCCCCATAAAACCGGAAACGCGTAGCCGAGACCGGCGGCACGCAGCTCGGATTCCATGGCCTGCATTTCGTGCTCGATGAAAGCGTGGTCCTCGTGGCGGATTTCCACGACGAGCACTGCTCCGGGATCTCCCTGCACGAAGAAACGGTTCTTCGCGTGGGTGAGATTGGACTTGGTGCATTCGAGAATGTGGCGGTCGATGAGTTCGCAACCGAATGGCCTGTGGCGCATCACGATCACCGTGGCTTTGAGCGAATCGATGATATTTTCAAAATGGGCGCACATCAGGGCTCCCGCAGGTGGGAGTGGTTCGCAGTTCAACTCGAACTCGACGCCGAGGAAAAGCGTGCCCTCCGAGCCGGCTAGCAGGCGGCACAGGTTGAATGGTTTTTCCGATGCCGGATCAAAGACCGCGCAGTCCATCAATTGATCGAGCGCGTAGCCGGTATTGCGACGGGTGACCGTTGCTTTCGGATAGTTCTCCCGAATCAGCTCGCGGTTTTTACCGTCGCCCAACAGATCCCGCACGAATTGATAGATGCGTGTTTCCAATGAATCCACCGCCATGCATTTCGCCTCGAACTCTTCGACGGTCAGCGGCCCGAAAGTCACTTCCGAGCCATCGCTCAGGAAACCTCTAGTGGAAACCAAATGCTCGCGAGTGGTGCCGTAAACGATGGAGTTCGCGCCACAGGAATTGTTTCCCACCATGCCGCCGATCATCGCGCGGTTCGCGGTGGATGTTTCCGGGGTGAAGAAAACCCCGTGCGGTTTGAGAAACAGATTCAGTTCGTCGCGGATGACTCCCGGCTGCACGCGCACCCGGCAATTCGCTTCGTCATAGCTAACATTTCCATTCAGGTGCCTCCCGATATCGACGACAATACCATTCCCCACGACCTGACCTGCGAGTGAGGTTCCCGCCGCCCGTGGGATAATGCCTTGGCCGCGTAGCTCCGCGAACTCCAGTAAGCGGCGGACATCGGCTTCGGTCTTCGGCAGGGCCACCGCCAGCGGCATTTCCTGATACTCTGACGCATCGGTTGAGTAGAGGCGGCGCATGGCCTCTCCGGTGTGCAATCCGCCGTCCATGCTGCCCGCGAGGTCTTGGAGCGCAGTGGCGTGTTGGGTGGTTGGGTCAGTCATGTGGGAAAGATGATGCAGATTGGGGCTGGGCAATCCCATCATTCGTTCGAGCGGTTTCGGCGGATCAATTCGATGCGCTGTTCCACGCATTTCGAGGTCCGCAATGGGTCTTCGGGTGTGTTGATCGTGTAGTCTAAAATTGCGTCGAGAGTAGAGGTCGCGACGTGCAGGCGGGTGTCCGATGAGGCGTAGTAGAGGATGAAATCACCGTTTTCACGAACCACCGCGCCGTTGGCGAAGAGCACGTCGGAAACATCGCCCACGCGTTCCTCGCCCTCGGGAGCCAAAAGATAGCCGCCGGGACGGGCGATGACTTTCCAGGGTTCCTTGAGATCGCAGAGAAACGCATAGAGCACATACCGCATGCCCGCGGCATTCTCGCGCACGGCGTGGGCGATGTGCAGCCAGCCGGCTTTTGTTTTGATAGGAGTCGCGCCGGGGCCGACCTTTCCTTCCTTGATGGTATGATAGACGCGTTCCTCCATCACGGTTTCCTCGGTGATCACCGCGCCATCCATCGTGTCCGCGAGGCCCCAGCCGATGCCGCCCTTGCCGCCGGCGTGCATGAAAAATTCCATCGGGCGGGTGTAGAGAAAATATTTCCCTTCAACGAACTCGGGGTGCAGCACCACGTTGCGCTGTTGGGGCGATGGGGTCATAAGATCGGGAAGGCGGTCCCAGGTTTTGAAATCCTTCGTCCTAACAATCCCGCAGGACGCAAGCGCCGAGGAGGTGTCGGATTCCGGTTTCGACGGATCCTTCTTCTCCACGCAGAAGGTGCCATATATCCAGCCGTCCTCGTGGCGGGTGAGCCGCATGTCATACCAGTTGGTTTCGCGGTTGTCGTTTTCGGCAAAGACCAGTGGCTCATGTTGGAACTTGAAACCGTCGATGCCCGTCTCGGTTTCCGCGAGGGCAAAAAACGATTTCCGGTCGTAGCCCTCGATGCGGGTCACCAGCAGGATGCGTCCTTCATGCTCGATGGCACCGGAGTTGAACAGGGCGTTCACACCCAGCCGCTCCATCAGAAACGGATTGCGCGTTTCATCGAAGTCGATCCGCCAATCAAGCGGCACATGCGCGGCGGTGAGCGCGCAGTGCTGGTAGCGGTTCATCACGCCGTTGTCCCACTCCGGATCGATGGTGTTAAGTCGGTCGGTGAGGGCGGCGTGACGCTCGCGGAGACGGGTCGCCCGGGCGGTGAAGGTTTCTGTGCCGATTTTCATGAAGGTTCGATAGATGGATAAAAGGGGCGGACGGCGGGAAATGTGGGTTGGACCCGTGCGCCTGCCGATAGGAAAAGATAGGTATTCCGGAAATGCGATGCGAGTGAACTCAACGGGTTCACCGTGAAACGGGCGATGCGAACAGCTCCCTGCCACTCCGCCGGACGTGGAAGATGCCGTCTGCCAGTCCGACTTCCCAGCCAGTCCCTTCCATAGCGGCGGTTTCGCCACTCCACGGTCTGGGCCAGCCGGTGGCGTAGGACGCCAGCCAGGTTTCACCCGGCGGATGATCACCGAAAAGCGCCGGAAAAGCGGCGGAGAACCACATCAGGTGATACCAGGGTTCGTGGGACAGCAGCACTCCGCGACGTTTGCCATGGAGGTTGAAAATCGCGGAACCCATCGCGTCGTTGGTGATCGCATGTACTGATAGTTCCGTGAATCCGGCGGCCTGCCGGTCGATGGCGAATCCTCCATCCGATGACCGCAGCGCACGCTGGGAGCGGATGCGATGAATCCTCAGATGCCCGGGCAGCGCGGGCAGCAGCCAAATACGGACCTCGACATCCGGCCACGGGCACCACGTGGATGCCAGTGCCCCGTTTTCGATCGAGGGCGACTCACATTTCTCGCGAAGGCAGAAACGGCGCCCTCCATCGTCGCTCAATGCGAAGGTGCAATCGAGACCTGCGCGTGCTGCCGAAGCTCCGGACGCGACGCCGAATCCGAACGTCGCCGAGTAGGCGAGCTTGCCGTATTTATGAGCGCAATGCCGCGGCCATCCTTCGAGCGGCTGTCCTTGGTTCAAGGCGAAAACATGACCGCTCTCCGCGTCATGACAGAGCGCCATTCCCGCGAGCGGTTGAAGGGAAACGGCGCTCCGGACGGGCAGGTTGCTTTCTTCCGCGACCCAGAACGGGTGGTGCTCCGTCAGCGCCAAGGGAAGAAACACCTTCATCGCCCACAGCGGGCTGCCGTGTGCGTTGTAGCTCTCGCCCACGGCGGGATTGAGAAAGCGATAGCCGACGGTCAGGTTGCCGGTCTCTGTGAAAATCGGCTGCGCCAGCCACCAGCGCAGGTGGCGCAGATAGAGCCCTTTGATTTCGCCCCACGGCAAACCTTCCACATCCGCGAAAGCCAGCGCCCCCCAGAAAGCGCCCTGCGCCATCCGATAGATCAGACTGCGTCCGAATGGAACCGCCGAGCCATCGTCAGAAAACCAATGCACGAAATCCTTTGCGAAACGCGCGGCCCGCTTCTTCAGCACCGCCGACCGCACGGGATCGGAATCCTCTGCGAGTTTCGCGTACAACAGGCCGTAAAACTGCATCGCCATCGGGATGTAATAATCGCCGATCCGGTTCTCATCGCGATACCAGCCATCGCCGAGGTGGAATTCATCGATGCGCTTCAAATCTACCTCAAGCCGCTCCGGCGACCATTTTTCACCCAGCTTGCGCAACGCCGCGTTCACCAGCACGCGGAACCAGCGCCAGTTGCTGTCCACGATGTCCACCTTGTTGGTTTGATAGAGCCACGCAGCCACCCGACATCGCTCCTCCGTGCTGAGAGGCTGCCAGAAGAACTCGGGTTTCAATGCGAGCGCCAGGGCGATCGCAGGTTGCTCGACCTGCCGTTGGTCACAGCTAAAAAGCGTCCCCCAGTATCCCGGATGTTCGGGATCGGTTCCCGCCACGATCCCGTTCCGCCAGCGCTCGGCATCCGGAAACTCCCCGCCACCCGCGAGCAGCGGCACCAACCCCCACAAAGCCCGCGAGAACGCCTCCAGCGATGCGGTCGGTTCGCCATGCGCTCCGGCTATGACACCGAGACGGATGCCGGTACCTTCAGGTTTGAAAAACGGCAGCAAAGGCGTGAGCATCCGCCGCGCCTTGTCCCCCAGCTCGCCACGTGTTTCCAGCGGACCGAAATCGAAGGAATGGCTCACGATTTTGATTTGTGCGGCGCGCGCACCAGATGCACCACACAGCCTTGATAGTCTTTCATCACCGGCAGGATCAAGCTCCCACCACGAATGGCAGGTGATTTTTCCCCGTCTAGCAGCGATCCTGCGATGCTCCAGTTTCCTTCCGGCAGGGGAATCGAGATCGCCTTGGTGGGAGCCTCCGCGAAGGTGTGCACCACCGCCATTGCCTGTTTGCCGTTTCCAGCCACGCGCAGCACCGCCTGATGGCCTTTGGCGCGGGCGTAGCTGGTCTGCACCGGCCCGCTGCGGTGGGAGATGCCGTCGGCGATGATCGGCGCGACCTGCTGATAGAGCTGCTGCGCGGCGAGGGCGATTCCCCATTGTTTCGCGCTGAGATTGGTCACATCGCCTGATAGGCACATGCGGCCGAGGAACGTGCAGGTGAGCGAATAGACTAGCCGCTGGTCGTCGTCGGTGGGGCGCAACACCGCCCAGATCTGGTTGGCCCGCGCGGGCACGAGCCGCTGCACATCGCTGGCGATGAGAGGAATGTCACGGGTCTCATGGGCATCGGAAAACGAGAACATCGAGCCGAGTTCGAGCATCGAGGGTTCGAGCCGCATCCCGCCGGACGAACAAATCTCTATCACAAGATCCGGAAGCTCCTTGCGGATCCTTTGGAAGAACGCGCGCACGCCTTCCAAGTGCTGGCGCATTCCTTCGCCGAGCGATTCCGCGCCATCACACCCGAGTCCGATGGTCTCATTGTAATCCACCTTCATGTAGCCCATGCCCGCGCCCCGCAGCAGGCCGATGACCCGCTCCGCCAGGAAATCATGCACCCACGGATCGCGAAAATCCCAGAACCGGCGGCTGCCCACATCGAGCACGCGGCCATCGCGATGGAGTTGATGGGATGTCTCGTTCCACGCCTTCGAGCCTTTGTTAGCGACTTCGAATTCAAACCAGATGCCCGGGATGAGTCCGCGCTCGCGGATCGCGTCGCAGGTCGCCCGCAGGCCTTGTGGAAATTTCTTCGATGCGACGATCCAGTCGCCGTTTTCCTGCATCCGCTCTGTGGGACGCTCCGCCCAGCCATCGTCGATGACGAGGTATTTCACTCCGGAACCCGCAAGGCGGTCCGCCAGTGCGATAACGTTGTCATGATCCGGATGGCCCCAAGTGGTGCACCATTCGTTGAAGATGATCGGCAGTTTTTCCTCCATCGGCGGGGCACTTAAACGATGGCTGGCGGTGAGCCGCTGGCACGCATCATCCAGCGCGCCATCGACTACGGTGACGATGGCCTCGGGCGTGGTGAACGAACCACCGGGCGGAACCGATTTCGACCAGTGGCCGAATTCCCGGTCCGCCAGGCCGCCAGAGAGCTGCACGAAATCATTAAACCGATAGGCCTCCATCTGCCACGATCCGTGCCACGCGAGCTGAGCCGCCCAAGTGACGCCCGCGACTGCATCTTCCAACGCGACGAACGGGAAGAATCCGCGCGTCGGCATGGAGCCAACCTGCCCGAACCGCTCCGACCTTACGCCGTGAGCGGCCCACGAGGGTTCCATGTGAAGTTGCTCCAGAGGGATGGATTCGATTTTCCCCTCGGCCGACCAATAACTGCGGGCGCGGTGGAGATGAAGCCGGTCCGGTGCCTCATCCGTGGCGAAGGGAGTCACTCCGCCTATCGAAAAACTCGCCAGCATTTCCAGCGTGAGGGGATCCTTCGAGCCGTTGATGAATTTCGTGCTCATTCTCACCGCCCGCTCGCCTGTCACCCATTCCATGATATGCTCGCACCGGAAACCGCGCGGGTTCTTCATCACGGTGACCACCCTGTTTTCGGTCGCGCGCTGGCTGAGATACTTGAGCCCGAGAGTGGCCGCGCTATTGCGCATGGATCGGCCGCCGGCGTACTGGACCACACCCGGATCATCGGCCAGGCGCACCTGCACCAGTGAGTCAAGTTCCCACGCGGGTTTCGGATCGTGCCCCTGCAACGCCGGATTTGTGGGATCCAGAAATTCCCGGTGTTTCGCGATTTTCCGGACCAGTGACTTCGGTATGAGCTGCAACTGCACCCTGCCGGTCCCGGAGTGAATGTGATAGACCGCCGTGATGTCGGCGAAGGTGAAGCGGGAGAGTTCCCGGACTTCGGGCTTCATTTGCGTATGAGCAGATTTTGATTTTGGCATGGGTTCGATGCTGTGAGTGTGTGAAAATACCTTGGATCCAACAATCTAAAGATCGCTCAATTCGTTCAGGTTGATGTGAGGATTCTTACCGAAACTGGAGGGTGATTTTCGAGTTATCCCGGGTGAGCGGGCGCACTTGCCGCAGGGATTTGCCGCCGGCGGTGGCGTTGAATTCGTAGTCACCGAGGTGGCCGCGGGTGGGGTGGCAAATGCGCCCAATTCTCCTCCGTGGGAATACCTGGCGTCGCCATGACCGTGGAGGTGAGCGGGGACCAGAATACATGCGCGAGCAGAGCCAGCGTGGAAAGCTGGAGGGGCTTCGGGGTGAGTTTCATTGCTATCCAGCAATGACGGTGGAATGAAATGGTATTCAAAGGGTTCTCAATTCAACGGGTTAAATGAAGTCAGCTTCCAATTCCATTGCCGCAAATTTCCCGATGTGAGATCTTCTGCCGACAGGAAATCAACGAGTAACCTGCGTTTTTCCATCTTTAACTCGCGTCCCACTTTCATGAGAATACCCTTAAAGCCGTCCTCCAGATTTTTCCGGATAACGGTCATCAAAGCCGCCGGACCAACAGCGTCAACCTGCGGAAACGCCTCCGTTCACCCGTCACAGTGTGAGCTTGGAGATCCACCATCCGAGCGAGTGGACAACAGCAGTCCGGAACGGATAGACTGCGTGGGAAGGTAAGAACACAGATGCCAGCAGATTTCATGAAAGTCCAACCCTCTCATCAGCCTGAAGCCGCGCCCTATCCGCCGCGGTGGCCGGATGAACCCGTGGTCTCGGCCGATCTTGAAGCCCTTGTGCAGAGGCCGTTCGTCAAGTCTCTGATGGAACGGGTAATGGCATTCCAGGAAAAGGAGTACGGCGGAAAGGTGAACATCGATTGGCAGGCGGGCACCTACTACACCGGCGTCTTTGCCGCGTATCTCGCCACCGGCGAATCCGTCTTCCGCGAGGCAGCGCTCGGATGGGGAAATGCGGCGAAGTGGGAAATTGGTCCACGGCCGTTTTACGCCGACGATCTCTGCATGGGCCAAACGATGCTCGATCTCTACCTCGTGGATCGCGAACCCTCCTACATCGCAGATCTCAGCCGTCACCTGGAAACCTATTTCGGGAAAAAGTCGCTCACGTCCACCGATGTCAACAGCCACATGCCTATAACGGGTCCACTGGAAATGCGCGGTCGCAATCTCTGGTGGTGGAGCGATGCGCTTTACATGGCTCCGCCGGTTCTCGTCCGCATGCACGCCGCCACCGGCGAGCAGCGTTACCTCGATCTGCTGCACAAACTCTACTGGGACACCGTCGATTTCCTGTTCGACGCGGAGTCCTCGCTGTTTTTTCGCGACGCGAATTTTTTCCCACAAGATCCCGCTGCTGTCACGGAGCGCGACAAGAATTTCTGGAGCCGCGGCAATGGCTGGGTGTATGCCGGCCTCGTCCGTGTGCTCGATTACCTACCGGAGACCGATCCCCAGCGCGGCCGCTATTTGGAGCTTTTCCGCACTCTCACCCGCAAACTCGTTACTCTCCAGAAGCCTGACGGTCTGTGGTCCTCATGGCTGAACCGTCCCGATTTTGAACAGAGTCCCGAAGTCAGCGGCTCCTGTTTTTTCACCTATGGATTGCTTGCCGGCGTCCAACGCGGTTGGCTTGATAGAAAATGTTATCTGCCGCTCGCCCTTCGCGCCTGGCGCGGTCTTACCAGCAAGCTCGGCACCGACGGTCGGCTCGGTTTCGCCCAGTTGGTGGACTCCGCGCCAGGCTCGGTGCGGCCCGAATCCTCAATTGACTACACTCATGGAGCGTTCCTGCTAGTGGCGGGCGAGCTTTACAAACTCAACCTCAGCTCGGCCGATCTGTGTGCGCTCGAACCGCTTCATCGACCGCGGCTCATGATGCCGGATGCCGCTTGGACCTGGTTCAACGACGAGCGGGCCGTCATCGCAGACGAGCACATCTACCTCGGTGCTGTCGATGGCGGCGGCCGTGCCAAGTTCTATGCCTATCGGCTCGATCCCTCGAATGCGCCAAGCATCCTCCGCGAGTCGGTGGAACTCAGTTCCTGGATCGAGCGTGATGATCGGAACAATCCCGCGTTGCTCCGTTTCGAAGACAAGCTGCTGGCTGTTTATTCGAAAAACAACACCGACACGTTCTGGAACTGGCGGATCGCCACGGTGCCTAACGAGTTGCCGAACTGGGGATCGCTGCAAATCCAGTGGGACGACGAGCAATCATTCTCCACGGGTATCGCCAGTGCCACTTCCGCCAGCCTTGCTCGGCTTTCCGCAGAGGACGGGCGCATCTATCACTTCTTCCGTGCGGGCGGCTTCGATCCACACCTGACCTGGTCCGATGACGGTGCCAAAACCTGGCAGCCAGGGTTGAGGTTCATCGATTCCGGCGGGGACAACAACTGTCCCCGTGTGAAATACACCGACAACGGCCGCGACCGTATCGACATGGTTTTCTGCGACGGCCATCCGTCCGACACAATGGACAACAACCTCTATCACCTATTCTATCAGGGTGGCGCGTTTCACGCATCGGATGGTACGGTTCTGCGGTCGCTCGTTGATCTTCCGAAAGTTCCGCTGACCTCGGCCGAGGCCACGCGCATCACTGATCGGGAGGTCGGACGCAGTTGGATTCGTGATTTGAAATACGATCGAAGCGGCCAACCGGTCGCAACTTTCGTTGCTTTGACCGAAGCGGCCGATCTGGCCTACTGGATCGCCCGTTGGAATGAGTTGGACGCCAAGTGGGTCACCCACCGTATCTCCAACGCCGGCTCTCATCTCGATCACGACGACGCCGGCGGCATCGCGATCGATCCCGGCGATGACCGGGTGGTCTATGTTTCGACCGACGTGGATCCCGCCAACGGCGCACCCAACGCCACCGGGCGCTATCAGCTTTTCCGTGGCACGGCGGATGTGACCGGCGAAGTCTTCACCTGGGAGCAGCTCACTTTCGATGCGAATCGCGACAACATCCGCCCATTCGTGCCGAGAGGCTATGGCGCTGGGCCCTGCGTGCTCTGGTTGCGAGGGATCTATCGGTCACGGCATGACTTCCGGATGGATGTTTACGGTCTGCTCAACCTGGAGGCCTCCCGCGAAGCTGCGCATCCGGCTTCCCCGCTCTATGAGGTGGAGCCCGGAAGTCAGGCCCCGCCGGCCAAGGTCCAATTGCCGTCGGCACTCCGGGAAGCCGTGTAGGCGGCTTGGGAGATTTCATCGGTGAAGGCGAGAGAGGTTCCACCCGAGGCCGGGAGCAGGGTCCAGCGCTGACCGGGTCCTTCGATCGTGATGCCGTGGTCACTGTTTCTAACTTCCCAATCGCCGATGACCGCAGTGTCGTCCATGCAAATGGCGTGGACCACGGTGCGAGCGGTGGCGGGCTCGGCCTCGGTCCAGCGCATCAGCATGCCGGAGCCGGGTTTTCCCTCGCCGAGCTGGGCTGGCAGGGGATGATAGAGATCGTGGACGTTGGCGTAAACCGGTCCGCTCATGTTTCCGCCGCCGCAGTGGACCAGCTTAAGTCCCGCCTCGCCGCGACGGGCGACGATTCCATCAGGGCGATGGAGTTGAAGGTCTAGCAGGCCGTCGCGGTTGTTGAGCAGCCAGTGCCATGTCGCCCGCAGCGGTTCGTTCGACTCGATGTGGTCCACGATGAACAACGCGTTGGTGCCGCACAGCACCCACAGCCGGGTGAAGCGGCGTAACGGCGCTCCGTAAAGCGGTGCTGCCTCCGAGCCGATGACCGAGACATTTCCAATCCGCGCGGCGATCAGCCTGCGGCCACCGAGGTCGATGGGCGGTGCTCCGCGCAACGGTCCTTCGTCGCGCATGATGGGACGATTGATCCCGCCGCGCTGGGTGAGCGTGCGGCCGTCGATTTCAAACGTGCAGGTGTTATGGGTGAGCGAGGCGGCTTCCAGGTCGTGGTTGAGGTTCCGATAGCAACTGTGGCCGGGGTCTAGCAGAAGCCGCTCCTTGCGGTGGACGAGAATGAAACTGTTGATGTCGCCATGAATGTGTGCGGTGGCATGGCGTGGCTCCGAGGCGGTGCGGGCGGCGAGAATGGTTTGTCCGTCCCATTGGTCCCTCGCGACCACATCGCCGCCGGAAAACGCGGCGGTTTCCGACAATCCTGCTTCGCCTGGCGAAAGCGGGGCGGCGGCGTCCGGCAGCAGGATGACTGATAGAAATCCGAAGCCCGGCAGGAATCCGAACGAGGCCAGATCGTGCGGCGGTGGTTCGTTTGCCGGAAAGTAAAGCGTGTCGAGAAGCCACCGGGCGAGACCGGCTTCCGTTGGCAGGGTTTCCTTGCCGTGCACCGCGATGTGAGCCAGCAGGTCTCCCGACGGTCGGAAAAGCGCCGTGCTGTCGCCGAAGTTCGCACTGCGGCTGCGCTCGATGGTTCCCCATCCGGAAAGCGGCTTACGATAGAAATGCGACTGCACCGCCCAGTGCACGATGCGGGCGTAGGGTTCCAGCGTCAGTTGCGTGTTGGGCGAGCGGCGGACAATGGCCTCGTGGGCGAGGATGATGGAGTAGGCGGCGTAGTTCGCATATTGCAGGGATTCCCCGTAGCTCCCGTCCGCCTGGAAATGATCGGCTGCGAGGGGGAACCATGCGATGGCTTCCGCCAGCGCCTCATTGTCCTCTAGCACCGCAGCGGCGACTGCGGTTCCTGCCAGCAGGACGCAGTTCCAGTTGTGGCAGAAGGAGGTGTAGGTTAGAAAACGGCGGCAGGCACTGAGACCGTGTTCGCGCAGTGCGGAGGTGATTTCCTCAAACTCGCCGGCAGTGAAAAGATCTGCCGCCAGATCAATCGCAACCGCCAGTCCCCACGTGAGATGCCCGGTTTCTAAGGTCCCCACCGCATCTGGTCCGCCGCGATAACCCCGAAACGGTGGTCCGCCCCAACCGCTGCCCGGACGCCGCGCGATGCCCAGCACCGCCGAGCGCAGCCAAGCGTCGATTTCCGGCGTCGGGCGGATGGCGTGGACCAGCGCTGCGTCCGTCAGATATTCGGCGGCATGATGCCACCACTCGGTGGTTGCCGTCCGGTCGCTCAGGCCGGGAGCAGTGGCGCGTTGGCTCACCCGGAAGCACATCGCGGATAGCAAGGCGGCGGTCGGCGAGTGGGGCGGTAGCGATTTTAACCGCGCGCGTTCGTTTTCGGTTAGAAATAGGCTCATGGGTATGCGCGGAGCGTGAAGCTCACGGCGGTGGGAAACAATCCAGATCTGTCTCAATTCGTTGAGGCTGCAAAGTCCAATTGCTGCCGAAGACCACTTTCCAACGAAGTCGCCGGCACCTTCAGACCGGAGATTTTCAATTCCGTGAGATCGTAAACCCGGTCGCAGCAGAACGGGGCTTTTTCCGGATGCTCCTCCAGGAAATCGCCGACGGGCACCGCTTCGATGGTCACTTCCCGGTCCAGCAGTTTTCCCAGCAACCGGAAGTAATCGTCAGAGCGGACCACATCAGGTCCGGCGATGTTGAAGATACGGCCGACGGCACCCGTGTTTCCCACAGCACTCAGAATGGTCTCCGCCAGATCGGGCGCGAACACCGGATGTTGAAGGAAACGCCCACCTTCCACCAGCCGCAGCGGCCGCGATGCGAGAATGTGGTCGATCAACAGCGGATCGCGCCCATGCAACGGCAGGCAACCGAGAAGGGATCCAGGTCCGTAAATATGAGACGGCCGCAGGATCATCCACGGGACCAGCGACGGTGGGATTTGCTCTAAGACGATCTCCGCTTGGCGCTTCAGCCCTCCGTAGCCATCGGCCGCGTAGGGCGTGCCATGTTCGGTCCGGGGGATTGTCCGGCTGTCCGGGTCGTAAACAAAATCCGTCGAAATGAAAACCAGCCGCCCAGTTCGTCCAGTGAATACCTCCACATCCTGCCGCGCGTCCTCCGCCGTGTAGCCGATGCAGTCCACCACCAGATCCCATTCCGGGAGCGATGAAATCTGCCGAGTGAACTCCACGCGGTCATTCCGATTCACCGTCACCACCTTCACTCCGCAAGGCACCGGGCGCTGCCCGCGCGTGACCACCGTCACTTGGTGTCCCCGATCCACTGCCATCCGGGCGAGCGTGCCGCTCACGAACCCGCTGCCGCCGATGATGAGGATGCGAAGCGGAGTGGTCGTTGGTTTCATGCCCGCTTTGATAGCCCTTGCCTGCCTGCCTGTCAGCGCGGAATCTTCTTTCGGACCTACTTGAAGTGACTAGACCCGTTGAGAATCCTTTGCTTGCGGCGAACACTCGGGAAAACTCCGCCCGTCCGTCCATTTCAAAAACACCAACCTCACCATCGTGCCATGACACCCCGGTATCGCCATCTCACCGACGTTTCCAATCTCGCCACCAGTGAATCCATCGACGGCCCCTCGCGGATTCTCGACCTCAAAGGCCTCAAAGGCATTCATCCGACGAGTATCCACACCGCGATCAAACTGGAAGGCGGACACACTTTCAATCAGCCGAAAGGCTCCTTCGAACTCTGGTTTTTCCCGATGGAAGACCTCGGTGCGAGTTTCACGGCGGACCACATGAAAATGCAGAACGAGTTCTTCGACAACTACACCTTCCTTAGCGATTTCCCGGTTCCCCGCGACTATCCACAGGCGAATTTCTGTTTCATGTGGAATCGCTTCAATGAATTCCGCGCCAAGTTTTTCAAGGGCACCGTCTATCCTTCGCTCGAAGGATTCGAGCCGCCGCAGAAGGCGTGGGTGCAGGCGGTTCCATTCAATTATTTTCAACAGTTCCGCTGGTATCAGCTCGGCGTCACCTGGGATGACGAGGCGAAAAGCGCGGCTCTTTACGTCAACGGCGTGCTCTGCGGGCGCAGTGATATTTTCAACGAGGATTTCAAACGCGACATCGCGAGCGACACTCTCTACGCCGGCTGCCCCGCGCTATGCCATGGGGAAATCGCCTTCTATGACGAAGTCCTAACCGGTGATGACTTCTACGAAAAATACCGCGCCGTGGCACCCGATTATGACGCCGCCATCGAACAAGAACTCCGTCACGCCTTCGAAGGCACCGATCTTGAGGAGTTCAAGTTCGATCCTGTCGAAGCCGGATGGACCAAGCAGATGGATGTGGATTTCCAGAATCCCGTCGAGCAGATCGAGGAGTTCTATGTCCAGGGCCACACGGAATCGGTCAAGCCCACAGGACATCCAGAAGGACTGCTGATCGAAACGCCCGAGCTCCGCTACGGCAGCCTGGAGGCGTGGAACAGCCAGGTTTACATCTGGAGCCACAAGACGTTTGAAGGGGACATCTACGTCGAGTTCGAGTGGAAGGCGATCAAGCCGAACGGCCTCAGCCTGCTGATGGTCCACGCGTCCGGCATGACCCGCGAGGACTTCATGGCGGACTACGAGAAGAGGACCAATGGCACGATGAACACCGTCCATGCCGAGAACGTCCGCAACTATCACTGGGAGTTCTATCGAGAAATGAACGACGTCCGCAACGACGTGGGCACCGCCTTCAGCCGCAAGAACCCCTTCGCCTATCGGATCGGCTTCGGCAGCTCGCCCGAGCGGTTTGCGATCAACGAGTGGCACAAGCTCCAACTCGTCCAGCGCGGCGGCAAACTCACCGGTGCCATCGACGGGAAAATCCTGCTGGAAATCGACGACAGCTCGCGCACCAACACCGGCGGTATTCTGAATTTCGGCCACATTGCCATCCGCTGCATGGTCCACTCCGCCGTGGTCTATCGAAACCTCAAGGTATTCACCGACAAGCTGCCGTTCACCGAAGTGTGATGATGAAATCCGTCATTCGACACGAGTTCCTCGCCATCGACGAAGGTCTCGCCCGACTGCTGCACATCGACGAGAATGATCCGTCGAAAGACTGGATCGTGCCCATCGGCCACCCGCAGGCTCGCGACATGCAGTTGGTGGGGGATGGCCGGATTCTGATAGGACATCATCACGGCTGGTCGGAGTTCGAGATCGCGTCGGGCCGGGTGTTGTTTGAATTTACGGGTTACGATGGGGTCACCGCCGTGCGCCGCCAACCAAATGGTCACACGATCATAGCCGGGGTGGACATCGCGGGTGCCACCGGTGTCGTAATCCTGGAACTGGATGAAACGAACACGGAGATCCACCGCGCGATCTATCCGGGCGACTACGTGCGGTTGATCCGCCAGACGCGGCAGGGGACTTTCCTGATGTCCTGCAACGACCGCATCCGCGAGGGCGACCGTTTCGGGAACTATTTGCGAGAGTATCCGGTGGATGGATTCTATCATGCGTGGAAATCGCTGCGGCTGCCGGATGGTCATCTGATCATCTCCGCGGGGTATGGCGCGTTCATGGTTGAGCTGGATGCCGCTGGCGAAATCGTCCGCAAGTTCGGCGGCAAGGACCAGGTGCAGACGGAGGTGAATCCGTTTTTCTACGCCATGTTCCAACTGATGCCCAACTATCACATTGTGCTCGCAAACTGGCAGGGCCACGGCGAGGGCTTCGGAGCATCCGGCGTGCAGTTGTTGGAGTTCAATCCCGACGGCGAGATCGTCTGGAACTGGAGTGATTGCACGCGTATTTCTTCGCTCCAGGGAGTGCTGGTGCTGGACGGCCTGGATACCGGTTTGCTCCACGACGAGCGGGAAGGTCCGCTCAAACCATTTGCTAACAATCTAGAATCAAAAATACCATGACTGCACCACCCGGCCGCACTGGCAATCTTTTCGCGTTTATTTCCGTGACCTCGCTGTTTTTCATGTGGGGATTCATCACCTGCATGAACGATCTGCTGATTCCCAAGTTCAAGGCGGATTTCAGTCTCACCCAGTTGCAGGCGAACCTGGTGCAGTTCGCGTTTTTCGGAGCTTACTTTGTCGTCTCGCTTGCCTACTTCCTGATCTCGGCGGCCAAGGGCGACCCGATCAACAAAATCGGTTATAAAAACGGCCTGGTCCTCGGACTGGTCGTCGCGGGCATCGGCTGCCTGTTGTTCTATCCGGCGGCGGAAACGAAGCTCTATCCGTTGTTCCTGGGCGCGTTGATCGTGCTCGGCGCGGGCGTCACACTCATCCAGATCGCCGCCAATCCGTATGTGACCATTCTCGGTCCCGAGGACACGGCGTCGTCCCGGCTGAACCTGTCACAAGGCCTGAACTCCCTTGGGTATGTCATCGCTCCGTTGATCGGAGGGATCCTGTTATTCGGCTCGGATCTATACGGCGAGGGCGGTGGGGTCGCATCGGTGAAGCTGCCGTATGTGGGACTCGGCATCGCGTTTTTCGTGCTTGCCGCGATCTTCAAGGGAATCTCGCTGCCGGACTTCACCGAGGAGGGAAAGGTCGAGGCCGGAGTGCGGGCGTTCCGCCACAAGCACTTTGTCTGGGGCTGGTTCGCCATCTTTTTCTACGTCGGCAGCGAGGTCACCGTCGGCAGCATTCTCATCAACTACATCTGTGACAAGAACGTCATGGGCACCACCGAGGACGGGGCGGCGCACTATTTATCGTTCTACTGGGGTGGGTTGATGATCGGCCGCCTGATGGGGGCGATCTCGATGAGTTCGATCAAGGATTCGAAAAAATTTGGTTTCATGGTGCTCGCCGCGGTGCTCGCCACGGCAATCATTTTCGCCAATGCCACGTTCAAGGAGAAGTGGTCGCACGGGACATTCATCAACCCGGCGGACGTGATTCCCTATCTGGGTCTGGTGGCGGTGAGCTTTGTGTTTTTCCTGCTAGGCCGCTCCAGCCCGAGCCGCATGGTCGGCTTGTTCGCCATCGTCGCGGCCACGCTCACCGCGATTTCGATGGCGGCGTTTTCGATGGGGAATGCGGGACAGATCGCGCTGTGGTCGATCATCGGCGTCGGCCTGTTCAACTCGATCATGTGGTCGAACATTTTTTCGCTGTCCATCCGTGGGCTCGGCCAGGATCGAAGCCAAGGCAGCTCGCTGCTGGTGATGATGATCGTCGGCGGCGCGCTCATGCCCCTCGTCCAAGGTGCGTTGATGGACAGCGTAGGTGTTTGTTGGTCGCTCGGGGTGGTGTTCGTTGGCTATTTCTATCTAACGCTGTTCGGGTTCTTCGGAGCGAAGGCGGATGAGGTGGACGATGATTCCGAAAAACGCGGCGCAGCGGGACACTGATTTTTCCATCATGACTACCAATCCCAAAGACGATTCCAGAATCGTTATGACGCTCGACGCGGGTGGCACGAATTTCAAGTTCTCCGCCATCCGGGGAGGCGAACCCGCCACGCAGCCGTTCTCCGTTCCGTCTAACGGTGATCGGCTCGACGCCTGCCTGGCCACGTTAGTTGGAGGCTTCGAGCGCGTTCGCCGGTTGTTGCCGGATGCTCCGGTCGCGATCAGCTTCGCCTTTCCCGGCCCGGCGGACTACCCGCAGGGCATCATCGGCGACATCGGAAATCTGCCTTCTTTCCGCGGCGGTATTGCGATCGGGCCGATGCTGGAGGAAAAATTCGGCATCCCGGTTTTTGTTCAGAACGATGGCGATCTCTTCGCATACGGCGAAGCCATCGCCGGGTTCCTGCCGTATGTGAACTCGCTGTTGGAGAGCGCGGGCAATCCCAAGCGCTATCAGAATCTGTTCGGAATGACGCTTGGCACGGGCTTGGGCGGCGGCATCGTCCGCAATGGCGAGTTGTTCGTCGGCGATACCTGTGGTGCCGGGGAAATCTGGCTCATGCGCCACAAGCTCAGGGCGGACATGAATTGCGAGGAAGGCGCGTGCATTCGTGCCGTCCGCCGTGGCTATGCGGAAATTGCAGGAATTCCTTTCGACGCGGCACAGGACCCGAAAGCGATCTTTGAAATCGGAAACGGAACCGCAGCAGGAAACAAATCCGCCGCCATCGAATCCTTCCGGCAGTTAGGAGAAGTGGCGGGTGACGCGTTGGCCAACGCCCTGAGCCTGATCGACGGTCTCGCCGTCATCGGTGGTGGGGTCTCCGAGGCATGGCCGCTGTTTCTCCCGGCCCTTGTTGCGGAGATGAACGGCAGTTTCACCGACCCGAATGGCATCAAGTTCAAGAGGCTTTCGCAAACCGCCTACAACCTCGAAGATCCGGTCCAACTCGCCGCCTTTCTCAAAGGCGACAAGCGGGAAATCACCGTCCCTGGAAGCGATCGCAAATTAATCTACGACCCCATTTCCCGGATCGGCGTCGGCATGTCGCGGCTCGGAACCAGCGAGGCGGTCGCCATCGGGGCGTATGCTTTTGCATTGCGACAGTTGAAATGAAGCAATTTCCCGCAACCTCTCTATTGGACTCTCAGAAGCATAACCCGCTGCGCCGTCTTTTGGCGATTGTCTGCGTTGATTCCGGTCAACTGCGGGTGGCTGCGTTTTTCCAGATCCTCCAGGCGCTCACCTACCTGCCGTTTTTCGCCGGGGTAGGCATTCTGGTGGACCAGATCCTGCAGAATCCGGCGCTCACCTTGGAAGAGCGCTATCGCTACATCATTTACTATGCGTTTGCAAATCTCGCGCTATGGCCGCTGCATGCCTGGTGCACGGTCAGCGCGTTCACCCGCGCGCAGTTGCTGGCGCGCGCGGCGATCGCCCAGATGCGCTGCCTGCTGGTGGACAAGCTGCAACTCATGTCGCTGAGCTTTTTCACCCGCCGCGGTGCGGGGGCGCTGGCGAACCAGGTGACGGTGGATTTGGGACGCGTCGAGGCGTTTCTATCAAACGTTGTCGGCAGCCTGATGATCTCCCTCGCCCTCGGAACCGGCGCGTTGCTCTATTTGATTTGGCTGAATCCGGTGCTGGCGATGATCACGCTGATATCGGCTCCGCTGCAGTTGTTCATCGTGCGGCGCATGCGCGACCGGTTGGACCGGCTGAACCAGCATGTGCAGGAAACGGGCGAGAATTTCTCCGCCAAGGTCGTCGAGTTCATCGGCGGGATGAGGGTGACCAAGAGCCTTGGCAACGAAGAGCGGGTGGCCAAGGAGCTGGCAGAGGTCATCGAGCGCGTGCGTGGCGCGGGCATGGAAGCCGGTGTCACGATGCGCTGGGTGTCGATGGGCATTCAAATGATCGGCGAGTACATGGGCGTGATCGTCTGGTGCGTCGGCGGCGTCCTTTACCTCCAGGGAAAACTGCCGATGGGATCTTTGGTGGTTTTCGCGACGACCTACGGCTTCGTGCGCGGCGGCTTGCAGGCGTTTATGGGAGCCTACGACGCGTGGATGCAGGCAAAACCGGGGCTGGTCGCCATGCTCGCGATTCTGGATTCCGAGGAAATGGAGACATCACGGCATGCGCCGGGGTCCGAATCCTTGCGGATGCATGGTGGCGTGGAATTGAAGGATGTGACTTTTCGCTACCCTGGTCTGGAAGGACCGCCGACGGTGGTTGATATCAATCTGCTAGTGCCACCCGGCCAGCGCGTCGGGCTGGTGGGGGAAACCGGCGCGGGAAAAAGCACGCTGCTCGATCTGATCCTTGGGTTCTATCTGCCAGACCAGGGCGAGATCCTTTATGATGGCCGCCACATCGGGGAAATCGGTCTGTTGGAATTGCGGCGCAACGTGGCGATCATGGGTCAGGATGCGTTTCTCTGGAATACCACCGTGCGCGAGAACATCCGCTACGGCCGGCCCACCGCCACCGATGCGGAGGTGGAGGAAGCCGCGAAGAAAGCGCAGGCGGACCGTTTCATCCTGGCACTCGAGCGCGGCTACGAAACCCAGTGCGGCGAACGCGGCGGGCGTCTATCAGGCGGTCAGCGCCAACGCATCGCCCTGGCTCGCGTGTTCCTGCGGGATCCCGCCATCGTGATTCTCGACGAACCGACCAGCGCGCTGGACTTGCAGACCGAAGCAAATCTCCAGGACGACATGGAAGTGCTTTGCCGTGGCCGGACGACTTTCATCGTCGCGCACCGCCTGTCCACGCTGCGCGATGTCGAGCGCGTGCTGGTTTTCAGCCAGGGGCGCATCGTCGAGGACGGTCCGATGAAGGACCTGCTGGCGAACGGCGGCGGTCACTTCGCGAATCTGATGGAGCTGCAAACCCGCGGCCTGCCGCGGGTGATGACTCCGGTTGGCTGAATTGCGAATTCGGCTTCGGCATCAGCGTGGGTCTGCTGCCGTTTCTCAACGTGTTAAGTAAATTCGGTGCCGGATCTGGATGAGAGAATGGTTTTTTGTCAGCAAGGTGCCGTAGGATGGAATCAAGACCGAAAACATGATCGTTGGAAAACTCAATTCACTCGTCGGCATGGCACTCGCGGTCGTCTCCCATGGGCTGTTTGCCGGACCGGAGACCGATCCCGAGGCGATCCGGTTTTTCGAAATGAAGATCCGCCCGGTGCTTGCGGAGAATTGCTACAAGTGCCACGGCGAGAAGAAGCAAAAGGGCGGCCTACGTCTCGACAACCTCGGCTACATGCTCGAAGGCGGTAACGAAGGTCCTGCGCTGGTACTGGGAAATTCTGCGAAATCCCATATCTTCCAAAGCATCAGCTACACGGATCCCGATTTCGAAATGCCGCCCGACGGGAAACTGCCCGACAACCAGATCGCCGATATCAAGCGCTGGATCGACATGGGCGCACCATGGCCTGCCAGCGAAGTGATCGCCGCACGAAAGCCGGGCGAATTCACCGCCGAGGAGCGCGGCTGGTGGTCGTTTCAGCCGTTGAAAAAAGTCACGCCGCCGGACATTTCCGCAGCCAGTGACGTGGATCGATTCGTGGTCGCGAAACTCAACGATGCCGGACTCAAACAAGCGCCTGAGGCCGATGCGCGCGAATTGGTTCGCCGACTCTACTACAATCTCCACGGACTTCCACCCACCGAGGAGCAGATCGTTTCCTATCTGAATGACAAGCGCCCGGACGCGTGGCAGCGGCTCGTGGACAAACTTTTGGACTCACCGCGCTACGGCATGCGCTGGGGCCAGCACTGGCTCGATCTCGTGCGCTACGCCGAGTCCGACGGCTACCGTGCCGATGCCTATCGCGCGGACGCGTGGCCCTATCGGGATTACGTGATCCGCTCGTTCAATGAGGACAAGCCTTACAACCAGTTCGTGCGCGAGCAAGTTGCGGGTGACGAGATCAATCCCGGCGATCCTAACACGATTGTCGGCACCGGTTTTCTGCGCCACGGCATTTACGAGTGGAATCAGGCGGACGCGGAGTTGCAGCGCGATATCATGGTCAAGGAATTCGCCGGACTAACAGGCGAGGTGTTCCTCGGCCTCAGCATCGGTTGCGCGGAGTGCCACGACCACAAGTTCGATCCTATCCTCCAGCGCGACTACTACCGCATGAAATCCTTTTTCGAGCCGATGGTATGGCGCGACGACATCCCGCTGGCGAAGAAGGATGAAATCCAAGTTCACGCCGAAGCCACGGCCGCATGGGAGGCTGAATCCGCCGATGCCCGCAGCGCTTGGGAAACTGAGAAGCAAGCCACCGTGGAAGACGGCACCCGCAAGGCGCTCGCCTATTTCCCTCCCGCCGTGCAGGCCATGAAACAGAAGCCTGCGGAGCAACGTACCCCTTATGAAAAGCAGGTCGTCTATCTAGTGGACCGCCGGATCAAGGTGGAGGTCGGCCGGGCGGTTGAGGCGTTCAAGCCGAAATCCACAGCATGGACGGCCTACAAACCCTTCGAAGAGAGCAAGCCAAAGCCATTGCAACGCGCCCTCGTCGCCACCGACATCGGAACCTCCTCCCCGCCGACGAAGATGAAATCCCGCCGCGTTGACTCCCTCGTCGAACCCGGTTTCCTCACCATTCTCGCACCTGGAGATCTGAAAATCGAGCTTCTGGCAGACAAGAACTCCACCGGCCGCCGCACCGCGCTGGCGAACTGGATCACCGATCCGGCGAACCCTTTATCCACCCGCGTCATCGTCAACCGCGTCTGGCAGTATCACTTCGGCCGCGGGCTTTCGGGAATCGCAAGCGACTTCGGAAAACTCGGCGAGCCGCCCTCGCACCCGGAGCTGATGGACTGGCTCACCACCGGTTTCATCGAACACCAGTGGAGTTTCAAATGGCTACACCGCCAGATCCTCAACTCCGCCGCATACCGGCAATCCTCACTCGTGAAGGCAACCCCGCGAGCCAATGAGATCGACCCCGAAAACCGCCTCCTTTGGCGCGCCAGGCCGCAGCGCCTCGATGCCGAACAAATGCGTGACACGCTTCTCGCGCTTTCTGGCGAACTCAAACCCCTAACCGGCGGTCCCTCCCAGGACGGAACCAAGCCCGTGCCGTCGATTCTGGTGAAAAAGCAACGCAATTCACCCGATGAGTTCCTCTCCCGCTTCGACGCCCCTCCCGGTTTCCAAAGTGTTGCAAAACGGGATGCCACCAACACCGCGCTCCAAAGCCTGCTGATGGTGAACGGCGAGTGGCCGATGCAACGTGCCCGCGCCATGGCGGCGGATCTAATCGCAAAAAGTCCTGATGCCAGTCATGAGGAGCTTGCCGCCAGCGCGGTGGCCAAAGTTTTCGGGCGGCCGGCGCGTGACGAGGAGCGTGACAGTGGCGCTGGTTTCCTGGTCCATGACGAGAAGATCATCGCGGAATCCCTGCCTAAGGAAACCGCCCCCGTAAAATCCTCGCCGGCGCTTGTGGACGGCAGCCATTGGTTTCCCGGTTTCGCCACGGCGGTCGAGCCGACGCTCTCGTTCCAACCCGGCAGCGATCACGAAAAGATTGCCTTGCACCCTTCACCGATCGAAGAGCAGGCGTTTTCCATCCATGCGGTGGTCTGGCTCGACTCGCTCTATCAGGATGCGTCGGTGAGGACGATCGCCTCACGATGGAATGGCAAGCAAACCGCTCCCGGTTGGTCACTCGGCGTCACCGGGCGGAGTTCCAAGTTATCCGCGGGACAGCTCGTCATGCAACTGGTGGGCAAGGATTTTCAAGACTCGCTGGTCCTTGAAGTCGTCGAGTCGGGATTGATTATTCCAGAAAAGAAGCCGTTTTACATCGCCGCCGTGGTTTCCTCCGAGACTCTGCCCGGCCAGGCTTTCGGTGGAACCATCCGGTTCTTCACCAAGGATTTATCAGACCCGGCTGCCGTGTTGAAGGAAATGGTCGTCGCCCATGCCATCGGCGACGGATATGTCAACGCAGAGCGGGCTCTTGTCGTGGGTGGTCGGGATGCCCAAGCGGGAAATCTTTGGTCCGGCGGAATCCACCGGATGACAATTCGCAACGGACTTGCGTCGCCAGAAGCGCTGCTGTACGGCAAACCGGGTTCCATCGTCAGCCTTGATGGAAATTCCTTCGCGAGCGCCGACAACTCGCGGTTCAAATGGGTCGCCTCCCAGCGCTTGCCCGTTGTTGGAAACTCCGCCCAACTTGAAGCTCTCGCCGACCTTTTCCACGTCCTGATCAATTCCAACGAATTCCTCTATCAGCCATGAGCCCGCTCCCGCATCACGAGATTCTCACCAGCCGCCGCGATTTCCTCAAGCGCGGCGGAGCCGGCTTCGGCGCACTCGCCCTGGCGTCTATTCTTGGAAACTCCAAGGTGCTCGGCAACACGGGCAGCAGCATCAATCCGCTCGAACCCCGCATGCCGCACCTGCCGGGCACCGCCAAGCGCGTGATCTTCCTTTTCATGGAAGGCGGTCCCAGCCATCTCGATCTCTGCGATCCCAAGCCGCTGCTCAACCAACTCGCCGGGAAACCGCTGCCCGAAAGCTTCGGTAGTGTCATCACCGCGATGGGTGAGGCCGGTTCGCCGTTGTTAGGAACGAATCGTACGTTCAAACAACACGGCCAGGGTGGCCAGTGGTTCTCCGACTGGATTCCCCACATGGCGGAACTCGCCGACGACTGGACCGTCATCAAATCCTGCGTCGCCGACGGCATCAACCACGCCGGCGGCGTCTGCCAGATGAACACCGGCTCAATCATCGGTGGCCGTCCCTCGCTCGGCTCATGGGTCAGCTACGGACTCGGCACGGAAAACCAAAATCTGCCCGCTTTTGTGGTGCTCAAGGACAGCGACGCGCAGGTCGTCAACGGCGTGCGCAACTGGGGCAGCGGCTTCATGCCCGCCGTCTATCAGGGGACGCTGCTGGACGAGGGGCCCCAGCCATTCGCCAACCTCAACCCCGCCAAGGGCATGACGCAGGAGCGGCAGAAAAACAACCTCGATCTGCTCGCCAAACTCAACCGAAGCCACCAGCAAGGACGCGAGGAAAACACCGAACTCGACGCCCGCATCCGCAGCATGGAACTCGCCTTCCGCATGCAGGCGACGGCCCCCGAAGCCGTCGATCTCCGTGGTGAATCCGAGGCCACCAAAAAACTCTACGGCATGGACGAAGCGCACACCGAGAACTTCGGCCGCATGTGCCTGCTTTCCCGCCGCCTCGTCGAACGCGGTGTCCGTTTCGTCCAGCTCTATCACGGCGCAGGCAGCAAGTGGGACTCACATGACAAGATTGAGGAGAACCACAGCCGCCTCTGCCGGGAAATGGACAAACCCGTCGCCGGACTCATCCGCGACCTGAAATCGCGCGGCCTGTTGGAAGACACGCTCGTGATCTGGGGCGGCGAGTTCGGCCGTACGCCGATGTCGGAAAAGGGCAATGGCCGCGACCACAACCCCACCGGTTTCTCCATGATGTGGGCCGGTGGCGGCGTGAAAGGCGGCCAGTCCATCGGCCGGACCGACGACCTCGGCCTGCGCGCCATCGAGGATAAGCTGCACGTCCACGACCTGCACGCAACCATCATGCACCTGCTCGGTGTGGACCACACCAAGCTCATCTATCAGGATAAGGGGCGTCCCGAACGCATCGACCAGAACGAAGGACACGCCTACGAGAAAATACTCGGCTGAATTCCGTCACGCCATGCACCATCTCCTCATCACCTTGCTCTTCGCGATTTCATGCCATGCCGCCACCATCGAAACCGTGGCGGGCACCGGAAAGGCGGGCTACACGGGTGATGGGGAAATTGCAGTAAAAGCCGGACTCAACCAACCCTTCGGCCTCACCATTGCCCCTGACGGCGACCTCGTTTTCTGCGATACCAACAACCATGTCATCCGCCGGATTCTCAAAAAATCCGGCATCATCCAAACCATCGTCGGTTCGGGAAAGAAGGGTTATTCGGGAGATGATGGACCGGCGATCAAAGCCGAGCTCAACGAACCCTACGAAGTTATCTTTCATCCAAACGGCGATCTCTTTTGGGTCGAGCGCATGAATCACGTCGTCCGCCGGATGGATCACATCACCGGCAGAATCACCACCATTGCCGGCAACGGCAAAGAGGGATTTTCCGGCGACGGAGGACCGGGAAACAAGGGTTCGATGAACCAGCCACATTCCATCGCGTTCGACCGTGAGGCGAAGCATCTCTTCATCTGCGATATCAAAAACCACCGCATCCGCCGCGTCGATCTGGCCAGCGGCGTCATCGACACCTGGTGCGGCACCGGCAAGGCGCTCGACACTCCCGACGGCGCACCTATCAGCCCGAAAACTCCGCTCAAAGGCCCCCGCGCCCTCGCCCTCGCGCCGGACGGCGATCTCTGGCTCGCCTTGCGCGAAGGCAACGCCGTCTATCGGATCGATATGAAGACCGCCACGATCCATCACGTCGCGGGGACGGGAAAACCCGGCTTCACCGGCAACGGCGGACCCGCGAAGGACGCCACCATCGCCGGTCCCAAGGGCATCGCGCTTTCACCCGACGGCAAGCGCGTTTATATGGCGGATACCGAGACCCACACCGTCCGCGCCATCGACCTCACGAAATCCCCGCCGACTCTCGAACTCATCGCCGGTGACGGCACGCGCGGCGACGGACCGGATTCAACAGACCCTCTGCAATGCCGGATGGCCCGCCTGCACGGCGTCGCCGTCGATCCGAAAACCGGATTTCTCTACATTGGTGACTCGGAAAACCACAAGATCCGATTGGTTCGTTGATCAAATGCGTGATCGGAGGAGATTTAATATCTGAATGTTCTGCGAGTTTCTTTGTCTTTCCAGAAACCCGCCCGATTGGCACAGTTCGTCCGTGCAGGAAAAGCCACGCAAGGGCAGAAGCAAGCCACCGGTCATCAACGTGCCGCGCCCGAATCTGAAGGAACTCGCCGCGTCGCTCGGGATTTCCGTATCCGCCGTTTCGCGGGTGCTCAGCGGGCGGGCCGAGCAGAACCGCATTGCACCAGCCACCCGCGAACTCGTGCTCGCGGCTGCTTCCCAATCCTGAAACATGCTCCATGGAAGAGCTGCGGGTTGTTATCGCGTGTTATACTGACCATAAGGCACAAACACGACCCAATGCCATTCACCTGATGTTGTGCGGCGGCTCTTTGGAGCTCACTCGTACGCACAGCGCCATATCTGAGTGTTGCTTGCAGTTGTGGATCAAACGCCGTGGATTGTTTTCGGATCGATAAACGATCGGCATTCTGCGCGCAGTTCGAACTCGTTGCTTTTATCTATTTGAAAGGTAGTCAGCTAACTTCCCGAGGCCCCCAAAAAGCGGCTATAGCAAGTAATTGCCTCGTGCATGGACGGAACTGCGCGTGTGGAGGATCGCCAATTTTTTTTGTTTGGTCGTGGATTCACGCGATGATGCCCTTGACGACATTACCTGCGACTCCTGTTAACCGGACACCAAGTCCCTGGTAATTCACCGTGAGGCGGTGGTGGTCGATCCCGAGACGCATTTCAATCAGGGCGCCTTGGACTGGCGTAGATAGAGGAAAAGGTCGCGGACTTCGGGTTCTTCCAGGGTGTTGAGCAGGCCGACCGGCATCATGGAATTCGGGCTGAGCTCGCGTTTCACGATGGTGTCCTTGGGCAGGGTGATGGGCGCGGCGAGTGTCTTGAGGGTGATGGTTTGTTCGTCCTCCTGGATGACCGCTCCGGCCACCATGCCACCGTCCTTGGTGGTGATGAAGGTCTGTTGGAAATCGCGGCCGATGATGGCGTTGGGATCGAGGATGTTCTGGAGCAGGTAGTCCACGTCGGCGAAGTTGCCGGGGAGTTCCGGGCCGATGTGGCCGCCTTGGCCGAACATGTTGTGGCAGGCGGCGCAGTTGCGCATGAAGATGGCTTGGCCGTTTTTCACGTCGGCCCGGAGGATGGCGTCCTCGCCGAGGAATTGGTGATAGCGTTTCATTTCCGCCTGAAGCTCGGCGCTGGATTGTTTCATGGAACCCCAGTTTTTCACCAGCCATTGGTCAAAGTCCGCACGTCCGGAACTCTTGATGAGTTGGGCGAGCGGCGCGGTGAGATCCTTGATGGGAATGGTCTTGGCGTCGAACGCGGCGAGCAGCGCCTCGGTGGAAGTGGCGCGGGCTAACAGGGTGGTGAGAGTGGCGGATTTTTCTTCCGGGGTGAGGGAAGCGTAGGCGCCGGTCAGTTTCGATGAAATACGGGGATCGCCGTAGCTGGCGAGCGCGCGCACCGCGTGGATGCGCAGCGGACCGGGGGCTGCGGCAAGGGCGAGCAGCGGATCGAGGGTGGCGGCATCGCGCTGGGTGACAAGCGCTTCAAGTGCCTCGCGGCGGGTTTCGGGCGGGGCAGCGGTATCGGCAAGCATGACCCGGAGTTCGTCGAGCGCGGTGGCGCTGCCGAACAGCAGGGCAAGGTTGCGGGCTTGTTGGCGGACGGCGCTGTCCTTGTCAGTGCGCAGTGCCTGATAGGTAACAGACCAGCCGGACGGCTCGGGCAGGCGTTTGCGCCCCACGGCGGCGGCGAGCAGCCCGCGCAACACGTTGGCACGTTTGGTGGAATCCGCACCGGTGAGGGTCGTGGCGATGGCATTCATCGCGGGTGCGGCCTTCTTTTCATCCTCCAGCGAGACGGCCATGACGCGGCGGGCGATGTATTCGTGGAGGCGCGGTTGGGCGGTGGAATTCAACAGCATGACGCCCCGGACCGGGTCGGCGGCGACGGCACCCTCTGTGGCATACCAGGTCATCAGCGGGAGATTGTGATCTTCGATGTCTACGGTGTGGGAGGCGAGCGCGGTCAGCAGCGGCCAGCGGCTGGCAGGTGCCAGTTTTCCAACGGCGGAAGCGATGCGGAGGCGGACCGACGGTGATGGATCTTTCTCCGCCAGTTCCAACATGCGGGAAAGCAGCGCGGCGGACGGCGCGCCTGTCTCGGAAACGCAGGTGATGGTCCAACCTCTAACGAAATCGGATTTCGCGGCCAGAGCGCGCAGGGCGGAGGCTTCGCTGAGCGCACCTTGGCTGTGCAGCGCCCACAATGCACGCAGCTGGCGGGTGTCGTCCGGATTCTCAAACAGGATTTTCTCCAGTGCGATGGTGGTCTCCGGTTGGGGGCCGCGCTCCTGGAGCAGACGGCGGGCGTGGCGCACGTGCCAGTCGTTAGGGTTGAGCTGCATTTTCACCAACTCCGCACCGGTGGCAGATGATAGATCAACCTTGAGGGGCTTTACCTGATCGGTCACGATTTTGTAGAACCTGCCGTTCGAGCGGTCGGTGAAGGCGCGCTGCTGGTGGCAGGGCACCTTGTCATACCAGTCGCTCACGAAAACACCGCCGTCCGGGCCATATTGCGGGGAGAGGCCCCGGAACCACGCATCTGGGCTGTCGAGGAAGTTGGTTTTCCTCACGGCCTTGTATCCGGAGCCGTGGCGGTCGAAGGTCTCGCAGCGCAGCTTGTTCATGTGTACGTCGAAGAAGAAAAAATTGTTCCTCCACTGGGCGGGGAAAGCTCCGCCCAGATAGAACATCGCGCCACAGTAGCCGGCCTTTTCATAACGGCCCCAGGCGATGTCCTTGATGTTCTCATAGACGTGGGGACTGAAGTGCGCGCCGGACTGGCGGGTGTAGTGAGCACCCTCGATGCCCTGCCACATGTGGGGGATGACGCAGGCGGCGAAGAACATCTCGCCGTGATCGTTCCAATCAACGCCCCATTGGTTGCTCACGCCCTCGCACCAGCGCTCGAAGACTTTTTTCGTGGGGTGGTAGCGCCAGACGCCGGCATTGATGGGAACGCGTTCGGCGGCGGTTGCGCCAGGACGACCGACTTTGGAGTGGGTGAAAATTCCCTGTGTGCCGTAGAGCCAGCCGTCCGGTCCCCAGGTGAAATTGTTTATGGTCTCGTGGGTGTCCTCCGCACCCCAGCCGTCGAGAATGATCTGTGGCGGTCCATCAGGCACGGCGTCGCCGTCTTTGTTAGGAATGAATAACAGAAAGGGCGGCGAGCCGATCCACACGCCGCCGAAGCCGACGGCGATGCCGCTGCTGAAGGTCGCCTTGTCCCAAAAGACCGAGCCTTTCTCGAAACTGCCATCGCCATCGGCATCTTCCAACACGAGGATGCGGTCTTTGGGCTTGCCGGGGGAGTCCGGGTAGTTGGTGTTTTCCAGAACCCAGAGTCTGCCACGGTCGTCTATGGTGTAGGCGATGGGCTGCACCACATCGGGCTCACTGGCGATGAGCTCCGCCCTGAAACCGGATGGAAGTTTGAAATGCGCGGCGGTGGCTGCCGCATCGAGCGCGGCGGTGGTGGCAACTGGACGCTTGGGATCTTCCTGCGCCACGAGCAGACATGAGAGAAAGAGAAGAAACGCGAGTGAGTTTTTCATGAGGTCGAAATAATATTAGTTTGGGTTATCTTTGAAAATGGAAACAAAAAGTCGGGTCATGGAAGTGGGTGCTGAATGGGTTTACCCGAGGGTTGCGACGGAGATAGAGATAGGGTGACGAAAGCGTGATTGCTTCACACTCATCCGAACGAGCGATGCTCAACAAGGTAAAATCGATTGAATCCGTTCAGATGGATCGGGCGAGGAGGTCCTTCACCGCGGTGCAGCGCCCGAGGTCATGGTGGCAATTCGGCCACGGTTGATCGGGCAGAAGGTCTGAAATTTGCTCAAACCCTCGCCTTGATGATGCGCAGACGGAGGAATCGGCTGGCTGAGGCCGGCGTGTTGCTGTCGGTCACTGTGACGCTGGCTCCACCACCGCCGGGACGTGGGCGATCCATTCGATTTTCTCACTTGGTTCGAATACGCGCCATTGGACGCCGCGGCGTTTGAGGAACTAGTGGCGACTCTCCGCGCCACGGAGGAGTTAAAATACGTAGAACGTGAGGTGGATGTCAGACTCATTCGAAATGAGCCTAACCGAAGATTTCCGATCACGCCATCCCGGAAGATTCCGTCACCCCATCGACCACCACGGCCATGGATTGAGCGAAACGATCACGCACCAGACCGGCGGCACGCTCTGCCTTGGCGCGGGCGGCGGCGGGATCCTTCGCGAGGGCCAGCACGGTGGAGGCGATCTGCGTGGCCTCGTTCGGCTGATCGAGATCGAACAGCCATTCTCCCAAGCCGATGTCGCGCCACATGATGCCTTTGGTGCTTTGCTCCGCCCAGCGGCAGACGATGGCGGGGATGCCGTGACCGATGCACATGATCGGGCTGTGCATCTCATGACCGAAGAGTCCGGCCGAGTGCCGATAGACTGCCAGGGCTTCGTCGGGCAGCCAGAAAGTTTCGCGCCAGACGACTTTTTCCAGAACATCCGGGGGAAGCCGTTCCAACAGCATTTCACGGGTGATGGCCATCTGCGTGTCATCCTCGGGGCAGAGCAGGATTTTCATCGGCGTTTCCCGCGCCACGGCGATGATGGCCTCAAGCAATGGCGCGTGGTCGGTTTCCTTTTTCTCCTCGTTGCTGGCGTGTTTCTCCGCATCGAAGGGCGTGTCGTGGCTGGACATGAGCCAGAACGGCGTGTTGCGGTAGCGGGAAATGCAGCAGAGGAAATTGCCGTCTGCCAGGCCGTTAGCTGTCAGAAATGCATCAGCCTTCGCGTCGTCGCGGAGATCGAAGGCGAAGGCGGCATCCGGCGACCATTCCATCACCGGCGCGTGGACTCCCTCCTGTTTCGCCCGCTCGAGCGAGGCGGAATCCCGGAAGTAAACGAAGCGGGCGCGCGAGATGGTTTCCTTTTCCGGAATCCCATACAGCCCGTAGGTCACCCCGAAGACTCCGAACCCCCGCCCGGTCCGGCGGACGAATGCCTCGGCGTGCGCCCAGCCTAACATCGACGGGCCGGAGCCGTGCAGGAAAAAGTCGGATCGGTCGATCGCCTCGCACGCCGCGGAATCCGGCTCGCCATCAGCCCCGAGCGGGCTTTCGAGGATCACCAGTTTCGGGAAACCCCGTAGAATCAGCTCGCGGGCTGGCGGTGTGAGCGGCTTGAATGCCCAGAAGGTGATTTCCGCTCCTGGCAGGTATTTCTCCAACAGGCCGAGGATGCCGGGTGTGTGCGCGATGTCGCCGATGTTGACGACCTGCCAAGCTGAGCAGAGCAGGATGCCGGGTGGGCGTCGGTTGGGGAAATGGATTGATTCAGTAATGTTCATCGCGGGTGATCAGAGGGAAATCGTCAGTGCGGAAGGGTGAGGCAGGCAGTCCGACCTTGTTGTAAAGATTGCAGGTCGGGTTGTCGGCCCAGGCGTAGCGGACGGCGACGGGTGCATTGACTCCTGCGGCTTTGAGGAGGACGGTGTCGCCGTCGATTTTCGCCTCCGCCCACACCCACTTGTGGTCTGCGCCGCAGATGGCGAAGCCTTGGAGCTGGCTGCTTGCCAGAGGGAGGATAAGCGGAAGTGTTTCGAGTTGGTTCGAGCGGGGCTTGTAATTTTCCGGAAGCGGTCGCGCAGCAAGTCCGCCACCGATGTGGCTGAAACTCAATCTGACAGTATCACCCTTGACCTTCATGGATTCGTAAGCCGGCCCGCTGAATTCGACGTTTTCGCCGTAAGCCAGCGCGCGGGCAGAAAGCGAAAGCCGGCGGCCTGCTTCTTTCTTGGTTCGCGGGTGGATGTCGTCCGCCTCGCCGATGTCCAGGAGCACAGCGAGGCCGGTGTTAGGAAGTGACAGGGCGCGGCGCTGAGACTCGCGCAGCTCGGCCCATTTGCTCTCTCTGGGGGTTACCGGCGGTTTCCCGAGGTTGGCGAGTTGGCAGATGAGGAATGGGGCCTCCGGTCTCTCCCAGGCATCACGCCAGCCCTTGATGAGAAGTTGCAGGGCGGTTTCGTATTGTGCGGCTCGTTCGACATTCGATTCGCCCTGATACCAAAGGAATCCCCGGATCGCGTGGGGAACCAGCGGGCTCACCATTGCGTTGAACATACACGATGGCGCGGCCGCCGGGCGAAGGGGGACGGGAGGGGCTGGCGCCGCGGCGAGTGCCTCGGGCGTGAGGGGAGGGAGCGCATGCTCGACCCTGGCAAGCCATTGTCCTTCGAGTGGCTTGCCGCCGTAGTCAAGGTTGAAGGACTTGGGATTCTGCTTGGAAATGGCAGATCCGCCGGAGGGCTGGAAAAGCCGGATCGCGAGGGTGTTGGCTCCGGTCTTGATGCGGTCTTCTGATACAAAGAAGGAAACGACGGAGGAGCCGGGTAGATTTTGGGGCGACGTTTCACCCACATGCTCGCCGTTCCAATAGGCTTCCACGAATCCCTCGGGATGGCCGATGTTAAACTGGGTGCCCGTTAAAACTTTCGGATAGTCCACAATGCGCCGCAGCCAGACGGAACCCGCGTCCGGCAGTCCGGCGGCGGCCAATGTGCCGGGCAGTGCGACCGGTTTCCAACCGGCGGTGGATGCTTCGGGAGCCGCGTAGTCTACCGGTTTGCCGATGCGGACATCCTGACGGGAAAAATGCTCCTGCCAGGCACTCAGCTTTTCCTGATAGGCGGCGACCTCGGCAACCGATGCGCGGGTTTTCTCCAACAACTCAGCGGCGCGGGCATTGAGCGCGGGATCATGGGCGAAGCCGGCCGGACTGATCCAGCGCTCGATGTTCATGCCGCCCCACGAGGCATGCAGCAGTCCGACAGCGGTGTGCCGCCGGACTGATAGATCTTTCGCAAAAAAGTAACCGACCGCAGAGAACTCTCCGACCGTGTCGGGAGCGGCGACGATCCAGCGTCCGACACAATCCTCCGCAGGGGCGAGCGCGGTGGCTTGTGTCACGGAAAACTGGCGCACCTGCGGGTCACGAGGGCGGGCGGACTCTTCCTTGGCCTCGAGCGACTGGCCGATGCGCCAATCCATGTTCGACTGACCGGATGCGACCCATACCTCGCCGACGACCACGTTCTTGACGACCAGCTTGTTCTTGCCGGTGACTTCGAGTTCAAAGGGACCGTCGGGAGCATCCGCCAGGTTGAGATCGACACACCATCTGCCATCGGTGCCGGCCTTGGTCTTCGCAGAGCGGTCACCTAGCTTGATCGAAATTTCCTCGTCCGGATCGGCCCAGCCCCAGATAGGGACGCGGTCCGTGCGGGTGAGGACCGCGTGATCAGATAGAACCGAGGGCAGCCTGACCGCGGCGGAAACATCGCAAGCCGCGAGGAGTCCGAATAGCAGATGGAGCTGGGATTTCATGATATGAATCAGACGATGGCGTTGGCTGCCATGACCTTGGAATACCAGAGCGCGCTCAGCTTGGGCGTGCGTTTCTGGGTGTTGAAATCACAGTAAACGACGCCGAAGCGCATCGCATAACCATCCTCCCATTCGTAATTGTCCATGAAGGACCAGAGGAAATATCCCTTCACCGGTACGCCATCGCCGATGCTGCGGTGCAGTTCCCGCAGGTAGTTCCTCACGTAGTCGCGGCGGTGGAGGTCCAAGACCTCGCCGTTGACTGGCGGAGCGTCGTTGTAGCCCGCGCCGCTCTCCGTGATGTAGATCGCTTTTTCACCATAGATTTCCGCGACAAATCGGGATGTCCAATAGATTGCCTGGGGTGTGTGCTTTAGCCAGGTCGTGTCTGCGGTGGGGTAAGATTCGGGGAATGGCAAAACCTCGGGTTTGCCTTTTTTCCCGGCGCGAACGAAATCCGCCCAGTAAACATTGAGGCCGATGAAATCCATCGGACGGCTGATGTGTTCAAGATCTCCGGGTTCAAATTTCGGAGCATCCTTACCGGTGGATTTCAGGTAGGCGGGATTGTAGCGACCTTTGTAGATGGGTTCGAGGATACGAGTGTTATTGATGATGAATTGTTGGCGGGCAGCTTCGATGTCGGCGGGAGTTTCCGTGACAGGGATGACGCCGACAGGCACATCCGTTAGTCCGACACGGGCACCCTTGCCACCATGCTCGCGGACGGCACGCACGCCGTGGCCGTGGGCGAGTAGGGCGGTGTGGTAGGTCTGGTTGACGACCTGCATGGGCAGCTTGAGGCCCGGTGCTTTCTGGCCGGTTCCGTAGCCGAAAAGCGTGAAGCACTGGATTTCATTGAGAGTGATCCAGTTTTTCACGCGGTCACCGAACGCTTTGACGATGGTATCGGCATAGATTCCAAAGGCATCCGCTGTGCGGCGGTCGCGCCAGCCGCCGAAATCATCTTCCAAGGCTTGCGGAAGATCCCAATGAAACATGGTGACCCAGGGTGTGAGGCCGAAGCTGATCATCGAGTCGATCAGGCGGTTGTAGAAATCGATGCCCTTTTGGTTCACCTCACCGCTGCCTGTGGGAAAAATCCGTGGCCATGCGATGGAGAGGCGGTAGTTCTTTGCGCCGAGCTTGGCCATCAGGGCGAAGTCCTTTTTATAGAGGTGATAGTGATCGCAGGCGATGTCGAGATTGTCGCCGTTTTTTACCTTACCGGGTTGGCGGGCGAAGGTGTCCCAGATGGATGGGCCTTTGCCATCGGTGAAGGCTGCGCCTTCGATTTGTGGAGCGGCGGCGGCGAATCCCCATACGAAATTTTTGGGGAACTTGAGCGGTTTGGATTGGATGGTCATGGTGAAGTATAATGTTAGATGCGGCCGCGACGGGCCTCGAGTTCATTGCGGATTTCATTCATGCGGGAGTTGGAAAGCGGGTAACGCCAGAGCAGGAAAAGCGCGGGCGTGAGCACGAGCGTAGGCAGCAGGGAGAAGCACAGACGCATATTGTGAAAAGCCTCGGGCGACTGCGCGGCTTTCTGCGCGATCTCGAAGCCGCACCACACCACGACAATGCCGGCCAAGCCATAGGCGAGCGAGGTGCTGGCCGTATTGAGCCAGGAAAAAATCGAGGTGAAGCCGCCTTCGCGGCGGTCGCCGTGGCGCAGTTCCTCGTCGTCCACCACGTCCGCTACCATCGAGGGGATGACCAGCCACATACCGGTATAGCCAGGCGAGAGAAGCGCTCCGGTGGCCAATGAAAGCCATGGATACGCCGGATTGTAAGTGAACCAGGAAAGCAGGGTGGTGCCCATGATCAGGAGCGTCGATACGACGAGGGTCTCGCGTTTGCCGATACGGCGGCAGAGCCACTGGAAAAAAGGGATGGAGACGATCCCTAGCACCATCGAGAGCGTGCCTTCGATGCCGGTGAGTTTGGCCGAGAGAACGGTGTTGCCCTCCAGCGCGTAGTAGGTGCGCAGGTAGAACATCTGGCCCTGCACGAGGTTGATGCCGAAAGTGAAAGTAACCGTGAAGATGGCGAGGATACGGAAGGGTGGATTGACCAGGGTGCGGCGCAGGTTGGGCCAAAAGGGCTGCTTCGCCTGGCGCGCCGCCAGCTCGCGGGTGCGATCCTTCAACACGAAAACGGGCAGCACGCTTAGCAGCATGATCAGCAGTCCCAACCCGAGACCGATGATGCGCATGCCGCGCAGCGAGTCGGGCTGGCCGGTGATGGGGTCATTGAAAATCGGGAGCTGGGTGAGCGCCCAGATCCACGTGCCGGTGATGGCGACGATTTTCATGAAGAAGCTTCTGAAGCTGATGATGCTGGTGCGCTCGTCGCTGTCGGGACTCATCTCGGCCGGGAGGCTTTGAAAGGGCACTGACCAGATGCTGAAGACGGTGTAGAAAACCAGCCCCACCCCCACCAACCAGACGAACTTCAGTGTTTCGCTCCAATCCGCCTGACCCACCCAGAGCAGTGGGAAGATAAGACCGGTGAGCAGGCCGCCCACGAGCATGAAAGGCTTGCGCCGGCCCCACCGGGTGCGGGCGTTGTCCGAAAGCCAGCCGATGGTCGGGTCCACGATGGCGTCCCAAAGGCGAAAAATCAGGAACGCAAGGCCGATGTGGGCGGGCGACATGCCCATCCCAGCGACGAATATCGACGCGCTGAGAACCTTGAGCATCTGGGTTCCTACGTAGGAAACCATGCCCGAGGCTCCATAGGCGGATTTATGCCAGAACGAGACGCGGTCCTCGGGACGGATGGTGAAAGTGGAAGACATTGGCGACAGCGGACAATGGGCCGAGCAGGCGGAAGATCGAGTTCATGATCGGAGAATGGAGGTCAAATTCTGCCGCGGCGGGCTTCGAGTTCGTTGCGGATTTCCTCCATCCGTGAGTGCGAGAGCGGATAGCGGGCTAGCAGAAATAACGCCGGAATCATGAATACCGAGGGCAGGACCGCGAAGCAAATTCGCATGTTCTGGAAGACTTCGGGAGTCTGCATCGCCTTCTTCGCGATCTCGAAGCCGCACCAGACGACGATCATGCCGGCGATGCCGTAGGCGAGCGACATGCTGGCTTTGTTTAGCCAGGAAAAGATCGAATTGAAGCCCCCCTCGCGGCGGTCGCCGCAGCGGAGTTCTTCGGAATCAATGATATCACCGATCATCGAGGGGATGACCAGATAGATGCCTACGTAGCCGGGTGAGAGCAGGGTGCCAGTGACAAGTGCGAGCCAGGGATTTGACGGGGTGTAGGTGACCCATGAGAGCCAAGTCGCCAGCAGGATGATGGCGGTGGAAACCATCAGCGTTTCCTTTTTCCCGATGCGGCGGCAGAGCCAGGTGAAGAATGGAATCGAGAGGACGCCGATCACCAGTGAGGTCGTGCCTTCGATGCCGGTGAGTTGCGCGGAGAAAACCGTGTCTCCCTTGAGGGCGTAGAAGGTGCGCAGATAGAACATCTGGCCCTGCACCAAATTGATGCCAAAGGTGAAGACCAAAGCGAACACCGCCAGAATGCGAAAGGGGTTGTTCTGGAAGGTTTTTATAAAATTAGGCCAGAACGGTTCCGTGGGTTGTTTCGCGATGAAGTCCGGATTGCGTTCCTTGATCAGGAAGGCTGGAGGCACGCTGACAAGGATGATCAACATGCCCAGCGCGAGGCCGACGTATCTCATGCCGCGCAGCGAGTCAGGCTCGCCAGTGATGGGATCTGCGAAGATGGGAAGCTGGGTGATAGTCCAGATCCAAGTGCCGAGAATGGTGGCGAGCTTGCCCCAAAAGGATTGATGGGCGGAGATGCTGGTGCGCTCATTGGTATCCGGCGTCATTTCGGTAAGCATACTCTGATAGGGCATGACCCAGATGGTGAAGGCCGTGTAAAACACCAACCCGATGCCGACGAGGTAGCCGAGCTTCGCCACCTCGCTCCAATGCGGTTGACCGAGCCAGAGCAGCGGGAAAATCAATCCTGTTAGTACTCCGCCGATGAGCACCCAAGGTCGGCGTCGGCCCCAGCGCGTGCGGGTGTTGTCGGAAATCCAGCCCATGAAGGGATCCAAGCAGGCGTCCCACAAGCGGAAGACGAGGAAGACCCAGCCAATGTGGGCGGGAGAGATTCCCATCCCTGCGACGAAGATGGAGGCACCGAGTACCTTGATCAATTGGCTGCCCCAGACATTGACCATGAAGGCGGAGCCATAGGTGGTTTTCAGCCAGAACGAGACCCGGTCTTCGGGACGAATCTCTGGCTTCTTCGAAGCGGACTTGGCGGGAGTGTGCATGGGATGGTTGTTTCCACGGAGAGTGTCAGTCACTGCTCGTAAGCCCCGCGGTCCCTCGCCTTGCCGGATGGGCGCGGATTGCCGGAAATGTCGGTGGCTTGAGGCAGTTCTTCGGTGCCACTGTCGATGGCTGGACTGCCGTTGGAGAGGCGGAAATCGGCGTCGCGCAGATCCGCTTTGACCGAGATGAAGCGTGGATCCGCCACGATGTCGTTGGCACTTTTGTAGACGTCCTGACCGACCGGATAGAGGTTGTAATCCCAGCGGATGTCGGCATTGCGGTTGTCCGAAGTGACCTTGCCGCCGGGGCGGGGGACGATGATGTTGTTCAGGACGACCACGTCTTTCGAGCGGTTGGCGAAGAGTTCCTGATAGCCGACGATGGCGCCGTTGTGATAGGTGGTGTTATTGATGATGTCCACATGGGCGGTGCGGAAGGTGTGGATGCCGGACCCGCCGTTGTAGGCGCTGAGGTTGTTGGCGATGAGGGCGCGGTGCTTCCAAACAGGGCGGAGCGGGTTGAGGGAGGCGGCGTTGGGGTCCGCCTTCTTCTTTCCCTGAGGTTTGACGGAGGCATCGGCATTCGGGTTGGTGGCGTTGTCTCCACCCACGCCTTCAGTGACGTCGAGCAGGATGCCGTTGCCGTCGCTCAGCTTGCCGGTGGCTGACCATGGGACGAGTGTCTTGTTATTCCACACGCGGTTGCGCTGGATGACGATGTGATAGCCGGGTGCGTCGTCGTGCGCCCAACTGTTGAGAAAGGTGATACCGGAACCGGCGTAGCGCATGAACCAAGCGTTTTCAAACACCTGGTTGTCCTCAATGGTGATGTGGTCTGTTTCCAATGCGGAGATGCCGCCACCGGGGCATTTTGAGACGGTGGAGTTGCGGATGATGATGTGGTGAGGCTTTGCAGAAGGAGGATTGTTGCGCCCGTCGATGGAGATGCCGTTGTAGTTGAAGCGGGGGTTGGGCGGCGGAAGTTTGCCGTCTTTGGCGTCGGGTGTGCCATTTTTCAAGGCATCGATGAGAGTGATAGAGTCGTTCGCGCCGGTCACGTGCAGGCCGTCGAGGATGATAAAGGATTCGGTGACGAGAATGCCGTGCCAGCCGACCGGACGGATTTCGGGCTTGGCTCCGGGTGCGGCTTTCCAGGTGGTCCACGCGTCGGCTTTCCCGCGCTGGTCGAGAAGCAGCACACTGCTGCTTTTGCCGGTGTCAGCGTCAGTGTAGATGCCGTCGCCAATGATTACGGTGTCGCCGGGCTGGACCAGTGAGGTGGCTTTTCTCAAGGTGCGGAATGCGGTTTCGACAGAAGTGCCGGCGGCATTGTCATCACCGGTTCCGGTGACATGCCAGGTCTTCGCTGCGGAGGCGGTGCAGAACGGCATTGCAAGAATCGCGGCAATCAGGACGCCGAGGGAGTGTGTGTTTTTCATCAAGGGTTTTGGAGTGGTGGATCGTCGGGTAACGGGCGGGATGGAGTTCTCGTCCGTGTCACCCGCGCAGGACATACGCGTTCAGCGAGCTTCAGCCTATCGTCCTACCTTCTCTTCACTAGTATCTCGATGCTTTACCCGTTGAGTGGCGGGGAATTGCGCCCAAGTAGGGGCGCGGAGATGGTGGCCATTCACTCCGCGGGGGAAGTTAGAGATGGCGGAGGATTCCTCGTGCCCCAAGCGGCGGGCTTCGGTCCCATTTTTAGAATCAATTCCGCGCCGTTGATGATGTCACCGTGTCGGAACCAGGCTTGGTTCCACGGTTTGCCATTGAGCGTGGCGGTCTGGATGTATTTGTTCTCCGATGAAACGCCGGGAGCGGCGATGACGAAGGACTTCCCGGTACCGCCAAGTTTCATTGATACTTTGCTGAACACCGGGCTTGAAAGTAGATAGACATCCTGCCCGGCGTTCGGATAGAACCCCATCGCCGTGAAAAGGTACCACGCCGACATCGCACCCACGTCCTCGTCTCCGGGATAGCCGTCCGGTGCGAGTTTGAAATCCCGGGCCATGATTTCGCGCAGACGGTCCACGTTTTTATCCGGGCGTCCGGCGTAACCATGGAGCCACGGAGTGAGGAAACACGGTTCATTGCCCTGCCAATGGAGTTTTCTGTCGAAATACTCGTCGAGCACGGTCAGGAAGGCCTGATTGCCACCGTGGCGGTTGATCAGTCCCTGCATGTCGTGGGGCATCGAGAAGCGGTATTGCCAGGCGTTTCCTTCGTAGAAGGCGGAGCTCCAGCCGAGCACCTTGCTGGCGGGATCGTGGTCCGGCATCCACTCGCCTGTCGGGGTTTTTCCCCAGAAGAATTTGGTTTCCGGATGGAAAAGGGCGTATGCGCCGAGCGAACGCTTGCGGAAGACATCCGCATCTTGCTGGTGGCCCAGCGCGGCGGCGACTTGTGAGACGGCGAAGTCGTTGTAGGCGTATTCCAAGGTGCGGGAAACGCCTGACGAGTATTCGTTGCCGCGACCCTGTGCGTCTTTTTTCGTATAGATGTTCGAAGGCACGTAGCCAAGGGTGAAATATGGCGCGAGACGACCGGTATCGATGTTGATTTTACTGGTCTTCGGGTTGGACTCCGTGGCGTTCTTGCGAACGGCGGCGTAGGCGAGGTCACGGTCGAAGCCGCCGAGGTTTTTCACAAAGGCATCTGCAATCACGTTGTCGGCATGACTGCCGCCCTGAAACGGGATTCCCTGCTTGTTATAGACCCATGAATCGGGCAGCCAGCCTGATTTCTGATAGGCCGCGAGCAGGTGGCGGATGATGCTACTCTGGCGGTCCGGGTAGATCAATGTCAGCAACGGGTTGGTGGTGCGGAAAGTGTCCCACAGCGTGTAGATGTCCCAGTAAACGGATTGCTTTGGATCATCCGTCCAGCCGCCGTTGTCACCGGTGACGTCGGTGGGCGCGAGTACGGTGTGGTAGAGTGCGGTGTAAAATTGGCGTTGCTGGGCATCGGTGCCGCCCTCGACGGTGATGCTGTCGAAATGTTTCCTCCAGATCCCTTCGGCGCGGGCGCGGACCTTGTCGAAATCCAGCCCGTCTGCGGCTTCGAGGTTTTTGCGGGCAAGCGCGATGCTGGTGTAGGAAATTCCGACGCGCAGGCCGACAACCGACCCGGGTGCGAACTCGGCGTAGAGCCCGGCGGTTTGTTTTTCACCACCCTTCACGTCGGTGGTGCCGGGCTGATGCGTGCCGCCAATCCAGACACCCCGAGCGGTCGGGGTTTTATCGAACTCGGCCACGAAATAGAGGGTGTAGGTGAGGTTCGCGAAGCCTGCGACGATGCTCGTCGAGCCCTCGATCCCGCGCTCCGAGATAAAACGCCCGCCGGATGCCGAGCAACGTCCGGCGGGCTTTTCCTCGGTGGCGTTGTTGATACTGGCGGCGATGTCGATCAGCACGCGGGCCGGCACACCTGCGGGGTATGTGTAGCGATGAAACCCAGCGCGTTCCGTGGAGGTCAACTCCGCATCCACGCGGTCGAGTGTTAGATCAACCGTGTAGTATCCGGGCGAGGCTTTTTCATTTGCCTTGGGCGACGGTGGTGGCGGGACCGTGAGCGGGCCGGTCTGCGGGCGAACCAGAACACCTCCACCGAAAGCATTCCCGCCGGTGCCACCGATGTGCGTATGGCTGAACCCGAGAATGGGCTCGGCTGGATTGTAGCCAGCCGTGGAGGGCTTAGTCGTATCCGGGCTGAGCTTGACCATGCTGAATGGCAGGGCCGCTCCAGGATACATCGCGCCTCCGTCAAATTTGGCCGTTCCAACGAGCGGATCGGCAAGCAAGAGTTGATCGGCGGAAAGAATGGAGGTTAGTGAGACCGTGCCGAACAAAACGAACCAAGAAGCCCTGTTCATGGCTGGATCACTTTGAGGCGCAGTAAGCGGCGGATTTCGGTGGCTGGGGCTGTATCGGAGACGGTTCCGGTGGTAGCCAAGGGGAATGGATTCGTCGCGATGTCCTGCCAAAACTGCACATCGCCCGAGCCTTGGACAACATAGGAGAGTTCGGCCCGGGAGCGTTTAAAGGTTAGAGAAAGCGGAATGCTCGTGGGCCGCAGACCGGAAGGCAGCGGGTTGGATAGATTTGGCGGGAGCTCGAGTGCGTATTCGAGAAGATTGGCAATGGAATCTTGGTCAGGATCGGCATTCGCACCCCAAACGGTGGCCTCGAGCGCAGAGTTGGCAAGGTCGTCAGGACTGAAAAATTCCGCAAGCCAGGTTTGATAGGGAGTGAGAGCTAGGATCGTTTGTGTGAGTTGGGTAGACGTGCTTGCAGCGGTCGTCGCCGTGGCAGAGTAAATGGCGGTGATGGAATGTGAACCGGCGGTGAGGGTTGAGGTGGTCAGGGTAGCGATGCCGGAGATGAGTGTGCCGCTGCCGATGTGGGTGACGCCGTCGAGGAAATTGACGGTGTCGCCGGGATTTCCGCCAGTGACGGTGGCGGTGAAGGCGATCGATTCGCCGAGGTTCGCCGGGTTGGCGCTGGAGGTTAGAGTCGTCGTGGTGGCGGACCGGATGATCTGGGCGAGCGGTGGCGAGGTGCTGGCCGCAGTGGTCGGAGTGGCGGCGTAGCTGGCGGTGATGGTGTGAGAACCGGCAGTCAGCACGGAGGTCGTGAAGGTGGCGATGCCGAAGGCCAGCGTGCCGCTGCCGATGTTGGTGGCACCGTCGAGGAAGTTGACGGTGTCGCCGTTGTTTCCGCCGGTGACGGTGGCGGTGAAGGTGCTGGACTGGCCAGGGTTCGCGGGGTTGGCGCTGGAAGCCAAGGTGGTCGAGGTGGCGGAGCGGATGACTTGAGCGAGCGGTGATGACGTGCTGGCAGCAGTCGTCGCCGTGGCGGGGTAGCTCGCGGTGATCGAGCGGGTGCCAGCGGGGAGCGCCTCAGTGGTGAAGGTGGCGACGCCGCCAGCGAGCGTGCCGCTTCCAATGTTGGTGACGCCGTCGAGGAAGTTCACGGTATCGCCATTGTTCCCGCCGCTGACGGTGGCGGTGAAGGTGACGGACTGGCCAGGGTTCGCGGGATTGGCGCTTGAAGCCAGGGTGGTCGAGGTGGCGGAGCGGATGACTTGGGCGAGCGGTGCGGAGGTGCTTGCGGCATAGACCAGGCTGCCCGGATAGCTGGCGGTGATGGAGTGCGCGCCGCTGGTGAGTGCCGAGGTGGCGAGTGTGGCGATGCCAGAGCCGTTGAGTGTGGCGTTGCCGAGATTGGTGGCTCCGTCGAAGAAGGTGACGCTGCCTGTCGGCGTACCGGTGCCGCTGGTGACGGTGGCGGTGAAGGTCACGGGCGCACCGATGTTCGCTGGGTTCGAATCGGAGGTGACGACGGTGGTGGTGGGTTCCAGCAAGGTTAGCGAGGTCATCTCGATGGAATCCACGGAGTAGGAGAGAGCGTCTGTGGCGGAGTTCTGCTGGGCGGCGAAGGTGAGGTAGCCTCCACTGGAGTAGGCGGCCGAACGGAAGCCTGAGCCGGGAACGCTCACGGTGTTCGTGCCGTCGGTGATGGTCACGTCGTAAGTGCCGTGGGTTTTTCCGCTGGCGGTGCCTGCGGCTGGGGCGGCGTAGATGTCGATGGTGAAACTGTAGGTCGTGCCGGGGGCGGCGATCATGCCGGTTTTGACGAACCTGCTTACCGCGTAGGCGTCCGCAGTGCCGGGGATGCCATTGAAAACACACCATTCCTTCTCGGCGATGACGCCATTGGAGCCGCTACCGGGCGAGGCACCGAAGCAGCGCAGGTAAACCGTGGAGTTTCCAGCAGGGGCTGTGCCGGCGACATTGCTGAGAGCGATGGTGTAGGCGTCCCCGGCGTTGTCAAAGGTTGCGGTGGAATCAATCCGGAAGTCGAATGTCAGCCGCGTGAACTGGTCATAAGGACGAACGGCGGAGTCCCATTGACGGGAGACGCCAGCTTGTGAGGTGGCTCCGCTGCCACTGGTGCTGGAGACTTTCAGATAGTTTCCAGTTCCCGGCGAGAGCGGCGTGGTTGATAGAACGGTGCCGCTGGAATTGGCGGTGGAGGTCGTCCAGCCCGCAAGCCAGCCGTCGCCGGCAGTGCCACCGAATTGTTGGGCGGTTATCGAGCCGTTGCCATCGGTGAAACGGGCGCGGACGATGCCGGGTGGGGTGGGGTCGCTGCTGGTGACGGACTGCAAAACGATGGGCGAGGTGCTGGCGGCGAGGCTGGCACTGGCGGGAAAAGTGGCGGTGATGGAATGCTGGCCGATGCCGAGGGAGGATGTGGTGAAGGTGGCGATCCCACCTGCAAGCGTGCCGGTGCCGAGGGTGGTGGTGCCGTTCAGGAAGGTGACGGTGCCAGCGGGTGTGCCGCCAGCGGTCGCCACCGTGGCGGTGAAGGTGATGGAGTTGCTGATGATCGCCGGATTGGCACTCGATGTCAGGCTGGTGGTGGTGGCGGCGAGTGTGCTGGCGGGCACGGTGACCGTGGCGGGAAGGGTGACGAAGTCCGTGCCGTCGAGGCTGACCTGGACCGCTTGTCCCGCTCCGGCGGTGGAGAGCGCGTTGTAGGTGGCGGTGACAGTATTGTTGGGGAAATCAAAATTGTGGGTGAAATCGTTGCTCGCGGCATTGGCTGCGATTTTCAGGCGAAATGAATCAGGCAGGCTGCGCCCGGTGGGTAAGCCACTGACGACGAATTTCACTGAGTTGGAAACCAGCGTGGGTGTCACGGTCAGGCCTGCCAGATCCTGCGCCCGCACCTTGGCCCCCGGAACAAACGGTTTGAGGCCGGATTCCAGCGCTCCGATGTCCGGAGCGGCGCCGACGAAACCGTCGGTGATGCCGGCGACGGTGGTGCCGTTGTTGATGGCCTGCGAAGAGGCACCGAGCTGATAGCCGAAGGGCGGGCTGGCTGGAGCGGTCCAGCCGGTCGCACCCTGACGGTTGGCGGAGTGCGGCGGGGTTGGATTGTTCGGAATGGAGGTGTTGTTGAAGAGATTGTTCCGCAGCGCCATGTCGGTGATGTAGAGCTTTCCCGTGGCGTCGGTGCCGCTGCTGGAGATGCTCATTCCTACACCGGTCAGATTGTTGGACATTTCCACGCCCTTGATACTCGCCGGAGTGCTGACGGTTTCGATGAAGCCGATCTGCTGGTCCACGGTATTGTTATACAGGCGGATTTTCGCATCCTGATAGTTGACCTGGCCGCTGCCGAGGGCCCAAATGGCGATGGTTTTTTCCGGTTGGGTGGTGTTCCAGGCGATATTGTGGTGGATGAGAAAGTTAGACGGACCTGAATCGAGGCGGATGGCTGGGGAGCCGTACCAATCGCGCGCCGCATTGACCGAGCCGAGAGCGTCGTGCATCCAGTTGTAGGCCCATTCGGACCCCAGACCGTCGAAGTCATTGAGGGCGTTGAGCGTGCCACAGTCGGTGGTGAAAAGGGCGCTCTGATAGCCATGGGAATAGAGAACTTGATTCGGCATGGCCTCGGCGGAGATGGCGGTGCCTGCCTGATTATAGACAGTGACATTCTCCACCCGGATGTTGCTGGTGGTGTTTTTCATTTCGATGCCGGAGACGAAACAATCGCTGATCACCATGTTGCGGATCAGGTGGTTGCCACCGGTGGGAAAGTAGATGCCGCGGTTGGTGGAGTTTTTCAGCGAGCCGTCGAGGAGCTGGTGGCCGCTGCCCTCGATGATGATGCTGTCGTAATCGCTGCCGAACTCCTCCTCCCAGGTGTAGGCGGCGTATTCCACATCGAGGCCGCGGAAGACGCAGTTGCTGCTGGTGCTGGAGGTCTTGAGGCGGCCACCGACGATGCGGAGGTTTTCAAACTGGAGATTAGAAACGCCGTCCAAGTTGATGGCGTTCATGCGCCGCCGCATCTCCACCGTGCGACCGACGGGAGTGACGCTGCCGGGCATCCGCAGATAGAGCATGTGGCGCGGCCCGTCCCTGCCGACGCTCGCGGAAGTCCCTTGGATGGTGTCGAAGAAGAATTCCTTTTCCGCATCCAACGCGACCTTGCGACCCATCAGGAAAAACGGATCGCCGATGTCAGTGTCCTCGCGGTTTGCACCCTCATTGTAGGGATTGAAGGTAAATGCCACCTCTGAATCCGCTGCGGCGGGCGTGTTGCCGGTGATGGGGGACACCCGGCGATACCATTGGGAGCCGGGCGCGAAGACGATGATGCCGTCCTTCCACACATCGGCGGCGAAGGCGTCGAGCCCGGCGTGCTTGTAGGAAGCGTCATAAATGAGACTGCCCGGAGCACCCGTGGCCGTGTAGGCACCGGAAATGGCGGTGGCCGCTTCCGTGCGGCGAATGCCCATCGGCGTGGGGGAGTTCGGCCAGCGGGCTTCCGACATTGCCTCGCCATCGACAAAGACTTGGCATCCGGTGATCCGGTCCAAGGAAAAGTTGGACTCTGAGCCATAGCTGGAAGTCAGTTGGATCTTGTAAATGCTGCCGCTGTCCGCCGCCCATGTGCCCGCGCCGCCGCTGCCGGGGGTGATGAGGTTGAGGCCGGAAAGGATGACCTCCTCGTTGTTGTAGGGCTTGAAAATGATCGGCGCGTTGGAGGTGCCGGAGACCGTGGGAGAAACCGTTTCCCGATAGGTCCCGCCGCGGATGTAAATCGTATCACCGAGGGCGGCCTGGTCCGCCGCGAAGTTGATGGTGAGATAGGGCGATCCCACCGACAGCCCGCGTCCGGGGTTGGTGTTGTTCTGGCCGTTGGTGGCGACGAAGCGGTCGGTGGCGATGGCGGTGCAGCACGCGGTGAACCAAGCCAGTAGAGACAGGCATGCCTGAGCGAGTCGTGGAGTGGGACGCGGCAAGGATGAATCGGTCATGGGTTTTGAGGTGAGATTTGAGCTCTTGGCCTACCGGAAGCGGAGGATTTCCCGGACTTGAGTGCTATATCGAGTCGCACGGATGGAGGTTCACTGTTTGAGTGTTTTACGAGTATCGGAATTGAACGAGGAAGTTTGGTATTTTTGTCTTTTCTGAAAAGATGAGGGGCCACTGACCCTCCAGCCAGCGGCCCCGGGATCCCGGAGAAAACCCATTAACTCCGGAGAATGGTCAGGCCGTGCGACGGCGGCGCAGCAGGCCGGCACCGATCAGGAGACCGGCCAAGGCGCTGGTGGGTTCGGGCACGGCGGACCAGGTGAGGGCCGAGCCACTGATCGTAAAGGAACCTTGAGCGGTCGTGTCAACCAAACCAGCTGTATTGTAAGTTTGGACGGTAGTGCCGAAGAGATCCTGAAGACTCTGAGCTGTGCCTGCAATATTCGTGAAGATATTAGTCCAAGACTTATCGGCATCCCAGAAGCCTGAGGTGAAATCCTCTGTCCCGTTCAACACCACCCGGAAGATGGCGTTTGCTCCGGTATTGCTAAAGGACGTGGCGCTCACACCATCGTAGTTAGTGCCTCGTGTTCCTTCGGACCCACCGGATGCAGTCAGGTTCCACTCGAAGATGGAACCTGCTTGGTAGTCAATGCCGCCTGTTTCAAAGGTTTGGATTCCGATAATGGCCGAAGACGCCGTGGCCCGGGTGCCTGCGGTTTGGAAGCCGCCGCTCTCGATCACGGTAGCACCTGTGATTCTACCACCTGTCGCACCAGACCCACCACCCAGAGTGGCACCGGATTTGACCGTTACGGTTCCTGTGCCAGTGCCGGAATTGCTGGTGTTGCTGACCAAGAGCGTGCCGGCAGTAACCGTTGTGCCGCCGGAGTAGGTGTTTCCTGCTGCACGGGAGAGCTCGACGATGCCGGTGGGAGTTTGCGTGGTGTTGGTTAAATCCGCAGAGGTGAAGGTGTAGGATTTATTGATTTCAACGCCACCTGCACCGGATCCTGAGACTAGACCACTCACGGTGAGCTTGCTGGTAGCGTCTTGGGCGAAGAAGTTGGCCCCAGGTGCGCCGGTGATAGCGATGGCTCCCGAGGCTATGGCACCTGTGCTAGACCCAGCTCGTAAACCAAGCGAGTGGCGTTGGCCACTCGCGTTTTGAAATTGCACGACATTTTTCAAGGTGGAGGCATCTTCGGAAAGAATCAACTTGGTTGCGATGGTGCTCTCAGTGCTGCTCAATTGGAATGTGCCTGCCGAGCCAGCGACTGCGCTAGAGTGCGTGCTTGCGCTCTTGTCGAAGACGTAAGAGCCACCCGATAAGATGCGGAACGCTTGGCCGTTCGTAGTTCCTCCTGATATGATGTTCTTGACTGCGTCGTAGCCGGACCAATCACCAGTAAAGATGAAGGTACCTTCGTCCCCTACCGCCGGGGTGTCCTTTGTCGCCCTTAGAGCAAGGCCTTGGCCGTTGGTATTAGTGGCGGTGCCACCATAGTAGGAGGCTCCTGTGGAGAAGTCCCCAGTGAAGGTCTGGATACGATATCCGGTGGCATTTGAAGTGATCGATGCATACTCGATACCGGTGACATCGTCCGCATTGTTTTGTATAAAGGCATTGTCATACGATCTGCTGACGTTCGAATTCACCGTGAGAGTAGTTCCACCCGTGGCCATTGCGTTATTGAATGTAAAACTTCCACTTCCTAGCACGTCGTTTGCGGCGACTCCGCCCATGTTGATGAGGCCACGCTCGTGCCTGATACCACCGTTCCAAGACGTGTTATCTCCATTCAAAGAAACGCTACTGGTGCCTGCGTTGAGCTTGTTCAGGGTTCCCGCGCCCGAGATGACGCCTGACAAGGTGAGGCTGTTGGTGGTCGTTAGGTCCACGCTGTCGGTGAACGTCATATTCGCCGAGATGACGTTGGAGGCTCCCGCGCTGGTGAGCACCGCGTTACCGGAGGTGTTGTCGAAGGTAAGCGAAGGGGTGCCAGTGCCGCCAAAGGTCCCGCCAGTGCCACCTGCAACAGTGATGGCTACGTCACTAGTAGCACCGGTGTCGTTAAGATTCAGCGTGCCGACAGTGACGGCACCGTTCAGGAAAATCGAGGTTGCTCCTGAAAAGTCGTTTGTGACGTTCGCGGTGGCACCGATAGTGTTAGGGATTCCGCCGGTCCAGTTGGTGGCCGCACCGCTCCAAGCATGGGCCGAGTCGGCAGTGGCTCCAGTGAGAGCGCCCGTGGTGCCGCCCCAAGTGGACTGAGCATGAAGCGAGGTTCCGGAGGCAGAAAGCAAGGCAAGCACCGGCAGCAGGGTTGCCTTGCGTGTAAGGAATGGATTGAATTGAAAGCGGGTAGATTTCATAGGTTTTGGTGCGATAGAATTTTGGGGAGCGGGCTCAGGGATTCTAGGTGTGTGGATAGATGGATTGAGCGATGAAATGGCTTGATCAAAAGAACGATATGAAGGGTTTGGATTTTGGCGAGCGATTGGCGACTTTACACGTTGAGTTGAACTTGGAGTGATTCAATTCGAAGGCTCTTGGGAGCGGTGTTTTAAGACAGAAATCAGGGATTTGAGGTTTGCAAAAAGGGGGCGGCAGCACGGGTGAAGGAGCTGCCGCCCCATGGGCGCATCAGGGGATTTTTGAGAAGCGGGATAATGCTTCAATCTTCAGTCGCTCTCAGACGGGCGAAGAGTTTGCCACCGCCTGCGGCTGCTGGGGATGAAACCGTGACCGCGACCGTTTGCGTCGGTGGGCTTCCGGCGACGGTGATGGTGATATTACCAGTCGGGTAAACGCCGTTTACTGTGGGAGTCTCCGTGGGAGTCCATGTGCTGAGGTTGTTGCTGTATTCGACAAAGAGCTTGGCGGGACCCTTCGGATCCACCCGATTGAATGTCGAGAGGGTCAAATTTCCACCACTCGCGGTCGCCGTGGGAAGGAGGCCGAGTGCGCTGACGTTAGGGCTCCCGGCACCAAGCATCCATGCGAGGCCATTTTTCACACCATCGTTATTGGCATCGGCGTCGAATGCCGCCCCACCCGCCCAGGTGGTGTAGGGTGTGCCGGCGGTGAGGGTGACCTTGATGTCGGACGCGTTGTAGGCGAAGGTGGCGCCCGAGATTCCGGCCGGGAGCGTGCCCGCCGCCAAGGTTCCGGTGTATTTGCCCGGCGCATCGAAGGTGAACAAGGTGTATTCACCGGCGGCGACGCCGGAGAGTCCGGTGAAGTTGACGACGTTGCTGTTGAAGGCGACGCTGCCGCCAGCGTTCGCGGTGGCGAGTCCGGTGAAGTCGATAAGGTCACTGGTTCCGGGGGCTGCGAGCTCGAAGCCGAAGGTGGAACCGGTAGAGAAGACTGCCGTGCCCGCAGGCTGGGGACTGCCGGCGGCGACGAAGCGGATCAGCAAGTCCTCGGTGATGCCATCCACGAGACTCACGGAGCTACCGCCCCTGACGAGCACGCCGTTAGGAACGGTCGGCGCGATGCGGCCGGTGCCTCCGAGGGTGGCGTTGGAGGTGAAGGCGGTGGTGGCGAACTGCACGTCCGGAGTCGCCGTGGTGATGGTGTTGTTGATGACGATGGTCGAGGTGGTGGCACCGATGGTGATGCCGGTAATGACCGAGCTCCCCGGGATATTGGTTCCGGTGATGCTTTGTCCGATTTGCAAGGTCTGGGCTGTCGCCGTGGTGACGCCAGTGATCACCCGGGAATTGACGGCAGCGACTCCCCCCTGTGCACTAACCGCCGCACCGACGGTGCCGACGGTGACCGTGCCGGATCCGGTCCCGGTGAAACCCGCGTCACCGTTGATCAGCAGGGTTCCGTTGACCACGGTGATTCCGCCTGAATTCGTGTTCGCTGCGCCGTTCGTGATCGCAACGGTTCCCGTCGGGGTTTCCAGCGAATTGACGGCATCTGCCGAGGTGAAGGTATATCGGTCATTGATGCGTAGCGCCTGGCTGCCGCTGATGACGCCAGTGAGCGCGAGTGTCGCGCCGTTTGACTGCGAAAAGACATTTCCCCCATCCGTATCGGCAATCGAGAGCACGCCGCTCTGGGTGGAGGTGCCGGACGCATGACGCGCACCGAAGGAACCGCGCATGCCATTGGCGAGTCCGGCGATTTCCACGCGATTTGGCATCGTCGTCGAGGTGGTGGCGAGGATCAGCTTGGCCCCCATGATGGCGTCGTTACCGTTGATGGAATAGCCGCCGTTGCCTGCAATGGCGCTCGCGCCGAGAACGACCGATCCTGCGCCGATGCGGATCGCCGTATTAGCATTTACTCCGAGATAGCCGGACCAGTTGCCATTGAAGAAATAGGCGCCTTCACTGAGGCCGGTCGAGCCGGTGCTGGCGACGAGATTGAGGCCTTGATTGTTGTTGTAGTTTGCTCCCGTCGAGAAGGTTCCGGTGTTGAAGGTGAGTGTGCGATAGCCGCTGGATCCGCCGGCGGTGGAAATCTGGGCAACCTGGCCGTTATCGTTGTTCTCGGCGTTGTCGTTCACGAAGTTGTTGGTGAAGGTTTTGCTGACCCCCGCGTTCGGGAATAGGGTGGGGGCTCCCGTCGAGCCTTCGAGGTTTCCGAAGGTGAAGGGGCCGTTTCCGAGCACGGTGTTCGCGGCGGCGCCGGTCATGTTGATGGTTGCCTGGCGAAGGGTGATGCCACCGTCGAAGGTATTGTTTCCGGCCAAGGTCAGGGCCCCAGCCCCGGTCTTGGTGATGCCGAAGCTGCTTAATCCATCGGTGACGACGGCGTTGACCGAGATGGACCGGCCAATATTCCAAGCATTGTTGGCGCCGAGCGCCAAGGTGAGGAAATTCGGGCTGGTCCCGGCGTTGAGGGTGAGGGTGCCTGCGGCGCCCACGGTGGTGATGCCGGAGTTGATGGTGAAAGTGCGCGGGGCAAGCGTGGTGTTGAGCGCTACGGTTTCGCCCGTAGCGACCGTGGCACTGAAGGTCCCGATGGTGGCATCGACATTCAGCAGGACGGTTCCAACGTTGCCGGAAAAAGAGGTGTTTGCCCCAGACACCGGAACGCCGTCGGGATTCCAGTTGGTGGGGGAGTTCCAAAGTAGATCGCCGGCTTGTCCATCCCAGGTGGATTGCGCATGGAGCATGGTTGCGGAGACGGTGAAGAGCAGCGCTGCGGCGCAGCCCATGGACTGACGCGAGCTGGTGGAAAGCATGGCGGCGAAGGGATTGGATTGGGATAGTTTTGATTTCATGGCTTTGTAGTGGAGGGATCTGGAATCAAAAGTAGCTTGGGATGACGTCTTGGCTAGGTTCCCAATACTTTACTCGTTGAAGTGCTGAAAACAGACGGCCAATGAATTGACGGGTTCAGAAGGATTTCCCTCGGAGCAAGGTGGATCTGCGTGACAAGGGCGTGGTGATTCCCAATCCTCCTAGACAATGAACACGACCCGCAGATCCTTCATCGGCACCACGGCCGCCAGCGCTCTGGCCCTGACCACCCAACTCAAAGCGGCTGAATCCGACAAAGTCGTCAAGCTTGGTGTGATCGGCACCGGTTGGTATGGCATGGTCGATGCAAAGACCGCCCTGAAAGTCGGCGGCGTGGAAGTCACCGCCATCTGTGATGTGGACGGCGACCATCTTGAGGCAAGCGCCGCGGAGCTGGAGAAACTCCAGGGCAAGCGCCCGCAGACGTTCAAGCTCTATCAGGAGATGCTGGACCAGGCCGGGCTCGACGCGGTGATTATCGCCACTCCCACCCAGTGGCACGCGCTGCAGTTGTTAGCCGCTTTGGCCAAGGGGCTGGATGTGTATTGCGAAAAACCGGTTTCCTATGACATCCGCGAGGGCCGGGCGATGGTGGATGCGGTGAAGGCGTCTGATAGAATCGTGCAGGTGGGAATCCAGCGCCGCCAGAGCAAGGCCTATCAGGCGGTGCGCGATCTGGTGGCCGCCGGGGAAATCGGCCGGGTCGTCCAGGCGGACGCGCAGATCCATTTCAACGCGCAGAACAACGATCCCACTCCCGTGGAGCCGCCGGCCTCGCTCGATTGGGACCTGTGGTGCGGACCCGCGCCGAAGATTCCCTACAGCAAACAGGTGGCGCACAAGAGCTGGCGGTTGGAGAAAACCACCGGCAACGGCCACCTGGTGGACTGGGGGCTGCACAACATCGACGCCACCCGCATGATGTTGGGTCTTGGCATGCCGAAGCGGGTGACGGCGGATGGCGGGATCTATCAATTCAGGAAGGTCATCACCACGCCGGACACCCTGACGGCGCATTTCGAGTATGACGAGTTGCCCGTGGTCTGGCGTCACCGGCTATGGGGCGCGGAGGAGTTCGCACCGCAGCGCAACAACGGAATTTACCTGTATGGCGAGAAGGGCAGCGTGTTCGTGGAGGAAACCAAATATTCCTTGCTCCGCAAAACGGGGGACAAGGTGGAAGAGCAGGAATTCAAGTTCGAAGGCCGGCACGGGACCGAGCACATGAAGGATTTCATCGAATGCGTCAGGACCCGCCGCAAGCCGTTCTGCGGAATTGAAGACGCCTTTCAATCGACCACCGCGGTGCATCTGGCGATGATCGCTTATGAGACCCGCTCGGTGGTGGAATGGGATGGCGCCAAGGAGGAGATCATCGGAAATCCCGAGGCCGCGAAGTTGTTGAAACGCGAATACCGCCAGCCGTGGGTGCATCCGGGGGCTTGATGCGATCTTTCAAGGGGCCTGTGCATCTTGCCCGCGAGTTGATCCATCATCCCCCCTTTTTGAAGAGCTCTCGCCGACTAAAGTCAGGGTTCCTCGAGTTCCGTCTTTGTTGATTCAGAGCCTCTTGGCGTTGCGATGAGATCGAAATTCGGCATGTTTCCCGTGAGGACAAGCATGCAGGAGAGCATGACGGCATCGCCGAAATAACTGGGTGGTATTTCTCCGGTGGTCGCGCCGGGGGCTTGGATCCGCATCCAGGCATAGAGCGTATTGAGCCACTCCTGATTCGAGGCATCCACCATTGCACCGACGGCGATGGGCGGCACGTTGACGCGGGGGTCTTGGTTGCTGCCAACGGGGTTGCCATTGAGTTCGTAGCTCACGTTCACTTCGGCGGGCTTGCCGCCGGTGACTTCTTTCAGCCACTTGGCATTGGTATCCGGCAGGGTGCGGGCGAGAGGGGAATTTTCAGTGCCGTGCCACAGGTAGTCCACACCCACACGCCATGGCACGCGGCTGGAATCATAGCCGTAGTTGTAGCCGCGTTTGCTGGCGCTGTAATCCTTGACCGTGAAAGTGAACGGCGTGAGCGCGGCCTTTGGATTCAGTTGGTAGAAGTAGTCATACATTTTGTAGGAAGATGCGATCACCTGTTCCCACCGGGGATCGCCGCTGGCCTTGGCGAAGAGAGGGAAATAATTGACAATGTGATAGGAACTCATCGTGAAGCTGGACTCCATCTCGCCCTTGGAGACTGTGAAGGACGGCTTGTTGATGGACCATTTCATCAGGCTGTTGATGATGTCCACGCCCGCCTGACGGTAATTGATCGCGCCGTCGCTGCCCCACTTCCTGTCGGCCATGAGCAGGGAGAACGCCGCGTCGATGTCGCCATCCGGGGCCACATAGTTGTCGAGGATATTGTTCTTGTGACCCACTCGCCAGGCCATGAGTCCGTAGCGTGTGCCATCCATGACCTTTTCGTGGCGTTTGTAATATCGATAGAGCGAGTCGAAGTCTGCTTTTCCCGAATTGGCGGGATTGGCCATGTAAACGGAGATCAACATGCCGTAGCCGATTCCCTCGGAGATGGACTCACCCTTGGCCCCGCTTTTTGAGACGCGCAGTTCTCCCTTGCCCGCGCCGCGATGGGTTAGATAGGCCTTCCGCCAGGCTTTCCACATCTCCTCGAGGTCGGCGTTCTTTTGAGCCTGGCTGAAGTTTGTGGGAACGATGCCATGGGCGTAGGTGTGGTTGTGGGGGTAGGGAAAATGATCCGCTTCCGCGCATGCGGACGGGATCGAGCCGAACAGGATGGCGAGTGTTAGGGCGGCGGAGATGGATTTGCACATGGCGGGTGGTTGGATGGGGATTCGAACGGGAAAAGATGCCACAAAGTTGTTGAAGCGGGAAATGCGCCAGCCGGAGTCATTGCTCAGCGATTTGGAAAAACCGGCTCTGAGTCTCCGCTGAAAACGCCTCGTAATATTGGCTGGTGACCCCCGCGCTGGAGCTGGACCATGAGAGCATGTCCGGGCTGCTGCGCATCTGATAGCTTTTTCCCGGGATGGCGTTCCAGTTCAACCGGATGCCTCCGGTGGCGGGGGTGATGGTCGCCTTCAAGACGAGAATCTCTTTCATCCGGGCGGCGAATGCCGCACCCAGCGCCTGCTGGCCGGTGGCATTGAAATGAATGTTGTCCGCGTTCGTCCCGAATTCGGTTCCATCCGTGTCGATCATGTAGGCGGCGGTGACGTTCGCCGCGACCTCCGCCTGGCCGTTGCGCACCGTGGTGTAGTTCGGATTGGCGGTGTAGCTGGTCTGTTGGTTGGAGGTCCGGCTCAGGAAAAACGGTAGCGTGGGATCGAAGGTGATCCGCACATCCGCGATGAATGTAGTTAGATTCGCGCCGTAGGCGGAGGCGTTTGTGGCAGTGGAGACGATGTCGGATTCGCCCTGGACCCAGACCATTCCTGCGAGCTTGATGGTGTCGGCCGGATAGGTCGCACGCAGTTTCGCCAAGCCGTCGGTGACGACTCTCTGGAAGGTTTTGTAGAAGTTGCCGTCATTGGTGGTCATGGCGTCGCCGCCGGCTTTCCAGTCGGTGTGAAGGCTTGATCCGCCCTTCGCATACTTGATGATGACGAGCTGGGTGCCGGGCTGTTGTTCGAAGGCGCGGGAAAGGTCGTATCCCAATTTGACTTCCGGACCGAAACCTCCAGCCGGAGTCTCGGTCGCGCCGGGCCGCAGGGTGGTCAACTTGCCCAAAGTGCCGTCGCCATTGGCGGCCGCACCGTTGGTGTGATAGTAAAACGGCACGTTCGCCTGCGGGAGCTGGAGATTGACCGGAGCGGTGGGGAGACCGCTGCTCGCCGCACGTCCGTCGGCATTCGACTGGCCGCCTATCAATACGACACGCAGGATGGCGGCGGACGCGCTGGCAGGGCGTCCTGCGAGGATGGCTGCCGCTGTAGTAACAAGAATCGAAAGGTGGATCGCTGGAGCTTTCATGGATGGGAGACAGTGAGTTTGAGAAAGCGGCGGTTCCGGAGTGGCGGTGCGTCGTCGGAGGCGGTGACGCTGCCAGCGACGTTCTGCTCTCCGGTGCTGGACCAGACCGCGTCCCAGTCGTCCAGATCGTCGCTGCCGAGGACTTGGTAGAGCAGGTCGGGATCGGCGGTCCGCTGGAAGGTAAGGGTCAGGTGGTCGGTGGGAGCGAATCCGAGCGCGGGACGGGAGGTGTCGCTTGGGTCGGCAGGATCACTGCCGAGTGCGTATTCCAGCAGATTGGTGTGGGAATCGCCATCGGGATCTGCCAGGTCGCTGCTTATGGATTGGTCGCCCTGTTGCGGGATGGTAAAATGGCAGCCCTTCCAGGTGTCCTTGGGAGTGGCGAGTGCGATGGCACTGCGATCGGCGATGAGGATGGGTGAGTCATACACCGGGACATTGTTGAAGGTGCAGGTGTCACCTACCCGCGACCATGCGGCGGAGGGGATGGCGCGGACCGTGCCGTCGCGCACGTCCACCCAGACGGGATTGTCGATATCGGCGGGGGTGAGGGTGAAATTGACATCAGTGAAAGTGATGGCATCGGAGGGCAGTCCGCCGCCACTGAACCAGATCGAGGCGATGGTCTTGCCGGTGGTGGATTTCTGATAGCCAAAGACGCGCAGGCTGGCGGCGGTGTTTGCGGTATGGGTGAAATTGGTGATGCGGGTGAGCGTGTCGTCAAACACGGCGGCGATGTTGCGCACGCCGAAGTAGGTTTGCTTCGGATGATCGACCGTGAGGTCTTCCGCTGCCTTGAGCAGGCCCTTGGTGTTCCAGGTGGTGCCGTAGTATTTCATGTCGATAATGGCGAAGATGCTCGACGGGATGTCGTGGCCGAGATCGCCTAACAAACGCCGCGTGTTCCATTTTGCCTGCATGAGTTCGGTCCAGTTGATATTGGAGAGAGCGAAGTTGGTTTGGAACTCCGAGCAAGCGCCGGACTCACCTTGGCGCACTTCGATGCCGCCGGTGGGATAGTAGTTGGTATTGACCCAGTCCTTCATGGCGAGGAATCCGGCCTGGCTGGTGTCAGGATTCCACGGATAGGCATGGGCGGTGATGGCGGTGACGAGATGGAGCTTGTTCGCAGTTTGCAGGGCGGTGAAGAATTTTCCCACATAAGAGGTTGAGCCGTTGGATGGTCCGGTCACCGCCAAGGCATAGAGGCGGGCTGTGGGTTGACGGGCGCGGATGATTTGCGCCGTGCGGATGTAGAAGGCGGCATAGGCTTCCGCGGTGACCTGGCCGCCGCTGTTGTCCGGTTCATTCCAGACTTCCCATTCGTTGACGCGATCCTTGTAGCGGTCCACCAGCGCGGTCACCCAGTTGTCCCATGCCGCGAGCGCGGTGGTGGAGGTGGGCAGTCCGGCACCGAGGCCGGAGCCGCCCCCGCCCGGATAGATGGGATTGCCGTAGTTGGTTTCCAGCCACGGTTGGACACCCTGGGAAAGCGCGCCGTCCACGCATTCGTCGAGCCACGCCCAGTTGTAAACGCCCACCACCTTCTCACACTTGGCCCAGCCCGCCTGCTGGCGGATGCGTTTGATGCCGAGCGGCCCGAGCCAGTCCTTGTAGTTGGCGAAGACGGTGTAGTCGCGATCCACGGTCTCGCCGCCTACGGACCAGTTCGAGTTGGTGATGTTGCGCGCGTTCGGTGGCTTGAGGGTGCCGAGCAGGGGGAAAGCCTAGAAGTTGTAGGTGGCGTTGGCCACCTCACTATCAGGAGTTCCCGCCTTGAACGCCTGCGCCTTCACCGTCGTGGTGACGGCCACGTTGAACGGAACTGTGTAAAGCGTCGATGCGGCAATGGGAGTTGTTCCGTCGAGGGTGTAACGGATTTGCGCGCCGGAGGTGGCGCAGGTCATGGTGACTTTGACGGGAGCCGTGTAAGAGCCGGATGCCGGATTGATAGCGGGTTTCTCCACTGGAACCGGTCCGGCGGGGGTGACGAGGAGTTGGTAGATAGGGAGCACGGCGTTCGATAGACGAACTTCGTCGATGATGCCGGACCAACGGTTGCCGCCGCCGTTGTAGGCTCCGATGAGGAAATCGGCGGGCGAGTTGGAAACGTTGCCGACCGGATTCGCGCGGGTGGCTGATGTGAGGGTGCCGCCGGTGGTTAGGTTTTTCAGATGAAACGTCACGCCTGCCGACGGATTCGACGCCTCGACGGACGCAGCCACGTAGAAGTCCACGCCCGTTCCCACGATCAGCCCCGATCCGACGACCACGCCGTTCGCGCCATTGCTGCTTAGGTTGAGGAAGAGTTCGCCGGTTGAGAGTCCGTTGGGTGGGGTGGTGCCCGCCACGCCGAGGCCCCAGCTCCGCTGGGAGCCATTGGTAAAGTTAAATTGTGAGGCGATGTATTGTGTGCCAGTGGACTCGGCGGTGCGGTGGACAAAGGCCTCGATGGTGAAATTTGTGACCGTGAAAGCCGCGTTGTCGGGACGGGAGAAATTTCCGACGCCAGGTGTGCCGAGATCGGTGGCGGTGGCACTGGCGGCACCGGATTGCGGAACCACCAGAGGAAAGGACGCGCTTGGTCCGCTAACAGGACGCGGGTAGGTGGTGGGAGGTGTGTCCGGGGTGGCTGACAGCGTCAGGCCGTTGCCGCTGGAATCCGCCAGCAATCCGGGATTTGCTTCAAAGCGCCAATAGCCGATGGTCGAGGCGGAGGCGCACACAGCCAGCACCGTCGAGCCAAGGATGAGGGCTGCCAGGAATTTCATCATCGTGAAAGTGCGGGGGCTTGCTATTGCTAGCTGCGTTTTGACGCCCCCTTGTCGGCGTTCGCTTTCGGCGCCGCCGCTTCCGCGTTGAAGGTGGTGAAGGTGATGGGGCGTGATGGGTGGGTTCCGTCGAAGAGGAACATCAGGGTGCGGTCCTGTGGCGAATGCTCACGCAATGACGAATACACGGGGCGGGTTTTCCCATTGATGATGGTGGAAATCTTCATGGGAAGAGCGAGGGCCTCGGCATGCCATTTCGGATCCGTGGACATGCTGTCCTTCCCTGAGGCGAGTTCGAGGTTTTGGTCTCCGAGGTTCATGGTGACCGTTGACTTGGAGAAATTAAAGATTCGGTAGTCGCCGGACTTGAGATCTTTGCTGTCGAGGTTGTAGGCGGCAAGGGACACCTTTTCGTCGGCGCTGCGGTTGCAAATGATGAGAACGAGATCGCACTTTTCCGGAAGACTGACGGTTGCGATAGGGACGATGGACTTTCTTCCTCCGGCAGCGGCTTCGGCGTCCTCCTTGGAGCCATAGAGCGCGAATTCCTGCGGCCCGGCGTAGGGAGCGGGGAGACCGAGGGTGCCGACCGAAGTCGCAAACTGCTCAATACCGCCAGTGGTCCGGTAGTGAGGTTGAAAAGTCTCCGGCAGGCTGCTGGGTGCGAACGTGAGGATGTGAGTGGATACGCGAGCTGATGGACTCTGCGCGTGCAGCGCTAGCGGGATCATCACGAACATCAATGCAATGGATCGGATCATGGTCGTAGGTTCTTGGTTAGATAATGGATTTCATGAAAACGAAGTTAAATAATCATCGCTAAAAAAATGCGGCACGGGCTTTTGCCCGTGCCGCATGAGTTTCCGAGTGATCGGCTAAATCAACGGAGGCAATCGTTCGGTGGTTGGAATTCCGTGAGGATCGGCGGCCAGGAATTGGGAAAGGAACCCGAAAATCAAGATCGGATTCCCTTCTAGATCAAGGTTTGACGACCTTTAAGCGACCGAAGAGTTTGGCTGACGCGCCTGCTTCGGTTTTCGGGATACTGATCGAGATCTCATCCGTAGGAGTGCCTGGAGTGACGGTAATGGTAGCTGCTCCGACGACCGTGCTACCGGCGGGTATTACGATAGGGGTCCAGCCAACGAGGTTACTGCCATATTCGAAGGTTTGCACGGTATCTGTCAGCGAGTCATCCAGACGGAAATACTTGAAGACGAAGGTCGTGCCCGCAGCATTGAGAGTAGGCAAGATGGTTTGACTGGAAACGGTAGGATTACCATTGAGGGCGTACTCCACCAGGTTTTGGATGCTGTCGTTATCAGGATCCGCATTGGGTAGCTTCTGGGGTGCTGTGAGTGGAGGTGTATTGAAGGCTGGCTGATCGATCCAACTGGCGAAGCCGCTGACCACTGCATCCGCAACGGTGAGGATAAGGTCCGTGCCGTCTCCGGAAATCGACAAAGTCAGGGATTTCCCGAATTGGTTTGCTGTCACGTTACTCCCCAATGTGCCTACGACGGGCACATCGGTTGCGACCAAGGTGATCGTTCCATTGGCGAGACCATTGCTGGTGAACGTAAAGTCATCCAAATCCATGCCAGTGCCGATATTAAGCACACCAGATCCAGTGTTAGTGAGCTGCATCAGGATGATGTCGTTGGCTGCATCATTGACCGCAGGATCGACGTCATCATTTTTCAAGTCGAACTTGAGATAGCCGGTGCCACCTGCGACAGCGCTGAGATTGAGTTGGCCTGTGCCGAGTCTGTAAATTGCATCGAGAGCGGGATCGATAGGCACAGGTGGTAAAGGATCGAGTTGCTGAACAGGGATACTGGAACCCGGCTCGAGAATGGCACCTGCCTCAAGCACCACACTTGCGTTTTGAAGTGAAAGATCCACAAGGCCGGAACCGCTCAGGGTGGCAGCCGGACCGATGGTGAGAGTGTTCCCTCCAAGCCGTCCATTGACCACGAATTTACCGCCTCGGACATCAGTCGTGCCTTGCCATGAATTTGTGCTGTTAGAGCTGAGCACCACGGTGCCGGTTGTGGGAGTGCCGACCCATGCGTTGGCGGCTGAATCCTTCACACCATCGGCTCCAACGAGGTTGGTCGTGTTGTTGATGCCGTCAAGATTCGGGTGATTGCGCAACTGGTTGACGGTGACCCGAGCAGTCTGAGCATCCACAGGGACACCACCTGGATCGCGAATTTCGCCAGCAATATCGACTGTGCCGCCGGCCACGGCACTTAGCCAGAAGTTGTAGGAGGTGGTGATGACGTTGGGATTGATGCCCGCCGGATTTCCTACCTGTGCGGCGCTTGGAATGATGCTGAATCCTTTACAAATCGTGACCGTGCCGCTGGTATTGCGTCCGCCGAATTGATAGGCGTTCATGACGTTGACTCTGCTTGCATCTGTGGCAGCGGACGCATTATTCAGTCCATAGGTGGCAGGAATCGCGGAGGAACCTGTGGTAGCTCCAGTCACGCCGGTTGCGGTGGTGGTGGACCCACCGGAGATGAGGATACTTCTTTCATATTTGCTATCAGGTGTTTCCAGGAGAAACGAACGGACGGTGTCTGGTGAGGTATCCAATGAGGCCGCAGCTCCCGCAGTGAAGTTGGCCGCACCGACGATGTTGCCACCTGCTCCGTTTGTCATATTGAAAGCGAGGACTCCCACCGGACTATCCTGACCGGGAGCGCAAATTCCATCGATCAGCAAGGTGCCGACATTGAGGGAAATGGATGCACTGAAGGGGCGAGCTACATTGCTAAAGCGGTAAGTGCCACCGCCGCGTCCGTCCACACTGGGACTTGGTGGATTGCCGCCCAATATAATGCCCAACGAAGCAGAGGCGCTATTTGTCCCTGTGATGTCGCCTGTGATGTTGAAAGTCAGTCCGCTTCGTGGTGCGAGAAACGTTAACAACCGATCATCAATCGAAATCGGACCGGCGAGGGTGAGGGTATTGAGATTGGGCGCGTCGTTGAGGCCGTCTGGGGCGATTTGGATGATCGAACGGGCGGAGCTGAGGCCGGTTCCTCCCGGTTGGCCTTGGGTGAAGTCGATACCACGGCCAACGACGTAAGTGTCGGAGTTGTTTCCAGCAGTAAAGGTCAGCGTGGAGGCGGCGTTGGCACCGGTGGTAGGGATGCCCAAGGTGTCCATGCCGACGACGATCGGGTTGGCTGAGTTACCCAGCACGCTGTTTCCCGAGACGGGAATGCCAGCGGTGAGAGTGGCATTGACCGTGCCGTGTTCGATCTTAAAATCGCCGCTAAAGCTATTGAGATTATTGGTAAGGCCCAAAGTGCCGCCGACGGTGGAAACTGCGCCGGAAACCGTGCCGGAACGGATTAAAGAACCGCCGCCGCTAATGAGGCCGGTGAGGTTGATGCGGCCGGTGCGGACATCGGCAGCGAGAGTGTCCGTCAGAGTGACCGGGGAAGAGACCGAGTCCGTGGTGGTAGAGGCGGCGGTCTTCTGCATGGTCGCGTTGCCGCTGGTGGCATCGAATGTCAGGGTGCCGGCCGTGCCGGGAGAGACGTTGAAGGTAAGAGCCACCATGTTCTCCTGGGCCGGGGATTACGCTGCCATAGTTACTTTTCCAATAGTCTCTCAACCAGACTTCCGTGACGTAGTTGGACGCTGGGAATTTTCCATTAGAGAATGGTTTCGCATACGCAAAGCGGAAGTAGGGCTGCATCGCCCATGCGATTTTGTATGGAGTGGACTTGATCGCCACGTTGTAAGGATTCCAAAGGCCGACGATGGGCTTGATGTGGAGCTCGGCCTGATAGCGGTTCTCTTTTTTCCCATTCTTAAGGGTGACTTCGATTGGGCCTCTGGCACCGAGATAGAAGCCCATCTGGATGACGGAAACCACTGGCGCGATGCTACTGTTGTTATGTTGGGTATCCGAAGTGTTGAATCCGCCCTTTCCGCTGTTGGTGTATGGTGCCCAGTTGGTTCTCACGAGGTCCGTGTCCACCAATGGATCGATTCCAACGACTGGCGTCTGATTGGATACTACATTTTCCCACAAGCGGCCATAGGTGAAGAGATTCCCCCAGTTGGGACCCATACCGCCCGCTAGATTGTCGCCGATCTGATCGCTGAGATAAAACTTTTTAGGATCGGAAACTATGGGAAATCCGGTGATCGTGGCACTAAGAAGGTTCTTTTTCACCGGCTTTGAGCCGAGGAAGTTGGCGACGTAGGGTTTGGCTTGTTGCGAGCGGTCAAAGACCAGTGACAAGTCGGCTTTCATGCCGCCGTCCTTGACGTTGACTGGCAGACCGTAGCCGCCACTGGTTAGGTCGTGCATGTAGAGGCGGGGAAGTTCGTTGCGGGTGACGCCTCCTGCTTCGGTGGAGGCAAGGGCGACGGTACCCATCGTGGCAAGCGCATTTTTACTTACCGAACCGCCGGGCTCGAAGCCTGCGAAGACGTCCTTGTTGACCTGTGGCAGACCACTTTCCTGAGGACTTTGAACGCGGACGTATCGCTCGCGCTCGTTGGCTCCAGTTCCACCCGGGCGGGTAATGTCCACTTTGGCTTTCGTTCCTTCATCGCCGACCCAATAGGCATAGCGGCCTCTGTTTTTGCCATCCACCTTGACCCACGGGGCGCGGAGATCCTCGGCGGCGGCGGTGCCGGGTTCCGCTTTACCTGCCTTTTTCGCGAGCATGACGGAATCGGTAGCAGTGAGAGCCTTTTGGGGATCCACGTTTTCCCCGCTGACCAGCCACCGCGGTGTAGAGTTTTTCTCGTCACTCTTCCATGCGCCGGTCCACGCTGGATTGGACACCGGGGCGGTTTGTCCGAGAGATGCCGGGCCGGTGACACTCTGATCCCGACCCGTGGCTTTCTGGAGTTCTCCGATTGCAAGCATCATGGCCATTCGGGCATTGGCCCGCGCCGTTGCTTGGGCTGAACTGCTGCTTGAGGAGCGTAGCGAAATCGAACTAAGGGTCAACAAACCCACGGCGATAACGGTCAGCAGGATCATCAGGCTAAGCGTGACGACCAAGGCGAAGCCGGGCGGGCGGCTATCTCTTTTGGATTTGAAGTTCATGGTTGGCGGAGAACTGTCGGGTTATCAATGAATTATTCATAAAAGCGCTTGTCTGAATGGGATCACACGATGCGGCTCGTAGGGTCGATGCAATCACATTGAGACAACATTTTCCATGTGATCCAGAATTCCAAAATTTAACCCGTTGAGCTGGCAGCGGGTTTATCAACTGGAGTTACTGTTTTTTCTTGGCTTTAAGACCGTCTGCTCTTCAACAGGCCAAGACCTTGGCAAAATCAAGGCTTCTTGGGCAATTCATCGAGTTTCCGCGAAAGATACTCGCTGGGAGCAATGCTTTCGACGTGTCCATCGACGAAGAGCACTGACATCTTGCCGTCCTGAAGGAAGTTTTTCATGTCATTCCCCGACACGTCGGCAGTGGTGTAACGGGTGTTCCAGAACGGCACGACAAAGGGAGTGCGGGCAGGGTCGGAAAACGAGGAGAGGGATGGACTGATGCTTTCATTGTAGCCACCCAGCTTGGCAGTGATCTGGTAGTTGTAGGAATATCCATTGAACCAGGGCCTGAAAGCCTTGGGTTTGGAGGTGGCCGTCATCACGGGATTACGCATGAACGGCTTGTTGGTGTCCCACCACGCGGTGTCCCACTTGATTTTCGTCCGGTCCACATCGGGGTAGGCCAAGAAGAGAAGTGCCTCGTGCCAGAGAACCTCACCGGCTCCACCTGGAGGGTCGCCGGCAACTTTCAAGGCGGGAATCTTCAGTGAATTGTCAGCGCTGTAAACTCCCACCATGGAGCCGATCTGGCGCATGTTCTGGATGGATTTCGCGGCTTCACTGCGTCTTTTCATCCTTGTGGTCATTGTGAACGCAACGGCAGCGAGAGCGGCGATGATGACAATGACGACGAGCAGTTCCACCAAGGTGAAGCCTGTATTTTTTTTGAGAGCAGGATTTTTTTTCATGTTGAGCGAGATCATCGCGTGTGTTGTAGAAACGCTTGGAAAGCAATTCAAAGCCGATAAACCGTAATGTAATCACATCCCGCCGCGCGTCCAGTGGTCCAGTTGTGAACCCGTTGAGTGAAGCGTGCTCCATGGTTTATCTGACTTTCCCTACCGTGCAGGGGCTTTGCAGGACCTGTGACCGATATGTAACCACCTGCCCGCAAGAAGTTCATCCCGATTGCCACGCGACCTGGCGGCTCATGAGACTCGTAAGCTCCTGGGCCTCTGTGGCAACCAACTCCGAAGTGGCCACCATGTTTGAGATCAGTGACGCCACGGTGCGCCGTTACGACAAGATCGTCCTCAAAGCGGACACCCCGCCGTCGTGCTTTGACGGACTCAGGAAGCTCCTCATCGACGAAAAGTCCGTTCGCAGGAGGCAGTGCTATGTCACCATCATCCTCAACGGAGAAACCGGCGAACTGCTCCACATCCAGGAGGGCAGGAAAAAGGAATGCGTCGAACCGTTCTTCGAGCAACTCACCGAAGAACAGCGGGCGCGCATTGAGGTCGTCGGCATCGACCGTTCCGGAGCCTATCAGGCCGCGGTGGAGGCCTGGCTTCCCAGTGCCGACATCGTCTATGACCGGTTCCACCTGGTGATGAACGTCAATCAAGCCGTCGATGAAGTGCGCCGGACCACTAAGACCTGGGACGGCCGTGGTGGCTCTACCAAATGGGTTTCGGGGTCCTCGGTAGACCGAAAGTTTGTGAATTAATCGCACTTATAAACAGAGACTATCCGGTCCATGGTGTCCTTGACGCACTTTGGTGAACTGAGCATCAATCGGTTGCGTAAACCTCATTCCATTCAGGTTCAAGTATTCGCAAGGATGTTCAGGTTCGAGTCCTGTCGCGCGCACCATATTGATTGTCAGTGAATTAGGGTTCGGGAAAGTTCCCTTTTTAATGTGGGAAATGTGGCCTTCGGTTATTTTACGGACATTTTTCCAGTTCGCCACCCGGTGCAAGCCACCGGCGTGATCGGCGATCCGGCCGTTACGCCCGCCTTCGATGTCGGCGGTTTGCTGGCCACGCGCCGCGACCAGATGATTGACTACCTCTCCACCGAGATTCCCAATCTCTCCCAGATCGTCTGTCAGACCTCGCGTATCGCTGGCCCCTGAAACACCAGGCTGAATTACTATACTCGAAACACGATCCCCAAGGGTTCAAGTTGTTTGTTGATCCGGCGAGCGTGTTCGCCCTGTTGGTGGAAACGCCGGATTCTCGCTCCTTCGTTGCCAAGTGGGCGCTCGCTGGAGCTATGACGGCAGCCGGGGTGGTGTCGCCGGCCTCGGCCACCTGGTCTGGAAGGTTTTCCAGGAAAAAGATGACGATGGTAAGTTAAATTCCGACCCGTCCGATCCGGAAAATTGCCCTCATCTGTTGGTGGAGCGCGTCCAGCCGAAGGGTGCTCGATATCCGAGCTATTCGCTCCGCCTTGGGCGTTCGCCGTGGCCGATTGGAGACTGGCTGACCCGGATGGACCCCGCGGATCTGGAAACTCTCCACCCTCTGGAGGAGGTGATTCATATCCCGACGCCGAAAGAAAAGAGGAAACTGCTCGAAAAAGTCATGCCTGAGGAACTGATTCGCCAGATTCGGGAGGCGTCATAACCTGCTGTGAGGTGGCAGAGCCTGTGGCGGATGGTTAGACGAGTAGGGAATTGATGTCGCCGAGCAGGGATTGGATGAAGTCCGCGCCGCGGAGTTCGCGGGTGGTGCGGAGTTCGTGAGAAACGCCGGCGCGGAGGAGGGTAGGCATCGCTTCATCGAGGACCTCGCGGAGTTTGATCGCTTGGAAACTTTCGGATTTTCCGTCGATGCCGGGCAGGGCGAGGGTTTCCGCGAAGCGATTGATGGCGGCGAAGAGCGGCATCCGATCGACCCAGCGAGGAAAGGCGCTCTGCCCTTCCGCCACCGGAGGAAGTAGGAATTGCCAGTCCTCGGCGCGGACGCGGAAGTGCTTCTCGCGGCCTTGGCGGACGGAGAGGATTTGGCTGGAATCCTCCATTTCATTCAGAATCTCCTGGATGGATTTGGAGAAATAGCCAGTGGAACGGGCGATGGCGGCGGGGTGGCCGGAGTCGTGGGTGAGGAGCCAGGCCATGATTTCCGCACGGGCGTTCACGCCGAGCAGCGCCCGCAGGGTGAAGAGCAGGTTTTCTCGCGCGCGGGGATCGGGCTTCCGGCTCATGCCACGGTGTTCCAGTTTCCCGCGAAGCAGACCGTGTTTCGCGAAGATGGGATCCGCATCGCCGAAATGGGCGGCGGGGCTGCCGTCTCGTGAGAGAAAAAGGGATTCCGGCGCAGACGGGGTGCTTTCCGGTGCGCGATCCGCGATGACGCGCCATTTGCGTTGGGCGACTTGCTGGCCGAGCACCTCGGCGATGGCGGCAAGCACGCTAGAATCCGCCACGCCAGGCCAGTTCCGGTGAAGACCCTGGAGCCGCTGGAGTTTGATGCGGCGGCCGAATTTCGCTAGCCAGTCGATGGATTCGTCCATCAGGCGGGAATCGTAGCGACCGTAGCGGGTGGTGGCGAGCAGCAGGGCCTCAGGGTCGATGATCCAGTCATCGCCCGGACGCGGATGTCCCGCCACACCAATGGAGGACCATTGGCGCCAAAGCAGATCGACCATCCTCTCGGTGAGGTGGCTAAGGGAATCTTGAAATGAGGTCGGCATGTCCAAGTTCTTGGAGTAGGGTGGGGCGCTTGGGATGGGTGGCGTTCAGACTGCCGAGGTCCTCCATGTCGCGCTGCTGGTCGCGGTCAAGGGCGGCGCTGAGTTTAAGCAGGATCAGGCCCTTGCGGCCGATAAAGCTGATTTTGAGGGATTGGCCGTATTCCCGGGTGCTGAGTTCCTGCCAGAACTACGAAGGGAGCAGGGAGAGATCAATGCCATGGAGGGAAGCGGCACCATTGAGCCAATCCAGATCGAGTCGGAGTTCTTCCGCGCCTTTGCCGGCGGCCTGTTTCACAGCACCTGGTGGTGGGTAGGCACTGACGATGTTACCTTCCCATTCGCGTAGCGCCATCACGTCCACGTTCTTGATTTGGCGAGAACTGAGGCGATGGACGAGGAGTGCGCTACCACCCCCGACTATCAGCAACACGGGGGGGCGATTTTCCTGCAGTGAGGAAATCGTCGAGGAGTTCGAAGGCTGTGGTCAAATTCACTTCGTCCATCTGAAAGAGTGTTTACACGTCCGAAGTGGATGCTTCAGTTGTATTTTAAGACGAGGTATATTTAGGGAAGCATCGTTGCGATGAGTTCTACATCATTCATCGAGGATCCCGCAAGGGCTTTCCCGATGCCGCAATCCAAACTTCAGGGAACAGCAAGATCCCGGAGTGAAGGCCACCGCCGCCCCCCGTGGATTCTTCCGACTCGGTCGATCTATCCACTGTTAAAGTGGCGGATGGCTCCGTCCAGCGCCATTCCGCCGGACCCTAACCAGATGGTCGCGGGCAATGATCAGAATAACGCTTTTGATTTATTTTGAGACTTATTGGTGTCCAATGGACTTCGGGCCAAAGTTTCCGGGCATCTTGGGGGCGTGCACGGACTGGAAGAACAACTGGCGTTCGAACAACTCGGCAAGCAGCAGGACGGGCAGCGCGGCCCAAGGCTGAATGAACGAGACGACTACGTCTAACAAGGCAAAGGTGACGCGGCAGCGGAGGATCACGCCTAACGGTCCAAGCTGGAGACGGGCGCTGTGGACGTCCGGCGACCACGGGGTGTCCTCGCCCTCGCCGATTTGGAGAAAGCGGATTTCCGGGGCGAGCTTGAGCAGGACGGAGGTGGCGAATAAACACCAGGCAGGAATGCCCGGGTCACGGATGAGGTTGGCGAGAGCGGCGAAGCTGGCGACGGTGCCGAAGAAACGCATGGCTCCAAGCGGGAAACGCCAGAGAGAGCGGCGGGTGTCGTGATAGATCATGACGCTTGTGAACACGGCGGGGAGGCCGAGGACGAGTGCCGAGTGAGCAGTGATCCTTGAGCAGAGGGGGAGAAGATCGGTGATGAACTGCGGGATTGGAAGATTGGGGAAATGCGGCAGCAGGGCGAAGGTGACGAGTGCCACTGGGATCGGCGCGAAGAGGGAGAAGGCGAGGATTTCCCGCGACAGCCAGGAAGTGCGCAGGCCGAGGAAGAAGCGCCAGGCCTTGAGCGGTTGGCCGAGGTGGAAGACGGAGGCAGCCATGCCGGCGAAGAAGAGGACGGCACCGGTTAGTATGATCTGCGGGGACGAGGCGTCCACGCCCCTTGCGGCCAGCAGGCCGATGCCGGCTTGGGTGAGGACGAGCATGAAAACCAGCGGCCAGTGCGCGTGCTGGGGAATGAGCGCCGTTCGATCCGCTGCAGTGGCGGTGGTGGGAACCTGGCGGCCGATGTAGCGGGTGGTGGGCCGGGTGATGGAGGTATCGCCGAGGAGGATGGAGGGTTGAGAGTTGAGGGCTAACGGTTGAGATTGAAGAGTCGGAATTTTAACGATGCGGATCGCCTCAGTCGGGCAGGCTTGCACGCAGGCGGGGGCTTCTCCCTCGGCGAGGCGCTGGTGGCACATATCGCACTTCCTAACAATTCCGAGCTTTTGCGAGTATTTCGGAACGTCGTAGGGGCACTTGAGAATGCAGTAGGAGCAACCGATGCATTGGTCGTCGAGGTGGCGGACGATGCCGGTATCCTTGTCTTTTTCGTAGGCACCGACCGGGCAACCGTTCATGCAGCCGGGGTCCTCGCAATGGTGGCAGGCGGTGGTGATGGTTTGCTGCCATGCAGGTGCGTCATTGCCACCTAGCAGGGTGCCGGTGTCGCGCCAGGCTTCGTGGTCGTCGAGGCCGTTGAGCGAGTGGCAGGCGGAAACGCAGGCCTTGCAACCGGTACAGCGGTCGAGCGAAACCTCGAAGGCATATTGCTCGCCGACGCCGGGCTGGGTGAGCGGGATCAGGCTGCGATAGTGGTCGGCTAGATCGGGCTTGCGCCGGTGATGGACCTCGGAAAAGCGGGCGACGGGAGTTTGGAGTTGTTTCTGCTCGGCGAGCAACTGGTCGATGAGATTGCCCTGCTCGATGTCTGGCTTTGAAGAGGACTTCAAAGCGGGGAGACGTTGGAGGGTGGCGGGCACGCAGGGGAAAATTTGAAATTTGAAATTTGAAATTCCTATGCGGCGACGAGGGCGGATTCGAGACAGGCGATGAATTTCGCGAAGGGTTCGTCGTAGTCGACGTCGGACTCCATGATCGGGATCAACGGTTTGGCCCCGAGGGCGGTGAGGCGGGTGTGGAAGTCATGGCCGCACTTGCAGAAGTCCGGGTAGTTGGAATCGCCGAGGGCGAGCACGGCGAAGTTGACGGATTCTAGCGGAGGCGCATCGGTCGCGTGGAGCGCGGCATGGAGTGTGGCAGCGTTGTCGGGTGGTTCGCCGTCGCCGTAGGTGGAAGTGATGATGATGAGGTTTTCGAAAGTCGACAGGTCCGCAGGCGAGACTTCCGCCATGTCGTGGAGGGTGGGGGAATGGCCTTTGGCGGCGAGGGTTTTGCTGAGCTTCTTGCCGAGAGCCTGGGAGTTTCCGGTTTGGGATCCCCAGAGGATGGTGACTGGCAGGCCGGCGGGAACGGGAGCCGTGGCCGTGGAGGCGGATGCTCCGCCGGAGGCCGGGCTCAAGGCGGAGTTGAGCGCGTCGAGATATCCCTTGAGCCACATTTTCTGGGCACCTGAGAATGGAGCGGTATTGGGAATATGGAGAGACATGTGCGTGAGAGTTAGGCGGCGGCGGTCTTCGCGGGATCGCAGAGTTCCGTGAGCTGTTTCGGAGTGTGGCGGTTGGCGAAGGTTGCGAAGCTCTCATCCTCAATGCGGTCTCGCAGATAGACGACGAGGATCTGCTCGATGAGCGCGGGCATCTCGTCGGCGCGGACGGATTTCCAGATTTCCCGGGCGATGGCCTGGGTGTCGTCCACACCGCCGCCTAGCACGATGTTGTAGCCGTCCACGGTGCCGCCGTCGTCGGACTTCACGCGGGTGCCCATCATGCCAATGTCGCCGATGTAGTGCTGGGCGCAGGAGTTTTGACATCCGGTGAGGTGGATGTTGACCGGCTGGTCGAGGATCATGCGGGAGGAAAGGTGGTTACCTAGCAGGATTGCCTGACCCTTGGTGTCGGCAGCGGCGAACTTGCAACCGCGACTGCCGGTGCAGGCGATAAGGCCGCCGGTGAGGGTGTTGTTCCGGTGGTCGAGGCCGGTGGTCTGGATGGCGGTGATGGCGGCCTGGAGTTTTTCCTCGGGGATGCCGGGGATGATGAGGTTCTGCCAGACGGTGAGGCGGATTTCCCCGCGGCCGAATTCGTCGGCGATGTCAGCGAGCGCGTGCATCTGAGCGACGGACATGCGACCGACCGGTGTGAGCACGCCGATATAGTGCTTGCCGTCTGACTGCGGGTGGATGCCGAGGTGGCCGTGTTTGGACTTCGGAGTGGAGGGTTCGCAGGCTTCCAGTGGGACGTGGCGGAGGGGAAAGGTCATTTTCTTCCCGGTTTCCTCAAGGATTTTCGAAATGCCCCAGTCATCGACGAGGTATTTGAGCCGGGCTTTTTTGCGGTTGGTGCGGTCGCCGTTTTCGATGAAGACACGCATCAGGGCGGCGGCGACGGGGATGGTCTCGGCGGGTGTTAGCAGGATTCCGCAGTCGCTCGCGAACTGCTTGTGCCCTGTGATCCCGCAGAGCTGCATGCGAAAATAGATGCCGGGCTCGATGCCCAGAGTGTTAGTTTCAACCTTCACGGCGTAGAAGCCGATGTCGTTGGTGTCGGTGCAGGTGGAGATGGCACCGCCGGAGTCGTAGGAAATGTTGAACTTGCGTGGCAGGCCGTAGAGGTCGCGGTTTTTCAGGATGTAGTGATGGATGGCGCGCGCGTAGGGCATCACATCGATGAGTTCGCCGGGATCGAATCCGCTGGTGGGAGTGGCGGTGATGTTGCGGACGTTGTCAGCGCCGGAGCCTTGGGAAGTGAGGCCGAGGTCGGCGAGTTTCATCAGGATGTCCGCGCAATGCTTCGGCAGGATTTCCCGGATCTGGAGGTTCGCGCGGGTCGTTAGATCGGTGTGACCCGGACCCCAGTCGGCGGCGATTTCCGCCAGGCCGCGGAATTGATAGCTGCTGAGCGCGCCGCCGGCGATGCGGCAGCGGAGCATGAAGCTCTCCTGCGCCGGGGTGACGAAGAAGAGGCCGTGGAACTTGTAGCGGAAGACATCGCCATCGACGGGGAAGCTGTTGGATTCCGCGTTGGCGAGGATGGTGTCGTAACAGTCGAGCCCGTTTTTCTCGTATTTGATCTGTTCCTCTCGGCAGAGTTCGTCGATGGGCGTGCCGTGGACCGTCTCGATGGCTTCGGCGGGCAGGTGGGTGAAGCGGTTTTGTGAATCCTGTCCGAGGAACGGGAGATCGCGCGCTTGCAGGATGCCGGATACGAATCCGGAGAGGTAAGAGGTTTGTTCCTCGCTGAAGCCTGAGCTGTTCAAATCGACCATGATGTGCGGGATTTCCCGACATCTTCCGAGCACCGCCTGTGCCACGGGGGATGTCAGGAAGACCGTTGATCAGGAATCTGGTCCACGCAGGCCATGAGGGTAATTCATCCCCCTTAAAGCCCGGCCTCGGCGAGGCGCTCGTCCATCTCGGTTTTTTGGAGTTCGTTGGTGAACTCGGTGAGATCGCCGGCGATGACGCCAGTGAGGTTGTGGGTGGTGAAGCCGATGCGGTGGTCGGTGATGCGGCTTTGGGGGAAATTGTAGGTGCGGATTTTTTCCGATCGGTCACCGGAGCCGATCAGTGAGCGTCGATGGCTGGAGTAGGCCTCCTGCTGGTCGCGGAGTTTCTGCTCGTAGAGCTTGGAACGGAGGATTTGCAGCGCCATTTCCTTGTTTTTGATCTGCGAGCGGCCGTCTTCGCACCGGACGTAGAGGCCGGTAGGAAGGTGGAAAATCTGCACGGCGGACTCGGTGCGGTTGACGTGCTGGCCGCCCGCACCGCCGGCGCGGCAGACTTCGATGCGAAGGTCCTCGGGCTTGAGCTCGACATCGACTTCCTCGGCCTCGGGCAGCACCGCGACCGTGACCGTGGAGGTATGGACACGTCCTTGCGTCTCGGTGGCAGGCACGCGCTGGACGCGATGGACGCCGGATTCGTATTTCAAATAGCGGAAAACTTCCTGGCCGGTGACTTTGAGGATCACTTCCTTGAATCCGCCGACTTCGGACGGGCTGCTTTCGAGATGCTCGCATTTCCACCCGCGGAGATCGGAATAGCGCTGATACATGCGCATCAATTCGGCGGCGAAGAGCGAAGCTTCGTCACCGCCGGCACCGGCGCGGATTTCGATGAGCGCGTCGCGGTCTTCGTTGGGATCGGCGGGGAGTAGGGCGTATTGAAGCTCGGTCCCGAGGGTGGCGATTTCCGCCTCCAGGCCGGGTATTTCCTCGGCGGCCATGGCGGAGAACTCCGGGTCGTCGGATTTCGCGAGTTCTTGGTTTTCAGCAAGATGACGCTTGGCGGCTTCAAGCCTTTCCCACAGAATCAGGGTCTGCTTGAGCTTGCCGTGCTCCCGGAGGATTTCCGTGGCACGCTTGGGATCGGCGAAAAGCTCGGGGTCGCCGACAGCTTCCTCCAACTCCGAAAATCGGTCGCGGCGTTTAGAGATGAGAGATGAATAATCCATGCAAGGAAGGGCGGGGGACTGGATAGGGGACAATTTCCCCGAGGTGGAGAAAAAACGCACGTCCCGGATCCCGGAAGCCGCTCAGGGCGCACTCTGGGTGAGGAAATCCACCAGGTCCGCGCGGGTTTTCACCAAATCGGGCGGATTGAGGTAAAACATGTGGCCGCCGTCATAGAAGGTCGTGGTGAAATTTTTCCGGACGTTTTCCGGAAGGTTGAGCATGTGCCGGACCGAGTAGGCAACGCCTTCCGGCGGCGTGGCGAGATCGGTGTAGCCGCCCATGACGAGCACTTTCAGGTGCGGATTGTCGCGCATGGCGGTGACAAGGTGGTCGCTGAGATTGACGACTTCGTTGTCTGCATCCCAACGCCATGGTTGGACTTTCGACGTGAGAATCTCGTAGGGCTGGTCTTCTTTGTATCCCAGCTCCCGCCCGAGATAATCGAGAATGGCAGTGGAAAACGCGCCGTAAGCCAGCGAGTAGGATGGGTCATAACCGGGTGAATCCGCCGCCTTGTCAGTGGCGTCCCAAGCGACCCGGCCATCGAACCGGCCGAGCGCCTTGCCTTCTTTCCGCAGGAGTTCACTGCGGAAAAACGTGGAATCAACCCGGAGATCGCGCTCCAGCCAGACCGTGGCCTCGATGCCGGTGAGGTTCGAAAGGCGCTCCGCCAGCTTCGCTTTGGCCTCCGGGTCGAGGCTGTTTCCCTTGAGCAGGGCCGCCGCGTAGTCTCCGAATGCAAACTCGGTGCTCTCTTTGACCAGCGCGTCGCGGTCGCCTTGGATTTTTCCGTGGAAATGCGCCACCCCGGTCAGCGCCGGCAGGAAAACCTGATACGCAAGATCATTGCCCTGAGCAGTTTGCAAGGTGGAGAAATCGAGCAGTGACGACAGGAGGACCACGCCGTTCAGGCTCATGCCGTAGCGGGATTGCAGGTGCTGCGCCAGCCCGGCAGCGCGGATCCCGCCGTAGGACTCGCCGAGCAGGAATTTCGGTGAAGCCCAGCGGTCGTGCTCGCTGATCCAACGGCGGACGAAATCTCCGACTGAGGCGATGTCCTCGTCGAGTCCGTGGAATTCTCCGGGTTTCACATCCTTTTCCGCGCGGCTGTAGCCGGTGGAGACCGGGTCCACGAAAACCAGGTCGCAGACATCAAGAATGCTCAGCGGATTGTCCACCACCCGGGCGGGCGGAAGTGGGGCGGTGGTGCCGTCGCCGGGGAGTTTGATAATTTTAGGTCCCAGCACGCCGATGTGCAGCCAGACAGCGGAGGACCCCGGGCCGCCGTTGAAAGCGAATATCACCGGCCGGTTTGCGGTATCCTTGACGTCGGTCCGCTCGTAGCTGACGGAGAAAATCGAGGCGCGAGGTTTTCCCTGGTCGTCCTTGAGCTGGATTTTTCCGGTGGTCGTCTTGTAAGGGATTTTTTTGCCATCGATAGTGACCGTCGCCTCACGGACGATCGGTGGCGCGATGGGCTTCAGAGCCTCAGCATACGTTTCCTTTTTCAGGGATTCCGCGGGTTTCTCGGCTTCCTGTGTAGCCGAGGCGGTTAGGTTAAGACCGAGGAACAAGGGCAAAATGAAGCGTCGCATGGGCGGGATCGTAGGAGTGGATGTGGTTTTGTCGATAATCGGGGAACGAAAATGAATCGTCACCGTGGGTCGGCTTCGCCTCACGAAATCGCAAATCACGCGCCTTTCATCGCATCAATCTTAGGCCGCACCCATTTGACCAACTCCGGCGGTCCCAACACCTTGGCCTGGCTTCCGAAGCTCAAAACCTAGCGCAGCACTTCCTCCAAGCGGCCGATTTCGAAACGAATCTCCACCCGGGTGCCCATCGAGTTGAGTGCGAAAATCTCCTGTGTGGGATGCCACCGGCGCTCCTGCACCAGTCGGACGGCGTAATCCTTAAGCTCCACCCGGACTAGCTGCCACGAAATGTCTCGCGCCACACTCCAAATAACGAACGATTGTTTTAAGTTTTTGATTCCATTGAAAGTTAAGGTCGTTCGAATTGATTCGTCGTGGTTCTGAAGTGTATCATCCGCGGCAGGGAAAACGTCCTCAAAGCATCGCGCTCCAGATCGTAGTCGACGAAATACCGGCCGCCATCGACCTCGCCAAGATGAAGTGGCTGCACCCGCCGGGACTCGGAAAATTCAGCTCCTATTTTTCTAAAATAAAAGGTTGTAACAATTTGATTTAAAGCTGAATCCGCGATCGCTTCAAAGACCCTCACATCCCTGGACTGCTGTTCAACCGCTTTGCGGGAGAAGGCTTCGTCGAGATCGCTCTAAGAGAACCAAATGAATCCTTTCCGGATCAATGAATTCAGCATTGAAACGTTGGGATTACCCGGATTCTCACTTGTGACAATACATGTAATACGGAATTTGATCATACCCACTCCGGAATCGACTTGGGAAACGCTTTCCTTCCCAGAGCCCCTCTCGCGCCTGTTGCGCGAGTTCACTTCCCGTTCAGCTTCGCCGTTATGCCTGGATCGAGCACGAAGGTCCCGGTCCCGAAGGGTTTCACCGGATCACCGGCACTGACCTGATACTCGAAAGCTTTGATCGGCTTAGTTCCTGCGACTTCGGACAGCAAATAGACCCGTATCGTCATGACTTCCTTGCCAGTGCCGCCCTCGAGCTTTTTCACCGCATACTGGACTTCGTTGGGCCCGTCCATCGCACCGCCGATGACGATCTCGGCCTCCTTGGCGTTGGCGAACCGGTGGCGGCTGATTTTGTTGATCTGCACCTTCACCTCGCGGCCCGGGCAGAATGCATAGACCTTTGCCATATATTTGGCGGGCTGCGCGGAAATCGGTGTCGGCGGAACCGTCCCGGACGGTTGGGCCTCGGGAGTCTCTTTCAGATACTTGAGATTCCCGGCCGCCAGTTCTTTTCGGACTGCCGGCAGCGCCGCGAGGTTCACGAAATCCGCGCGGTCATACAACCATCCCCCGCCGCCTTTGACGAAGGAAAGCACGAGCAGATTCTCGGTGGGATCGCCGCCCACGCCGAAATCAATCTTGCCAAAGTAAGACGCCTTAGCGGTCGCGCCCTTTTGTTTCGCTTCCAGGAATTTGAGACCTTGCAACGATGGTGGAGGCGCCGGCAATTCGAAGACGGCTCCGGGAAACGGCCGTTTCTCGGAGACGATCCGGTTCCGGACCTCGGTCCGGCGGTGTTCGGCCGTCACCCGCTGCCAGGCCGAGGCATCCTTCCGGATCATCGACTCCCGCCACGCGTTGTAGGTGGTTTCAAGCGGCGGACGAAGATCCTCCTGCGCGACTGCTAGACCGGTCAGAAGCAGCGAAAACGCGAAAAATAGTCGATTCATGCGCGAAACGATTGGACAAGATGGCCCATCCCACAACAAACAAATTGCAGGCCGATCCGATTGTGACGCCGTGTGAGATCAACGATGAGCAGTATTTTGCAGAGAGTGGCGCCGATTGGCGAAGCGCGTGATCGGGAAATTCTCAAGGACGCCGCCACTTACGTTTACACCCAGCGTCCCCAAGGCGACGTGCTGGCGCACGTTTTTCTCCCCGATGTGGACGACCAGAAACCCCGTCCGGTCATCGTCTTTTTCCACGGCGGATTCTGGGACGCACCCACTCCCACGCAGTTTGTCCCCCACTGCCTGCACTTCGCGAGCCGCGGCGCGGTGTCCGTCGCCGCCGAGACCCGCACCTCCGCCAAGAACGGGACGGGACCGTTAGAGGCGATCGAGGACGCGCGCGACCTTATCCGCTGGCTGCGCCACAATGCGGACACCTTCAACATCGATCCCGAAAAGATCACGATCGGCGGAGCCGGCGGCGGGGCTTATCTGGCGCTGCTCGCCACCCTGCCAAAGCCAAAGAACCTGCCGCCGGTCGACGGTTTGGAGTGTTTTCCGCAGGCGCTCATCCTTTTCAGCGCCCTGGTCAACACGGCCGCCAAGGGCCCGGCTGCGGATCGCTTTCCCGATGCCAAGACCGCTAAATTACTCAGCCCCTCCCAACTGCTACGGCGCAAGCTGCCGCCGATGATTTTCTTCCACGGCAAGTCCGACCGTATCACGTCGTTTGAAGACGTCGAAAAATTCCGCCGGGGCATGCGCTGGCGGGGAAATCCCTGCTTCCTGATCGACTTCGAGCGGGCGGACCACAGCTTTTTCAATTTCAACGTGAGCCACAAGAACTTCGAGAGCACCATCCGCGCCGCGGACCAGTTCCTGGTGGATCACGGGCAGCTCGCGCCACCGGAACACCCGGATTCCTTCTAAGCCACGCAGCTCTCTCCCACTAACGGATTTTACTGTCGCAGAACGGTGGCGGCAGGCATAATTCCTGCTTGGCAGGGTGCGTGCCCCGACGATCATTCCGCCACGGGACCCAGGCGGTCACGACTTTCTGAATTTCCGATGAACGCGTTCTACCACCCAACCACCCCGCTCGTCCCGGGATCTCTCCACCAACTCTCACAGGAACACGACAACTGCGGCATGGGCGCCATCGCCCACCTCCACGGAATGCGCAGTCACGCCATCCTCGACTACGCGCTCACCTCCGTCTGCTGCATGACCCACCGCGGCGCTGTCGATGCCGATATGAAATCCGGCGATGGATCCGGAGTCCTGACGCAGATCCCCCACCCGCTTTTTGTCAAAGCCGCCGCCAAGCTTGGACAGGTCGTCGAAAACCCATCGGACCTCGCCGTGGGTGCCTTCTTTTTCCCCGCCGGAAACGTCGTGCAGATCGAGCAAATCAAGTCACTCGCCGCGGAGGTCACCGACATGCGCGGCATCGCCCGCATCGGCTGGCGGGAAGTGCCGGTGAATCCCGACGCCCTCGGCAAGAGCGCCCTCGCCACCCGTCCGCAGATCGAGCATCTGCTCATGATCAGCCCCGCCGACATGGATGCGGACACCTTCGAGCGCCAACTTTACCTCTGCCGCCGGGAAATCGAACAACGCACTCAGGAGATCCAGGGGTTCTACATGCCCTCGTTTTCCAGCCGCCTGATTTCCTACAAGGCGCTCGCCATGCCCGCCGCGCTGCGGGCGTTCTATCTGGACTTCGCCGATCCCGACTATCAGGTGGCAATCGCGCTCTATCACCAGCGGTTTTCCACCAACACCTTCCCTGCCTGGCCGCTCGGCCAGCCGTTCCGGATGATGTGCCACAACGGCGAAATCAACACCGTCGAGGGCAACCGCAACTGGATGACCTCCCGCGAGGAGTTCTTCGCCTCGCCGGTTTGGGGCGACGATATCGACCTCGTCAAAAACCTCATCCGCCACGGCGAGTCCGACTCCGCCTCGCTCGACCACGCGCTCGAGCTGCTCATCCTTTCCGGCCGCTCGCCGGAGCACGCCATGTGTATGCTTGTCCCGCCGGCCTATCGAAATGACGAGGACATTTCCGACGAACTGCGCGCCTTTTACCAATACAACCGCTCGTTCTCCGAGCCATGGGACGGACCCGCCGGCCTCGTCTTCACGGACGGCACCAAGCTCTGCGCCTCCCTCGACCGCAACGGCCTCCGCCCGTCCCGCTACAAAATCACGGAGGACGGTGTGCTTTACATCGGTTCGGAAGCCGGTGCCGTCGTGTTCGACGACGCCAATGTTGTCCGCAAGGGCCGCCTCGGGCCCGGACAGATGCTCTCCGCCAATACCGCTACCAGGGAGTTCAAATACGACCTTCAAATCAAGACCGAACTCGCCAAGCAACAGCCGTATCGCCGCTGGATCGACGAATACCGCCTCGACCTGCGCAAATTTGTCTCGCCCGACGCCCACGTCCCGGAAATCGACTACTCACCCCTCGAACTCTCCCGCCAGCAAGTCGCCCACGGCATCTCGCTGGAGGAACTCGACATGGTTTTCCCGCCCATGATCAAGGGGGCCCAAGAAGCCGTTTTCTCAATGGGCGACGACATCCCGCTCGCCATCCTCTCAACCCATCCACGGTTGCTTTACACTTATTTCAAGCAACTGTTTGCCCAAGTCACCAACCCGCCGATCGATCCGATCCGCGAGTGGGCGGTGATGTCGCTGGCGGCCGGTCTTGGTCCAGAGCACAACCTGCTCTTGGAGACACCCGAGCATTGCAAGACAGTCAGTCTCGACAGTGCAATTCTCTTTGAGCATGAGTTCGATAAGATTAAACACCTTAATGATCAAGGATTTCCAGCCATTATTCTCGATATCACGTGGGATAACTCGGAAGGAGCGGTTGGACTCAAAAAACGCCTTGATGCTCTATGTCTCGAAGCTGAAACAGCTGTTCAAAACAACCATAGCATCCTAATCTTGTCCGATCGTGCCACCTCCGCAGAGCGGGTGCCTATCCCCACCCTGCTCGCGATCGGCACCGTGCACCACCACCTCACTCGCATCCGCACCCGCCTCCGGGCGTCGCTGGTGGTGGAATCCGGCGAGGTGCGCGACGTGCACCAAATCGCTTGCTGCTTTGGATTTGGAGCCACCGCGATCTGCCCTTATCTCGGCTACGCCACGGTCCGCCAGCTCGTCGCGGCAGATTCTGGGAAGAATAAGCTGGGAGAAATCAGCGCCAAAAAGGCGATGACCAACTACCGCAAGGCTCTGGAAAAAGGCATTCTCAAAATCATGTCCAAAATGGGCATCTCGGTGCTCAATTCCTACCAAGGCGCGCAGACCTTCGAGGCCATCGGCGTCGGCAAGGACGTCGTCGATTTCTCCTTCAGCGGCGTCCCTTCCAAAATCGGCGGCGTCGGCTTCGAGGAGGTCGCCGATGAGTCCCTCATTCGCCACCAAGCAGCATTTGAAACAGCCGTTCCAGATGGCGAAACCCTCAACCTTGGCGATCCCGGTTACAACCGCTACCGCAAGACCGGCGAGCGGCATGTTTACACCACCGAAGTGATCAAGAATTTCCACACCTATGTGAAATCTGGCAAATCCGAAGATTACGAGGAATATGTGCGTGTGGCATTGGAAACCAATCCTGTAGCGATTAAGGACCTGATCGAATTCGTGCCCGCCACGAGCGGTCCGATCGAGCTTACCGAAGTCGAGCCGATGGAGTCGATTCGCCGCCGGTTCACGACCGCAGCGATGTCCCTGGGAGCACTTTCTCCCGAGGCTCACGAGACGCTGGCCATCGCGATGAACCGCATCGGCGGCAAGTCGGACTCCGGCGAAGGCGGAGAGGATCCCAGCCGTTTCAAACCCTACCCGAACGGCGATTTCGCCCGCTCCTACATCAAGCAGATTGCCTCTGGGCGTTTCGGCGTTTCCGCCTACTACCTGGTGAATGCGGGAGAACTGGAAATCAAAATGGCCCAAGGAGCGAAGCCCGGCGAAGGTGGCCAACTTCCCGGCCACAAGGTCAACGCCCTGATCGCCCGCCTGCGCAACACGCAGCCCGGCGTCCAGTTGATTTCCCCGCCGCCGCACCACGACATTTACTCGATCGAGGATCTCGCCCAGTTGATTCACGACCTCAAGGAAGTGAACCCGCGCGCCCGGATCACCGTGAAACTCGTCGCCGAATCCGGCATCGGACCGGTCGCCGCGGGTTGCGCGAAGGCATCCGCCGACAATATCCTGATTTCCGGCCACGACGGCGGCACCGGGGCATCGCCCCTCTCCTCCACCAAGCACGCCGGCTCGCCATGGGAACTCGGTCTCGCCGAAGCCCAGCAAACTCTGCTCATCAACAACTTGCGCGACCGAGTCATCCTCCGCACCGACGGCGGCATCCGCAACGGCCGCGACGTGGTGATCGCCGCTATTCTCGGGGCCGAGCAATTCAACTTCGGCACCACCGCGATGATCGCCATGGGCTGCGTTTACGTCCGCAAGTGCCACTTGAACACCTGCCCGGTCGGCATCGCCACCACCGATCCGAAATTCCGCGCCAAGTTCAAGGGGACGCCGGAAATGGTCATCAACTATTTCACCGCCGTCGCCGAAGAAGCCCGCCGTTACATGGCTAAAATCGGCGTCCGCACGCTCGACGAACTCATCGGACGCCCGGAGTTTCTCAAACAACGCCACATCCCGGATCACCCGAAAGCCAACACGCTCGACCTCTCGGCTTTGCTCAAGGACGTGGTTCCCACCCTCGCGAAGAGCCTGGGTACGCCCGTCGAGTCGGTCTCCCGCATCTGTGCCAAAACCCGCAACGACGGCCTCACCAAGTCCGAGCTCGATCTCCAGATCCTCAAAGACCTCGTTGCGGCGGTTTCCAACCGCTCGGCCCCGGAATCCCCCGAATACGGCGAAGGCTCGGTATCCCTGGAAGTCCTCGAAGCCATCCAACTGCTCCCCGACCGCCCGCCGATCTCGTTGACCTACAACGTCATCAACACCAACCGCAATATCGGCACCCGCCTCTCCGGGCGCATCGCCGAAATCCACGGCGACCGCGGACTCGCGGCGAACACCATTCACATCACCTGCCACGGTACCGCCGGGCAGTCGTTCGGCACCTTCCTCGTCGGCGGCGTGAAGCTCGAACTCATCGGCGAGGCGAATGACTACGTCGGCAAAGGCATGGCCGCTGGAGAAATCATCATCCGCGTGTCCGACACCGCGAAATTCGAGGCCGCCACCAACACGATTTGCGGCAATACCTGCCTCTACGGAGCCACCGGCGGCAAGCTTTTCGCCAACGGCCGCGCAGGTGAGCGCTTCGCGGTGCGGAATTCCGGAGCTACTACCGTCGTCGAGGGTGTGGGCGACCACGGTTGCGAATACATGACCAACGGCAGCGTCGTTATCCTCGGCAAGACCGGGAAAAACTTCGGTGCCGGGATGTCCGGCGGTACTGCCTACGTTTATGACGTGGACGGGAAATTCTTCTCCCGCGTGAATTCCGAGATGGTCGTCGCCATGCCGATCCGCCGCTCTCAGGACATTGCCGAGGTGAAGGTGCTCATCGAGCACCACCACCAGCGCACCGGCAGTGCCCAAGCCGCCGCCCTGTTGGAAAACTGGGAGGAAACCATCCTCAAGCTCGTCCGCGTCATCGCCAAGGAACGCGCCGAACTCGAAGCCGCCGAGGAACTTCACGAAGCGGCGTCCACGCCGGTGGGCAAGTGACTGCCGCAAGTGAACGCCGAGGCGTGAAATGGCAGAGGCCGGGATTCATTTCCGAAGGATCAACAAGCTTTCCATGGCCCGCTTGAAATCGTCGGGGTGGTCCCGTTTGATTGCCTCAAGACGTTTGCCAACCAGACCTGCAAGGATCGGGTCGCATCCTGCTACCAGCGCGCTTTGATAGGAAATCACCGCAAGCACCGTCTGGCCCGCCGCCTCCTGGCTCTGGGCACCACGAAGCAGTTGCAAAGAGCCCTGGCCCGCGGAGTTGCGCTTCAATGTCTGACTGATCTCGAAGGCCCGGGCACAGCCGTCGAGGTCGCCGCGCTCGCCTGTCTCGCGAATCATCCGCTCGATGAACGCGATGGCATTTTCTCCGGGTTTGGCCACCGTCCTGTCGGGCGCTCCCACCAGGCGGGGAAGGATCAGCAGCAATAGCTTTGCCTTGAGGCGGGTGGAGGTCTCATCTCCCGCGATGCCGGTGGAATCACCCGTGCCAGTGATGAATTCCAGACTTACCGGCAACCCCGCTTTGAAGTTCTGGTAGATCCGGTCGATCTGTCCGAGAGACCGGACAAGGGGGTCCGATTCCGCATACGGCAGGCCCGAAGCCCCCATCCGGTTGTTAGCCGAATGGGTGCGCATCTTCTGAAGGGCCGGAGTGATGTCATCAAGCTCCTTGATTTCCGCCGGCACGACGTCCGGTGCGTCTCCGGCTTCGGAGGTCTCATCGATCAGGGCGATCAGCATCGAACGTGGAAGCGGGATGGAACCGCTAGATCCCACCAGGTTCTGGAGTGTTTGATTGGCTTTCTTCCGATTGCCCTTTTTCAGCGATTGCAGGTAGTCCTGCCAGCTGGAGACAAACGGTTTGAGCGGCCGCATCGACTGATAGGCAGCCGCCACCTTCTCGCTCCGCCGGTCCGGGGAGTTCTCGCCGAGTTTGTTGAGTTTTTCGATCAAGGCATCGATGTCCTCGGGTTCGGAGGCTCCTTTCAAGACCGTTGTGACCTCCAGGGTGAGTGCTTCCAGTCTGGCAAGTTCGGCATTTTCCCGCTGTTCCGCATCCTTGACGAGAGCGGTTTGCAAGCCGTCGATGGCGCGGGCGACTTCCGGCGAGCGGTAGCTTTCGGCGATTTGCCCCAGTGAATAATCAATCTGCTGCCTGGATTCCTGCCGGAACGCCTGATCGAGGCTGCGGATGTAGGCAATCCCGCTTTTCCCGGTAGCGGTGGCGTCGGGTTTCACGCGGGATTGATCCTCCGCCTGGATCGCGGAGATGAGTTCGTTCTTCGCGGATACCGCCTTATCGTCGAATGCCCGGGCATGTGCTGAAATGAGCAGTGACAGCATGGCGATCATCGATGGTCGAGTCATGTCACGGTATCTACCGGATTCCTGCCATGGCCGGACAGAAAAAAATGGTTCGGTTCCGAGGAATCTTGCCAACGTCGCGGCTGGCTGCTTGCTTGGTATTGCTTCGGAGAAAATCCATGGGAACGGCGCAATTACTGGTGATCCTGACTGCCGGCATCGGAGGTCTAGCCGTGGGTTACGGATTCCGGAGGCTCAAACCGGAACCGGGAGTCCCCCTCCCGCCGCAGGTTCTATCAAGTCCCGCGATTCCACTGCCAGAGCCGAAGTCCGCGGATTCGGTCGGGAGTCTCTTGCAGCTTGAAGGAGCCGAACTGGAGGAGCGACTCGTGCTTTGGCTGCTGGACGCATCGTCGGCAGACATCTGGGACTTGTGGTCGGCATGGCGCGAGCGGGGCCTGCCGGAGGCCGGGCATGTGAATCTGTTGTTTGTCCGCTGGCTGAAACTGGACCCAACATCCGCCATGAAGGCCGCCGGTGAAGATGGAATGCCGGCTATGGAATGGGCGCGGGCGGTCCTCGACCCCGAGTCCGCGCTTTCCCGGATCAAGGATCTTCCAGAGCGTGCTGCGATCGCTGCGATGGCCGCGCTCGGTGATTTTCATCCCGAGTCCGCAGTGAAGGCTTTTGCTTTAAAGCCGGCGCTGGCGACCCAGGACGCGGTGCGCCGGGTCGCCATTCGGCTTGCCGACGAAGATCCCAAGGGGGCGCTCAATTTCATGCGTCTCTATCAAGCAGGACTTTTGCCCGCCGTGATGGGCGTTTGGACCCGGAATGATCCGGATGCGGCCTTGGAATGGCTGAAAGCCCAACCAAGTGACGGCCCGGACGATCCGTATCTGGACGATTTCAGCGCCACACTTGCCGATGCGAACCTACCCCGACTGTCGGCACTCGCGCAGAAGCAACCGCAGGGGCGGATCCGCCGGGCGATGGAACGGGCTGAGTTTTTCAAGACCATGGAGTCGGATCCTGATGCGGCAATCCTTCTGGCCCGCGCTAACAAATCTCCGCGGATCGCGGCGGAGTGGTTTACGGAAATCGGGAGACGGCAATTGGCGGTGAATCCGGATCGGGCGTTCGAAACGCTGGAAGAGATGCTAACGGTATGTCCGGACGCGGTGCAGATGTATGACCGGATTGCGGGATCAAACGATTTTAGCGGTGTTTTTGTCGAACTTCGAGGGATGAAGGATTTTACAGGAGCGCTGCTGGATTTGAATCCGTCCCGGACGCTGGATCTTGCTCTGGCCACGCACCGCAAGGTTCCAGGCATGCTGTCGAACCCGTGGCATGGAGCGCTCGGTCGATTGGCCGATGCCTGGTCGGAACGCGATTTGAATGGCTTCGCAAAATGGCTGGAAGCACACCCCGATGGTCCGGTGCACGATGGCGGGACCGGCCTGATGGCGTGGACATTTGCCCATCGGCGGGATTTTCCGACTGCGATTCGGTGGGCGCAGGGTATCGGGGAAGAAGAGGCACGTGGGGCCCGCATCGATGAGGTGACTGATCAATGGGCGCAGCATGACCGGAACGCGCTCTCGGAATGGTTGAAAACCGCGGATTTACCGGAATCGGTCCGCGACAAGGTGAACCAAACGCTGAGGGATAACCCGCAATGAAATCCGCCAAGGCAATTCGATTCGCCATTCCGCTAGGGGTGTTTCTATGCACCGCCGTCATCGGTTTCGTTGCTGGTGCGCGGAAGGAAATTCCGGAACCGATGAGAAGCGAGGTCCCAGCCCTTCCAGAACACGTGAAACAGGCGATTGCTCCGGTGCTCGGCGCGCGCAGCGAAGAGGACCGTCAAAGAGCGGCGGTCCATCTTGCCCGCAGCGTGCCGGTTTCCGAAATGGCGGATTGGTTGGATGGTCGATGGTATCCCTTTCCCGCCGGGCTGGATGCATGGGTTTTTGACCGCATCATCCGGCAGCGCTGGCTGGCGCAGGATCCTGCCGGCTTGGCAAGCCAATGTGTGTTTCGGAATACGGGGGATCTCGACGCGATCATCCGCCTCTGGGCGAAGCGCGATCCCGAGGGTGTCATCGCTTGGCTCTGGCAGATCGAGGCTTCGAATCAGTTGAACCACCTCGCCTACACCACCTTCGATGGAATCGTCCGTCAAAAGCCCCTGCTTGCATTGGCACAGGCACCGGTGATTCACGAGCGTCTTGGTGAATCTTCCTCAATGTGGCTTGCCGACCTGCTCGTCACCATCGCCCGCGACCATCCGCAGGACGTCATTCAACATCAGTCCGCATGGCCGGCATCCCTGCGGGCCGTAGCCCAACGGGCACTCAACGTGGCTCCCGCCACCGACGATTTCCCCGCCATCATCGAGCGGATGAAAAATGAGCCGAATGGATTGGATCAGTTCGTCGCGGCGATTTCATCGGACCGATTTGCAGTCATGGCGTTAGAGCACGCCACCATCCTGCCGAAGGGATGGCTCGCCGCCGCTGCGCTGTCGGAATACTCGGTTTTCATGGTGATGGATGCTGATCCGAAATTCTGGCTGGATGTAGATTTATCAGCACATGGTTTGTCGGAATCGATGGTCAGCAAGTTTCTCGATCTGGGCATGAGCGGGCTCATCAACCGGGATCCGGAACAAGCGGTCCGACTGCTAGAACGCGCTGATTTGCGGCCGAGGGACAGGAGAGATCTGCTTTCCAACGGCTTCAGCCGTCTGGCAGGGAAAGACCGCCAGCGAGCCGAGGATTGTCTGGCGGAACTCACGGACCCGAAGGAGATCGCAATGGCGAGGAATTCCATCAAAAACGCTCCGGTTACCGCAGCGCGGAAGTCCGAGGCACCGCTGAAACTGACGGCGCAGGAGTGGATCGGGGCGTATGCCAGTGAGCGGGGACTGCCGGACAAGTTTGCCAAGTCGTCTCTCGACTGGAGTGCCGGAACCACCGCGGTTTTTCGCGACGGCTTTGCCGCGCTTTCAGACGCACAGAAGGATTTCGTCGCATTGCGTTGCGTCATGCATGATTCGCAGATCACGGGCGCAAGCCGTGGCGATCTCAGCGCCTTTACCTGGCTGCGCGCCGAGGGGATTGCCCGCTATCTGAATGATCCGTTAGGCATCTCCAAGAAGTCGAACATCGACAAAGGCAAAGTGGAACCCTCCATCATGCGGTTCGCCATCGGCTGGGCATTGGAGGATCCGATACCGGCGAGCCGCTGGGCGCAGGAGGATCTACCTGTGGGCCCTGTGAGGATGGGTGTCATGAAAAACGTCGCCGACTCCTGGCGAAAGTATGAACCTGATGCCGCTGCGCAGTGGCTCCGCAGCCTTCCCGCGGGTGAGCGGGAGGAAATCGAGAGACACTTCAGCCCGAGTCGGTGATGGACCCGGGCTGGCGCGCCTCACTGGTTCGACTTGTCGAACGCCGCGTCGAACGCGATTTTGCTCGTGGGAAAATCCACGCTGCGCACGAACGCAGCGGCTTCCTCCCCGCCGTGCACGCGGTCCATGCGGATATCCTCCCACTCGACGGAAAGCGGCCCTTTGTAGCCGACGTCATTGAGCGCGACAATGATGTCCTCGAACTCGATGTCGCCATGGCCTAACGAACGGAAGTCCCAGAAGCGCCGGGCATCGCCGAAATTCGTGTGCCCGCCGAAGACGCCGACCGAGCCGTCGCCGTGGTTCCACCAGGCGTCCTTCATGTGGACGTGATAGATCCGGCTGCCGAGGTCGCGGATGAACTTCACGTAATCCACTCCCTGATAGCCGAGGTGCGACGGATCGTAGTTGAAGCCGAAACGCTTGTGATTTCCAACCGCTGCCAGAGCGCGTTGGGCGGAGGCGATGTCGAAGGCGATTTCCGTAGGGTGGACTTCGAGGGCGAAGTTCACATCGAGTTTTTCGTATGCATCCAGGATCGGCAGCCAGCGCTTGGCGAAGTCCTTAAAGCCCTTTTCGTAATACTCCTGCGAGGTCGGCGGGAAGGCGTAAAGCGAGTGCCAGATCGAGGATCCGGTGAAGCCGTTGACGACAGCCGGGAAATCGTCCTTGCCGTTGCGACCGGGTTTGGCGTTGAAGAACGCGCGCGCCGCCTTGCCGGTGGTGATCATTTTTTTCGCCGCCCGCTTGCGGACACCTTCCGGGTCGCCGTCGCCCCAGACGTCGGGTGCGAGGATCGCCTTGTGCCGCTCGTCGATGAGATCGCACACCGCTTGGCCGACGAGGTGGTTGGAAACGGCATAACAAGTCAGACCGTGGTCGGCGAGCAACTCCCATTTTTCCTTCACATAGGACTTGCTGGTGGCGGCGGCATCCACGTCGAAGTGGTCGCCCCAGCAGGCGAGTTCCAGGCCATCGTAGCCCATTTCATAGGCCAGTGGAGCGAGTTCGGCGAGCGGGAGGTCGGCCCATTGGCCGCTGAAGAGGGTGATGGGTCTTGGCATGGCAAGTCCTTTGAAACAGGGGCGGTGAACAGCGAGGCGGGTCGAGCGCCGGGCCGCTCCCAAGCCGGCCCGCATCCCCTTGGGGGATCGGCCGCGTACACGCGGCCGAGGGGCAGTCATTTCATCATAACGCCGAGTCGGGGTAGGAGAACAGATTGGCGGTT
>JANPKJ010000007.1:0-43572 GCA_031425955.1 Akkermansiaceae bacterium | reverse complement strand
CATCGCAGGACCCTGCGGGCCTTCGTCGGAAAGCAACAATGCGACCGCACGCATGATGCCGGAGGCCTTACCGCGCTTTTGATCGCGGAGGGCTTCGAGTTCATGGCGTTCGGATTTCGATAGCTTGATTCGGTGTAATTTAGCGGGCACCTGTCCGATTGTACACATCCTCAGAATCGTACAATTTTAAAATTAACTAACCGACAAATGAAATTTTACGTAACACTAGCACCATGAATGACAAAGACAATGCCGTGATCGAAGCCCTCGGGCGCATCAACCGCTTCGCCGCCGCGAATCTCGCCGCGTTCCCGGCTGGCAGCATCGCCCTCACCGACTTTGCGCGCGCGGGTGCCATCACCGCCGGGTTGATTCCCTCGGATTCCACGCCAGGCACCCCGGCAAGCTCCGCCACCGGAGCACGCAACCACCTCTTTGACGAAGTCTGGGAAGACCTCCTCGCCATCGCGGACACCGCCCGCTCCATCGCCCGCAAGGAGCCCGGCTTCTCCGCCGACTTCCGCCTTGGCGACGACACCCACCGGGAAATCATCTCCACCGCCACCGCATTCCTTGAAAAACTCCAGGTGCCCGCCACCGCCGCCAAGTTTATCGCATACGCCTTGCCCGCCGATTTCGTCGCCGACCTTCAGGCAGACCTCGCCGCCATCGATGGCAAAAAGTCCGAGCAAACCGACGACCGCATCGAAGACATCGGCGACAACGCCCACAACCGCGCCCTCGTCAAGGAAGCCCGCGACCTCATCAAAAGCCTCAACACCTCCGTCAAAAACCGCTTCCGCCGCGATCCCGAGATCCTCGCCGAGTGGGCCACCGCCTCCCGCATCCACCGCACCGGAGGCAGCGGTCCCGAGGAAACTCAGCCGCCCGCTCCGCCGGTTCCTTAGTCTCTGAACATCCGACCGACGGTAAAACAGCTCCATCCCTGGCGGGTGGAGCTGTTTTATTTCTGGGTGAAGGTTCGCAATTTACGCTTGAGATGCGATCAGCCGCCGAATGCCTGTTGTTATGGACTATTCCCATCGAACTGAACCCGTCGAAACAGGTCCTAGAAATTCCATCGCCTCGCTCCGAACAACGGAGCCGGAATCTTATTTTGTCCCAACGCATTGCGTGTCAGAGGCGTCACAAAAGGATTCGCCGGTTGACGAGAAAGAAATGTAGGAGCAACTATCCCTCAAGTAATCACTCATCGTTTCCCAATGCGTCCAATTCCGGCTTCCTCTACCTTTGGCACCAGAGGCTCCATTCCCAGCAAAACCGGAAACAAACAGCCCAAATGCATCGAAGTTTGGAACGGCAGATGGTATTTCCAAGAACCAGCCAAGGGCCGGAGCATCCCGCTGGAACCGCTTTTCGATTCAGGCGCCTGGAATCTCGACGAACTGGGTCGAGCGCTTGGATTCAGTCGGCGCACGCTGGCCCGAATAATCGAACGCAGCATCGGTATCGCAGGAAAGACCTGGCTGCGCCAAATACGGATCGTTCGAGCCTGCCACCTTCTTCGGGAAGGTGAGAAGATCGGGCACTTGGCCAAAATTTTGGGATTTCGTCACCCTCCGGATTTTTCCAGAGAATTCCGGGCACAAGTAGGTGTTTCGCCGACCGCGTTTCTCGAATCCGAACGGCACAGGATGTTCGATCCAGAAAACCTCTGATGGCCAATCGTCATAATCGCCTATCAGGATCAGAACCTGTTTTGTCCACTTTTCCTAACTCTATTTGATTGTCGGGAGTCGACTTAAACGCCCGAATGGCCTTAATTCTTGCCATCGCAAGGCACTCATGCCTGCCACGGCTCCGCATCCCCTAGAACCGCAGATTTTACTGATCATGAACAACAATACATTTTTATCGAGAAGAAAACGGTTCTCCAGTATCATGGCCACTTGGAAAAGAGGAATATTTCGTGCATCGGCAATTTTTGAGGTGAGTTCTTTTTGGAGGGTTGCAGTCCTAATGGGAATCGGACTCGCCTTCAACGGGACTGCTCTCGCGGTGGAGGGAGTGGTTTCCGCAGGTCAAGTATCTTCGTATGCGTTAAAATCGGACGGAACTATCTGGGCATGGGGAGATAACACCTATGGCCAACTGGGAGACGGGAGCACAATACGCCGGATATCGCCGGTACAAGTAAATGGGTTAACAAGCGCTGTTTCAGTAGCCGCAGGAAAACGCCATTCACTAGCATTGAAATCAGACGGCACGGTCTGGGCATGGGGTTACAATGGAGTTGGCGCACTGGGAGACGGGAGCACGACGAACCGGACAACGGCGGTACAGGTAAGCGGCCTGACAGGTGCTATCTCTATTTCGGCATCGGACGACCATTCGCTGGCGTTGAAATCGGACGGCTCGGTCTGGGCATGGGGTTACAATGGAAGCGGCCAACTGGGTGACGGGACCATCATAACACGACTAACACCTATTCAAGTGCCATTACTTACGGGAGTTATTTCGATTTCATCCGGGGGAAATCTTTCACTAGCGTTAAAATCGGACGGCACGGTCTGGGCGTGGGGAAACAATTATTACGGCCAACTGGGTGACGGAAGTACGACAAGACGGACAATACCGGTGCAGGTAAGTGGTCTGACGAGTGCAGTCTCCATTTCATCCAAGAGCAATCATTCAATAGCGCTGAAGTCGGACGGTACTGTTTGGGCATGGGGATACAATTACAACGGCCAGCTCGGAGACGGAAGCACGACGAACCGAACCACCCCCGTATCGGTGACTGCCCTGAGTGGGGTTGCTTCAATTGCGGCGGGGTATGCCCACACGCTGGCATTGAAATCGGACGGAACAGTATGGGCGTGGGGGGGCAATGCTACTGGCCAACTTGGAGACGGAAGCACGACAAACCGAATGACGCCCCTACTAGTGAACGGTCTCACTGCCGGCGTTTCAATCTCGGCCGGAGGCAATCATTCACTTGCGTTGAAATTGGACGGAACGATCTGCGCATGGGGAAATAATCGAGCCGGCGCACTAGGAGACGGGAGCACAACAATACGGACAAAGCCAATGCAAGTGAGTGGCCTGACGGGTACCATTTCAATGTCGTCCATGAGCAGGCACTCATTAGCGCTCAAATCGGACGGTACGGTCTGGGCATGGGGTTACAATGGAATTAGCCAACTCGGAGATGGGAGCACTACGGACCGGACAACTCCAGTGCAAGTGCCTGGCGTAGCAGCGGCGGTTTCTGTCGCTACAGGAATGTATTATTCGATTGTGTTAATCTCGGACGGAACGGCCTGGGCATGGGGCAACAACTCTTCCGGACAACTGGGAGACGGGACCACGACGAATCGGACAATTCCAGTGCAAGTGAGTGGTCTCGCGGGAGCGCTTTCAATCTCGACGCGCCAATCTCATTCGCTCGCATTGAAATCGGACGGAACGGTCTGGGCATGGGGATACAATTTTTACGGCCAACTGGGAGATGGAAGTTCGACTAACCGGCCAGTGCCAGTGCAAGTGAGCAGTCTTACCGGGTCTACCTCAATATCGGCGGGAGTCGATCACTCACTTGCATTGAAATCGGACGGGACAATGTGGGCATGGGGAGGAAATGCTTATGGGCAACTAGGAGACGGGAGCAACACGAAGCGGACTACGCCGGTGCAAGTAACTGGCGTGACGGGAGTTATTTCAATCTCTGCGGGATCTAATCATACGCTGGCTTTGAAAGCGGATGGAACGATCTGGGCGTGGGGAAACAATTCATACGGCCAGTTGGGAGACGGGAGCACAACGAACTTAAAAAACCCGGTGCTAGTGCCCGGCCTCTCTGGAATTGTTTCGATTTCAGCCGGAGATTATCATTCACTAGCAGTGAAGTCGGACGGCACGATCTGGGCATGGGGCAACAATTCAAGGGGGCAGTTGGGAGATGGGAGCACTACGAACCGGACAACACCGGTGCAGGTGATTGATACCAAAATAGGGATTGACGGCAAAATATATGCAGGATCTGGTATTTCATATATTCTCAAAGATGATGGAACCATATTAGCGTGGGGAGACGGAAGTGATGGGTTGTTCGCAAATGCATTTTCAGCACAATATAGCGAACCTCGCCCCGTTGTCGGGTTTCACATAAGTCAAGCGGTTCCAGAAGCTTCGATTACATCTCCAGCGAATGACACCGTGGTACGTTTTGGAGGAAGCTCGGAGGTGGAAGCGAACGCCACGATTAGTTCGGGAGTGATTGATAAAATGTTCTTTTACGCGGATGGCTACATACTAGGTGAAGATGATGCGGAGCCTTACACCTATACTTACACTCCAACCACATGGGGGAATTTTGATATCACCGCGATTGCCTCAAGTTCGGATGGGGCATTCTCTCTCCCCAGCTATATCCGCCTCAAAACTTTATTTGATAACGACTCTGACGACATGCCGGACTACTGGGAAATCAGTTATGGTTTAAATCCGGGAAGCTCGGCAGACGCCTCGGGAGACCCGGATGGTGACGGGTTAGTCAGTCTCCAAGAGTTCCTAGCCCGCACTAAGCCGAACTATTATGATACCGACGGAGACCAGTTTTCCGATGGCTTCGAACTAGGTCGATTGGGGTATGATCCACTCATATTTAACAGCAGCGCAGATGGCGATGTCGACGGCCTGAGCGACATCGATGAACTCACCTACGGCACCAGCTCCGCTGCCTCGGACAGCGATTCAGACGGATTTTCCGATGCCTTCGAAATCGAAAACGGATCCAATCCTCTTGATGCCCAGCGTACTCCATTCGCCCCCAGCTCTCATTTCGGAGGCACGATCACCAACGCAAACGTCCAACCCATGGGCAATCTCGGTGTCGGCAACTATGCGAACGGGGATTCCTACAAGGTTACGTTCCATGTCGCTGACAGCATCGGATTCTTCGTTCCCGATGTCGGCTACACTACGAATCAGGAGTCTTGGCGTATGAGAATTGGTAACGATATGGGCCTCGCAACCGTCCCTTACCCGCGGGATTCAGGTGGCGGATGGCAGTATCCAGCTTACAGCAACATCCAGACTTTGCAGCTAGACAGTAGGAAAACGTATGAAACCAACTTGCAGTACCTTGGATTGGCGGGAGTCGATGCCAACGGAGATTTCCCCACGCCGGACTTCAGGCATTCGTGGTCCATTACGTCCAATGATTTCTTGATTGTGACCAACGATCCAAACCATCCCATCTTCAGGAGCATCAATGCCAACCAATCCCAGACTGGTGTATTCCCAACTGGCTACAATTGGGCGACGAGACGCAACTACCTCGTCCCCATCGCCCAACTTGGTTACGCGAACAGCTACTCAGGCAGCGACGCCACCGGTCCCCGCTTCCGGAAAATCTCCCACTTCGGACGCCCTATCCCCGACACCAAACCCGAATCAGAAACCGAAAGCGACGAGGCTGCTGAAGAATCCTACGTGGACGCCTTCGACCTCAGCCTGCACCACGACAACTCGTTCGCCTCGATTCCCCTCGCGGCCAGTGATCTCCGACTTGAAGCGAATGCCTCAGTCAGGGAAACCTCCTGGTCGACCCGTAGCGGTCTCCGCCCCACCGAGGAAATTACTTCACCGTTCGGAATCTCCTGGGCGTCGAATCTTTGCTCCTACATAGAAACTGTTGAAACTCTAGGCAGCAGCACCACACGTCCGACAAGCGTGAATGTGGTGGACGAAGGGGGCCGGGGCCAAAGGTTCGGCACCTCGGACAACTTGGCAACCTTCTTCCCCTGGCCGTCCTCGCTAACCGACAAGAAAACTTACCTCAATGAACTGACGAAAGCAGGCACCGACATCGTTCTGAAGAAGAAGTTTGGAAACAAGCTCACCTATAGCCCCTGCGACGCATGGTTCATGTATTCTTCGGACCGCCTAGAAACAACTCCGACAGTGGTACGCCACAAGTATTGGAGACTTGTCGAGGTCGAAGACCGTTTCGGCGAAAAAGTCGAGTATGACTATGGCACGAATCCTTATTCCCTGATACCCGTTGAGATCCGTGCCGTCGGTCGAACGAACCAGAAGCTGATCATCGCACGGAGCCTCAATGGAAGAAGGATCAATTCCATCACCGACGCGATGGGCAACACCACCAGCTTTCATTACACCGACCGGACTGTTACCATTCCTTCAACTACCTTTGAATATCCTTATCAGGAACTCGCGTGGGTGGAGTTCCCTGGAGGAGCGAAGGAAAATTACACATACGAGGTGGTGTCCGATCAGGAAAGCGTCGGAACTCGGGTTACCCGTCACCTGCATGCAAACCTCAAAACCATCCAGCGCGACGGATACGCCCAACGGGTTTTCACCTACGGATTCGACCGTACGAAGAAATGGTATGATCACTCCCTCGGAAGACTCGCCATCACAGCAAGCCTGAGCTCGCTGCCATCGGAAGTGGCCGCAAGGGCCAGAACCTATGTCAAAGATGTCAACAAAACTCCCCAGGCGGGCGCATCCCTCCGCGTCCAGTATGGAGTGCCTCGGATGGTCACGAATGTCTCCTGGCCCACCATGAACACCCAGGCGTCGTTTTCCAAAACCGCAGCGACTCAAACGACCTATGGACCTTCGTTCTCATCGACTAGCGGATCCAATGTCACTGATGCGACTGGTATAAAATACACCTACACATTTGGAGGAACCCATGGAGAGATCATCGATACTGATTCAAGTAACGCGGGTGGCACCTCCAACGTTTCCACCCAATGGCTCGTTTATCACTCCGACATGACGCTCCAGTACAAAGATGCGGCGGATAATCTCCTAGGCTCTGAATCCTTCGAATTTGATCCCAATTCCGGACTCAGCCTGAAACGAGCCGTCGATTTCTGCGGAAATGAAACTCTCTGGGGTTTTGAGGAGGCACGGCCCTCCAGTCCTCGTATCACTTTGGCGGACAAGCCGGACTTTCTTACCAAGTGGGCGGACCCCACTAGAAAAACAGACGCTTTGGGTAGAATTGAGAACTACGCTTACGGAAACCACCGGATGCTGACGAGCCTGACGGACAATCATGGCGCGGTTACGGAATACACTGTGGACACGCTGGGTAGACGTAAAGAGATGACCGTCAGAGATCCCGGAGGAAACTTGCTGCAGAGAGAAATCTACGAATACGGCAATGCTACATTCCCTGGATTTATGACGCGGAAAACCCGCAAGGCATTTTCCAACTTCTCCGGTAAGTCGTGGGAGCAGGATCTGGTCGTAGAATATGTCCCGGATGCGTATGGAAGGATCTGGAAGGAAATGGTCGATCCATTGGGGAAAAACCTCGTTACCGTCCACACCTATGATCTCAACAACCAGAAGGGGACCACCTTGGATCCACGAAACATCGAAACCACGTTCGTATATGACGAGCGCTGCCGCCTGGAACAGGTAACCTTTGCAAGCAACAGCGCCACGCCTACGTCCAAAAGCTATGGTTACAACGCCAACAACGCAAAAATTCGGGAAACCGATGAAGCTGGTCACTCAACGCTGATGGAACGTGATGGTCTGGGCAGGATCGTCAAATCCGCCCGGGACATGGATGGCAACAACCAGATCAGCCTCAACGAGGACATCGTCAACCAATACGCCTACGATAAGGTAGGGCAGATGCTGAAGGAGGTCGATTCTAGGAGATACACGACAGTAAGCTTCCGCGATGATCTGCACCGGCCCAAACATATTTTCAGAGGGGTGCCGGAAGTATCAGCCGACGGAGGCCTTGCCGCACTCACCTCGCTGGCCGCTTTATCCAGGGATATCTCTCACGAAGAGTTGTCTTATAACATTTCGAAGAACACCGGCGGCGGCTTGCTCAACCCGGTAAAGCCCACCGGCACCATCCGCCACAACTCGGTTTCCATGACCCATGGACAGGCGGACACTACCTTGTCGGACAGCGCAGAGTACGATGACGTCTATCGCCCTCTCGAAACCAAGTCCGAATACAAACCTGGGTTCTCCCGAACCACCCAGTTCAATTATGGCACGGTGAATGCGAACGGCCGCGAAGGTCTCGTCAGCACGGTGACGGATTCGCTCGGCAAGGTCACCCAGACCACGCGGGACGCTCTTGGACGCGAATCCGGAGTCATTGATGGATTCGGAAATTCCGACGCGAATCTCGTACTGACCGCTTCCAAGCATTACACGAGTACTGGTTTGCTCTGGGGGATTGTCGATGCCCTGTCACGGCGGACTGAAACTGAATACGACAGCGTCGGTAGACCGGTGAAGGTTTTTCAACCTGATTCTGCTACCGGTCAAATCACCAGCAATTCCCCCGTCACGGAAACGGAATACGACGATGCCGGGAATGTTTCGGCCGTGATCGACTCGCTCAACCGCCGGACGGATTTCGCTTACGACCTCCGCAACCGGAAGTGGCGGACCCAACAGCCTCCCGTCACCAATGCCACAAATCCCGACGCACCGGTTGCCAACGTCCGCCCCACTACCACGGTGTTTTTCGACGACGCGGGTAATGAAATTGCCGCTACCGATGCCCGCGGATCTAGCACCCGCAAGTTCTACGACAACGCGAACCGTTTGTTCAAAATCCGCACCAACCCACAGACCGGCAATCCTTCCGCCGATGTGAATGCTCCAGGAACACACGATCTCACCGTCACCACCACTTATGACAAAGCAAGCTTGGTCCGGTCGGTGCAGGATGGAAACGGCAATCTAACGAGCAATGCCTACGACGGACTCGGCCGCCTTGCCGCCACCGCCTGCAATCCAACCAACGGAAGCCCGGCCGCCCTGCCAGCGAGCGGACTAGACCCGGCCTCCTACCGCAGCTCGAATCCCTCCACTGCACTCGTTTCGTATGTTCATGACGACTCCGGCAACGTCATCGAGGTTACCGACGGTGAGGCCCATCAAACAGCCTTCACCTTTGATGGCTTCGCCCGCAAGACCGGAATCATCTGGGATCCGGGCAAATCCCTGCAACGGACCGAAACCTTTGAGTTCGATGCACTGGTTCAGACCTCGCGTGTCGATGGCAAGGGGCACAGGACCAACTATGCCTACGACGATCTCCACCGTCTGGGAGACGTGATCTATCTTCCGGGCACTTCCGGAACCACCCATGCGGATAACCGCCACCTCGCTTACGACAAGGCCGGCAAGGTTCTGGGCGTCACCTATCCGAATGACCCCGGTTCGATCCGCAATACCGCATTCGGCTATGACCAACTCGACCGCCTCACCAGCGAAACCTCAGCTGGAGTTACTCACACCCATCCGGAATACGACAAGGCGGGCAATCGCAAACAAACCACCTACGGCCGCACCGGCACCACGCTGGTCTGCACCTACGACAGTCTCAACCGTCTCATCACCTGCGAGGAGCGTTCGTCCGCCACAATCCCATCCGGCAGAACCACCATTTACGCCTATGACCTTGGCGGAAACGTGACCCGCAAGACGCTGCCCAACGGCAACGCCACCACCACCACCCGCGACAAGCTGGGCCGCACCCTCTTCATGAGCGAGCGAACTTCGGCCGGTTCCGTGGTTTCCTCATTCGACTACTCCCAGGCGGTCGGCCCGTGGCCCTTCAGCCACGATGCAGTCGGCAATGTCCTGCGCTGCTCGGAAAACCACAGCTTCTCCGGCATGGCCGACCGCGTGGTTTCCAACACCTACGACCACTGCAGCCGGCTGGGCACCGAAACCATCACCCCCGCTACCGGAACGGCAACCGCCAACGGTTACGGCTTTGACCTCGCGGACAACCGCGTGGCAAAAACCGTCGGTGCCACCGTCATCGAATACCTTTTCGGCAACGGAAACAATGGGGCGAATTCCAACCAGATCAGGAATTACGGCCCGTCCGGCCAGCCTGCCACCCACAACTTCTCCTACGATGAAAACGGCAACCGCCAATCCCGCGTCACCTCCGCAGGAACCGATACCTACACGTGGGACAACGAGAACCGTCTCGCCGGCCTGGAGACGCCCGGCGGCGATTACGGCTACACCTACGACCACCGCGGACGACGCATCGTGAGGGATGAATCCGCCGCAGGAGGCTCGCTCACCGAACTCACCTTCAGCAGTGGCACCAGCGTGCAGGAAGCCAACGCTTCCGGCACCGTCCAGGTGGAACTCATCCGTGGCAGCGATTGGGGCGGCGGAGTCGGCGGCGTGCTCTTCACCATCCGCAGCGGCCAGCGTTCCTACAACGCCTACAATTCCCGTGGCGACGTGGTATCCACCAGCGATGACAGCGGCACGGCCACCTGGCAGGCATCTTACGAGGCCTTCGGCACCCGCACTGCCGAAGAGGGCAGCAATACCGAACGCCAGCGGGCAAACACCAAGGAAGAGGATCCGACGGGCCTGCTCAACGAAGGCCACCGCTACCGGGATCTCGAAGCCGGAGTGTTCATTTCCCGCGACCCCGCAGGCTTCGTGGATGGTCCGAATGTTTATGCCTACGTAAGACAGAACCCTTGGACATACTACGATCCGTATGGGCTGAACGCGTGGAGCGATTTCAAAGGCTACTGGAAGGGAGTAGGAAACGCCGCTGGAGGCATGGCCAAGGGACTTGGAGTTAAGGCATGGAATGCACAACCTGCCGTAAACCTAGGACAGGTCTTGTCAGGCAACAAATCCGGCTATCAAAAGGAATTCGAATCCGGGATTGGTGCATTCAAAGGATACGTAAGTGCAGCTGAAAACCTGGGTGCAACAGCCCAGCAAAACGAAAGAAACATCGCCGAATCCGTTCTCGATGTCGCAGCGAACCATGTTGACCAGGCGGTTCAAGATCCGGAGAAGTTCGGGGAATTGTCATTCCATGTCGTCCTCACGACCACTGCTGTCACAGATGTGGCTATTTCGATGACAGCTAGGGGAACTGTTGCTGTTGCTGAAGCAGAAAGTGCTGTCATAGCTAAGACCCCAGCTCAAAGACTTGCAGATAAAGCACAATCCATTTCAGCATCAGAAAGACCTAATACAGTTGCTGTGATAAAACATCAGAATGGAACTACTACAATTGGCCGTAATCAAGGTGGGGTTCAGAATGCTAATGTTCAGAATGCAGTTAGCCAAGCACCCCAGAATGCTTTCAATGGGCAATGTGCGGAAGTGAATGCTTTGGCACGCGCTCAGAATAAAGGTCGAAGCCTAGAGGGGGCTGAAATTAGTGTTTCAAATGTTAGGGGTCCAAATAGCGTTTCTGGTGTCCACGGCACTCCTAAAAGCCCGTGCGAAACTTGTACCGACGTGCTCAATCAATCGGGAGTCAAAGTTAAATAAAACATAATTCGAAATGAATGTAAGACAGATGCAAGCACTCGCAGCTATATACTTAGCAAAATTTTGCCGATCGCTTACGATCAATGATGAATCAGTAAATCTATTGATACTTCATTTATTTTCCGTATTAAAGTGCGAAGATTTATCAGGTTGGGAGCGAGCTGGAGCTTTATTGCCTCTAAATGGCCGCGGAGATGCTCTACCTCCCACCCTTAAAGACTATCTAAAAGATTCTCTGCTGGGTGACTTTTGTCGATTTGTAGACTGTGCTGTGGAGGTGGGTATTATTGATCTTTATGGAGTGCCGACCAGCGAGCCAGAAAATTTTTTAAATGAATGCAAGGGATTATTGATAAAGTATAAATTGAGTATTCCAAGTGGCGAAGACATCCGGTCTCTTCGCTGGGGCAACGGACATTGGGGGAGCCCAATAAGTGATAGTGATTATAATGGGTTATTACAAAAGTACGAGTGTGATCTAAGTTGTCATTGATTGGTCTGGGAAAATTCTGCGCAGCTTGGTTTTCCTCCGCGCAGCCTGGTTTGGGCCTGCGCGCATTGGTTCCGGCTTGCGCAGCGGGGTTTTCGTCCGAGGGGCTCTGGTTCCGGCCGGTGCGGCTTTGGTTTCCGGTTGCGCAGCGGGGTTTCCGGTTGCACGGCTCTGGTTTTGGGTTGCGCGGCGGGGTTTCCGCCCGTGCGGCTCTGGTTTTCCTCCGGGACGCCCTAGTTGCCGTTCGCGGGGGCGGGTGGTGGGGGCGGGACCGTTGTCCGCCGGGCCGGCCATCACGTCGATCACTCCATCTTCGGGGAGCTCCTCGCCGAGGCCTGGAGGCGTGGCAACAACCCCGCGGTGAGGCTGCTAGGCGTGGGAGTCCGTTTCGAGGACCCGAAGGAAATCGAGCAGAGGGAGTTCTTCGGGTGATGGCTTCTCAGGGCTTCGCCTGTTTGCGGAGCTGTTCGAGGCGTGAGAGGGGTTTCTCGGCCTTGGCCTGTGGATCGGCGGGTTTTTCCGGCGCGGGTTTGGTATCGGTTTTCGCCTCGGGCGACGGGGCGTCGATGCGCAGGGTGCTGTTCATCGCAGTCTGATGGAGGATGGTGGTTCCGTTTTCCGGGACTAGGACGCGGCAGAAGACTCCGTTGTGTTTTCCGACCTTGGCCTCCGCGGTGACGGCGATGGGGAAGGTGAGTTCAGTCTGGTCCTTGGTAAATGTTTGCGGCGGGCAGCTGGTGCCATGGGGGAGTCCTAGCAGCTCGACGGTGGCGGGGCCCTCGAAGGGGCGGAGGGTTTCGATTTTGGCGAGCATGGAGGTGGCTTTGCCCTGTTCGGTGGCGGCAAGGTCGAGCGTCATCGAAATGGAGGGCTCGGCGACTTTGAGCGGGGTGAGCGCGGAGGCGACAAGCACCGGGCCTTGGGGGGTGTTCGCTTCTGCCAGAACGCAGACTTGCCAGTCCGCGACGGCGGCGTCGGCGCTGGCGTTGAGCTCGTAGGTGATCTCGGACTGATCGCCGGGCAGGTCGATGGTGACGGGGCCGCTGATGCCGGGGGGATTCCACAGAAAGCGGACGCTGATTTTCTCCGTATAACCGGCGCTGCGGGTGGCGCGGACCTTGAGGGCGAGCGTGCCGTTTTTCACGATGGGCACCGCGGGAGTTTCGAGGTCGATCCTGAACGGGGCCTCGGCGGTGACGGCGGTGGCGATGCGATCGTGCGAGACGGAGTGATAGGCTCCCTGGTTGTTCACGTCCACGTGGTGGATGGTGTCGATGAGTTTGCCGGTTAGGGCGGGACCCTCGCCGGTGGAGCGCAGGGAAAACGGATGAAGGCTTCCTGCAACGGGGGCATCCTCCGCGGCCTCGAAGACGACGGGGAAGGTGGTGATGGACTTGGGAATGGGCGGCGCGTGCATGGTGATGCCGGCGGGCAGGGACCCAGCTTCGAAAATGGCATCGCATCCGGTGTTTTCGCGAGTGAGATTGACGACGGCGGCGTAGCGGTTGCCGCGCGGGACGGGGAAGGTCTTCCATTTCTGCGAGAGCACCCGCTCGACGGTCGGGAGGCTGGCGGCGATGGAAGGGGACTTCTCGGCGATCTCGATGCGATAGGTGAAGTCGAAGCCGGTGCGCTTGAGCTGGTCGCGGATCTGGAGGCGGAACTCGCCGTCGGCGGGGCTGGTCCAGTTGAGAATACTGTCGGGGGCACCCTGGTCGTCGTTGACGGCGAGTTGTTTGCCGTCCGCCTGATGGACGGATAAAACCGAGTCGAGCGGCGAGCGGTGGCTACGGGCAAGCACGCGGATGACGAGGTTCTGGCCCTTTTTCGCCGCGAAACGGAACCAGTCGGACTTGGCGTCCCCGTCGAGAATCCCATGCAAGGCGCAGGGGACGGCAGGCGCGGGAGCGGCTGTGGCGGCGGTTTCCGCAGCGGCTTCTAGCGGTGAAACGGTGATCCAGTGCGGCGATGGCGAGATGAGTCCGTCGTGTTGAGGGAAAATGGCGAAACGGTCGTCCGCGGCCTGCGGCAGGGTGATGGATTGTTTGATCGGGCCCGAGGGATCGCCGATGAAGGTGAATTCCACGGTCTCGCTTGGTTTTCCACCCATCGGGGAAACGGCGGTGGAGCGGGGGAAGGTGCCGATGTGCAGGCGGTATTGGCACGCGTCGGTGCCTTCATAGGCGGCCTCGTGGACGACGAACCGATAGTCGCCGTCCTCCGGCGCGATGATTGAGGCGAAGGCGTCGTTGCGCAGCAGTGGAGTGTCGTCGCAGGTGGCGAGTTCGAATTTTTTCGGATCCAGAATGGCAACGTAGGCATCGAACATCGTCCGGCCTAACCGCATGGCTTCGACTTCCACGGAGAGGCGCTGGCCCTTTTTCAAGGTGCAGACGTAGTAGTCATCATCTTCGTTGCCGGCCACGCCCTCGACGGTGCGGTTGAGTTCGACGCGCTGTGCCTGGTCGAAGGTGGCGTTGGGTTCCAACTCGGCGACGGAGGGAAACTGCCCGACCCAGAAAGAGCGAAGTTCGGTGATGCCGCCGGGTCCGCGCAGGCGGAGTGAATGTTCGCCTAACTGGGCGTCGGCGGCGATGGTGAGTTTCGCGACGGCGTGTTTGCCGTCCTTCACGTCGATGGTTGAAAGCGAGAGCCCGGGCTCGTAAAAGAGCGCCTCCTGGATTTCCTCAAGCCGCTCGCCGTGGAAGTGGACTTCCGTTTCCGTGCCGCGCTGGCCGCCACGGGGATTGACGAGGGAAAGTTCCGGCGAGAAGGCGGCGAGCGGGGTGATGAGGGCGAGGAGGATGAAAAGGGCGGGTTTCAAAGAAGTTGAGAGTCCGAGGTTGATGGCTGGGAGCTGGACGTTAAGGCGGGATCGAAGCGGGCAAGGTTCCTTTTACTCAAATCCCAGCACTCAACATTCAACTCTCAACCTCGAATTTCAGTTCTTTTTCGCGAGCCGCTCGTCGGGCTCCTGGCTGTCGTCGAGGATCTCGACGGGCCGATTTCCGGCGAAGATGAGCTCGGGGTCGGAGTGGATGCTGATCTCGTGCGCTTCGAAAATTAACCGGCCTCTTGCACGACGGGTGCAGGCAAAGCGGAGAGATGCAGAAGGCGCGGCAGCGGCGCGAAGGGGAATTTGTGTGGTGTGAGGGATCTGCCGACCGGGATCTGAAGCGGCGGAGAAACTGTTGAATTGCTAGAAATGCTCTCGTATTCCGGAGAAGCGGGGATGTCAGATCCTTGAAATGTTAGCCTCTATCCGGGGGTGTCGCCGGTCGGATTGTAATTTCTATCCGTGAATACACTGCTGTCGGTCGAAGCACGGCGGAGGACGATGAGATGGTTGTTAAAGGGGGTTCCGCCCCACAGGGGCGAAATCGTCACGGTGCCGAAGGGGGAAAGGATCTGGCGGAAATCCTCGCTGGTTGGATAGTGGGTGGGTGCGGCTTTCATCCAGAAGGTTGCTTTGGCCAGCCAGTCACCGAGCACGGTGATCTTGAATCGCCACGATGGATCGCGGAGGCCGGACCGGATGATGAGTTTTCCATCGGGTGGGACCCGGGAGGCGGCGAGTTGAAGAAGGGTTTGTTGCTCGTAGCGGGTGAAAAACTGCAGGATGTCGAGGATGCTGAGGTTTCCGTGGTGTTCGGGCAGTCCCGTGCGGGCATCGTGGTGGGAGAATGAAAGGTCGGCGATGCCCGAGGCGTTGGCGGCCAGGCACGCGGAATCGATCTTGCGGATGTCATAATCGAGGCCGTGAATCGGCACCATGACGCCCTCGGACCTGAGGTAAAACGCTGAGAGTCCGAGACCGCAGCCGAGATCAAGCAGCGGCAGTTCGGAGCCGCGGAGATTTTCCGCTAGAGCCGAGTAGAGCGGGTCGGTCCGCAGCTTGGTGGCCGCGTAGTTCCGGTCCCAGCGTCCGGCGAACAGGCCGGCGATTTTTCGGATGGGCGCATCGTTCATGGGGAACGAGGGGTGAGGTGGTTGAGGGGATTTCGCCCGCGGGCGATGAGCGAAGGTACTCGGGCGAAAAATCCCAGAAGCAGCCGGAAGTGCATCCACGTGAGCAGCACGTTGTCCCTGAGATAGCGGAATTGGGAGACGCCGCCGTCTGCGATGCTGGGGTAGCAGACGGGAGTGGGCAGGTTGATGATGGGCACGCCGCGCCAGGCAAGGCGGACGGCGACCTCTGGGTCGAAGTCGAAGCGCCGGGCGAAACGGGTGGACTCCATGACATCCAGCAGCGCCCCCGCCGGATAGAGACGCATTCCGAAAAGTGAATCCCCGATGCCCCAGCCCAAGGTCTCCAGATTGGCCCAGAAATTGGAAATTTTCCGGCCCTCAACCCGCAGCGCGGGAGCGGAGGCATCGAAGACGGGGCGGCCGAACACCGCGGCTTCGGGGTGCGCGGCGGAGAGTTCGAAAAACCGGTTCACCACATCCGCCGGGTGCTGGCCGTCCGCATCCATGGTCAGCACGTGGGTGAATCCGGCGGCGATCGCCTCACGCAACCCGTGGAGCACCGCGGCGCCTTTGCCGGAATTCACCGGGAGTTGGATGATTTGGAAATCCGGGTTTCCCGAGCTTTCAAACCGGGTGATGGAATCGACCGATCGATCGGTGGAACCGTCGATGATCACCCAGACCGGGGCATTGAGTGGTAGCACTGCGGTCACCGTCCGTTCGAGAATGGGGCCGGTGTTGTAGCTGGGAATCAGGATCAGCGGTCGCGCATCGGCCATGAGGGTGGACTTTATGATCGCGGCTGGGGGAGGGGCGAGATGTGTTACGAAAGGTTGGCTTCAGGCGTCTGAAGAACAGGCAGGAATGCCTACGTCACTTTATTTCGATTGCTCGAGCATTCGCAGGAGCGGGGCCTCGGCGCGCTTGCGGAGGGATTCTTCCATCTCCACGCGGGGCTGGAGGGTGTCCAGGCAGTCGCGGAGTTTTTGAAGGGTGTTCATTTTCATGTAACGGCAGTCCGCGCAGGCGCAGCGGTCGGTGGGGCCAGGGATGAGGTTCTTGTCGGGGCACTCCTTGCGTAGGCGGTGGAGCATGCCGCTCTCGGTGACGACGATGATGTCCTTGACCGGTGCGTTCTTGCAATAGGCGATCATTTTCTCGGTCGAGCAGACCTCGTCGGCGAGCAGTCTAACCGCCTGGGTGCATTCCGGGTGGGCGACGACGAGTGCGTCCGGGTATTCCGCTTTGATCCGGTTGATGGAGTCGCGGGTGAACTCGACGTGCACATAACAGTTACCTTTCCACAGGTCCATCTTGCGGCCGGTCTGCTCCATGACCCAGGCACCGAGGTTCTCGTCGGGGACGAAAAGGATGGGTCGATCCGCCGGGGCGAGGTTGACGATTTTAATGGCATTTCCGGAGGTGACGATGACGTCGCAGAGGGCTTTGACGCCGCCGGAGCAGTTGATGTAGGCGATGACGTAGTAGTTCTTGTCCGCGTTCGCGTTGAGGAAGGCTTCGAGCTGGTCGGCGGGGCAGGATTGCTCGAGCGAGCAGCCGGCGTCGGCATCCGGCAGGACGACGATTTTTCCGGGGTTCACGATTTTCGCGGTCTCCGCCATGAAGTGGACTCCGCAGAAGACGATGACGTCGGCGTCGGTGGCCTTGGCATGATAGGCGAGGCCTAACGAATCCCCCACGTAGTCGGCGACGTCCTGGATATCGCCTGTCTGATAGTTGTGGGCGAGGATGACGGCGTTCCTGGCTTTTTTGAGGGCCAGGATTTCCTGCTTGAGGTCGAGGGCTGCGTGCATTTCCGGGAATTGAAACTTCAGGTAGGAGAACCCGAGACCATTTCGATGGTGCCGGTGTGTTTGGCGCCGGGCTTGACGATGAGGGAGGTGGTGCGGACGAGGCCTTGGAGGTGGGCGCGTTTTTCGAGGACGATAGCACCGGAGCAGAAGATTTGGCCGCGGACGTTGCCGTCGATGCTGGCGGTTTCCGCGTGGACCGGATTGAGGAACTCGACGCGTGCGCCTTTTTCCACGCGGAGGTGGCGGCAGAAAACATTACCGGTGATTTTGCCGCTGCTGCGGATGACGACCGTGCCGGAGCATTCCACCGAGCCGGCCAGTTCGCCGATCACGGTGAGGTTGTGGCACTGGATGTTCGCGCCGGAGACGACGCCGGACTTCTGGATGATGACATCGCCACAAGTCTGGATGCGGCGGTTCCACTGCACGGTGATGTCGTAGGAGATCAGGCTGATGTAGCCGCTGCATTTCGGGCACTGGCTGGACTGTGCCTCGCCGACCGCCGTGTAGGAATGGCCGCAATCGAAGCAGGTAATCTGACGGGGCGGCTTGATCGGGTTGAAAAGCCGCATCAGGAATGATTGCGGTGCGGGGGTGGATGGTCCCTTGGGGAGAAATGGGGTTTTGGCAACCTCCGGTGGTGGCTCGGGCTCGGGGTCCGAATCCTTGCGGGGAATGGCGAGGCGGGTGGTCGGATGTTTCCGGACGACCCCCTTGCCCTCCCGCACTTGGAAGTTGGCCCGGCACGAGCGGCACTGCGTGGAGACCACGAGAGCCGGTTCGAGCTGGGCTTCCCCGCATTCCGGGCAGATTACCTCGATGCGATGGCGCGGAGTTTCATCGGCCATGGCAGGGGGAATCGGTGAATGAAGGGGCTGGCCCCGTCAAATTAGGAAACAGTGCCAGCAAGGGTGCCTTGTTTGGGAGCTTCCGGCGCGGCGGCGGCGGCCGCAGGCGCTGCTTTGGAGGCGGGTTGAGTGGATGCCGGGGCTTGGGCGGGAGTGCCGACCGTGGATTTCCCGACGAAGATCGCACCCGCTTCGATGGAGAGGGTCTTGGCCTTGATATCGCCGACGACTTCGGCGCTGGACTTGAGTTCGACGCGGTCGGTGGCGTTGATGTTGCCGTGGACCTTGCCGTAAACGACGACGGTCGCGGTTTTGATTTCCGCCTTGATGCGAGCGTTTTCACCGACGGTGAGGTTGCCGTCGGAGGAAATTTCACCCTCGATCTTGCCATCCACCACGAGGTCGTTGGTGAATTTGACCGTGCCTTTGATTTCCACGTCGGTGGAAAGGATGTTGCGGGTGGCGGCGGGCGATGTGCGGGCGGGAGTGACGGCGGCAGCAGCAGGCTGCGGTGTGCCGTAGGATGGTGAAACTGGCTCCGGGTGGCGGGTTTCCGGAAGTGGAGGAGCGGTCCGTGGGGATTCGCTGTTGTCTTGGCCGATTACTTTTTTGAACACGGTTTTAGAGGATGGTTGGAGTTAAGGTGATGTCAAATTGATTCGTGACTTATGGCTTGGGAGCGGGGGGCGCTTCGGCTTCGGGGCTGGGTGCGGGTGCCTCTGGCGGAGCGGGGGAAGGAGTGACGGTTACTCCGGGTGGGAGCTGGGATTTCAAGGCTTCCATAGGATCCGCAGGCTTTTCGGCGGCGGGCGGTGGATCGATTTCCAGTGGGGGCTTGGCCTTGAGAATGGCGAGCCGCTTGGTCGCCATGTCGGCGAAACTGCTCTCGGGGAAATCGGACTTCACCTTGTTGTAGGAGGTCTCCGCCTTGTCGGTCTCACCGGCGGCCTTCGAAATGTCTCCGAGGGAAACGAGGGCGAAGGGAGCGATGAAGCGGGCGGCGGGATCCGACGCGAGTTCCTCGAAGACCTTCGTGGCGTCGCCGGTTTTCCCTTGTTCCATCAGCTTGGTGCCGAGGCTGGCTTTGGCGGTGGGGATCGCAGGATGGGATGGGGAGGCGGAGATGAATTTCTGGAGAGCGCCGACGGCTTCGTCCTTTTTGCCACCCGCCCATTGGCTGTCAGCTAGTAGAACCATGGCACTACCGGCGGCGATCGTGCCGGCATGGCCATCCGCAACGGCTTGCAGAGCAGTGAGATCCGCCGCTTTGGTGAGAGCGGCTCCGGCGGTTTCCTGGCGACCTCTCTCGACGCCGCGGTAGATCACTGCGGCGATCGCGCCTAGGGCCAGCAAGATGGCAAAGACAATGAGTCCCTTCTGGTTGCGGTCAAGAAACGCCTCGAACGCATTGGGTCCTTGGGAAATTTCGGCAAGCGGGACGGGTGATTCTTTGAGATCGGCGGACATGATGGAAGAGGCGCAAAACTGCGTGGACGCGATCAAAGCGGCAGCGGCGTCGAAATCAATGCGTAAGTCGGGAAGTTTTCCGATTTCAACGAGTGGTGGGGAATGTTGCGGGGTTGGTGGAGGATTTTTCATCGTCAGCGGCGGATGGTTTGGGTAGTCCTCCGGCGCATGTCGAAACGGATTTACGTGGTCGCGGGTGAGCTGAGCGGAGATGCCCACGGGGCGGGGTTGCTGCGGTCGCTGAAGGAAATGGTGCCCGGTTTGGAAATTAGGGGAGTGGGTGGTCCCGAGATGAGAATTGTCGCCGGGTCCGGACTTCAAGACTGGGTGGAGGATGCCGCGGTGATGGGGATTTGGGAGGTCTTGAAGCGCTATGGATGGTTCAAGGAGCGTTTCACCGAGATGATGGCCGAAATGAAGGTTATCCAGCCGGACGTGCTGCTGCTCATCGATTACCCGGGATTCAACCTGCGCTTCGCCGAAGCCGTGAAACGGGAATTTCCCAAAACCCGCATCATTTACTATATCAGCCCCAAAGTCTGGGCTTGGAACAAGCGCCGCATCCCGGTGATGGCCCGCTTGCTCGATGAAATGCTCTGCCTGTTCCCCTTCGAAAAGCCGATTCTCGAAGCGGCCGGACTCAAAACCACCTTCGTCGGAAATCCCCTCGTCGACGAACTTGAAGAAAAACGCCTCCCCGGCGTGAAACGCGACGATTTGCTTGTCGGTCTCTTCCCCGGCAGCCGCGAGCGGGAAATCGCCCGGCTCTTCCCGATGATGGTCGAGTCCGCGAAGCGCCTAAAATCCTGGAAGCCCGAACTGAAATTTGAAGTTCCCGCTGCCTCCGCGAAGCTCGCGGCACAAATTCACGCCCTCATGGCCGAGGCCGGCGCGGCGGGTCTCATCACCGTCACCACCGGCGGCAGCCACTCGCTGATGCAGCGGGCGTGTTGCGCGGTGATCGCCAGCGGAACGGCGACCTTGGAGGCGGCGTATTACGGGCTGCCGTATTGCCTGGTCTATCGCCTGGCACCGCTGAGTTACATGACGGCGAAGGTCGTAGTGAAAATCGAGCTGATCGGTCTCGTCAACATCCTCGCCGGAGAAAAAGTCGTCGATGAATTCATCCAGGCCAAAGCCGAGCCGGTCACCGTGTCCGCCGCGCTGCGGGAGTTTTTGGAATCTCCTGCAAAACGCTCGGCGCTCCAGGCCCGTCTTGCGGAGACCTCGGGAAAACTCGGCGGTCGGGGTGCCCACGAACGGGCCGCGCGGGCGGTTGCGGGTTGGCTCCTGGAGACGTGATTTCCGCCAGCTTGGGGGTTGCGTTTCGTTGCTGAGAAGCTATGAAGCGGCGCGATGAAATTTTTCTCCATTCTGGTTGCCATTGTTTCCCTGGTTGGCGTGTCCTGTGAGCGGCACGAATTCGAAGGTCCTAACGGCACCAAACAGCTCAACGAACCCCATGGCGCCGCCTCCTCCGAACATCGGGCCGTCAGACGGACGACTCCTGCGGGAGGTGAGGACCACGCCGGGCATCCTGAGGAAAAGGCGGCGCACTGATATTGCCGTTCGGTCCAGCGCAACCGGGCTGCAAACATGCTCTCGACTCTGCCAGAATACAAAAAGGGCGGAGAACCTCTCGCTGCCTGTCACGATCTGCGGCAGCCTATGGATTCTCGAAAAGCAGACGCGCAAATCCCTTGTCTCCACCAGAGAACGGCAAACCGATCCGGTAGCTGCTGCCGCTGACGTGGGATGGCAGTAAATCGTCCCAAGTTCCGCCGAGTCCTGCCTGCGTTTGTCCGGTCAAAAGTAGGGGAGGTCCTCCACCGGCATTGCGAAGTTCCAGCCAGTTACCCGCCCTAGTGATGGTCAAAGCAGGATCGATGGTGAAGTTGAGATAGACGGAACCCACGTCCCGGCTAACCCAAGTGAGTCCGGCACCGGCGCTCGCCGAGTTGATCGGATTCGTGCCAAGCATCAGTTCCGTCGCATTGTTGAGTCCGTCGCGATCCGGATCGGCGGAGGGCAAGGCATCGTCACCGGTCAGATTGTAGTTTTGCACGAACGATTGGAAAAGCGGTAGAGCTGCTGTCGTGACGGTGAACTGACCATCACCGGGTGGAGGATAGGCCGTATGACCCGGGCCGTAGGTGATGTTGCCGCCGGTGCGGTCGCGGAGGAAAACCTGGATTTGCCACGAACCCACCGTGCTGCCCTGCGGAATCGTAACCTGGACTTGATAGGTGCCGTTCAGTTCGGTCCCGCTGATGCGGTCGGACTCTTCGATTGCCGCAAAGACGTAGCCATTGAAGATGTTGCCCGGTTCGAAGAAAAAGAGGTATCGGTCGCGGAATCCGCTGAGGTCGTCGCTGATGGAAACCGTGACGGTGATGGTGGCGGGACCTGCGCTGGTGTTGACGGTGGCGGGGGTGATTCCGATCGAACTCAACGAAGGTGCCATGGTATCTGGAGGATCGGTATTGATCACGGTGAATTCGTCTGCTCCGAATGCCGGGAAATCGAGTTGATAGGGATACTCGCGCTCGTTGGCAGCGGCATCCTTGACATAGCAGTCCACCTTCCAGGTCCCGGGCGGTCCATACCGCGGGACAGGGACCTGCGCGACATAAATCCCGTCGAATTTGTCGCCGGAAATCCGGTTTCCGCCGGTGAAATACGTAGAGCCCGTCCAAGCCCCGGTCGGTGTCCGAACCGAAGTGCTGCCTTCGGTAAATCCGCTGATGTCATCGGTGATTCGGAACGTAACCGTGACCGTCGCAGCCGCAGACGTGACATTGACCGTGCCCGGCGCAGTGCTGATAGACGCCACCAGCGGTGCTTGACGGTCTGATTTCGTGCCGTCCGATACTGTGAAAAATTGTTCGCCCGGATTCGGGAATGGGTCGTCGCCCGGACCATAGGACCGAAGATTCGAAGTGGATTCTTCGACGAGATCCACTTCGACCCGGCAAGTCCCCAATTCCAAGTCGGCGGGAATTCCTACGGTTACTTCGTAAGTTCCGGAAAGTCCGTCGCCGCTCACTCGTTGATTTGAATCAAAGTAAAGCACCTCGATGGTGCCGCCGGATGGCCGGATCACGCGGAGCTCGCCGTGGGAAACTCCCAGATAATCGTCCGAGGCCTCAATGGTGAACGTGACAGTTTGCGCTCCTGACCAAACATTGACCGGTCTGGGGGAAATGCGCACCGCTTGCAATACCGGCGGTGCGGAATCCGATTCGCCGATGAAGCGGACTTGATCCACCCAGCCGCGATCCTCGCCCTGCGCGTCCGATCCATTCTTCGCATACTTCCAAATCACCGTGTGGGATCCCGCTGGGATGTCCACCGACTGTTCAGCCCATGCGGTGTTGCCGCTGATTTCGTGGAATTCGGAAGTAGCCGGCACTTCTACCGTGAGGAAATCCGCAAACTCCTCGGAATCGACGCGCCAGAAGAACGAAAGAGTGCCGGGGCCGGTCACCGTGGTTTGGAAGGTGGATTCCTGCGAATCGGCCGTCGCATCGCTGGCGGCCGCGTCAACCCCATCGTGAGTCTGGATCGTCTGATGACTCCATCCCGGACTGCTGGTTGTCCAGTCCCACTGGGCGGCGTCCAGTGCTTTTGCCAGCGAGTCGGACAAGTTGCTGGAGACCGTGAAGGTGCCAGCCGGCTGATAGTTGGAACTTCCCGCCTCATCGCGAACATAGAGATAGAGGCTCCAAGTACCTGGCACGCTGCCCTGCGGGATCCTCAGAGGCACCGTGTAGGTTCCGTCGTAGGGATCGCCGGAGATCCGATCCTCCTCATCGAATTCCGCCGCACCGACCCAGACCCCGGCCGGCGTGTAGGCCCGGATAAGGCCTTGGGAAAATCCCGTATAACTGTCGGTGATCCGCAGGTTGACGGAAAGCGTGGCCGCGCCCGACGTGACGTCAACCGGGGCTGGAGTCGTGCTGACCGACTTGACGAATGGTGCCTCAAGGTCATACGTAGGACCACTCGAGACTGTGAAAAATTCTTCTCCCGGCGTGGGAAACGGGTCTTTGACCGGACCATAGGTTCGGGTCTTCGCAGAGGTCGCCTCGACCAGATCCACCTCGACCCGCCAGTTGCCCCACCCCTCGGTATCGGGAATTTGCGCCGTCATTTGATAGGTCCCGAAAAGTCCGTCCCCGCTCACCCGTTGGCCCGAACCGAAGGACAAGGTCGAAATCGTCGAGTCGTAAGGATTGATGATGCGGAGGCTGCCATCGGAAACTCCCAGAAGGTCGTCAGAAGCCTCGATGGTGAAGGTGACGTTCTGAGGTCCGGTGGCGATATCGACTGTGCTCGGTGAGATACGCACCGCCTGAAGGACTGGCGGCGAAGAGTCCGCTTGGGCGGCGAAGCGCACCTGGTCCACCCATCCGCGGTCCATCCCCTGTGCGTCCGTCTCGTTTTTTGAGTAGCGCCAGGTCACTGTTTGAGCTCCCGCCGGTATGCTCAACGACTGTTCTGCCCACACGGTATTGCCGCTGATTTGGTGGGTTTCCTCCGTGCTGGTCACCGTCACGGAAAGAACATCGGCGGACGCCTCGGAATCGACGCGCCAGAAAAACGAAAGGATGCCAGGGCCGGTCACCGTCGTTTGGAAAGTGGTTTCCTGTGAATCCTCGATCGGCGCGCTGACCGCCGCATCGATACCGTCGTGGGTCACCGTGGTTTGGCGGCTCCACCCCGGACTGCTGGTGTTCCAGACGAACTCGGTGGCATCCAGCGCCTTCCCCAGCGAATAGGGCGGATTGTTGGAAACCGTGAAGGTGCCACCGGATAGGAATGTCGAATTCCCCACCTCATCACGGGCATATACCGACAGCTCCCAGTTTCCTAGCATGCTTCCCTGTGGGATCGTGACGGGCACCGTGTAGATTCCATCGAAGGCATCGCCGGACGTTCTTTGGGTATCCTGGAAATACGGAGTCAGCTCACCCCGGAAATTTCCCTCTGGATCATTGACATAAATGTAGCCGCTCTTGAAGCCACTGAGGTCTTCAGTGCAACGGAAGGTAGCCGTGACCTGGCCGGCGGAATCGGCATTGAAGGCCACCCCCGGAGACACCATGAACGATTCCAGCACGGGACCTTGGATATCAATCGTCCCGCTGTTCGCAACCGTGAAGAGCGCGTCCGCTGGAACCGGATAAGCTTCGTTTCCCGGGCCGATTTCGCGCACGCGCCGCACGGCATCCTCAAGCCGGGTGTCGACGCGCCAGATGCCGGGTCTGGCGTAGAGTGGAACTGCGACGGTGATCGAATAGATCCCATCAAGGCGGGTGCCACTCGTCCGCTGGGGCTCGGAGAGGAAGCCGGAAAGCACGAAATTGTTGGCGGAATCGATCAAATAGATATTCGCATACTCCAACCCACTTTCATCGTCGGTGATGTGGAGCGTGACGCTGATGTCCTGAGTGGCGGAGCTCACATCGACCGCGCCGGGCGCGATGGCGATCGAACCGATCTGCGGGGCCGCTGTGTCGGCCGCGCATGCCGTGGCTCCGATCAGAAAGAAAAAAGGCAACAATCTGGCTGCGATGGTTTTCATGGGAGGGGGAAGGGGGGGCAATCCGTTGATGAAAGCACGGGGATGAAATATTTTTCCCCTTCATTGTCAATTCACGAGATGGAGCCCATCCAATTGAGTTCCCCTCAAAGCAACTATGGGTCATCCGGCCGCCGTTTTATGTAAGTCAGGAAGCACTCTCCCAACTCGGGTCGCGGCTCGAAGTGGCTGATTCGGAAACCGAGCGATTCAGGCAGAAATTCACTGGGAATCCCGGTCGCCGTGCTCGCCGCGAGACCGCCGAAAATCGTGTGCCCGGCGAGTGTGAGGTGGAATTCATCGATCGCGTCCAACTCCGCCAAGGCCCGGATCAATTGCCCGCCGCCCTCGCAGTGGAGGTGTTTGACGTGGTATTTCCCAGCGAGCGTTTTCAGAAATTCCGCGAGCGTCTGCCGGTGGATGGTCACGCTTGGAATCTCCCGACCCTTGAACTCCCCGGTCACCAGCAAGTGAATGTCACCGCCCGGTTTCGCAAATATCGCGTGATCTGGATCCATTTCACCCGTCCGCGAGACGATGCAGCGCAGTGGTTGGATCGATCTTCCCGGTACAGTCATTGTCATCCGGTCCGACTCCAGCGTGCCGCGCCCGACGAGGATGGCATCCGCGTTATCCCTGAGTTCCAAGAGTCGGGCGTGATCGGTGCGCGACGTCCAGCCGGTTGGGCGGGGCGGGGATGAGGAGATTTTCCCGTCCGCCGACAGCGCCAGATTGGTGGAAATTTGCGGACGGATCATGTCCTAAGATGTCCGCCGCGGGCGGTCCGTGCAAGGCCGTCGTGCATCCTGACCTTGCCAAAGTCCTGCCAGCCGTTCATGGAGACCACGCCTCACGCGGGGCCTTTTTATTCATGACTCTCCAGATCGGCCTCACCCTGTTGGTTATCCTGATCACCCTCATCGCTTTCATCCGCGAGTGGGCGGCTCCGGACGTCATAGCGCTCACCGTGCTCTGCCTTGTCGTCGCCCTCGGTTTGGTAGATCCGTCGAAAATGACCGAGGTGTTTAAAAACGAGGCACCGCTCACCATCGCCGCCTTGTTTGTCATCGGCGGGTGTTTGGAAAAGTCCGGCGCCGTCGACCACATCGGCCGCGCACTGCGGGACCGGCTTTCGGGGAATACCCGCAGCGCCATCCTCGCCTTCTCGGTGATCACCGCGTTCTTCAGCGCCTGGATGAACAACACCGCCATCGTCGCCATCATGCTGCCAGTGACGCTCGGTTTCGCCCGCTCAAAAAACATCGCCGCATCCCGCCTGTTGATGCCGCTGTCCTATGCCTCCATCCTCGGCGGCGTCTGCACGCTCATCGGCACGTCCACCAACATCCTCGTCAATGGCACCCTGCGCGACATGGGGGAAAAGCCTATGACCATGTTCGAGCTGGCACCGCTCGGCATCCCCCTGTCCATCGCCGGTATCGCCTATCTCACCATTTTCGGCCCGAAGCTGATCCCGGCGCGCTCGTCCATCACCGGCACCCTCGAAATCGACAGCCGCACTTCGCCGCTCTATCACCTGCTCATCGGCGGGGGCTCGAACCTCATTGGCAAGCCGCTGTTGGAGACTCCGCTCGCGGAACATGCCCTCGGAATCCACGTGATGGAAGTCCGCCGCCGGGGCACGCGGCTCATGCTGCCCTTGTCGAAGATCGTCGTGGAGAAAAACGACCGCTTTCTCGTCGCCATCCACCGCCGCCGCGGTGGCGCGGCCAAGCCGGACACCTTGTTCGAGACCATCGGAGCGCAAGTGCTGTCCACCGTGGACGGCATCGTCACCGAACTCGTCGTGCGCGATGAATCCGCGCTGCTGGGCCGCACCCTCGCCGCCGCCGATTTCCGCCAGACCTACAACTGCGTGGTTCTCGCCCTTCACCGCAACGGCATCAACATCACCAGTCGCATCTCTGAGATCTCGCTCGATATCGGCGACACGCTGCTGGTCATCACCGCCCTCAACAACCTCGACGCTCTCGACGCCACCCGCGACTTCATCCTCACCGACTCCCCCGAGGATCTTCCAGAGGAAGACCATGTGAAAAAAGTCACCCCGCACGTGGTCCTCTCGTGGGCGGTGCTCATTGGCGTGGTGCTAACCGCGACCGTCACCGACGTGCTGCACGGCTTCATCCCGTCTGTCCCGGTCATTCCAATTTACTACGCCGCCATCGTTGGCGCGCTCGTGCTGCTCTGGCTGCGCATCATCACCCCTCGCGAGGCCTACACCAGCATCGACTGGCAGGTGTTATTGATGCTTTACGGCCTGCTGGGACTCGGCATGGCCATGAAGGACACCGGCACCGCCGAGTGGCTGGCCCGCGGGATGGTTCAAGTGGCGGAGCAATTCGTCTCTCCCGAGAATCTCCCCATCGTCCTGCTCTGGCTGGTCTTCCTGCTTACGATCTGCCTCACCGAGGTCCTGTCGAACAACGCCACCGCCGTCATGCTGGTGCCCATCGTCTTCACCCTGGCCCACGAGATCGGCGTCAGTCCGCGGCCCTTTCTCATGGCCGTGACTGTCGCTGCGTCCACCGCCTTCGCCCTGCCGATGGGCTATCAGACCCACATGATGGTCTATGGTCCCGGCGGTTACAAATTCTCCGATTTCCTGAAGGTCGGCATCCCGCTCAATCTCATCTGCTGGGTGGTCTCTTGCTTGCTTATCCCGCTGATCTGGCCGTTCTGAGCGAGCGCTTGAAATTCACACTGCTGACAGCAATTTCCTCAGAATTCGATCCAGCCGTTCTTGCGAGTGATGGTCCCGATAGTCCGCGAACCGCGGTGATAGCGGTTTTCCCTCAAGATCCTTACCCGCAGCAAGGCACGGAATCACGGCGAGGGCCTGCTCCGCGTTTCCTTCCGGGATGGTGAGGCCGATGCGATAGGTTTCCACGCGGTTCCCAATGCATTCGCCTGCGGTGGCGAGCGCGGGAATCTCGAAGGCAGCGGCCTTGCTGAGTGTGCCGCTGCTGCCTTCAAATCCTTCGTAAGCGGCCCAGGCGATGTCGAAGGTGCGAAACAGCGAGTTGTAGTCCGCCTCGTCCGGGATGCGGCCCGCGGCGGGGTTGAAATAGAGGTTCTCGATTTCTCCAGAGTCGATCGCCCGGCTGAGCTGTTGGATTTCCGACTGTTCCTCCTCGGTGAACTCGTGCGGATAGTAGGTGCCGGCGCAGACGAAATAGCATGGCAGTCCGGCCTCGCGTGCGAGTTTCGCCGTGCTCAGGACCGTGAGGAATCCTTTGCGACGCTCAAGGCCGATCATGCCGACGATGGTGCGGCCGGCGGCTCGGCGCTGGATTTCCAGCACGAGTGGATAGGGATCGGCCGGGAGATCCGCCTGAGTGACATCCGGATAGGCGGTGATGCGGATGCCGGCGGGTTTTTCCATGGCGGGGATGAAGCGCTCGTCGAGCACGCCGATGCCGAGGCAGAGGTCGCTGCGCAGGATGGCGTCGCCCTTGGCGAGCAGGCGCAGGGATTTTTTAAACGACGGGGTTTCGCCGTGGTGGTGGTTCCGCAGGTAGAGGCCGCTCCACGGGCGGTTGAGCAGGAAACCGGGGACGGCGGGGAAGGGGAGGAAGCGCAGGTAGCTGTCGAGATACGGGAAATACACGAGATCAGCGCGCAGGCCGCTGGCGTCCTCGGCGTCGGCGAGCGCGTCCGCGGCGGATCTCCAGCGGGAAAACGTGCGCACCGGATCGCCCTCGAAGCGGCCATTGAAAAAGCTGCGTTTTCCGGTGGGGAGCCGGTGGAAATGGACCCGTCCCGCGAGCCTTTCCGCCGTCTCGGTGTCCACGGCTTTGAGGAGGTCGGCCATCGCGGATTCCGGCTCGGGGCAAAGGCAGATGACCCGTGCGCCGGAGCGCAGGAAAGACGCGGTGAACTGGCTGAAATACATCGGATGATGGCCGATCCAAAGCGGATCGACGAGAGCTACGGTTTTTCCTGAAGCAAGCGTCATGAGAGCGGGGCAAGCCGGTGGCCGGTGTGGATCCATGAGGCGCGGACCATGAACGCCTGCGGCAGCCCCGCCATGATGCCGAAGAGGATGCCGACGAGGCGTTCTTGAAATGGATTCGACGTGAGTGACTCGCTCAGCAGGCAGCACGTCGCCACGAACGGGAGAAACACCAGCCACTGGTCCGGTCCCGGATCCGAGGCATTCGCGCGGGCCGCCAGCAGGCTGCACGCCGCGGTGCCGCCTAATAGAATCAGATAGCTCGTGACCGCGATCACTCCGCCGGAGAGCAGCCCGTAAGTCCAGACCGAGTGCCCGGCGAACCAGATTTCATCGACGTCCGTCTCGGTCTTGGGGATCACCAGCCAGATTTCCGGCAGATAGGCGCCGTCCCAGTAGTAAGAGCTGCCCACGCCGCGGCCGTGGATGAAATGCACCGGATCGTCCGCGAGGATTTTCCAGATCGCATCCGCTTCGGCCTTGCGGGTGAGGTAGGAAATGTCCGCGCCGAGGTTCCGGTCGGACGCATTGTGGAACAGCCGCTCGTTCCAGCGCTCGATCATCACCGGTTGGAAAACGGCGACCGCGCCGATGGCCAGCAGGATGAGCAAAAAGGCGGCACCAACGGGCAACAGCCGTTTTCCCAGACTCGACCACTGATAGATGCCCCATTTCACGCCGAGCATGAAACAAACCGCCGCGGCCATGCCGCCGACGATCACGGGAAATATCAACGAGCGGCTCACGGTGATGATGATGCCGATGAAAAGCACGCCGCAGGCCACGAGCAGGCTGCCGTGAAACCGCCCCCGCAGCAGGACCGCGCAACCGATCCACGCGGCGATCCAGTTGGTCGCCGGACTCTGGACTTCAAAACGCACGGTTTCCAACGACGCCTGGTTAAAGGCGAAGCCGTGAAAAATCCGCCACAGGATGTTGATGCATGAGATGATGAATATCGGCCGGACGATCCGCGACGGCCGGATGCCCATGCAGCCGGCGATGTGGGCGTTGACCAGCCCGAACAGGCAGAAACCCAGCGGCATGATGATCCGGATCGAGCGGCCGATTTGCACGCCCTGCAGCACCGCGTTTGCCAACATGAAGGTGATGAACAGCGCCCAGAACGCGATCAGCCACGCGCCGGGGCGGACGATGAGTGTCTCCCAGCCCAACGCGACGATGCCCGCCGTCGAACCGATGCAGGCGGCGAGAAACAACAATTGGTCGATGCCCGCGCCCTTGCTGCCGTCCGCCGCCCGGTAGTCGAAGGCGAAGGAAAAGAGGAACACCCATAGCAGACGCTCCACCCATGCCGCGTGCCGCGCTTGTGGCAGGACGACGGTGTCGGCGGGCTCTGTCGGGTAGAACATGGGGAGATTCTAGCGGGCGAGGATATCATCGAAGACCGCGGCGGTTTTCGCGATCGGGAAAGTGGCCTCGGCATAGGCGCGAGCGTTTCCGGCGAGTTCCCTGCGGAGAGGTTCGGAAGCGCGCAGGGTCGCCGCCGCGTTCAGGAATCCGTCGAGGTCGCCCGGTGCCACGGTCAGCCCGGCGTGGTGGTCGCGGGTGATGCGTGCCGCGAGGTTTTCCAAGGGAATCGCCAACAGCAGCGGCCGCCCGGCGCACAGGTAGCTCAAGGTCTTGGAAGGCACCGAGAACACCCCTGCCTCCTCCTCCAGGATGCCGACCAGCACATCGCCCGACGCCAGCACCGAGGGCAGTTCCTGGAATGGCTGGTAGGGTAGGATCACCAGATTGGAAAGCCCGACAGCGGCGGATTCCTTGCGCAGCCACTCCGCGCCGATGCCTTCGGAAACGATCACCACTCGCACTGCCGCGTCGTCCGCGTGCTTGCGGGCGAGCTCCAACAGCATCGCCGGATTGTGCTTCATGCCGATGGTGCCGGAGTAAAGATAGACGAACTTGTCGTGCAGCGAATGGCGCCGCGACCACGGATTGTCTTTGGGGAGGACGGGGATTTCCTCGATCAGCGCCCAGTTAGGGACGACCGTGACTTTTCCCGGATCCACGCCGAACTCGCTGGCTAGAATCGAAGTGAAATCCCCGGTGATGGCGATGATGTTCGAGCTCCGCCGGAACTGGCGGCGGTCGAGATGCCGGTACCACGCGCCGATCCACGCTCCGGCGACCGGGATTTTCCGGCGCAGGATCTGGTCCACGGCGAGGCTGTAGAAATCCTGCACCCAATAGTAAAATCGTCCGCCCTCGGCGAGCGCAGCGCGGGTGATGGGTTCCTGGGTTTCAGTCGGGGTGTTCCCGGAAAGCACGGCATCCGGCTTCCACGCGCGGATGAACTTTGCGACCTCTTTGCCATAACCGATCTCCATGTTGCGCCGGCGGCGGAACGAGTATTTGTAACGCACGTAGTCCGGGTTCATCCGGATTTCCCGGAATTCCAGCGTCGCGGCGTCGCCCGGCTTCCTTGTAAGGTCCCCGCGGGGCGTTTGCAGCGAGCTTGCGAACGCGTGCACCACCTCATGTCCCCGCGCTGCCAGTTCGCGACTCAACGAAATCGGAAACGCATGGCCTGCATAGTCGTGAACAACGATTCTCATGGACGGGGGAAGAAGGACGCCTGCGGAAATCAGCGCCGCCGCCGCAGGCGTGGCCCTGAGTCTAGAAACCGGCCATCCGCTGTCAACGGCCCGTCTTCACGCGAAGACGTAGCGGATCGCCGAAAAAAAAGCGGCTCCCCGGACGAGCCGGGGAGCCGCTTGGATGATCAAAGGATCAAAACAGGACTCACAGAACCATATCCTTGAGCTTCTTCAGCGGGCGGACTTTGACCGCCGTGGAGGCTGGCTTGGCCTTGAACATCACTTCCTCCTTGGTGAAGGGATTGATGCCCTTGTGGGCCTTGGTCGCCGGCTTGCGGACGGTGCTGATCTTCAAAAGACCCGGAAGGACGAATTCGCCAACGGCGTTTTTCTTCACGTGGGCTTCGATGACATCGGTGAGGGCATCGATCACGGAGGCCACTTGCTTGCGGCTGAGTTCGGTGCTTTCGGCGATTTGGTCGAGGATCTGGGTCTTGTTGAGTTTGTCTTTGATAGGTGCTGATTTCTTGGCCATGCAGAGGAAATCACGAAACCAGCGGCCGATGTCAAGGCTGGTCACAACGAAAAAACGCTTCCGCCCGTCCTGAACGGACGGGCGGCGCGCTGTTGGAGCCTCAGTCTTGAGAAGCAGAAGCTCCGATTCTCCGATCTCAAACGGCTTCGAGAAGGAGCTTTTCCACCTTTTTGACAGTGGCGGGAGTCAGTTTTCCGTCAACGCGCTTGGACCCTTCAATGATGGTTTTCACCTCGGCAAGGGTCTTCTCTGCGGCTGCCAGTGACTTCTTGGGGCCACCGAGCTTCTTGTCAGGGAAGTAGCGGGTGAAGGTCGAACCGGCCCTGCTAATGCAGAGACGCCAGCCTTCAAACGCGGCGGTTTCGTAGGTGAAGCGGGTCAGATTCTTTTTTGATTTCATGGTATTTGGTGTTTGGGGTTCCGTAGATGCTAACTCAGACAGATAGAAATTCCAGTGAATTTTTACCTGATTCCCTAATCAGTTGAAACGGATGGCCATGAAATCCCGGGTTCCGGTCACCCGAAAGCCGTCTTTGAGGATTTCCCTGGCAATTTCCGGCATGTGGGCGGCGCCCCACGGCACGATGATGTGGTCGGAGTTGGGAAGCCGCTCGCGGATCACTCCCAGCAGGTGGTGGTTGCGCTTGGTGAGGATGTCTTCCATCAGTTGTTCCTCCAGTCCGGGAGTCGTTGGCTTCATCAGGACGGGCAGCGTTTCGGCGGTCACTCCCTTCGTGTGGATGAGCATGGCGGTCTTGAGCAGTTCGAGCGTCGCGGGTGAGAACTCGCTGATATCCACGTCCGCATGGACGAGCTGACCCTTGGGTTTAAAGGCTTTTGTCTGTTCCACTCCACCGACCGTTGCCGCCATCTTCGAGTAGTTGGAGTGGATGTTGGCGAGGTTTTTGTGGTCGCTCACTCCTTCCATCAGGACCATCGCGTCGTCGGGAAACGAAGCTGCCAGAGAGTGATAGAACTCCGCTTCCCCGACGTGCGACATGGGGACAAGCGTGATCCTGCGGCCGTCGTCGCGGACGTATTTCCGCACCTGCATCGAGACGCCGGCGGGCCGCAACGAGACGAATCCATCGGTGAAATGGTTCACCGAAACCATGGCGGTGAACGCCGAATACAACACCAGCGCGGGCACGATCAGAAAAACTCCCGCCGTGAGGACACCCGCCAGATTTCCCCAACTGAAACCGCGGTCCGCCAGATTTTCCGCCGGAAAGACCGGCCAGAGGAATTTCACCCCTCCTTGAAGCCGGTAGATGATGAAAAGTCCCAACAGAACCTGGACGAGCGACACTCCCCACATGATCGCCATCGCATGCCGGCTGAAATAGACCAGCAGCGGCAGAACGCCGACATAGGCCACCGGGATGAACAGGCATACCGGCATGAAAACACGCTTCGGAATGCCAGGCGCAAATCCCATCAGGCCGTAAACCAACAGCCCCGTGAACAGCATCAGCAGAAAGGAAATCCCGTTGAACATTGTCAGATTCGTGCGGTGGAACGCGAGGTAGAGCGAGTTGTCCAGAAGCGAAAGCACCGCGCTGCCGAGAAACAGGAGCAGGACCAGACTGAGAATCACCGCCAGCGCGGAGGACGCGGGTTTCGAGGCGCCGACTGGCAGGGGCGGGGGACTGGTGGAGGACATGATTGGCAGTTTGGGCGAGGGATTTCCCGGTCACCACCCCGAATTCGAGGAATTCCGGTGGGCTTCGCTGAGAATATTGCGTGCAAACCCGGAAAGTTTCACGGTAGAAAACGCATGCACCCGCCGTTTTAAAACCATGCCCCGCGTCACGATCACCGTTCCCGAGAAAAATGCCCAGCCCTACCGTTTCCAATTGGACCGCGAAGTGGTCTCGCTGGGGCGGGGGAGTGAGAATGACATCGCCATCGATTCCGGCTCGGTCTCGGTGCACCACGCTGAAATGCGGCGGGTCAAGGGCGGCTACGAGTTGCACGACGTCGGCTCGACCAATGGCATCAAGCTGGACGGCGTCCGCCACGGAGCGATCCCGCTGCGCAGCGGTGTCACGGTGCATATCGGCGATGTGGCTTTCGATTTCTCGCTCTCCGAGGAGGAAAACGAGGTGCTGGCTCAGGAAAAACCCGCCGAACTCCCACCGATCACCAAGGAGCCGGAGATCCCCGCGGGTCCGGCGCCAAGGGCGGCATCCTACTCCTCGCAGAAATCGGGTGGCGGTTCTTTCGCCGCCATATTGATGTTCCTGGTCCTCGCGGCGCTCGCGTTTTTCACCGGCCTGGCTATCCGCTATCAAAAGGATACCGGCGGCTCGTTGATTGAAGCGATCCAGCTGAAAATGGCCACCCCGGCCAAGGTTCCTGCCGCCAAGTGAGATCCGCATGCAACTCCATCGGATTTTCTGCGATTCGCAGCTCAACGATTCCGCTGCCCGGCTTTTGCAGGATGGCGTCGCGCCCCACGAACTGATCGTTCCGCAGCGCCGCCCGGCTTCGATTCTCGCGAAGCCCGAGCCGGACCCGGCGTTCGCGCTCGCGGATATCGCCTTCGGCCAGCCGGATCTCGAAAGCATCGCCCGCTCCGAGAGCCTGCGATGGATACACATCAGCACCGCCGGATTCACCCGCTACGACACGCCGGAATTCCGGGCGATGGTCGCCGAGCGCGGGCTGGTCGTGACCAACAGCTCCAGCGTCTACGCCATGGCCTGCGCGGAACATGTCTTTGCCTTCATGCTGGCCCAGTCCCGCAGGCTGCCCCAGGCGCTGCCAAGCCACGCGGCCAATGGCGACGCCGAGTGGCTCCGGTTGCGCGGCGAGTCGGTGTCACTCCGCGGGCAGAATCTGGTGATCCTCGGCTTCGGCGGAATCGCCACGCAACTGGTGAAATTGCTCGCTCCATTTGAAATGAACATCACCGCGATGCGCCGGAATCCGCGTGGCAACGAGGGGTTTTCCACCATCACCGAGGCGGATCTACCCGCCTCGCTGGCGACGGCGGACCATGTGATCAACATCCTGCCGGACAACGCGGCTTCGCAAAACTTCATCGACGCGGGACGCCTCGCGCAAATGAAACCCGGCACGGTGTTCCATAACATCGGCCGCGGCACCACCGTGGATCAGGATGCCCTGCTAGGAGCGCTTCGGTCCGGACGCCTCGCCGCCGCGTGGCTGGATGTCACCGAGCCCGAACCGCTGCCTGATCATCATCCGCTGCGGCTCGAGCCGGCTTGTTTCATCACGCCACACATCGCCGGTGGCCATGCGGATGAATCCGGCACGCTGGTCCGGCATTTCCTGAGCAACCTCAAGAGTTATACTGAAGGCGCTCCGCTGGCAGACCGGATCATGTGACCGGTCACTTCTTCTTTTTGTCGTCGAGGTTCGCCGCCATGTCTTCCGCGGAGATGGTGGATTGCACGCCGTTTTCGGGCACGTCCATTTTGCAAATCCAGAGCATGGCGTTGAGGGCGATTTTCCGGAAATTGTCATCGGCCCAGTTCTTGTGGAAATGGCCGCCGGTGAATCCGACACCGCGGCCACCGTCGGGTCGCTCGACACACCACATCATCGTTTCCTCCCCGCCTTTTCTCGCCTGGATGTGCGGGTAGGGACCCTTCGGCGAAACGTAGGGGCCATCCCGGGTTTCGTCGCTGGGAGTGGCGACGAGCAGGGATTTCACACCTTCCATGTCCTTGCGGAAGCGGATCGAGAAATACCACTCATCCTTGATCTTGAAGGGCTTCATGCCGCGGCAGATCGGGTGGTCCGGGTATTTTTCATAGTCGGCGTCCCAGATCGGGTTGCAGGAAAAACTGGTTTCATAAGCTCCGCCGATCCAGTCGCGGAAGAGATTGCCCGAGGCTCCTTCGTCTTTTCCGTGAGCCGCGCACTCGACGGCGTAGTGCATCATCATCACACTGCCGCCGCGATCGACGAGCTTCTGGATTTTTTCCTTCCGTCCGGGTGCGGCGAGCACGGGGTGGCCGTTACCGCCATCGGCATAAATCACCACGGCATCGGCGGTTTCGAGCACACTTTCGTCGCTGACCCAGTGGTTCGGGTGGACGGAGACTTCGAGGCCGGGGATGCCGGAGAGGCATTTCTGAAGCAGCAGGCAGCCGGCGTGGAACTCGTGCATGCCGGCCGGGTGGCTCGGCTTGCCGGCGATCAGGACGAGCTTTTTTGGAGCTGCGGGCGTGGCGGCGGATGAGATGGCGGGCCAGCTTGCTGCCATGGCGGCGGCTGCGATGAATTTTCTGCGGGAAGTGACGGGCTTTGGGTGCATGGGAGGTAAACGATCATGTTGGCCGGATCTGTTCAATTCTCTTGTTGAAAAGGGGCGAAGTGAATTTCCGCTGCTGGCAACGAGTGGCTTGCCGTGAACGCAGCTACCAGACATCCTGCCTGCGTGCTGCACCTGTTAAAACGCCATCCGTTCCCCGTGGTCGCCTGGTTCGAGCGGGTGGTGGCCGTCTCCTTCGCGTTTCCCGTGGAGGTGCTGCGACCGCTGGTGCCGGAACCGTTGGAAGTCGACAGTCACGAGGGATTCGGCTTTGTGACCGTGGCGCTCGTGTGGACCAAGGGTCTGCGGCCCGCGGCACTTCCTGCATTTCTGGGGCAGGATTTCTTTCTCGCGGGCTATCGGATTTTCACCCGTCTCCGGGATGAAAACGGGCGGCGCCTGCGAGGGTTGAAGATCCTGCGAAGCGAGACCGACAAGGCTCGGATGGTCGTGTCCGGCAATCTGCTAACGCATTACAACTACCGGCGCGTAATACTCGATGCCTCAGAATCAAGGGTACGGACGTGGCTGCCTGATGGCCGGGAAACCTTGGATCTTTCGTATGATCTGACCGCGGAGCCCGATGCTCCGCCCGCAGGATCACCATTCGCGGATTTGCGGGCTGCCAGAAATTTCGCCGGGCCGATGCCCTTTACATTCGATGCGGAAGGAGATGGTCGCTTCGTCGTCATCGAGGGGAAACGCTCCGAATGGACGCCGCGGCCGGTGAAGATCCTGGATTGGAAGGTGGGTTTGTTTGATGAAAGTCCGTTCCGTGGTGTGAAGCCGATTCTGGCGAACGCGTTCCGGGTCGAGGGCGTGCCGTATCGCTGGGAGATGGGGCGGTTGATCACACCGGGGAGGGAGCGCGATGACTGAACGCGGGAAATGGGACGGCATGCTGGCCATTGCCCGCTTCAACTGGCCATTCTATGCGGCGGCGCTCGGAGTGTTGCTGATGGCGCTCGCGGCAAGCGGTTGGTTTCCGGTGTTAGGGGGTCTGGTCATTGCGGGATGCGCGTATTTCCTGATCGGGTCGCTCGGAGTTTCGCACTGGATCTATGACCGCTCGGATCTCTATCGGTGGGCGTGGCTGGATCGTGCGATGGGAAATGCCCAGACCGGGGAGATGGCGCTGTGTCATTCCGGTTTTGACGAGGCGTCGGCGATGTTGAAACAGAAATTCCCGCAGATCGGATGGCGGGTGCTGGATCATTATGACCCCACGATCATGACGGAAGCTTCGATCCGCCGCGCGAGGAAGTTGTTTCCTCCGACAGCGGGAACGATCCCGGCCGAGTTTGACCGCTGGCCGCTGCAAGTCGGCTCGCTGGACGTGGTCTTCGGCATGCTGGCGATCCATGAATTGCGAAGCGACGCCGGGCGGGCGGCGTGGTTCGCCGAGGCAAATCGTTGTCTGGCGGATGATGGGAAAATCATTCTGGTAGAGCATGTGCGGGATCTAGCGAACTTCGTGGCGTTCGGCCCGGGATTTTTGCATTTTCACTCGGTGGCTTCATGGCGAAAGTCCTGGGAGACCGGTGGTTTCAAACTGGACCAAAGCTTCCAAATCACACCGTTCGTGCGGGTATTCGTTTTGAAAAAATCATGAGTGAGGTACTGCCGATTTTACTGAGAATCACCGGTGCGGGTCTGATCCTGCTCGCCATCCTGCATGTGCCCATCGGCCGCAAGCTGATGTGGCGGGAACAAGCGGCACGCATGTCGCCGGAGAACGAAGCGATCTTCCACGTGCACGCGTTTTTCATCTGCGTGTTGCTGGTGATGATGGGTCTGCCAAGCTTGCTCGATCCAGCGGTCTTTCTCGAAAAATCCCGCGCCGCGATGTGGGCCTCGTGGTTGATTTGCGGGTTCTGGTTCCTGCGTTTGTACTGCCAGTGGTTCGTCTATGGCTCGAATCTCTGGCGCGGCAAACGCTTGGAAACATTCATGCACTTCTGGTTCACCGGAGTGTGGATCTGGCTGGTGGTGGTTTACGGTGCCTGCGGCGCGTGGCAAGCGGGGTGGTTGTCGTGAAAACATGGTGGTGGCTGCTACGTGTGGCCGTCGCGCTGGTCTGGCTCTATCAAGGGCTGTGGGACAAGATCGTCGCGGTGGACGCGCGGCATCTTGAAATCGTGGCGTCCGCCCCATCGTTCCTGCCGCCGCGGCTGGCGCTCGGGATGATTGGCGGACTTGAGACGTTGTTCGCGGTTTCCATTCTTGCGAGATGGAAGCAGCGGCTCTTCGCATGGATGCAAATCGGGATGCTGTTAGCGATGAATGCGGCGGGAATCCTTTTTGCCGGAGACAAGATTCCAGACATCGGCGGGATGCTTACGATGAATCTGGTTTTCGCTCTGACGATCTGGGGGCTTGCGTATCATGAAGGCCGCAAGTGACAAAGTGGTATTCGGCCACATGCACGAGGACCACTCGTTGGAGTTGTCGCTCGTGGCACGCCTGCCGCTGAAGCGGGCCTTGGTGATCGCGTCGGGTGGTGATCTGGCGCTCGCACTCGCCGGGGAAAAAGTGGAGGTAGTGGCGGTCGATTCCAATCCCGGCCAGATCGAGCTGGTAAGGCTGAAGGTGCAATGCCCGCCAAATGTCGCAGAACTGTGTTTTCGTGGAAGAGTGGACCGGGTGTTCCGCTTGGGCGGGCCGTTTATTGCGTGGCTTTTCGATTGGCCGCAGATGATGCCAGGCCGGTTTCGGGTTTTTCTAGTGAACCTTCTGGAGAGAATCCTCCCCCGCGTGGTTGCTCTTGTGCATGGCCCGCGGCCAGGTGCCCGCTTGAATGGTCACGCGATTCGGCTCATCAGGCACAGGCTTGAGCGAGCGATGAAAAAACCGGATGCCGCCAGCAATCCCTTGTTGCAAGTGCTGTTGGGAAACCGGTTCGGATCCGAACCGCCCGAAGTCTGGAGGGAGTCTGGAATCGAGCGGTGGAGAAGTGAAACCAACCGGATCCGTTTGATCACGGCCGACGCTGCTCAGGTTCTCGCCGCTTCGCCAATTGGATCCTTTGGCTTGATTTCACTGAGCAATCTCCCGGATGCCGTGGAGCGGGATGCTTGGGATGACATGGTCGCTCTCGCCGCCAATGCGCTGGCTCCCGGCGGCTATCTGATCGTGCGGTCGATGCTGACGGATTCCATTATTTCGCGTCACGACGGCTGTTTCAATTTGGATCAACCCGTTTTCGACGATGTGAGTCCGCTTTGTCCGGTCGTGTGGGTCGGCACGAAGCGATGAGCGGCTGCCCTCGCTCACGACTCAGCATCGCCAGCGGAATCCAGACGGCGAGCCAGTGCGTTGGAAACTCATCAAAGCCCGACAGCCTGAAAACCGTGCTGCGGTCGAATAGGAGTCCGCTGAAAACCGCGACTGCGAGAAGAAGCGGCCAGCGGCAGCCGCTGCCGGCGAGCAGCAGAGCGGCAGAGAAAACACAGCCGATCAAGACGAGGTGCGCCGCGAGGGCGATCGCTCCGCCGCCGCGCAAGGTGGCCAGATAGGTGGAGTGCTCGTGAAGAAGATGAACTACCGGCTGGCGGGTCACCGCAAGGCCTTGGCCGAAAAAGCGATCGCCTTCGAGATCGTTCCACAGAACTTGATAGGCGGACAATCGCCCGGAGCTGCCACGGTCGACCAGTCCGTCCAGATGGATTTCAACTGGAGCGTCTCGGGTTTGGGTGGTCGGTCTGGCGGTCTGTTTCATCGCCGCGATGCCGAGGATGCCTGACAATACAAGGAGCGCGCCTACCTGCACGGAGAAGCGCCAGCCGCGGAAGACGAGCAGCGGTGGCAGCGCGAGAATCACCATCACCCACGCGCTGCGGGATGCGGTTAGGAAAACGGCAAGTGCGAGCAGGAGGGCTAGCGTCCATCCCGCCCGGGCGTGTCTGGGCCGCCGGAACAGCGCGTCCACCAGCACCACCCAGGCCGCCGCGAAGAGAAAGGCCGCCGTGTTGGCATGAGCCCAGAACTGCCGGCCGAGTTCACCGGATAGAAATCGAGTGGCCCAGACCAGCCCCAACCGGCGGGTGTCCATGTGCGGCGTGAGCTTGCTGAGATCTTCCTGCCAACGGTTGAATATCAAAAACCCGAGCAAGGAGCCGACCACCAACATCACCGTCAGGGCGATGAACGTCCGCCAGGCCCACGGTCGCCAGCGGGGCTGGAGGAGCACCCAAGTGAGGGCTCCCAGTCCAAGCACGCTGCTGATTCCTGTCACGCACTCGATCAGTGCTTTCCCGGCTGATTCGCCGTGAAGCAATCCTCCGATCAACGAGGCTGTGTAGGCGACAAGAAGGCATGCAATCACCAAGCGCACAAACGGGTCGCCAGCGGCCGCTCGCAGGCCGGGGACGGACCGTGCCAAACCGGCTGCGGCGATTCCGAAAACCAGCACTCCGACCTCCCGATAGTCTGGCGACGAAATGAACAGCCACGGCATGAGAATGGACAAAACCGCTGTCCACACCATCGCGGATTCCACCCCGAACCGAAGTTTTGGCGGAGTGGGGGATTCATCAAATCGCATGGCTTGTTGGACGTTGTCAGCATCCGTTGGACCGATGCAAGGAAACCCGCGTGCGGATTCAGTTTCTCAAGATCTCGATCGCCTCGCACAGATCGTCGGCGGTGACGGTGTTGATGACCTTGGCGCTGCCGAGCGCATCAAGCACGACGAAGCGGATGGCTCCGGCGGAGAACTTTTTGTCGCGGGCGAGTTTTTCCATCACCTTGTCGGTCGTGATTTCCGGCGGGAGCACCAGCGGTAGATGGTATTTTTTCAACAGTCCGATCACTTTCGAACTGTCTTCCGGCGGGAGTCCGGCATGGCGCTCGGATAGAAACAATGCGGCCCGGATGCCGAGGGAAATCGCCTCGCCGTGCAACATCTCGCCGTAGGGCACGGACGCCTCGATGCCGTGGCCGATGGTGTGGCCGAAATTCAGCAGCGCCCGGATGTCGAGCGTCTCGTGTTCGTCCGCCTCCACCACGCGGGCCTTGATCGCGATGTTGCGGGCGATGAGTTCCGCCGGGACATCGCGGCCGGCGGGATCGAAGGCGGCAAGATCATCCAGCATCGCGGCGTCGCGGATGGCGGCGTGTTTGATCGCTTCCGCGAAACCTTCGCGGAATGCGCGGTCGGGCAGGGTGCGCAGGGTTTCCGGATCGATGATGACGAGCCGGGGTTGATGGAACGCTCCTAGCAGGTTTTTTCCCTCGCCCACGTTCACGCCGGTCTTGCCGCCGACGGAGGAATCGACCTGCGCGACAATGGTGGTCGGGATTTGCACGAAGGGGATGCCACGGAAGAAAATCGCGGCGACGAAGCCCGCTAAATCGCCGACCACGCCGCCGCCGAGGGCGACGACCATGGATTTCCGGTCATGCCCGGCACGGATCATTTCGCGGCAGAGGGTCTCCGCCTGGGTCATCGATTTCGAGGCCTCGCCGGCGGTCACGGTATGCAGCGTCGGGCGGAATCCGGCGGCTTCGAGGGATGCCATCAGGGCACCGGAGTGAAATCGGGCGACCGTGTCATCGCTGATGATGGCGGCGCGCGATCCCGAGATCCCGGCATTTTTCATAGTTTCACCGGCTCGTGCAAGCAGGCCCGGCTCGACGAGGACAGGGTAGGCTCGGTCGGCGAGATCGACGTGGACGGATGGCATGCGCAGGAGCATGAAACATGCGGAGCGCATGTCCAGACGATCTCCCGATGTCATGGCTTGCGGGTTCTGCGAATCCGTCTCTATGCTTTTTCATGCCTCCACCGCCACGCCGTCCGTTCCAGCACCCAAAGGGGCGGAAGCCAGGTCCTCCGCCGGGAAATAAGCCGGATTCCAAGGATCGCGGGTGGGATGCCGTGGCTTCCTGGTATGACAAACTCGTCGGCGAATCCGGCTCGAACTATCACCAGAACGTCATCCTCCCCGCCGCCCTGCGGATGCTTGATACGCAGCCGGGCGAATCCGTGATCGACATCTGTTGCGGCCAAGGCGTGCTGATCAAGCCGCTGCTGGAGTCGAAAATCGGGAAATTCACCGGCGTCGATGCCAGCCCGCGGTTGATTGATTTTGCGAAATCCCGCCACGGTGCGGACCCGAAAGTTTCGCTAATCGTCGCCGATGTCTGTCAGCCCGGATCGTGGGCGAATGGCACTCACGACGCGGCGACCTGCCTGATGGCGGTACACGACGTGCCGGATCTGGTGGCGATGTTTTCCAACCTCGCCCGCGCTCTCAAATCCGGCGGCCGCGCGGTGCTGGTGTTCATGCACCCGTGTTTCCGGATCCCCCGCAAGACGCATTGGGGGTGGGACGCGGATCAGAAAATCCAGTATCGCCGCATCGACAGTTATTCCACGCCGTTGGAAATTCCGATCACCACGCATCCGGGGAAGGGGACCGGCGAGGTCACGCAGTTCCACCACCGCCCGCTGGCGGATCTTCTGACTTCGATGGGCAAGGGCGGTCTGGCAGTCACTGCCTGCGAGGAACTTTACAGCCACCGGCGATCCCAGGCGAACGGGCCTTTCAGCAAGGCGGAGCACGCGGCGGCGGAGGAGTTTCCGATGTTCATCGCCTTGAAGGCGGTGAAGGTTTGATTTTCGAGCGTAGTCGGGGGGGGGGGGGGTGGGGGGAGTGGGAGGGGGAGCAAAGAGAGAGGCAAAAAAAAAAGAATCAAAAAAAAAAAAAAAAACAAAAAAAAAAAAAAA
>JANPKJ010000006.1:0-68169 GCA_031425955.1 Akkermansiaceae bacterium | reverse complement strand
CCGGCGCTGGCCGCCACTTCCGCCGCGCGGAGACCGGCGGGGCCACCGCCAATGACGGCGAGTGGAATAGATGATTGCAAGCATATGAGGTTACGTGACTCGTGGATGCGGTCAATTTCATTCTTGCCTACATCCATCGAGTCCCCATTTTACAGGCGAATTTTGATAAATATCCCCCTTCAATCCTATGAAAACACTATTCCTAACAACATCTTTCGCTCTCACCGCCCTCACCGCCGCCCAATCCACCATCTCCAGCGCAGACCGCTACGCCTACGCCGCCAATGCCGGCTGGATCGACTTCCGCGCGGACGCCACTAACGGCACCCGCGTGCTCGACACCTGCCTCTCCGGCTTCGCCTATGCCGGGAACTTCGGCTGGATCCACCTCGGCGATGGTGCCCCTGCGAATGGCCACACCTACTCCACCTCATCCGCCACCGATTACGGAGTGAATATTTCCCCCACTGGCCAGCTCACCGGCTATGCCTATGCTGCGAACGTCGGCTGGATCAGCTTCGAGCAAACCCACGGCCAGCCTGCTCTCAATCTCATCACCGGGAAATTCACCGGCTTCGCCTACTCCGCCAACCTCGGCTGGATCGCCCTCGACACTTCATCCTCAGACCTTGCCACCACCACCATTGCCCGGCCGGATGTTGATAGCGATGGCATCCCGGACACCTGGGAGCAGCTCCGCTTCGGCAATCTCACCGCTGCCGGACTCACCACCGACTTCGATGGCGACGGCTCAAGCGACGCCGCCGAATACTCCGCCGGCACCCTGCCCAAGGACGCCAGCTCCGCCCTCCGCATCACCTCCCACACCTACCCCAGCGCCAGCCAGGCCAATCTCATCTGGACCAGTGTCCCCACCCGCCTCTACCGCGTCGAATACGATCAAGACCTTGTAGGAATTTGGACGGATTCCACCCTCGGCACTCTCCCCTCCGGCGGTGCCACCACCAGCGGCAACCTCACCGGCCTCACCCCCGCCTCCCGCCGCTTCTTCCGCGCCGTCGCCGTCCTGCCGCTCCCATGAAAACTGAAACCTTAAAATCAACAATCATCATGAAAATTACCACCCTCGCCTTCGCGGCCACCACCAGCCTCGCCTTTTCCCAAGGCTCCCTCACCCCGCCCGCTGCGCCCGCCCCCACCCAGAAATCCCTGCAAGAAATCTGGAACAAAATCGGCGTATTGCAGGCGCAGAACCAATCCCTCCAGGCGCAGATCAATGCCGTCTCCAGCACCCAGGCCGTCACTGGTACTGGCCTCGCACTGCCATGGAATCTTACCACCGTGGATGCGGCTGGAAATGTCGGCCGAGACACCTCGCTGGCATTCGGCCCAGATGGCCAGCCCGCCATTTCTTATACCAGCCTGTTCACCCAAGAACTCAAATTCGCCCGCTATAATGGCAGCATCTGGGTGGTCGTTACGGTTGATTCCGTAGCAGGCGTGGGCACCCACACCTCGCTGGCCTTCCGTCCGGATGGCCAGCCCGCCATTTCTTATTGGGACGAGACCAATCTCCAACTGAAATACGCCAGCTACAATGGCAGCATCTGGACGCCCACCGTCGTCGATAGCGTAGGCAGCGTAGGCGAATACAGCTCCCTCGCCTTCGGCCCGGATGGGCAGCCAGCCATTTCTTATAGGGACGACACCGCAGACGACCTGAAGATCGCCCGCTATGATGGCAGCATCTGGACGCCCACCACCGTCGATAGTGCAGGAGATGTGGGCTGGGAAACCTCACTGGCCTTCGGTCCGGATGGCCAGCCCGCCATTTCATATAGAGATAACACCGCTGACGACCTAAAGATCGCCCGCTATAATGGCAGCATCTGGACGCCCACCATCGTGGATAGCGCAGGAATTGTGGGCCAATACACCTCGCTGGCCTTCGGCCCAGACGGGCAGCCCGCTATTTCTTACAATGATGCCACCAATACTGCGCTCAAGATCGCCCGCTACAATAGCGGCATCTGGACTCCTGCGACTGTGGATAACACAGGATTTACCGGCACCTACACCTCGCTCGCCTTCGGCCCGGATGGGCAGCCAGCCATTTCTTATAAGGACGACACCACTAGCGATCTGAAATACGCCCGCTATGATGGCAGCATCTGGACGCTTGCCGTCGTCGATAACGTGGGAGTTATCGGCAGCTACACCTCGCTGGCCTTCGGCCCAGATGGCCAGCCCGCCATTTCCTATGAAGACGCTACCAATGGCGACCTCAAATTCGCCCGCAAGGGCCTCTTCCCGCCCGCGCCGTGATCTGCCTCCCTCTTCCCTGAAACTTCGCATACCATGAAAACGACGTTCCTCCTCATTTTCACCACCTCCCTCGCCTTTTCCCAAGGCCCACTCCTCCCACCGGGCGCACCCGCGCCCACTCAGAAGTCTCTCCAGGAAATCTGGAATAAAATCGGCATGCTGGAGGCGCAGAACACCAGCCTCCAAGCCCAGAACACCAGCATCCAGGCGCAGAACAGCAGCCTTCAGGTGCAGCTCTCTGCCGTTTCCGGCCAGAATGCCATTTCCGCCGCAGGCATGGCACTGCCGTGGAATATCATGACGGTGGATGCCGCTGGATTCACTGGCGCATACACCTCACTCGCCTTCGGCCCGGATGGCCAGCCTGCGATCTCGTATCTGGACGCCGGCATTGGAAATCTGAAATTCGCCCGCTTCAATGGCAGCACTTGGTCCACCGCCACGGTGGATGCCGTTGGAGATACCGGCTCCTACACCTCACTCGCCTTCGGTCCGGATGGCCAGCCTGCGATCTCGTATCGGGACAACACCAATTTCGACCTGAAATTCGCTCGCTTTAATGGCAGCACCTGGGCCACCGCCACAGTGGATGCCGCTGGAGCCACTGGTTGGAACACCTCACTCGCTTTCGGCCCGGATGGCCAGCCTGCGATCTCGTATCTGGACGCCGGCATTGGAGATCTGAAGTTCGCCCGCTTCAATGGCAGCACCTGGTCCACCGCCACGGTGGATGCCGTTGGAGACACGGGCTACGACACCTCACTCGCCTTCGGCCCGGATGGCCAGCCTGCGATCTCGTATAACGACGCCTCCACTGACGACCTGAAATTCGCCCGCTTCAATGGCAGTAGTTGGGTCACCGCCACGGTGGATGCCGTTGGAAATACTGGCTCCTTCACCTCACTCGCCTTCGGCCCGGACGGCCAGCCTGCGATCTCGTATCTGGACGCCACCAATTTCGACCTGAAATTCGCCCGCTTCAATGGCAGCACCTGGTCCACCGCCACGGTGGATGCCGTTGGAAATACTGGCAACTTCACCTCACTCGCCTTCGGCCCGGATGGCCAGCCTGCGATCTCGTATCAGGACAGCGCCTATGGGTATCTGCAATTCGCCCGCTTCAATGGCAGCACCTGGTCCACCGCCACGGTGGATGTCATTGGAGACACGGGCTACGACACCTCACTCGCCTTCGGCCCGGATGGCCAGCCTGCCATCTCTTATCGCGACGCCACCAATGGCGACCTGAAATTCGCCCGCAAGGGCATTTTCAAGCCTGCGCCGTGATCCAGCTCCGTCCTTCCTGAAGAACTACCGAATAGCATGAAAACGACTATCCCACTAATCCTTCTCACCACGGCCGGCCTTTTTGGCCAAGGCGCGCTTACCCCACCCGGTGCGCCAGCGCCGACCCAGAAGTCTCTCCAGGAAATCTGGAATAAAATCGGCGTGCTGGAGGCGCAGAACACCACTCTCCAAGCGCAGACCACCGGCATTCAGGCGCAAAATCAACTCCTCACCAGCCTGCTCGGCTCCGCAGGGGTGAATTTCGCCTGGAACATCAAGACGGTGGATGCCGTTGGAGTTACTGGCTCCTACACCTCACTCGCCTTCGGTCCGGATGTCCAGCCTGCCATCTCGTATTATGACACCACCAATGGCGATCTCAGATTCGCCCGCTTCAATGGCAGCAGCTGGGTTGCTACCACGGTGGATGCCGCTGGATTTACTGGCCGAGACACCTTACTCGCCTTTGGTCCGGATGGCCAGCCAGCGATCTCTTATAAAGAAAGAAACAATGGCGATCTGAAATTCGCCCGCAAGGGCCTCTTCCCGCCCGCCCCGTGATCTGCCTCCCTCTTCCCTGAAAAACGATTGCATACCATGAAAACGACCCCCTTTTTTCCCCGCCTCCGGTCCGACCATCGGCTCTTACGACGGCTGTCGTCCCCCAAGCAAATTCCTGGGAACAACAATTACCTCCATGTCCTGATCGTGGCCGCGTTTGCGGCCGTCTTCGCCGCGAACACTCATGCGGCCCCCTTGAACGATCACATGGGCTCGGCCACAATCCTTGATCCGAGCCTGCCGTTCAACGTCTCCACCGAAAACAACCTGGCCACCATGGAAACGGGAGAGCCGACTTTCGGAGGGACCGCCGTCTCATCCGTTTGGTATCAATGGACCGCGCCCGGCACCTCCAGAGTCTCCATTTCCGTATTTGGCTCCGATGGCTTCCAGCCAGTCATCGGGCTTTTCACAGGAAACCAGGTCGCAGCGCTTCAGGAAGTCGGACGGAACGAGGGTTCCGTCATCGCCTCGGGCAGACCCGCCCCGCTGGTTTTCATGGCACAAGGGGGGACGACTTACCGAATCAGGATTTCCGGTGCTGGCCCCATTCCGACCGGCACTTTTGGCTTTGTGATGCAATCATTTGATGAGCCAGCAGTGCGTTTCACAGCACTCTCCCTGAGTCCGTCGGTGGTGGATGTTGGCGCTATCGCCAAAAACGTCACGATTGGGTTCAGCGTCGAGTCAGATCAAGCGCTCTTCAACAATCGTTTCATTGAGGTGGTGCTCGCTCCGCAAGCCGCCGGTGCAAGCGGGCCGTTTGTGAGATTCCAGCTCACCCAAGCCAATCGGGTTTCCGGCAACGATTTCAGCGGCACTTACTCAAAAACCATCCCTATTCCAGCTTACTGTCCGGCTGCGACCTGGATTCCCCAGCTCCGTGTCTTTAGTCCCTCCGGCTTTTGGAACTGGACGCCCGCTGGCGAGGATCCGATCTCCGACTACCTGCTCCTGCCGGGCACAGGCGTGGTGTTGAACGTGCAGAACACAGGGCTCACCGATCAGACTCCGCCGGCAGTGACCTCCGTTACTGGCCTGCCTGCGTCTGCGGATGTCTTAAGCTCGCCAGTTCCAGTCACGCTGACGATAGCCGCCACCGATGATCTTGTTGGCTTCAGCTTTGGGACGGTCTCACTTGTAGAGTCGAGTCCGGGCGGTGGTCGGGCAGCCACCCAGTTATCCGCGTTTTCCCCGGCGCTGCGGGTGTCGGGCGATGAAATGAACGGGGTTTACGAAGTGCAGTTCGAGCTCGACTCGTCGCTGTCAAACGGGATTTACGAGTTGAACATCTGGCTCAAAGACAGCCTTGGTCGCAGCGTGAATTTCGGCCCTTTGGGGACGCCCCTGCCGGGTGGTTCGACAACAACCATAAAAATCGGGCCGGCGCTCGCTGCGTATGCGGCCTGGGCGGCGCTTCAGGATTTCGGCCCACTTGGTTTATCTGGAATGCAGGATGATCCGAATCAGGACGGCACGTCGAACCTGCTTTGCTACGCATTCAACATCCCACCCTACACAGGGGTGGCCCGGTCGATGACACCTGGAAACGGAGACCTCTCGGGACTGCCCGCGATTTCCACCATCGGCGTTGACGATCAACGCCGGATTCGGATCGAATACCTGCGCCGAATTTCGCCGAACAACGGCGTCGTCTACCTTGGTGAATTTGGATCCAGCCTGCAGGATTCTGGGGCTGACGGATGGGTCATTCACACCGGAGACGAAGTCACCACTCCGATCAACAGTGAATGGCAGCGGGTGGTGATCGAGGATACGACCATGGGGCTCCCAGCGCGCTTCGGGCGCCTGCTCGTTTTTGGTGACCCATGACCTAACCGAACTTATCCTGTCAAAGGTGGAGCACCATCGTCCTTAGCGCCAAGGCAGGTTGAGGATAACCCCCTTCTCCCCCGCACGCCCCTCTTTCTCCGCCTCCGGTCCGGCCACCCGCTCTTGCAACGGCCTTCACCTCAGAAGCAAATTCCCAGCAATCAAATTCCTAGCAATCACCCCGGCGCCGTAAGCGTCCACACCCGTTTCCGCTTCTACTCAAAACCAAACCATCAAAATACCATGAAATTCATTCGCAGCATCCACGCCGTCACATTAACCGCCGTTTCCCTGCTCCTGGCCGCTCCCGAGTTGGGAGCCCAAGGTCCGCTCACGCCGCCGGGAGTGCCAGCACCGACGATGAAGTCGCTCCAGGAAATCTGGAATGAGCTTCAGGCCACCAAGACCAACGTGAGTGCCCTGCAAGGCCAGAACACCGCGTTGCAAGGCCAGGTCACCGCGCTTCAGAGTCAGGGTAAGTTCCTCCACTACGCCGCCGGCGGGTCGCTGCCGTGGACGCTCTCGACGGTGGACAGCGTGGGCAGCGTCGGCGAATACAACTCGCTGGCCTTCGGGCCGGACGGCCAGCCTGCCGTTTCCTACTGGGACGCCACGAACAACGACTTGAAGTTCGCCCGGTTCAACGGCAGCACCTGGACCCTCTCGACCGCGGACAGCGCGGGCAACGTCGGCTTTTACACCTCGCTGGCCTTCGGGCCGGATGGCCAGCCCGCCATTTCCTACTTAGACTTCACGAACTTAAATCTGAAGTTCGCCCGGTTCAACGGCAGCACTTGGGCGCTCACCACCGTGGACAGTGCGGGCGATGTCGGCGGTGACACCTCGCTGGCCTTCGGGCCGAACGGCCAGCCCGCCATTTCCTATCGTGACTTCACGAACGGCGACCTGAAGTTCGCCCGATTCAACGGCAGCACTTGGACGCTCACCACCGTGGACAGTGTGGGCGACGTCGGCGCAGAAGCCTCGCTGGCCTTCGGGCCGGACGGCCAGCCCGCCATTTCCTACTGGGACAACACGAACCAAGATCTGAAGTTTGCCCGGTTCAACGGCAGCACCTGGGCGCTCACCGCCGTGGACAGCGTGGGAAGCGTCGGCTTATACACCTCGCTGGCCTTTGGGTCGGACAGCCAGCCCGCCATTTCCTATTACGACAACACGAACGGCGACCTGAAGTTTGCCCGCTTCAACGGCAGCATCTGGACGCTCAGAACGGTGGACAGCGTGGGCAACGTCGGCTTTTACACCTCGCTCGCCTTCGGGCCGGACAGCCAGCCCGCCATTTCCTACCACGACGGCACAAACGGCGACCTGAAATTCGCCCGGTTCAACGGCAGCACCTGGACGCTCACCACCTTGGACAGTGCGGGCGACGTCGGTGCATACACCTCGCTGGCCTTTTGGTCGGACGGCCTGCCCGCCATTTCCTACTACGACTTCACGAACGCGGACCTGAAGTTCGCCCGCATGGGCGTCTTCACCCCGGCGCCGTGAGCGTCCGTGCCCGCTTTCGCTCCCACACATCACCAAACCATCCAAAAATGATGATCACCATCCCCACCATCCCCACCTTCCACATCACCGCGCTCACCGCCATGCTCACGCTGTTCACCGCCGCCCCGCGGGCCCTCGGGGCACCAGGGGATTTGGATGCGCTGGATGCGAATATCGACGGCAGCTATGTGATGGCTACGGCGGTGCAACCGGACGGCAAGACCATCATCGGGGGCCGTTTCACCTCGGTGCTCGGTGTGGCGCGCAATAACATCGCGCGGCTCAATGCCGACGGCACGCTCGACATCGGCTTTGATCCCAATATAAACGGCGATACTCTTGCCGTGGCGGTGCAGGCGGACGGAAAGATTCTGATCGGGGGCCAATACTCCAGCGTAGGCGGAACCCCGCGCAACCGCATCGCGCGGGTCAATGCCGACGGTACGCTCGACACCGGCTTCAATCCCACTCCGAACGGCGCCGTCCGTGGCGTGGCGGTGCAGGTGGACGGGAAAATTCTGCTCTGGGGCGACTTCACTTTCGTAAGCGGGACAACGCGCCGCCGCATCGCGCTATTCAATGCCGACGGCATACTCGATACTGGCTTCAATCCCAATGCAAATAGCACCGTCGCGAGCGTGGCGGTGCAGGGGGACGGGAAGATTCTGCTCGGGGGCGACTTCACCACGGTGGGCGGGATCACGCGCAACCGCATCGCGCGGGTCAATGCCGACGGCACGCTCGACACCGGCTTTGATCCCAATGCGGACAGCGCCGTCCGTGGCGTGGCGGTGCAGGCGGACGGGAAGATTCTGCTCGGGGGTACCTTCTCCACGGTGGGCGTGACCACGCGCAACCGCATCGCGCGAGTCAATGCCGACGGCACGCTCGACACCGGCTTTGATCCCAATGCGGACAACTTGGTCTTTAGCGTGGCGGTGCAGGCGGACGGGAAGATTCTGCTCGGGGGCCAGTTCTTCAGCATAGGCGTGACCCTGCGCAACCGGATCGCGCGGGTCAATGCCGACGGCACGCTCGACACCGGCTTCGATCCCAATTCGGACAACCTCGTCTATGGCGTGGCGGTGCAGGCGGACGGGAAGATTCTGCTCGGGGGCACCTTCACCACAGTGGGCGGGACCACGCGCAATCTCTTCGCGCGGCTGCTCAATGACAGTGCCACGCAGACGCTCACCGCGCCCGAACAGCAGCCAGGCGCTGTGGACGCGCGGCGGCACGGGACCGGAGCTGTCGCGGACCACCTTTGAGCTGAGCACCGACGGCGGCGTGAGCTACACCCTGCTCGGCGCGGGGACGCGCGTTGGGACCACGGCCAACTGGCAGCTCGCCGGCCTCTCGCTGCCCGCTGGCGGTCTGCTCCGCGCCCGCGGCGCGACGGTGGGCGGCTACTTCAACGGCAGCTCCGGGTTGATCGAGCAGCTCACCGCTATCACTTCAACCTCTCCGTTCCAGCAATGGAAGCTCACCAACCTCGGCAACGCCAACGCTCCCAATGACGGCGACACCGATTTCGACGGTCTGCGCACGATTCTCGAATACGCCACCGGCGGCGACCCGCTCGTGCGGGACGCGCTTCCCGCCGTGAGCACCGTCGTAAGCAACCTGGCGCTCACTTTCCCCCGCAACACCGCCGCGACCGATGTGACACTCTCGGTGCAGGGGAGCGCCGACCTTGCCACCTGGACCGTTCTCGCCCGCAGCACTGCGGGCGCGGCGATGGTGCCTCTCGTCGCGGGCGTGAACGTGGCCGAGACCGGTGCGGGTGCGCTGCGCATGGTGGAGGTGCGCGACCTTTTCCTCACGACCGATCCCGCGCAACCGCGCCGCTTTCTCCGCCTGCACGCAGCGCCATGACGCAGGCGGATTCATCAGATTTAAAACGGACCGAAATAGATTTAAAACGTAGATTTAAAACGGACCGAAATAATAGAGAAATCTACTTGCACCTCTGAATTTTGGCCTTCGATCACTTGGCTCATCCGAGCCACTCCACCGTCGACTGCGCAGCGCGGGTGCCAGTGGCGAAGCAGCCTTGCATGAGGTAGCCACCGGTGGGGGCTTCCCAGTCGATCATTTCTCCGGCGAGGAAAATGCCGGGAAGTTTTTTCAGCATCAGTCCATCATCGATTTCACTCCAACAGACGCCGCCGGCGGAGGAGATCGCTTCGTCGAGCGGGCGCGGGCGGGTGAGTGGGATGACAAAGTGCTTCACCTCGCGGGCGAGGGAAGCGGCGTCCGGCCAGGTGTGCTGCGAGAGGATGGCGTGCGCGAGTTCACTGAGTTTCCAGCGGGTGCGGGCTTCTGCGAGAAAATCGCGGCGCACGGATTCCATCTTCGCGACGAGTTGCTCGTGGGTGAAAGTGGGTTTGAAATCGATGGCGATGGCCGGCTCCGACATGGTGCGGAGGGCAGCGCCGAGTTGGTAGATCGCGCCGCCTTCCAGTCCGTAGCGGGTGACCATGAGTTCGCCAATGGCGGTCATTTCCCCGGCGCGGACGTGGATGTTTTTCAACGGTTTCCCCTCAGCGGCGGCGAGGACATCCGGCGGCCATTCGTGTTCCCATCCGCAGTTGGCAGGGGCGAGCGGGTGGTGGGCGATGCCGAGGTTTTCGAAAAGGGAGGTCCAGCCGCCGTCGGAGCCAGTCTTCGCCCACGAGCCGCCGCCGAGCGCGAGGATGATCGCATCGGCGGTGGCAGTTTGGCCGTTTGCGAAGCCGAGCTTCCCGGCTTCCAAAGCAACCAGACGGTGGTTCATTTCAAATCGCACACCCAGCCCACGCAGTCGCTCGATCCAGCGGCGGAGCAGCGGTGCAGCTTTGAGCGCACGCGGATAGATGCGACCGCTGGTGGCTTGGAAGGTTTCCACGCCGAGACCGGAAGCCCACGCACGAAGGGCGGTGGGATCGAAGTCAGCGATGAGTTTTCCCCAAATCTCCTCGTTCTGGCTGGAGCTGGAGTAACGGGCGGTGAAGCGGTCGAGCGACTCGCCGTGGGTGAGATTCAGCCCGCCCTTTCCTGCGACGAGGAATTTCCGGCCGACCGAGGGCTTGCCGTCGTAGAGCGTGACTTGCAATCCGGCGCTGGCCGCCACTTCCGCCGCGCGGAGACCGGCCGGGCCGCCGCCGATGACGGCGAGTTGGGTGTGGTGATTCAAGGGCGCGAGGCTAGCGGACACGGATTTTGCGTCAATCGCGGGTTCAACAAGCCGGGTTGACATAACCCTGAGCCGCCCCCATGGTCCCGCGTTTTCCGTATCCATCATGATTTTCAAAAGTCTCTGTCGCCACGCCGGTATCGGTGCGAATTCCTATCTTCTCAAAACCAAGACCGCGAAGGTCGTGCTGGACGCCGGGATGCACCCGAAACACGAGGGCTTGGAGGCGGTCCCCCATTATGAGTTCCTCGGCGCAGGCACGGTGGACTCGATCATCATCACCCACTCCCACCTCGACCACGTGGGCACCCTGCCGGTGTTCCTTCAGGGTCAATCCCAGGCCAAGGTTTTCCTCTCTCCGGAAACCGCCGAACTCGCCTCCGCGATGCTTCATAACTCGGTGAACGTCATGCAGTCGAAGCGGATCGAGCACGGCATCGCCGAGTATCCGCTTTTCGAACACCGCGAGCTGGACGACATCGAAGAAGGCTTCGAAACGCGCGCCGTCGAGCGCCCTTTCGACCTGGATCCTGCGGGCTCGATCCGCGGCACCTTCCATGACGCGGGGCACATTCTCGGTTCGGTCGGAGTGACCATCGAGGCAGAGGGCAAAAAGGTTTTCTACACCGGCGACGTGAATTTCGAGCACAGCACCCTGCAAAAAGGCGCGATGTTCCCGGAAACCACTGTGGACGCGCTGATCGTGGAAACCACCCGCGGCGAGCAGGCGCGCGACCCGAAATACGACCGCCCCACCGAGGAGGACGAGTTTGCCGCCGCCATCAAGGGGGTGATCGAGCGCAAGGGCTCGGTGTTGATCCCGGTTTTCGCGATGGGCAAGACACAGGAGGTTCTTGGCATGCTACATCGCTTTAAAAAGGAGGGACTCATCCCGAAGCGCACCCCGATTTACATTGGTGGTCTGAGCACGAAAATGACCCAGGTTTACGATCGTTTTAGCGCCCACTCGCGCCGGCATCTGCCGAATTTCCGCTTTCTCAAGGACATGGAACTCGAAGCCGGCAGCAAGAAGCGCAAGGGCCCGATCCCTTTCCACCCCGGCTGCATTTACGCGCTCTCCAGCGGCATGATGTCGGAGAAAACCGTCTCCAACAACTTCGCCCGCCAAGGAGTCTTGGAAAACGCCAAACACGGACTTTTCTTCGTGGGATATGCCGATCCGGAGACTCCCGGTGGCAAAATCCGCCTCGCAAAACCCGGCGACATGGTGGTGCTCGACTCCGCATTTCCGCCCGTGCCGCTCAACTGCGAGATGCGCATCTTCGACTTCAGCGGTCACTCCACCCGCGACGCCATTCTCGAATACATCATCAAGGTCGCCCCGAAAAAAGCCTTCCTCGTCCACGGTGACGACGGCGCGGTCGCTTGGTTTAGCCAGGAAATCAAACGCCAGTTGCCGAACACCGAGGTCATTGTGCCCGAGCCCGGCGTGGAATACGAAATCTAGGCCGACGCCCGCGCCGGAAACACCAGGTTCAGCAGCATCGTGAGCACGAAGTTCACGATCAGGATCGCCAAGCAGGAAAAAACCATCGCCCGGGTGGTGCCGCGCCCCACGCCGACCGCGCCTTGCTCGGATTTCAGCCCTTGGTGGCAGGAAATCACAACAATCAGCACGCCGAAAAACAGCCCTTTGATCAAGGCGATCGAAACGTCCGTGCCATCGGTGTGCTTGTTCATTTGGTTGAGCCAGTAAGCTCCGTTCACGCCGAAGGGGCCGGTGCCGACGACCCACGAAGCGAAAATCCCGAAAGCGGCCGATTCTGCGATGAGGAGCGGCATGGAAATCAGCATCGCGAGAAACCGCGGCGTCACCAGATAGTCCACCGGATGCACGCCCATCGAGCGCAGCGCGTCGACTTGCTCGGTCACTTTCATGGTGCCGATTTCCGCCGCCATCGCCGCGCCGACGCGGCCGGAGAGCATCAGCCCGGTCACCGCGGGGCCGAGTTCGCGCAGCATCGCGATGCTCACCAACGGACCGCCGCCGGTCTCCATGCCGAGCGGCTTGAACTGAAACATCGCCTGTGCCGCGAGCACCGCGCCGGTGAATGCACCTGTCACGATCACCACCGCCTGTGAGCGGAAGCCGGTTTCCACGATCTGCTCCATCACCATCCGGCCGCGGATTTTCCCGTGCACCAGCGAGTCGCAGACTGCGGCGACGAGTTTCCCGACCTCGCCGAGATAGGTGAGGAAATCCAGCATGCCGCGCCCAAGAAACCGGATCACGTGCTGATCATGCCCGATAAATTACGGGTGGCAATGAAGTTGACCACCGCCGCATCCCGCGATAGGTCGCGGCACGCGAATTCCCGCGCAACCCACCCCAACCGATTATGCTCGAGCCTCTCTCCCAAGTTCTTCCCCAGATCGCCGTCATTTCTGCCATCGCCGCCTTCCTCGGCTGGATGATCCGCGGCCTGACCACCAAGCCCGCCCCCGCCAAGGCGACGCCATCCAGCGAAAAGTCCCAGCCGGACCGCGCGAAGAACCTGGAAGCCAGCCTCGAAAAATCCAAGGCCGCCCACAAGGCGCTCAAGGCGGAACTCGACTCCCTGCAATCCGCTTCCGTCCAAAAGGCGACCCACGAAGGCACCGTCGCCGAACTGGAATCCGCCCGCAAAGCACTCGAAACCGAAACCCGCCGCATTACCGCCGCCGAGACTGACCTGAAGAAAGCCCAGGAAACCATCAAGCAGCTCAACGCCCGTCTCAACGACGGTGAAAAAGCCCAGAAGGACCGCAGTTTCGCCCTCGAAAACGAGCTTTCCAAGACCCGCGAGCAACTCGCCATCCTTCAGAACCGCCCGGACGACAGCGCCGTGCTGAACGCCGAAATCGAACGCCTCCGCGAGTCCGTCGCCGTCTCCTCACGCTTCGCCGGTGAAGTGAGAAAGCGCGAAGCCGCCGCCGTCGAAGCGCTTGAAAAGGCCGAAACCAAACTCGCCGAACTCAGCGATCCATCCCGCCCGGCCAAGGTTTCCAAGAAGATCGGCCCCGTTGCCGACTCCAGCCGCATCGCCGCCGCCAAGGCCGAGGTCATCCGCCTAGTGGAAATGAACCGGCAGAAGGAAGCCGCCACGTCAGCCGAAGCGGTGATTGCAGAACCCGAAGTGGTCGTTGCGGAACCCGAAGTGGTCATTGCTGAACCTGAAGCGGTCGTAACGAAACCCGAAGCGGTCGTAGCGAAACCCGAAGCGGTCGTTGCGGATCCCGAAGTGGCCGTTGCGGATCCCGAAGAGGTTATTGCTGAAGCCGAAGCGGTTGTCGCGGCCTCAGAACCCGCTCCCGCCGCAAAGAAGTCTCCAGCCCACGCCGAGCTTTTTTCCCTCGATTGATGGTCGGAACGTTGGAAGAAAACCGACCAGATTGTGCTTAATGACAAGCTCACGGCAGGCATTGTAAAATACACGAAGATCACGCAGTGGCTCATTCCGCTCTTGATGATCGTGCCGTTTCTTGGCTTTTTAGTCGCACACGACTCCGCATTCTTTCGATCTGAGCTGACCGGCATCATTTTGGAATGGTTCCTCCTTCTGCTTTTAGGAGGCTTTCTGATTTCAATTCCTTTTGTGTTCATCGAGCACCCGAAATCCGGATTCAGATGTCTTGCCACTGCCGCCGCTTCTTTTCTGGTTTTCATTTTCATCAGTCAGTATCCGATGACTCGGGAGCATGATGGCTGTTTATGCGGCTTGAGAAGGTCGTGGCATCCCTGGCGCGGTCACAAGCTCAAATTCACCATCGAAAAAGAAGGTAACCCGAGCCATCAACACCAAATATGGGATCCGCAGTTTGAGATCTCCCCATATACTCCATGGTGACCAACTACCGAGGAGAACTGGCCGCCGTCAGCCCGCGATACCCTTCCGTCTACACATTTAATCCCGCTCTCAAGCGGTCTTCTCTCCCGACCAAGACCGGCTGAAGCCAGGACTACTTACGAGAAATCCTCTCCTACGCCCCCAGCTTCGGATCATAGTCCTTCGGAGCGCGGATGATTTTCTCGATGCCGTGTTTGGTGACGAGATTTCCTGCGCTGGAGCGGCTCTTGATGCCGAACTCGGCGAAGTGCAGCGTGCGTAAGAAACTCCCTGAGCCCAAGCTAGAAATCAAGGCCGACTCACTCTCAGCCGGGCGAACATCTTTGGGCTCGCCACTTTCGATACCGCTATTGTAACAGCTTGATTGCCGTTTTCATCAGCAGGTCCGATCACAACTCCCGGGGTGATGGGCGCTGAAATCCTCATATCCGTCCAGCTGCTCATGTCAGTGCTGTATTGAAAGATCTGCGTTGTATCCTCAGCAGATGAAGCAAGGCGATTTAAATGGAAAACGAAGGTATCGCCAACCACAGTCGTGGTCGGAAGCAAGGTGGTTGAGGAGACTGCAGGATTTCCATCGATCACGTATTCCACAAGGTTGGGAATGCCATCAAGGTCCGGATCACCGAGTTCGGTTTTGTTAGCAAGACCGGTAAGACCGGCCATCCACCGGATGTAGCCGCTATCCGGCTCGGCAAGGATTGCATGACTGTGGCCGGAAAGACTGGAACTGGAGATTGCCAACACTTTCTTCCCATACAGTTCGCCGGCCGAATTCACCTCTACAGGAAACGTTCGCCGTGTTTTTGTACCATCCCCTAATTGCCCAAAAGTATTCCTTCCCCAAGCAACTGCCGAACCGTCCGAACAAATGGCAAACATGCAGGCGTGAGCAGCGACAGCAGAAACAACAGTCTTTCCAGTCAAGACCCCAGTGCTAGAAACTAGCACTGGAGCAGTGGCGCTTACCAGCATCCCGTTACCCAACTGACCATCCAGCCCACTTCCCCAAGCGGCCATCGTTCCGTCGCTGCATAAAACCACGCTGCTGTCAGCTGCCGCCTCGATACTTGCGATGCTTTTGCCATTCAGAACACCGGAAGTATATACCAGCACCGGCGACGAATAGCTTCCGGAACTTGTGCGATTGCCGAGCCGACCACTCGTCGCATCGCCCCACGACACCAATGTACTATCCGAGCATTTTACGAGATTGTGAGAGGATCCGGCATCAATGGCCACCACTTGCTTTCCAGCCAACACACCGGTGCTGACCACCTCGACCGGCGGATCAGTCACCAAGCCACTGGTATTACCTTTGCCAAGCTGCCCGACACTATTCTGGCCCCAGGAAACCATCGTGCCATCCGAGCAGAGGACGAGGCAATGGCGGTCACCTACTGCGATTGCCAACACGCTTTTCTCCACCAACGCGCCTCTCACAATGACATTGACCGGAAAATTGCGGGTGATGGTGGTGCCGTCGCCAATCTGCCCGTAAGCATTCGAACCCCACGCCACCAAACTTCCGTCGGAGCACAGCGCGAGGCAGCTCGCATTGCCAGCGGATATAGCCACCACTTGTTTGCCTGCCAGCGCTCCCATTCCATTCAATGCCACAGGAATAACACTCTGGGTTGCAGCTCCGATCCCGAGGGCGCCGTTGGCGTTGCTTCCCCAAGCCGCAAGTGTCCCATCAGCGCAAAGTGCTAGGCTGCCGTCGTTGCAAGAGGCTATGGAAACCACGGTTTTTCCGCTGAGAATCCCGCTCCGGTCCACTCCGACAGGCAGCGATTTGGAAATTACGGTGCCGTCACCCAGCTGTCCTGAGAGATTGTAACCCCACGAAGCAATGGATCGGTTCGCCCATTCGAGAACGAGATCGTTGCCACTGCCGCCATAGTAGTTGGCGACGAAGTGGTAAACCTTGCCGTTGAAGGGCAAATCCACCGCCTGCCCCTGAGCCAGATTTGAAAAATTCCCCGCAATAAAACCGATGCCCGTATTTCTCACCACCATCAGATTCGTTCCCAGAACAGGGGCAAAATTCAGCGAGAGCTGGATGGCCCTTTCCGTCGCGATGAACCACGGCGCGCTGACTGCCACCTCTGGTTCCGAACCGAAGGTCACCTGCAGGTCCGTGGGTCGGATGACGTTGATCGTGTAGGTCCTGGTGGTGGCATCAATTGCCGTGACGAGGATTTGAATCGGATTGTCTCCCACTAGCAGAGGAATGGCTCCGCTCGCGGTTCCCGAATCCACCGCCACGCCGTTGACCTTCACTTTCGCAAGCGAATCTTCCACGGTCGCAGTCATGCTGATCGAGGATGTTCTAGGATAAACCTGTGCGTAGTAATTTGCCACGGTAGGGGAAAACGGACGATTCAGATCTCCAAGGCTCAACGAAATCCCGCTCAGGTTCGAGTTGGCCGGTGCCGCCGCGATCGCAAGGCTGTGCCTATTTCCTCCGGATACGGAGAGAGTCATGCAGCCGGACAGCGCACCGGACTTGGACACATCCACGGGCAGGGAGTTGTTAGCGGTTGTGCCGTTTCCAAGCTGCCCGGAGCTATTCCATCCCCAGACTGCGAGCGTCCCATCATCGCATGCCGCCAGATTGTGATAGTCTCCCACGGCAATGCTGCTGATAGTCTTTCCTGCTAACACACCCTTGCCGCTGATTTCCACCGGAATCGGGCTGGCGGTCATCGTCCCATCGCCCAGTTCCCCGTAAGTGTTATTGCCAAATGTAGCGAGCCCCTCCTCCCATGTCCCCACCATGCTGTGGTAGATACCCGCAGCGAGCGTCCGTGCGTGAGTTCCAGCGAGGGCACCGGATTGAGCCACATTCGCGGGATCTTGTTGGGAAGGGTAAGTGCTCACCCCTAAAACGGCCGAGTTCCCCCAACCGACGATTCCGCCATCCTCGCAAATCACGAGAGCGTGAAATCTGCCGGCTTCCATCGATTTCACCTTCCGGCCATACAGGGCTCCATTCCGGTCTACGACATCCGGAAAACTCGACCCCCCGCTCCGACCGAGCAGCTCAGACGCCCCCCACGTGAAAACCTCTCCTTGGGAAGAAAGCGCCATGTTGTGTTCCATACCGGCACTGACGGAGACGATCATCGCTCCCGCTGGTAGGTTCCGGGTATCGATCACCACCGGGATCGAGCTACTTGTCGTGCTGCCGTTTCCGAGTTGCCTGGATGCGTTGCTTCCCCACGCATAAACCGCACCATCTGAACCGAGCGCGAGGCTGTGGTTTCCGCCGGCTGACACCGCAACCACCTGTTTTCCGGCGAGCACTCCGGTTGCGACCACTCGAACCGGCACATTGCTGTTGGTATTACCGCCGTTGCCGAGCTGTCCGCTCGAGTTCGCCCCCCATGCTGCGATGGTTCCATCCGAACACAACGCGATGCTGTGCTGTAAACCCGCAGAAACCTGCAGAACAGTCTTGCCCGCGAGAACCCCCATTCCGCTCAAATCCACCGGGACATTGCTCTGGGTGGTATTGCCCGTCCCAAGCTGGCCTTGAGTATTGCTACCCCAGGAAAGCACCTTTCTTCTCGCCCATTGCAGCACTAGATCATTGCCGGAACCGCCATAATAGTTCGCCACATAGTCGAAAACAAATCCCTGATAGGTCAGGGAAACCACCTGGCCTTGCGACAGATTGGCGAAACTTCCTTGAATGAAACCTTCGCCGGTATTCTCGATGACTGTCAGTTCCGTTCCCAGGCTTGGAACAAACGCAAGGGACAGATTCACAGTCAGCCCGTCGGCGTCATAAAACGGCACGCTCGCTGGCACATCGCCAGCACTGGAAAACGGTGCGTTCAGATTGGTTTTCCTCAACACCGTGAGTTGGTAGGAGGTCGAACTTCCGTCTTCAGCCGTCACTACCACGGAAACCGGATTGAACCCGGGTGCCAGGGGCAAAACCTGACTCGCCGTTCCTGACAATACTGCGCTACCATTGACTGACACGACGGCTTGTGGGTTCTCGGTTGTTAGCGTGAAAGTGAGAGAATCCGCCGCCACAACCACTTCGCAGGTTGTGTCATCCGGATCAAAAGCGGAAAGATAAAATCCCGAATTGGGGACCAGAGAGGCCAGCCGTGAGTTAGCCGGCACTCCGATGCCTGCGAAGCTGGCAGCGTCTCCGCCGACAAGAAGCGTGACCGCTCCAGCAGGAGATGCCGCAAGGCCCTCGACCAAGGCGGGCAGCTGCCCGTAGGTGGAAGTTCCGCGACCGAGTTGACCAAAACCGTTACTTCCCCAAGCTACGATGGACCCGGAAAAATCCGCCAGCATGTGACTTGCGCCGGCTACCAGAGCCTTTACTGGAATTCCATCCATCCCGGCAGGTCGCGGCACCTCGATGGGAACGTAGCTTACAGAACCCACGTCACTGCCCAGTTGTTTTTCCAAGTTCCTTCCCCATGCAGCGATGGAACCATCCGAACACCGGACGACTGCAGAGGAATGTCCCACCGAGACGCTCGACACGCTCCGCCCTGCCAGAAACCCGAGATTTGGAAGCGGGACCGGCACGCAGGAACTAGCAGTTGCCGAACCCAATGCCCCCTCGTTGGCATTGCCCCAGCAAACCACTGTGCCGTCACTGCATCGCACGACCGCATGATAAGTCCCGGCGGAGATCGAGGTGATCACCTTGCCCTCCAGCGCTCCGTCCCCGACCACGGACACAGGCACGCTCTTGTGCTCTCGCGTGCCGTCTCCCAACTGTCCATACTCGTTGTTTCCCCAAGCCGCGACGGAGCCGTCCGAACAAAGCGCCATGCTGAATTGCAATCCGGTGGCGATGGCAATTGCCTTTCTGCCCGCAAGATGCCCGGAATCGGACACCGGAATGGGCACAAGGCTGTCCCCGACGCCGGGAACCCCCATCGCTCCGAATGCGTTGATTCCCCAAGCCCAGACACTGCCGTCGGAACAGAGTGCGAGTTTGTGCTGCAAGCCTACTTTCACGGACACAATGCGCTTGTCCGGAGACATGCCGGAGAGATCCAGGGCGGCGGGAAGGTTGACCTCGTTTCCCCACTGCGCCACCGATCCGTCCGCAAACAACGCGACAGTCTCCTGGCTCGATGCCAAATCGACCAGTACCTTCTCCACCACCGCCGGAGTTTCAGCCACCCTTACCGGTCTATACCGAGTCGTATTCGTTCCATCTCCCAGCCGACCATCGGTATTGTATCCCCACGCCTTGATCTCCGTGTGACCCCAGACCAGCACCAGATCGTTCCCCGTTCCTCCGAAATAATTGACCACGAAACGATAAGTTCTCGTTCCATGTGTCAAATCGACCTCTGTCCCCTGCGGAAGGTTGGTGAAATTTCCGAAAATCGGGTTGATCCCCGTATTCCGGATGACAGCCAGTTCAGTTCCGGGTGCCGGATCGAAATCCAGCGTCAGATTGCAGGTCAACCCGGTGGCATCGAATCCAGGCACCTCCAGGGGGGTGGCGGACGCCGAATGAAACACCACGGTTTGATTCGAGCCCCGCGTGACGTGGATGTTATAACTGGTGACCAATTCATCCTCCCCGGTGATTTTGATTGAGATCGTTTCATTCCCTGCTGGAAGGGGAATGGCGGCACTCGGACTTCCCGAGACGGCGGATGCGCCGTTGATCGTTAGGGAGGCGGAGGAGTCTTCCGTCCAAGGAGTGACTGCAGTTGAAGTCGCGGATGCCGGCACGCACAAGGTATAGGTCGTAATCCCGGGTGAGAACTCCGGGTCCAGCTTCCCGGTCCCAAGGCGAAGGTCCCGCAATCTCGAACTCGATGGTGTGTCAACGAGCACTACGTTGTGTGAAGAGCCCATCGCCAAGGCGCGGGCCTTGCCGGAACGGATTCCAGAAGCCTCTGACACAAGCGTTGGAGCGAAGCTCCGAGATTCAATCCTTCCGTTTCCCAAGGTTCCCATTTCTCCATCGCCCCAGACCGCGACCGTGCCATCCGTGCATAGGACTCCGCTGCGGTCCCGGCGGGCGCGGATGCCCACGATGGTTCTGCCAGAAAGCACTCCGGTCCGATCGACCGCCTGCGGCAGGGAGCCGTCATAACCGACCTGTCCGATGCCAAGCTGGCCGCGGTCTCCAAATCCCCAACTGGCCACGGCCCCATCCGAACATAGCGCGAGACTGTGAAACGTTCCGGCCGCCACGCTCACCACATTTCTTCCCTGCAGAAGGCCGGAAGTATTCACGGCCACTGGCACCGGGCTGTCAATCTTGGTGCCGTTACCCAGCGTGCCATAGTAATTGTATCCCCAAGAAGCCACGCTGCCGTCTGAACACGCCACCAAGGCATGGTAAAAGCCCGCAGCCACGGAAATCGGAGTTTTGCCGGAAAGCACTCCGGACGTATTTACCAGAACGGGTACGTTGCTGGAAACCTGAGTTCCATTTCCCAGCGTCCCGAATTGGTTGGAACCCCACGTCGCGATAGCTCCGTCCGAACAAATCGCGATTGAAAAACTGTCTCCGACCGCCGCAGCCACGACCGACTTTCCTGCCAACACGCCCGTTCGATCCACCGCCACGGGCTCCGGGCGGTCAAGATTGGTCCCATCCCCGAGCCTCCCTTGGGCATTATACCCCCATGCCGCAAGCGTCCCATCCGAGCAAACCGCCAAGTGGTGCGATAGCCCGGCCACAATGGAAACCACCGTCTTGCCGGCAAGGACACCGAGTGGTTCCATCGCTGTAGGAGCATTCCCCCCCGACCACGTAGCAATAGTTCCGTCCGAGCAGATCGCATAGGAAGTCAAGCCTCCCGCAGCGATCGAAAACACGGTTTGCCCTGCGAGAACCCCTTCGTCGCGAAGACCGAACGGAATGTGGCGACTAGCCATATTCGAGGGGTTGGTGTCAGTGCTTGTATCGTTTCCCCAGACGGCAACGTTCCCACGCACTGCGACCAGCACGAGATCGTTGCCGGAACCTCCGTAGTAATTCGCGGCGAACCGGTAGATAAGGCTGTTGTAGGACAAGCTTACCTGCTGCCCGTGCGCCAGATTCGTGAATTCGCCGGTGATGAAGGGAAGTCCGGTGTTTTTCACTACCACGAAATCCGTCCCCAAGGGGGGAGCAAATTCGAGGGAAAGATTCACATTGTTTCCCGCAGCGGTGTAGTTGGCCGCCGTCACCGGAATGTCTGTGGCGGAGGTGAACCTCGCCGTCAAGGTGCTGGCACCGGCACTGGCTGCTAGCAAGAACATAGGAGCAAAAAACATCCGTAAGATCCCCGCAATCCACGATTCCGGGTGGACTTTCAAACGCAACATCCGCCCGAACTCCCAGGCTATCGAATGTTTGGATTCGGGTGTATGCAACTTCATGTGCACCGTCTCTAGTCGGACGAGAGTTGTGCCTCAAGCTATTTCAAGGTTACCGATCCTTCGACCACCTACAAGTCCCTAGACTCGCAGCCCCAGTGATCACGCACCGAGCTTCGGATCATAGTCCTTCGGCGCGCGGATGATTTTCTCGATGCCGTGTTTGGTGACGAGATTCCCCGCGCTGGAACGGCTCTTGATGCCGAACTCGGCGAAGTGCAGCGGGCGAATCAGATTGCGCATGCGCAGGCCGGACTTGAGGTGGACGAGCAACATTTGCGCGGCGCTTTCCTCGTTGGTCTTATGGAAGGCGAAGTAGAGGATGCGGCTGTTGGGTGTGCCCTTGGTGAGGTCGTATTCCTTGTCGCGGGTGATGCCGCCGACGGTGAAGCGCTTGGCGAGAATGGCGCCGTCGCGGCCGTCCCGATAGATCATCGAGTAGATGAGATCCTCGTCCTTGCGGAAAATGGCGACGCGCAACGGTTTCTGGCCCACGAAGACTTTCTCCGCCACCTTCATGACGCGCATCTTGCCGTCCTGGGTGAAGGCGATGATGTCGTCAATGGTGGAGCACTTTTCGATTGGCTCGCCGTCTTTTTTCAGCCCGTAGCCGGCGAAACCGTTCTTGGCATCCAGATAGAGTGTCTCGGTGGCGGCGACGACCTGCATGCGGTCTACGCGCTCGAACGAGGCGATCTCGGTGCGCCGTTCGCGGTCCTTGCCATATTTTTTGGCGAGCTCCTCATACCAGCGGATGGTGTATTTGGTGAGGTTGCGGAGGTTTTTCTCGGTCTCGTCGATGGACTTCTCCAGCCCGCGGATTTCCTCGTCGGCCTTGAAGGCGTCGAACTTGGAAATGCGCTTGATCTTGATTTCGGTTAGCCGGACGAGATCGTCCTCGGTGACCTCGCGCTTGAGGAGTTTCTTGAATGGCTTGAGGCCGTCGTCAATGGCCTTGAGCACGGCTTCCCAGGTTTCGCACTCCTCGATATCCCGATAGATGCGGTTCTCGATGAAGATTTTTTCGAGCGAGCTGAAATGCCATTTCTCGGCGAGTTCGCCGAGTTTGATTTTGAGCTCCATTTCCAACAGATCCCGGGTATGGAGCGTGGTGCGGCGGAGGATGTCGGAGACGCCCATGAACACCGGCTTGCCGTCGTAAATGACGCAGGCGTTGGGTGAAATCGTGAGCTCGCAGTCGGTGAAGGCGTAGAGCGCGTCGCGGGTCTGGTCGGCATCCGCGCCGGCGGGCAGATAGACGAGGATGTCGGCGTTGGCCGCGGTGTTGTCCTCGATTTTCTGGATCTTGATTTTCCCCTTGTCCGCGGCGGCGACGATTGACTCCATCAGCGCGCCGGTGGTGGTGCCGAACGGAATTTCCGTGATGCGGAGATAGCCTTTCTTCTCGGTGGAAATGCGGGCGCGGACGCGGACTTTCCCGCCACGCAGGCCGTCGCGGTAGTCGGCGGCATCCATGATCCCGGCGGTGGGAAAATCGGGAACCAGCGAGAACGGCTGGTCTCGGAGCACGGCGATGGCGGCCTCGATGAGTTCGTGGAAATTGTGCGGCAGGATCTTGCAGGCGAGGCCGACCGCGATGCCTTCGACGCCTTGCGCGAGCAGCAGCGGGAATTTCACCGGCAGGGTGTCCGGTTCCTTGCGGCGGCCATCGTAACTGGGCAGCCAATTGGTAGTTTTCGGATTGAAGACGACTTCGTTGGCGAACTTGGTGAGCCGGGCCTCGATGTATCGCGGGGCGGCCGCGCCGTCGCCGGTGAGGGTGTTGCCCCAGTTTCCCTGGGTATCGATGAGCAAGTCCTTTTGCCCGAGCCCGACGATGGCGGCACCGATGGATTGGTCGCCGTGCGGGTGGTAGTTCATCGTGTTGCCCACGATTCCGGCGACCTTGTTGTAACGGCCGTCGTCAATTTCATCCATCGCGTGGAGGATGCGCCGCTGGACCGGCTTGAGGCCGTCGAAAAGGTGGGGCACCGCGCGTTCGAGAATGACGTAGCTGGCGTAATCGAGGAAATAGTCGGAATACATCGCTCCAAGCGAGGCATGTTGGTCCGGGTCGTGCGTCATGTAGGCGGATGGTTAAAGAACCCGGAGCATCGGTGCAAGCCTCAGGTGAACCCGATCTCGTGAGAAGCGTGGCGGGATCACGCGACCTCTCCCGCGATTTGACGGGACAGTTCCGGGCAAGGAAGCGTCGCTTCCCCCGCACCTCCCTAATTTTCTTCGCTAAGGACCCGTTTCAAGGTTTGAAGCAGCATCTGGGCAGTATAGGGTTTCGGAAGGATATGCTTCTCTTCGAGGCAACAGGCGCTGGCAACATCCTTGCTGATGGAAAGACCACTCACGGCAACAACGCAGACTTCCGGATCGATCTTCCTCAATAGCTGGATGGTCGTCTCACCATCCATTACCGGCATGTTCATATCCGTAAGCACGATTGCGATCTCCCCTTGGCGGCGGCTATAAATTGCGACTGCCTCGGTTCCGTCGCAGGCTAGCAAAACCTCGTAGCCGAATGCTTCCAGCGTGGCGTGGGTGATGAAGCGCATGGATACCTCGTCATCCACCACGAGGATCAACTCCCCTTGCCCACGTGGAAGTTGTGTGTCGCTTGGAATCGGTTTTGTTTCGACGGCCTCGCGTTGCGCGGGAAGATAGACTTTGAATGTCGTGCCCCTATCCGGCCTGCTATCCACCCTGATAAAGCCACCGTGACTTTTGACGATCGCAAGCGAGGTGGAAAGACCCAGTCCGGTGCCTTTGCCCACCTCTTTGGTGGTGAAAAAGGGATCGAAGATCTTTTCGATCACTTCGGGTGGAATGCCGATGCCGGTATCCGAAACTTCGATGCAAATGTAAGGGCCGACCTTTGCTTCCAGATTCAGCGCCACAGCCGGAGGGTCGAAAATCAGGTTATCTGCCGAGATGCTAAGCAGGCCGCCTCCTCGCATCGCGTCCCGAGCATTGACACACAGGTTCAACAACACCTGATGGATCTGCGTCGGGTCGCCCACCACCGTCCAGAGCTTGTCGCTAACTTCAGTCTTAACCTTGATGAGCTTCAGGAAGGTGTCGTTGGCGATATTTTCAATTTCCCTGATCAAATGTCCGAGTGGCACCACAATGCGCCGGCCGTCGACTCCGCGGGCGAAGGAAAGGACCTGTCGCACCATTTCCGCGCCGTGCTGCGCGCTCGCTCTGAGTGTGGAGATCACTTCCATGCTTTTCGGGTCCGGAAAGCGCAGCGATAACAACTCCAGCGACATCATGATGGGGCTGAGAGCATTGTTCAGATCGTGGGCGATGCCACCGGCCAGCGTGCCGACGCTTTCCATGCGCTGAGCGCGGAGAAACTGCTCCTGGACTTTCTTCTGCTCGGTGATGTCGGTGTCGATGGAGAGAATCGACCGTGGCTGGTCGTCGGCGTCGCGCATCAGCGTCCACCGGCCATTCAGGGTCAGCACGGCTTGATCGAGCGACCGTTTTTGGATTTCCCCGTTCCACGCTCCGGTTTCGCGGACGCCGCGGTCGGCCTCGGCGAAAGTGTCGCGATCGATTTCCAGCAACTCCTGCTCCAAGCTACCCAGCGCATCCTCCGCGCTCCAGCCATAGAGCCGCTCGGCCCCCTTGCTCCAGAAGGTGATGCGGTGGTCCAGATCGCTCACCAGGATGGCGTCGCGGGCTTCGTCGATGAGAGCCGCTTGCTCGCGCACCTGGGCATCGGTCTGTAGGCGTTCCAATTCCGAGGCCGCGCGGGCGGCGAAAATCCGCATCGTGGAAGTGGCGAAAGCGGTGTCTCCCAGAGGCTCGCGGAATACCGCAAACAGATGTCCGAGCGATTGCCCGGTGGAGCCGGCGAGCCGGCGGCCCACGTATGCCTGAGCCCCAAGAGCCGCCAATCTTTCGGCTTGCGGGAACTGCTCGGCCACGTGCTCCGCAATCACGTAAGAATCGGAAGCAGCCAGATTTTCACAGGGTGTGCCTTGGATGAGATAATCGAAGTTCGACATCACCTTGCCATCCACAACCACGGCGAGGGTGGAGGCGGAAAGCGGCTCGCCTGGACGGAACTGCGAGACAAATCCGGCTTGAGCGCCGAGCGCTTCAGCCATGTGACGGGCCAAATGCTCGAAGAACTCGGTGCCGGTGGCGCCCGAGACACCTGCGGCGACTTGGAGCACCGCCGCCTGAAGCCGTTGCTGGTCGAGGCTGGCCCGAAGGTGGACGATTCCGAAGGCCAGATCGTTCGCCAATTCCTGAAGCAATTTCAGTTCGTCGACACCCGGATTGTGGACCTCGGCGGAATAGAGTCCGAGAAGACCAAACGTCCGCCCCTGATCTTGCAGTGGCAGCTTCACCAGGCCGTGGTAGCCACGCCGCTCGGCGAGTACGTGCCAGGCCTTCAGCGTGGGCTCGCGGGTGAAATCCGCGCACACCACGGGTTTGCCAGACCGAATCACCTCCCCCGCCGGTCCCTGCCCCAGCGGATCGTTCTCATTCCACGAAAGATTGATCTCCGAAAGGTAACCGTCTTCCGCCCCTGCATGGGCGACTGGCTTGATCGAGCGGATTTCATCGTCCTGCGCATAACCCACCCAGGCCATGCGGTAGCCGCCCGTCTCCACGGCGATCCGGCAAATTCGTTCGAGCAATTCCTCCTCATGCTCCGCACGGATCATCGCCTCGTTGCAGGTGCTCAGCATCTTGAGCGCCCGGTGGGCGCTGGCCAGTTCGCGTTCCCGGGTCTTGCGCTCGGTGATGTCGCGCTGGACGCCCACGAAATGGGTGATCTCTCCGCCCGCGTTGCGCACGGGCGCGACTCGCCATTCAAGATCGAACTCGGTTCCATCCTTCCGGTAATTGATGGTCTCGCCGGCGAAATGTTCGCCCTGTTCGAAATTCCTACGCAGCCGGCTCAGCACCGCTCTATCGGTGAGCGGCCCCTGCAACATCCACGGAGTCTTGCCGATCGATTCCTCCCCGCTGTAGCCCGTCATCCTCGTGTAGGCGGGATTGACGAATACAATGGCCGGCCCCGGCAGGTCGAGTCGCGCGTCGGTGATGACGACGGACTCAGTGGTTTGCTCGAGCGCCGTGCCCAGCAAGCGCAAGGTCTCTTCCGTTTGGCAGCGTTCCCTCTTTGCCTGCGCCTCATCCAAGGCTCGTTCCACCGCGCTGCCCAGCCGCGTGATCCGGTCCTTGAGCAGGTAATCCGTTGCACCGTGCTTCATGGCCTCCACGGCCACTTCCTCGCCCACCGTCCCGGAAATCAGAATGAAAGGAATATCCCGACCGCTCGCTTGTAAAAGCTTCACCGCCCGCAGCCCGCTGAATTCCGGCATAGAATAGTCGGCGAGGATGATGTCCGGCGACTTTTCAAGTTCTGCCAGAAAGTCGCTTTCCGTCTCGACGCGGATCCATTCCGGCTCAAAGCCGGCGGCGCGCAGTTCAGCCAGCACCAGCTTGGCATCGGCCGAGTCGTCCTCGACGATCAATAAGCGGAGGGGTCGAGTCATAAAGGCAATTCGAGCGTGAAGGTTGCGCCACGGCCTTGACCGTCGCTGTGGACGGCCAGTGAGCCGCCCATCTCTGTTGCCGCATTGGCGGCATTATGCAGGCCGAAGCCATGGCCATCTTTATTGGTGGTAAAGCCGTGATTGAAAATGCGCAGTAAGTTCTCCGTCGGGATGCCAACCCCGTTGTCCTCCACGGAGATTCTGAGCCTGCCCTCTCCGTGAGCCACACGCACGGTCAATTGTCGATCTTCGCGCGCAGATTCCTGGCAGGCCTGCTGGGCGTTGCGCAGCAGATTCACCAGGACTTGCAGGACCTTGTACTTCTCCGCGTTCAACGGGGGGACGTTTTCATACGCGCGGATGACCGCCACGCGGTGAAGGCTCAATGCCTCCTCGGTCAGGCGCAGGCTGTCGTCCACCAAATCTGGGACATTCAACGGTTCAGTAACCGTGCCAAACGCCGCGTAGTTCTGCTGCATGGCCACGATCTTCCTGATGTGCACGATGTTGCGGGTGAGCGAGTCGAGTTCGCCGACCATCGCCGTCTGTTCATTCTGAAGCTGCCCGGCGAGCCGGGCCAGAAACGACGGCACTAGTTTACCTTTCGAATCATTGGCCATGAATTCGCCCATGTCCGCCGCGTGCCCCCTCAACAAAGCGACGAGCTGGGTCAGGCTGGAAACCTTGGACCGCCGGACCAGGTCCTTCACCAGGGCGGCCGAAACATTGACGCTGTTGAGCACGTTGCCCACGCTGTGGATCACGTTGGTGGCGATCTCCGCCATGCCGCTCTGGCGGGACGCGACCACCAGTTGCTTGTGCAGATCCTCCAGCTCGGCTTGTGCGCGCTTGCGCTCGGTGATGTCCTGCAGAAAAGCGTTGTAAATGGTTTCGGTTCCCATCTCCAAATCCCAGATTGTCATCTCGACCGGAAATTCCTCCCCGCTGCGGCGCACGGCGATGAGTTCGATGCGCTGGTTCAACACGGGTTCTTCGCGGGTCGTCTGAAGATGACTCATCCCCAATTGGTGCCCCTCACGATGTTGTTCCGGAATGATCGTCTCGTGAAGAAAACGGCCCACGGCCTCGGGGCGTGACCAGCCGAAAATCTTCTCTGCCTGATGATTCCAATCCCGGATGAGACCGTGGCGATCGAAACTGATGAAGGCATCGTGCGCGCTTTCGATGATCGAGCGGCTGCGCGCTTCGCTCAGCTGGAGCGTCGCTTCCGCCGCTTTGCGCTCGGTGATGTCCCGGTTGACTCCGATCATTCTTGTCGCAGTAGTGCCGTCCGCACTCTGGACCACGGTATGAGCCTCGATGTGGTGCACCTCGCCGTTGGGCCACACCACGCGAAACTCGAAGTCAAAGTCCCTGGCCCCGGAGATCGCGGCCGCAATGGCGGCATTGGCTAACTCCTGATCGTCCGGATGCATTCCCTTTTGCCCGGCTTGGTAGGCACCGCCGCGATCCTCCTCCCGGATTCCGTAAAGTTCATACATCTGCGCGTCCCAGACCAGCTTGTTCGCAACCAAGTCCCAATCCCAGATGCCGATGCGGGCCGATGCCGTGGCCAGAATGAGCCTTCCGCGGATTTGCTCCAGAGCCTCCTCCGCCGTCTTGCGCTCCCGCTTCACCTGCGCTTCCCACAAGGCGCGGTGGACCGCGCTGCCGAGGCGAGTGATCCGGTCTTTGAGCAGATAATCCGTGGCGCCGTGCCTCATCGCCTCCACTGCCACGTCCTCGCCCACCGTTCCCGAGATCAGGATGAACGGAATCTCCCGCCCGCTCGCCTGCAAAAGTTCCGCCGCGAGCATTCCGCTGAATTCCGGCATCGCATAATCGGAAAGGATGATGTCCGGCGAATTTTCAAGCTCGGCCAGAAAGTCGGCTTCTGTTTCGACGCGTTTCCACACCGGCTCAAAACCCGAGGCACGCAGTTCGGCCAGCACCAGCTTGGCATCGGCCGGGTTGTCCTCGACGAGCAGGACTTGCAGGGGCTTTTTCAAGAGGATTCCGAGACTGGTGGTTTGTTGAGCAGCAGCCAATACATGCCCAGGTCCTGCACGGCCTTGGCAAAGCTTTCAAAGTTCACCGGCTTGACGATGTAACTGTTGACTCCCAGTTGATAACTTTTTGCCACGTCGCTCTGCTCGTTGGAGGAGGTCATGATGACCACCGGGATATGCTTTGTGCGCGGGTCGCCTTTGACGTGCGCCAGCACTTCCAGGCCGTCCACCTTCGGCAGTTTCAGATCGAGCAGGATCACTTTGGGCCCGTCGTTCATGTTTCGCCCGGCAAAAGCGCCCTCGCAGAAAAGGAACTCCAGCGCCTCCGCGCCATCGCGGGCGACTTGGATGTGGTTGGCGACATTCCCGCTGCGCAACGCATGCAGGGTCATCTTCAGATCGGCGGGATTGTCCTCCACGAGTAGGATTTCGATTGGATTCATAATTTTTGGTTTTCTTTCAGGGTAAAATGAAAAGTGGCGCCCCGGCCGCCTTCGGATTCCGCCCACACCCTCCCACCATGGCGGTGGATGATACGTTGCACAATGGCCAGCCCCACACCCGTGCCTTCAAACTCGTCGATACGATGCAGCCGTTGAAATACGCCGAACAACTTGTGGACGTACCGCATGTCAAAGCCCGCGCCATTGTCGCGAATAAAAAAGACCTCCTCCGCATCGATCCATTGGCAGCCGATTTCGATGACCGCCGGATTGCGTCCGCGGGTGTATTTGATGGCATTGGAAACCAGATTGACCCACACCTGTTTGAGCAGCGCAGGATCCCCTTGGCATTCAGGCAGCTCCCCGATCTTGATTTCAAACGGGCGTCCCTCGCGTTGCGGGGCGAAATCGCGGAGGACAAGATCCACGAGCTCTATCGTTGCCACCGGCTGCGATTTCATGGCTTGCCGGCCCAGCCGCGAAAACGCCAGCAGGTCGTCAATCAACTGCCCCATCTTTTCGCCGCCGGTGCGAATATCCTCGAGGTATTCCTGCGCCTCGGCCGGCAATTGCGGGGCGTAGGTATCCAGCACAATCTTGGCGAATCCGTTCACCGCGCGCAAGGGCGCACGCAGGTCGTGCGAGACGGAATAGCTGAACGCCTCCAGCTCCTTGTTGGCCGCTTCGAGCTGGGCGGTTCGTTCGATGACGCGCTGCTCCAATACGTCGTTGAGCTCGCGCACGGTTTCCTCCGCCTGCTTCAACTCCTCCACATCGGTGTTGGTGCCGAACCATTGCACCACCTTCCCCGCGGAATCCTTCACCGGTTGTCCGCGCGTCAGGAAAGTGCGAAACTGGCCGTCCGCCCGGCGCAGCAGAAATTCCATTTCGAATGGCTGCCCGGCGTCAATCGCGGCCGTCCACTTCTCCATCACTTCCGGCAGCAGGGCAGGATCATGCACGCTCTGCCAGCCCCAGCCCTCCATCTCTTTCGGCGTCGTGCCGGTGTATTCATACCAGCGCTGGTTATACCAAATAATGAAACCATCCTCCCTGGTGATCCAAGCCAGTTGCGACATGGAATTGGCCATCGTCCGGAACCGTTCCTCGCTGTCTTGCATTGCTGCTACCGCCTGTTTGCGCGCGGTGATGTCTCGGATGTCGCACTGAATCACCTTGTGGCGGTTCACCAGATAAAGGTTGCTGGTGAACTCCACCTCGATGCGCCGCCCGGTGTTGGTCTCCAGCGCCATGTCTTCGTAGCGGATGTATTCCTTCCGCTGTAACTCCGCGAAATTGTCCTGGTTGGCGACGATGTCCTTGAAGAACCCCAGCTCCCAGATTTTCTTGCCTTGGAATTCCTCACGCGAGAAGCCCAGCAGCTCGATCAGGAACGGGTTCACATCCATGACCATCCCCGTCTCCGCATCAAGGATCAGGATTCCGTCTTTGGTCGTTTCGAAAAGCCTGCGATAGCGGAAGTCCGAAGCGCGCTGTTTTTCCTCCGCCGCCTTTCTCACCGAAATATCGCGAATGTCGCACTGGATCACCTTTTCGTGATTCACCAGATAGACATTACTGGTGAACTCCACCTCGATGCGTCGCCCGTCGTGGGTTTCCAGCGCCATGTCCTCGTAGCGGATGTATTCTTTCTGCTGCAACTCCGCGAAGTTTTCCTGGTTGGCGACGATGTCCTTGAAGAACCCCAGCTCCCAGATTTTCTTCCCTAGGAATTCCTCATGCGAAAATCCCAGCAGCTCGATCAGGAACGGATTCACATCCATGACCATCCCTGTCTCGGCATCAAGGATCAGGATGCCGTCCTTAGTCGCTTCGAAAAGTCGGCGGTAACGGATCTCCGAGGCGCGCAGCCGCTCCTCCGCCTGTTTCCGCTCGGTGATGTCCTGAATAGTCCCGGAGAGAGCCACCACTTTGCCGGTCGCGTCCTTGCGTGGCACCGCCATCGCCTGCAATGAAACTCGCTTACCGCCCGGTTGGATCACCACGAGTTCATAATCCTGGGCTGCGCCCGAGGCGATCGCCAGGGCGACCTTTTCCGCCATCAGCGCCGCGCTGGCGGGTTCGTACAGGGAAGCGGCTTCCTCATAGCTTTGTGGCGGACCGAGACTGGGATCGCGCCCGAGAATTTCAAAGACTTGCGGCGACCAGGTGATCGCTGCGGTGGCGAGATCGAAATCCCAGTCCCCAATGCGCCCGATGCGCTGAGCCTCTTTCAAACGCTCCAGCGCCCGCACGTTCGCTTCCTCCGCCCGAGACTGTTCCGTGATGTCCATCACCGTGCCGATCATGCGCAGGGGACGTCTCGTCCCTTCCTCAAATTGAAACTCGGCGAGTTCGCGCACGATGCGCTCCGTGCCGTCGGGCCGGACGATGCGGTGGCTCAAATCATAGGGCCGGCTGTCGCGCAGTGCGGAGGACACGGCATCGCCGATCAGACCGCGGTCATCCGGATGGACCGCGTTCAAAAAATTGTCGTAGCTGACCTCGATGCCACCCGGTTCATGGCCCCAGATGCGAAAGACTTCATCAGACCAGCGCAATCCTCCGTGGGTTAGTTCTTCGACATCGCCAAAATCCGACTCCCAGCTTCCCAGATGAGCCATCCGCTGGGAGGCGGCCAGGTTGGCTTCGCTGCGCCGGAGCCGGCTCTCCACCTGCACGCGCTCGCTGATGTCCGCGCGGATGGCGACGTACTGCTGCGGTTTTCCGTCCGCGTCCAGAAACGGGACGATGGTGGTGTCTACCCAGTAGAACGTGCCGTCTTTTGCGCGATTCTTGATTTCACCCTGCCAGACTTTGCCGCTGGCAATCGTCGTCCACAAATCGCGGATGAATTCCTTGGGATGATGGCCGGAGTTGATGAGGCGGTGATCCTGACCGAGCAATTCCTCGCGGGAGTATTTTGAAATCACGCAGAACTTGTCGTTGACGAAGGTGATCTTCCCTTTCGCGTCCGTGATCGCCACGATGGCGTGCTGGTCCAGCGCGGCTTTCAAGTCGCTGACCTCGTTGAGCGACGCTTGGAGCTTCTGTTCGCTCGTCCGCAGCCGCTCGGCGAGGTCGTGCTGCCGCAGTTGCGAGCGGACGCAGGCGAGCAGTTCCGTGTTCGCGATGGGTCGGGCGATGTAACCGTCTGCACCGGCATCCAGACCGTCGGCCTGCTCCGACGCAGTGATTTGCATGGAACTGAGAAGCACCACCGAGACGCCGACCAGCGAGGGATCGGCGCGGATTTCCCGGATCACTTCCAGCCCCGATAGATCGGGCATGACGACATCGATCAAAACCAGGGCGGGCCGCAGAGCGCGCACCTGACGGAGAGCCTCGGTGCCATCGCAGGCCTCGGCCACTTCGTAGCCCGCCTGCCGCAGCAGCCGCACCGCCGCCTTGAGCGCGGGGGCGTTGTCATCTACGACCAGAATGGTGGGTATGGGCGGCGTCATGGCGCGGATGAATTCAGTTGAACGGAAGAAAGTGGCAGTGTGAAGGAAAACGTGGAACCTTTGCCCTGTTCAAAGCGGCGGATTTGGGTTTCGCCCGGCACCCGTTTCAATCCCTTCGGAATGCCCTTGTGCGATTCGTGGTAAAGATGGCTGTGGTGCCAGAGTTCGCGATCACAAATTTGCTCTGCAGACGCAACTTTCGCAGTCAGCACGGCTGCTGCCACCCATGATGTGATGCCAAAGACCGCGGCCAGACCCAGCACCGCGAACGTCATCGCAACGATCAACACCGTTAAAGCCACCGCGTTCAACGAACGAACCCTATCCCGTTTCGGTGCTTGTTGGCGCAAACAGGGTGATTTGATTTCTGGGTTCGTCAGCTTCCTTTCGTAATACGCAGAATCTTTTCTTCCTCTGAACTGAATTTTATTGGGGCTCCTCAGACTGAGAACGGAATCGGGAAATAGCAAGGCACATTCAACCTATTTGCTTGTTAGGCCGAACAACCCTGCCGCGGCGATGATGATCCACAGGTCGCGGATACTCCCCAAACCTCTGCAAAATCTGCAAAAACCCGCAAATGCTGCACTGAAGATGATATAATTAGCAATTATATTAATAAACCATAACAATCCGGCCAAGTGAATTTCTCACCCATGGCAAACTGGCGGGCGATAGCGCCACCATCCTCGTGCGCAATGGGTAGATATCAAATGTTTTGTTACTTGAAACACCTTGGTCAGCCACTTACCAGCCACACACCTAACAATTAATAGAAAGACCATCCAATGTCCCCTAAAACAAAACTACTGTTCATCGTCGGCTTGACGATCTCGTCGAATGTCAGTGCCGCGGTCATCTTTTGGGACGGCGGGACCAGCAACATTGCTACAAACGGTGACGCGGTGAGCCAAGGCGGCACCGGAACCTGGGATGGAACGATCAACAACTGGGATGCAGGCAGTGGCAAAGCCCACGTGTCATGGAACAAGCGTTTCAACGCCATTTTCGCCGGCACCTCCGGCACGGTCACCACCGGGGCGGCTCTAACCGTGGTCGGCATGACCTTCAACACGGACGGCTACCTCATCACAGGGACGGCAGGTAATTCCATTACGCTCAAATCGGCAGGCATCACTGCCAACGGCAACGTCACGATCACCGCCCCTCTCACCCTGAGCACCGCCCAAAGTTGGACCACGGCTGCCGGCAAGTTGCTGACGGTCGGCGGGACAGTGGCCACCGGCAGCAACCTTCTCACCATTGCCGGTGTGGGAAATACCTCGGTGTCCGGAGTCATCAGCGGCTCGGGTGGACTGACCAAGAGCGGAACGGGCCTGCTGACCCTAACCGGCCTGAACACCTACACCGGCGTCACCACCCTCAGCGGCGGTATCTTGAATGTCGGCTCTGTCTCCACCCCCGGCACGTCGGGTCCGCTAGGCAATTCCAGCTCCATCCTGATGACCGGCGGCACCCTGCAATACTCCGCCGCCAATGCGGCCGACTATTCCAGCCGCTTCAGCACCGCTGGCAGCCAGTTGTGGAAAATCGACACCAACAGCCAAAACGTGACGTACGCCACCGCGCTGGCGGGAACCGGCAGCAGCCTGACGAAAACCGGCACCGGCACCCTGACGCTTTCGGGAGCCAGCAACACTTTCACCGGCGGCACCACCATCAGCGCCGGCACCCTCAGCGTGAGCGGAACCCTCGCGGACACCGGCGCGGTGACGGTCAACGGCGGAACCTACACCGCTGGCGTCAATGACACTATCGGCGCGCTCTCTATGACCAGCGGCACGATCAGCGGTGCCGGTGCACTCACCGCCTCGTCCTACGCCGTCCAAAGCGGCTCGATCAGCAACGTCCTCGCCGGCTCCGGCGCGCTCGCCAAGACCACCGCCGGCTCCGTCATTCTCTCCGGCGCCAGCACCTACACCGGCGGCACCACCGTCAGCGCCGGCACCCTGAACGTGACCGGCACCCTGGCGAATACCGGAGCCGTGACCGTCAGCGGCGGCACCTACACGGTCGGCCAAAATGACACCATCGGCGCGCTCACCCTAACCAGCGGCATCATCAACGGTTCCTCCACCCTGACCGCCACTTCCTATGCGGTCGCCAGCGGCACTGTTAGCGCCTCGCTTGGCGGCACCAGCGTCGGCCTAACCAAAACCGGCACCGGCGTCGTCACGCTTTCCAACACGAACAGCTACACCGGCGCAACCGCGATCAACGCCGGCACCCTGGTCGTTGACGGTAGCCTGAACGCCGGTTCCGCCGTCTCGCTGGCTGGCAGCGCGATCCTGTCCGGGATCGGCAACGTGGCCGGCACCGTCACCGTCGCGAACAACGCCACTGCCACCATCATAGCGGGAAATGGAGTCAGCGGCACCCTCACCCTCGGCAACCTGACCTTCGCCGGCGCGGGCACCATCCAGATCGGCACGCTCTCCAACTACACGACCAACTCCGCGCTCAACGTCACCGGCGCACTCACCCTGAACGGCATCGCGGGCGCGGTGAAGCTGGAACTCCCGGCGGGTGTCGTGAGCGCGGGCACCTACCACCTGATCACCAATTCCCTCACCACCCTCACCGGCTTCGCGGTCACCGGCACAGCGCTCGGCGCCCGCCAGACCTCCCAACTCATCAACACAGCGGGAAAAATCGACTACGTCGTCACCGGCGCGAACCCCTATTGGACCGGCGCTCTCGGCAGCGTTTGGTCCACCGCCACCCTCGCCGGGCCCAAGAACTGGGCGCTCTCCGAAGTCGCAACCACCGATTTCCTCGCCAACGACGCCGTCCTCTTCGACGACCGGGCCACCTCCACCACCGTTTCCATCGCCTCAAACGTCAGCCCCAACGTCGTCAGTTTCACCAACATCACCAAGAACTACATCCTCCAGGGATCCGCCGGCATCGCCAGCGGCTTGTTGACCAAGTCCGGCGCCGGCATCCTCACCATCACCAACGCGAATACCTACGCCGGCGGCACCACCCTCTATTCGGGTATCCTCCAGATCGGCAACAACGGAGCACTCGGCTCCGGCACACTGTTCTTCACTGGCGGCACCATTTCCTCCGATTCCACCACCGCCCGCACCTTGGTGAACAACGTTTACGCCGAGGGAAATCTGACGTTTGGCGATGCAGTCAACAACGGCGGGCTCACCCTCGGCGGCACCGTCGATCTCGGCGGCGTCGCCCGCCAGATCGACACACCCTCAAACGTCACCCTGTTCGGCTCCATCAGCAACGGCGGCCTGATCAAAAACGGTGCCGGCACCCTCACCCTGTCCGGCTCCAACACCTACATGGGCGGGGTGGTCCTCAACGCCGGCGCCGTGGCGGTCAACTCCGCCACCAGCCTTGGCAATTCGTCCGGAGCGGTCACCTTCGCCGGGAACAGCTCGCTGGTTTTCAACGCTTCCTTCTCCGTCAGCCGCGCCTACGCCATCAATTCCGGGGCTACCGCCACGATTGATACGAACAGCTTCAACCTCACCCAGGCCGGAGTCATTTCCGGCGGCGGCTCGCTCAACAAGGCGGGCGCGGGCACACTCACCATCGGCGGCGCGAACATCCACACCGGCACCACCTCGGTCAGCGCCGGGGTCCTCGCCCTGTCCGGCGGGGCCACCATCCTCGATACCGGCGGCGTCACCATCGCGAACGTCGCCGGCGCGACCCTCCAGCTCGACGCCAGCGAAACCATCGGTTCCCTCGCCGGCGGCGGCACCAACGGCGGCTTGGTCAATCTTCAGGCAAATACCCTCACCGTGGGAGATACCACCGACACCACCTACGCCGGAGCCATCAGCGGCACCGGCTCGCTGATCAAGTCCGGCACCGGCTCGCTGACACTCGCCGGCACCAGCACCTTCAGCGGTGTGACCACCATCAACTCCGGCACCCTGAAAGTCGCAACCGACAGCGCCCTAGGCGCGGCTCCAGGATCCGCCACCGCGGGAAAAGTGGTTCTCGGCGGCGGCACGCTGGCCACCACCGCCAACTTCACCCTCAGCGCCAACCGCGGCCTCGCGACCGGCGGCGCGATCGACGTCGCTGCCCTCACGACGCTCACCTACGGCGGCATCGCTGCGGGATCCGGCAGCCTCAGCAAAACCGGCGCGGGCACGCTCACGCTCTCCGGTACCAACACCTACACCGGAGCGACCGTGGTCAGCAGAGGAAATCTGGAGGTCAACGGCTCACTGATCGCGGCCTCCGCGGTCTCCGTCGCCGTCGATGCGATTCTCTCCGGCTCCGGCACCATCAACGGAGCGGTCACCGCGGCAGACGGTGCCATCATCCGGGCCGGCAACGGAGTCACCGGCTCCCTCAGTTTCGCCAGCGGCCTGACATTCGGCGGCGACGGCTCGATCCAGATCGGCACGCTCAGCGGCTATTCAACCAACCCGGCGCTCAATATCGCAGGAAGCCTGACGGTCCAATCCGGAGCTTCGATCATTATCAATCTCCCCACCGTCCTGCTCGCCAACGGCACTTACCATCTGGCCAGTCACAATAACAACCTGAACGGCACCGATTTCTCCTCGTTCTCCGTCAGCGGCCCGGTAGTCGGTTCACGCCAATCCGCAGCCCTCGCCAACAACAATGGCATGATCGACTACGTCGTCAGCGGCGACACCCCTTCCTGGACCGGGGCGTCCGGCAGCGCCTGGAGCACCGCCGCTTCGAATTGGAAATTGATCACCGCCGGCACCGCCACTGCCTTTCAAGCGAATGACGCGCTGTTATTCAACGACACCGCGACCGGCACCACCACCGTGAACATCGCCGCCGATGTGAACCCGTTGGTGATGAGTTTCACCAATGCCACTAAGGACTACATCGTTCAAGGTGCGGCCGGCATCACCACCGGTTCCCTCACGAAATCCGGCTCCGGCACGCTCACCATCACCAATTCGAACTCCTACAACGACGGCACCACCCTCACCGCCGGCGTGCTCCAGGTCGGCAATAACAGCGCGCTCGGCACCGGCCAGGTCGCCCTCAACGGCGGCACGCTTTCCTCCGACTCCACCACCGCCCGCAGTCTGTCCAACGGCATGGCCTTCGGTGGGGACATTACTCTGGGCGACACCACCCGCAACGGCGCACTGACCCTTTCCGGCGCAGTCGAATTGGGCGCAGGCATCCGCCAACTCAACACCGCATCCAACGTCACCCTGTCAGGCATCATCATGAATGGCGGCCTCACCAAGACTGGCGTGGCCACACTCACGCTCTCAGGCGCGAATCCCTACGCGGGAAACACCACCGTCACCACCGGCAAGCTCGTGGTGAACGGTTCGCTGGCGAATTCCGCCGTCACCGTGGGCACCGGTGCGACGCTCGGCGGTTCCGGCTCCATCGGTGGCGCGACTGTGGTCCAAAGCGGCGGCATCCATGCCCCCGGTAACAGCCCCGGCGTGCAATCCTTCACCGATCTCACCTACGACGACGGCTCGATTTTCTCCTGGGAAATTGACCGTACCCAGACCCAGACCCGCGGCACTGGCTACGACGGCGTCAACGTCTCCGGCACCCTCGCCGGCCTCGACGGAGCGGACGGGAACACCACCACCGACGCCATCTTCCGCATCGTCATCGGCGACAGCGATTTCTCCAACAGCTTCTGGTCAACGCCGAAAACCTGGACCGACATCTTCACAGGCTCCGACGGCACCACTGCGAAATCCAACTGGGCAGCTATTTTCGGCGGTGGCTTCCAATTCTACAACACCAGCGGCAGCAGCATCTCCGCCCCTTCGGCTGGTAGTTTCACGCTCACCGGAAGCACCCTTTCCTGGTCGGCGGTCCCGGAACCTTCATCGGTCCTGGCGGGCCTGTTGATTGGCGCCGGACTCCTCCGCCGCCGCCGTGTTCCGGCTATTGATCTTCGGTCCCGGGGTGGTAAAGCTTCCGTGTGAAACCTAACCTTACGGAAGCCTGCGAACTCGACCGGCGGGATTGGCTCAAGTCCGCAACTCTCGGAGGAGCCGCCACCTTCTTCAGCAGCGCGCTTTCCTCAGCCGAACCCACCGGGGTCCCCGCCCGCAAGGTGCGCGGCGTGGTTTTCATGGTCTCCGATGGCATGAGCCCCGGCGTGCTGACCCTGGCGGAAGCCTATTCCAATCTGACCCGCAAGCATGGCACGCAATGGTGGTCGCTACTCAATGACCGCAAGGCCGCCCGGGGCTTGATGGACACGGCATCGGCGAATTCGATGGTCACCGATTCCGCCGCGGCGTCCACGGCTTGGGGCGGTGGGCAGCGGGTGAACAATGGCAGCATCAATATTAATCCCGAGGGACAACCGCTCACGCCGATCGCCGAAACCCTGAAGAAAAAAGGCCTGAAAATCGGCCTCGTCACCACCGCCACGGTCACCCACGCGACGCCTGCGGGATTTGCGGCGTCCGTGGCGAAGCGGAATGACGAAAACTTGATCGCACCGCAATATCTCGACCGCGTGGATGTCGTTCTCGGCGGCGGTTCGGGATTTTTCGACAAAAAAGACCGCCCGGACAAACGCGACCTCTCCGGCGATTTCGCGAAGGCGGGCTACGGCATCGTCAAAAACCGCGAGGGACTGCTCGCCGCCCGCGAGGAAAAACTGCTAGGCACCTTCACCCGCGGTCACCTCCCCTTCACCATCGACCGCAATCACAATCCGGAAATGGCCGCCAAAGTTCCCACGCTCACGGAAATGGCACAGGCGGCGCTCACCCGCTTCCTCGCCAGCGACAAACCGTTTCTGCTCCAAATCGAAGGCGCGCGAATCGACCACGCGGCACATCTGAATGACATCGGCGCACTGTTGCATGACCAACTCGCATTCGACGATGCCGTCGCAGCGGTGCTCGCGCTCATTGGCGCCCGCGACGACATTTTGCTCGTCGTCACCAGCGACCACGGCAACGCCAACCCCGGCCTCAACGGCATGGGGAAAGGCTACGACGAAAGCACGCAGCGGTTCGCCAAGATCGCCAATTTCAAGGCCTCGCACGAGCGATTGCTGGCAGAGTGGTGGAAAACGAAAGGCCGCAGCGGGCAGGAAGTTACCGAGCTCGTGCGCACCCACCTCGACTTCACGCTCAAGCCGGAACAGGCCGACGCGCTTTTTCAAATTGTCCAAAAACATCCGGTCATCGAGTGGAACGAGCAGCTCTTCAAACCCGAGGGATTGTTAGGGCAGTTTGCGGGCAACCATACCGGCATCGGTTGGACGGGTACGACGCACACCTCGGACCCCACACTGGTTTCCGCGGTGGGTCCTCAATCTGACCGGTTCGCCGGAATGGTGAGAAACACAGAAGTATTCGGGCACCTGTTGGAAATGCTCGAGTGATCGAGGGCCGGACCGCGAGTCTCCAGACTCGCTGAGAAAGCGCGGCCAAAGGGAACGAGGCGAAGGCCGCTATGCTTTGGCACTCCTTTCACTCGCGAGTCTGGAAACTCGCGGTCCCGGAGCGCATGACAAACGCCACCATCATCGCGAGCCAGCCGACTAACGCTCCGGCGTAGCTCCCGAGATGAATGCCGGCCACGCGGTTGAAAGCGGTCGCATCGACGACTCCGAACGAGTCCAACGCATCACGCCAACCGGGGCGATTTCCCAACAGACCAGGTCCCGCGAAGTAACCGAAAGCTCCGGATAGAATCGTGATCCCGACGATGACAACCATCGCTTGCATCACCCTTTTCCCCGGTGACTCGAATTTCGGCAGCGCGATGCGGGCCAGAAACCAAGCGGCGATCAATCCCACCCACCATGTTGCTAGAAATCCGATCTCAGCGACGAAAACGCGTGGGGGAAACCCGAAATCCGCCCTGCGGAACTGGTCGAACTTCATCCGGGTGAAATACTCCGGCGAGATGGTGTAGGTGATCTGGTCGTGGAGTACGCCCAAACATCCGGCGATGACTGCTCCGGTTAGGGCGAGCAGCGCGGCCTTGCGCAGGATCGGCCAATCGACTGGAGGTAACAGGAGGTTCCGCACGGAATGAATGCGACGGCGATCACCCGTCGCCGCGCAATCGTTAAAAGCGGCGACCGGTGATCGCCGCTACACCCGCGAGGATTTCCTCCACCGGTGCCAGGCGGCCGATGCCTTCGTAACCGCAGGCGAGGTCACCTTCCGCCGGGCCGACGAAGGTGCAGCCGTCGGCGGTGAGTTGTGCTAGATTCCGCTGGGTGGCGGGGTGCAGCCACATTTTCCCGTTCATGGCCGGAGCGATGAGAACCGGCGTGGTGCGTGGCAGGGCGAGGTAAGTGGAAGAAAGCGGGTCGGGCGCGAGGCCGAGGGCGAAATTGGCCAGGGTGTTCGCGGTGGCCGGAGCGACGAGGAAGAGGTCCGCGCGGTCCGCGAGTTCGATGTGGCCGGGTTTCCACGATTGCTTTTCATCTTCGAGCGAGACGAGCACCGACTGCCGGGTGAGCGTCTGGAGCGTGAGTGGCGCGATGAACTCGGTGGCGGAATGAGTCATGACAACGTGGACTTCGTGGCCCAGTTTCACGAGTTGGGACGCGAGGTCGGCGGCTTTGTAAGCGGCGATGGATCCGGAAATGCCGAGAACGATATTCATGAGGTGCTGGGTTCGCGACGGTCTTGCCGCTGCTGGTCCGGAAGTATCACGGGCCTGCGAAAATGTCACGGTTTCCCCGTGACGCGGCGGTGCGGAAAAGCCATGGCCGCCGTCCCGGAGTCTTCCAGTCGGAAAGTCGCCTTCGGGACGCCGTCCCGGAGCCTTCCAGCCGAACCTCCGCTACCTACCCGCCTCACTCGTCACCGAGATCACCGCCTTCCTTGGCGATCGTCAGGAGACCGGCACCACCATCCCCGGCTACGCTTTCCTCGTCACCCGCCGCGCCGCCCTCGAAGGCAATGTCACCAAGGAAACCGATGAGGCCCAGGCTGCCGAGGACTATCTGGACACCCACCTCCGCGATTACATCGTCGCCCTCGTCCGCCGCACCTTCCGCATGAAACACAGCGTGGCAGTGCTGGATTCCCACCAGATCCCTCCACTCCTCCCACAACGTGAATCCTGGAAGTTCTATCAAAATATGTGCAATGTCTGTTATTTGGGACAGACCCCGAAGCAGGCCCCCATGGGGACGAATCTTGGCCATTGGTAATGGCGGCACGGGCTACGCCTTTGGCTCCGGATTAGTTGCATCTACGCCTTACGGCCAAGGCACCCAAGCTGACGACGCTTAACAATAAGCAGCTTGGTTCAGGAACCGCAATAGTGGTCCTGGCTGCGCTGCCCGACCCACCTTGCCACACAACCCCCAGTGTTAAAAACGTTAGGGCGGCAGTTGATTTTGGCTCAGCAGGAGTAACCCAATTAAACCCGCCGGTCGTGTCGGACACGGCGTTGAAATAAGTGGACGTTGCAATTGAGGTTGAATCGTAAAACCGCAGCGCCAACGGAGTTCCATCAGCCGGAGCAGTGAAACCGAGTGTGCCAGCAGTGAAAAGCACGCCGAGCTTGAGCGATCCGTTCGGGTTGTTCCCAGAATCTCCAATAGTAGTCAGGTAAGATGTTCCAGGCCCAGTCATCGCCACCCAAGCACCCGCGAACGGGTCCAAAGTAGTCGACAAGGTGTAATAACCAAGTTGAACAACAGTCCCGTCTCCATCTGCGGAAGTCCCTGCGGACAGCGGTATATTGTTGATGTCCTTCAATATTACCGAATTGGTGGCTACACCAATTTGGATGGAAGAGGCTGCAAAACTCGAACTGACACAGAGTGCCGATACTAACAATAATGGATACATCTTTATGAGTATGATCCGGGGTTAGTGGTTGATTGTCATGATGTCTGACACGGAAACGGTTGGATCGCAATTTCGTCGGATGGTCAGTTTGATCGACGCCTTACGACCAAGGCACCTAAGCTGAGGATCCCCAACAATAAGCAGCTTGGTTCGGGAACCGCGATTGTAGTGCGAAAGGCGCTTGTAGGGCCGTCTTGTAATACAACCCCCGGATCTGACAGTGAGATTATGATAGTAGGCCTTGGATCAACCGGCGTTATCCAATTCCATGTGCCCGTCGTGTTCGAAACTGCATTAAAATAGGTGGCAGTTGCAATTGATGTCGAGTCGTAGAATCGAATGGCCAGCGGTGTCCCGGCAATCGGGAGATTAGCTGTTGCAGTAAAAAAGCTAAGACCAATATCAAACCTACCGTCCGGCAATGCCTTGTCACCTACCGTGGAATAAAAAGAATTACCACTCCCTTCCCCGGTTAGGGGAACCCACAACCCAGCAAAAGGATTCAAAGTAGTGGCCATCGTGTAATAGCCTAACTGTAAAATTGCCCCATCATTCGCGTTATCCGTCCCGCTGGTTAGTAGGGTGCCATTCAAATCCCGCACCTCAGTTCCTGTGGTATTGCGCCAGTTCACCTGGGTGGAAGCTGCTTCTGATTGGTTTATAACCAAAAGAAACAAAATGGTTTTCGTGATGCTGTGTTTCATAAGTCAAATTTTATGGGTTAATAATCATTACATCAGAGGCACTTATCGTTGGGTCGCTTGTCCTACGCGCAGTCAGTTGAAGGCTGACTTTGGTGCCCGCCCCAAAAGTAACAGTTGTGCTAAGTTGATTTGCGTTTGTTATGGTTACAGGGGCAGTATTCTGAATCACACTCCATTGTGTTGTTATTGCCGCACCGGAGGGGTCCGAAGCCGTCCCCGTAATGGTGACTGTAGTGGCGCTTGAGGCAGGCGTCAGGTCTGGCCCCGCATTTACCTGAAGCGCATCGACCAAAGCCCCGTTGCGAAACTGAAACACCTGCCTCCCGGTAACAGTGCTGTTCCTTTTTCGATAAATCAGGCCGCTGGTATAGTTTATGGTCCCCGCTCCTGTAAATCCGGCAGGAATTGAATCAAGTTGCAACAACGTTTCCCCCGAGTATTGGGTTTCGATGGTTCTATCTACTCCGTTTGTGATACCAACCCGTGCCACTTGCCCACCATATCCGTTTGTCCCATTGCTCGCGCTTCCAGCTTCCCAGAGCATTTGGTTGTAATTGAATTCGGCATCGAAATCTCCCACACTACCGGGGGGGAGTGAGCGATCGATGAGAATCAGCTGGAAGCCGTTCAGCTTATCAGTTTGATAGCTGTAATACCCTACATTCCGCCAATTCACCCCAAATGCTTTCTTACCATCGATAAAACCCTGCCCATAGGTCACCTCCTTACAGCCGTTGGCTGTATCGGGATCTTGTGCGGGCCTTGTATCGACATCAGCCCAAAATGGGGCGATCAACGCGATAAGGCCTCCAATTTCCTGTGCCGAACTTTGCAGGGGCAGTGGCTTATAGCTACCGGCATAATTCCCAATGGTCACGCTGCCGTTGTTGTTTACGTAACACTCTTTCCAAGGCCCCGGATTGTCCACGGTAGGGAAAACGTTGATTGGGAAGCCTATCGATTCATCTTCGGGGGTTTCCGTATTGTCTGCAACAAAAATACTTTCATCGTCGTTAGAAAACAGTGTGTTAGAATTGAATCCGGATCGCATAGCCCCTGTTTTCAGGCGGAAGAACATCTTGTCAGTGGTTTTGGTGACGAGGACGCCTTGCAGCGCGTTTGTGCCCTCAATGTATCCGGTTAATTCCGTCCAGTTTGCGAGGTCGGGGCTGTTCTCGATTTGGTACGGCCGGAGCGTGTTGGCATACCATGACAACTGGAAACTCGTCGGGTTAAGTTGGGTAATGCTCAACGGATTCACACCTTGCCCAAAAACGAGCGTGGCGCAAGATGTGATTACAAATAATATACGGGAGATCATGTTCGTGGGGGATTTCACTTTTCCGAAGTTTTTGGGGCGGTTGTCGTTGGGACGATTTCCTCGGGGGCTAAAACCCGGAATTGAACCACGATGTCCTCGGGGACTTTCGGGTGGGCTTTTTCCTCAGCGGCCAGGCGCTTCTGTTCCTCCATGCGGGTATCGAAAGCGGCTTGTAGTTCGGGGAGGTGAGCGTCGTAATAAGCGAGATAAAGTTTCACCGGGGCCAATTGCTCGGGGGTTGGATTCCCAGAGACAGCCTTGATGGTGGACGGCCCGGCCGGGAAATCAGGGATCACAAGTGCTTCCTCCCTTCGCTCTTCAACATAGGAGCTGAACATGCACATCAGCTGCCAATCTTTCCCGCTGGCGTCTGAGAGGCTACCGATGCCAGAAATCAACCGCCAATCAGCTGATGTCCAAAAGCTGATTTGTCCGGAGCCCTGTGAATAGTAGTTGATGAGAGTGCGGGGAGGTTGACCGTCGCGGCGGTAAACGCTCCCACCCAGATTCAAAAACCCAAACTCCCGGTGGGGTCTGACCTCAAAATCCGGGGCCGGCGTAGGCTGGATTGGCGGAGGTATCGGGGCCGGGAGCATTGGAAGCGCGTCCTTGGCGATTTCCTGTACTGTAAGGAGGCGGTCTCCAAGGTCGTAGGTTTTGGATTCCACGATTTTGGTGGGGGTCCGTGATGATGACGGGGTCCGCCGTTTCCTCCGCATGGGCGTTAAAGCAGAACACCGCGAGGGCGAGGATAATGTGTTTTGGTTCCATATTTAGCCAGTTGGGGGCGCCTTTTTGGTTGTCCGCCGTGTAATCAGATCCAGGCCCGGATAACATGGTTAGAAACAGGCATTCCTGCACTCGGCGTGTCGATGCCCAACCCACCAATAGTCGAAAACGCGGAGCTAATCGGGTGATCTAAGTATTTGCGGAACGTCGATGGGGTCTCGATGGGGTCCCGGTATACGAGCATTGGCAGGACCGCTTCGTTCGATTTGATAATGCGCCAAGGTCCGCTCCGGGGTCAGTCCCAAACAACAGACATTGGCACGATAAGGGAACGGGTTTTGAAAAACCTCATGCAGGGAACCCGCTTGCGGCAGCGTGCGATGATAACGAGGAGGAACACACTTTAGCTGATATTCAGCGTGAGGAGCGGCGAGAACGGATCAAATCACTAATGATTTTCTCGCCACTAATCCCACCACGGTCACCGCAGCATGGAGGCAGCTTTTTCCGTGGCTTCGGCGAGCGCGGCGACGTCGCGCCCGGTATTATAAAGCGCGAAGGACGCCCGCACGGTGCCGGTGATGCCGAAGCGCGACATGAGCGGTTGGCAGCAATGGTGGCCGGTGCGCACGGCGACGCCCATTTGATCGATCAGCGTGCCGAGATCATAGTGATGCACGCCTTCGATGTTGAAGGAAAGCGCGCCCGCCCGGTCGGCCGGCCCGAAAAAGCGGATGCCCGAAATGCCCGCCAGCGCGTCGGCGGCGGACTGAATCAGCGCGTGCTCATGCTCCTGGATCGGGCTCAGGCCGATGCCGCTCACGAAATCGATGGCGGCGGCGAGAGCGATGGCGCCTTCAATGTTAGGGGTGCCGGCCTCGAACTTGAAGGGGAGTTCGTTGTAAGTGGTCTTTTCGAAGGTGACCTCCTTGATCATTTCGCCGCCACCGCGCCATGGCGGTAGGGAGTTAAGAACGTCCGCCCGGCCCCACAGCACGCCGATACCGGTGGGGGCGTAGATTTTATGACCGGAAAACACTAGGAAATCGATGTCGAGCGCCTGCACGTCGATCGGGACATGGGCGACGGCCTGGGCGGCGTCGATCATCACAAGCGCCCCGGCGTTTTTCGCTGCGGCGGCCATTTCCGCGACCGGATTCACGGTTCCGAAGGAGTTGGAAATCCAGGTAAGCGAGAGGATTTTCGTGCGTTCGTTGAGCAAGGAATGGAACGTGTTCTGATCCAGGACGCCTTCCTCGTCGCACGGGATCACCTTGAGATCGGCACCAGTCCGCTCGCAAAGCATCTGCCAGGGCACGATGTTGGAATGGTGCTCGAGGGTGGAAATGAGGATTTCATCGCCTGGCTTGATCCGGCCGGAGAGTCCGAGCACCTCGGCGACGAGATTGATGCCGTCGGTGGTGCCGGAGGTGAAAATCACCTCGTCCGAGGAGGCGGCGTTGAGGTAGGTGGCGACCGTCTGCCGGGCATTTTCAAACGTCTGCGTGGCCAGGCGGGCGAGGTGGTGGGTGCCGCGGTGGATGTTGGCATTGACGGCCTCGTAGTAGTGCCGGGACGCCAGCAGGACCGCCATCGGCTTTTGCGTGGTGGCCGCATTATCGAGGTAAACCAAGGGCCGACCCTGGATCGATTGATCGAGGATCGGAAATTCAGGGATCAGCAAATCGGTCTGGAGCATGGGGCGAATCTTCCGGCGTCGGCGCGACGGCCGTAGGTTGGAACATGCCCGCCCGTGCCGCAACGCCGGATTTCCCCCGCCAAAACATCTGCCCTTGCGGTGCGGGGGATGCGCGGCTTGAATCCCGCCCCCACAAGCATGTATCTGCTGAAAAAAGTCATCCAGCTCCGCGAGCACGCCCATCCCGACCACGAAAAGCCGTTTCTCGAGCATCTGGAGGATTTGCGGACGATGATCACCCGGGTGGTGATCACGCTGGTGGTTTCGATGATCCTCTGCTTCGCCTTCAACAAGGAGTTAATGGAGTTCTTCCGCCATCCGGTGGACCAGGTGCTCGTCACCCAGTTGAAGGCGACCCTGCCGACGGATGCACCCCGCCCGGTGGACGTGGACATCTGGGGAAAAGCCCGGAAAATTGAACACGCCGCCATGAATCTCACGCCCGATCAGCGCGAGGTTTTCTACCAATCCCTGGGCGACGAAAATCTCGCCTTCCATGCGCAATCCATCAGCCTGCTGCGCGCGGCGATGGCGCTGCCGGAAGAAAAACGCGAGGGCTTCGTCAACGCCATCGACGGCGACAACGAGGTGAAACTCCAGCTCAAGTCCCTGCTCGTCAGCAGGCCGAACACCGACAGCGACGGTCAAGGGAACCTGCGGATGATGTCAGCGCTCAGGCCGACGGAAGGTTTCATGCTTTCCATGAAACTCTCCTTCGTCGCAGGCATCGTTTTGTCATTTCCGCTGCTGCTGCTTTTCATCCTGCAGTTCGTGCTGCCCGGCCTTCACAGCCACGAGAAGCGAGTGATGTGGCCCGCGATGGCGGTGGGCTTCGGGTTATTTCTCGCAGGCACGGCGTTCGCCTACTATCTGGTGCTGCCACGGGCGCTGTTGTTCTTCGCCGAATGGAGCGGCGGCATGGGCATTTCCAACGACTGGCGGATCGGCGAATACATTTCATTCGCCACCCAGTTCACGCTGCTCTTCGGAGCGTCCTTCGAGCTGCCGGTGGTGGTGATGGTATTTGTAAAACTGGGACTTCTCTCCTACGCGACGATGTCCAAGACACGTTCCTACGCCATCGTCGCGATCTTCGTGGCAGCCGCCGTGCTCACCCCGACCCCGGACATCTTCACGCTGCTGCTCATGGCACTGCCGATGATCATTCTTTACGAAATCTGCATCTGGCTCGCCTTCTACGACAACAAGAAAAGCCGCATCAAGGAGGAGCAGGAAGCCCGCGAGAGCATGGAACGCCAACTCGCCCGCGAGGAACAAATGCGGGCCGAAAACCCGACGGCGGAGGACACGCCGGAAGACTACGACTGGCATCAGAACCACCCGGAAACTGACCACCACGCCCACGAGGCCGGCGACGACGGTTGGCACGACGAATATCCCCAACAGGATCACCACGCCAGCGACGAAATCCCCGAGATCGACGAAGTTCCCAAGATCGATGAAGTCCCCGAACTCGATGAAGTCACCGAGATTGACGCAGCCCCCGAACTCGATGAAACGCCGCCGGAGAAAAAGCCCGACGACGGGGACCCGCCCGGCAAAGACGTCTGACGCGATTTCCGATGAACCAGCTCAAGCCACTCAAAGACGACAGCGCCCGCTCGCCCTTCGCCGGTTGCGCCATCCTCATCGCCGCCCTTGCGGTGATGGTTTTTCTCATCGGATTCTCGGTGCTCACCCTGTTCCGCCAGTTCAATGAAATCGCGAAATTCACCGCCACCCAACCGGTGCCCATCGAGGTCTCATCCATCGAGAACAAGGAGCCCGAACTCAACCACCTGGCCGAGCGCATCGAGGCCTTCCGCCAGCAACTCGCTGGCGATACCGAAGCCTCGCTCGCCCTCTCTGCCGACGATCTGAACACGGCCATCGCCGCTTACGATGCCTTCAAAGAACTGCGCGGAACCTTCCGCGTCACCAGCATCGCCGACGGTCAATTGCGCATCTCGATTTCCTTCCCCCTCAATGGCAGGCCGCGATTCGCCCACGAGGGCGAACCCGGCTGGATCGCCTCAGACCAGCGGTTTCTCAACGGCACCATGGTCGCCCGCCCGAATTTGCTCAAACACGAAGTCATCCTCAGCCTCGACACCATCGAAGTCCCCGGAAAAAAAGTCGCGCCCGAGTTCATCGACCAAATGTCGCCCTACCGCGTCACCGAACGCTATCTCCTCGATCCCGTCATCGGCCCGGCGATGGCCAAGCTCACCCGGGTCGGCATCGCCGATGGCAAGCTCGTGTTCACCCGCATCCCGGGGGAAATTCCGGCGGATAAGATCACCGACGCGCAAGTGGATTCCGCCAGTACGCGACTTTTCACCGTGCTTGGCATTGCGGCAGCTTGTTTTCTGGTGTTTGCCGGAATCATTGTGTTCATCGGAGTTCGCGCGAAAGCCCGGAAAGCCCGTAACCCATAGAATTTCAAAACAAAGCAGAGTCACCACACCGCTCCAGAGCCAAATCATGAAACATCTGACGATCCGCACCGCCGTCCTGGGACTGGCAATGACTACATGGATATCCGCAAAAGATGCGACCTCGCCCACTCCAGCCGAAGCCGAAGCTCCCGCTTCCGCCGAGGTGAAAGACCCGGAAATAGAGGCAAAAACCAAGGAAACGGAAGCGCTCGCCGCCGAGAACGAACTTCAGGCCGCGCGCCTCGTCGCAGCCACCAACGCCATGCGCGCCGAAGTCGAAAAAATGAAGATGGAGCGGGAATTCATCACCGAAAAACTCGCGCTCGAGACCACCCAACGTCAGATCGCCCTGCACGTCGAGCTCGCGAAAATGACCGAGGAAAAGGACCGGCTCGCCGAGGAAGGTGAACTTTCCAAATCCCGCGCCGAGAAATTCGCCAACGATCTCAAAGCCACCCAAGCGGAAGCCGCTCTCGAAATCAGCCGCCTCCAGAACGACATCGCCCGCATCGAAACCGCCGACAAACGCGCCCAGTTCGCCGACGCCAAACCGGTTTTCCTCAAAAAACCGCTCAAGGAAAACGGCATCCTCGTCGTTTCCGACCGCCGGATTCCGCTCAACGGACTCATCAGCCACAGCACCGCGGATTTTGTCACCAGCCGCATCCAGTATTGGAATAACAAGGACCGCGAGCTGCCCATTTTCATCGTCATCGACGCCAGCCCCGGCGGCTCCGTCATGGCCGGCTACCGGATTCTCAAAGCCATGGAATCCAGCGACGCGCCGGTGCATGTCGTCGTGAAATCCTTCGCCGCATCGATGGCCGCCGCCATCACCACACTCGCCAAGGAATCCTACGCCTATCCGAACGCGGTCATCCTCCACCACCAGATCAGCTCGGTGGTCATGGCCCAGCTCAACCTCACCGAGCAGCGCGAGTTCCACCAGGAAAGCGAACGCTGGTGGGCCCGCCTCGGCACCCCGGTCGCCGCCAAAATGGGCATCACTCCCGGCGAGTTCATCAAGAAGATGTACAGCCATTCCTCCAGCGGTGATTGGAGCGAATTCGGCGAGCAGGCCAAGGAGTTGAAATGGGTGAACCACATCGTCCACGGAATCGACGAGACTTCCTTCACCAAGGACCCGGATTCCGTCGAACCCTCGAAGGCCGCCAAACAGGCCACCCTCGCCGAAGAGGTCGACGCCTCCGGCAAACCCTTCGCCTGGCTCCCCCGCCTGAACCCGAAGGACGTTTATTTTCTCTACAATTCGGACGCCTACTATCGGATGAGATGAGTGACAAGTGACACGGACATTCCTGCCTGTTCTTAATGAAACCCCACCATGCTGGAAGACGATTTCAGTTGGGTCGTCCGCAAGGCCTTCAAGGGCCTCGACCTCGCCCCCGGCACAGCCGCCTCACGGGCCAGCCTATCCGAAAACTCGGTAATCTCGTTCTCCCGCGGAAATTTCTCCGCGGACACCGCCCGCCGCCTCGCTCCGACGCTCGGCTTGAATCCGGACGCCCTCGCGAATCACGACATCTATCTGCCCAAGCCGCTCGCCCTGCCATTCATCCACCGGCTTGACCTCCCCTTCGGCGAGGAACGCGTGAACGCCTGGCTCGTCTGGACCGGCGATACCGCCATCCTCTTCGACACCGGATACGAGCCCACGTCCTGCACCGTCGCACTCGACGCCCTCGGCGCGCCGCCACTCGAGCGGATTTTCATCACCCACGCCCACGTCGACCACGTCGGCGGCATCCCGTCCTTCATGATGCGGGGAAATATTCTTCACGGCTCAAGCATCGACAACACCCTGCCGATGAAGCCCGGAGACTCCTTCCGTTGCGGAGCGCTCACCGTTAGAGCCTGCGATCTATCCGGCCACGCCAATCCAGCGCTCGGTTTCCACATCGACGGCCTCCCGCTTCCCATGCTCGTCACCGGTGACGCCATCTTCGCCGGCTCCATCGGCGGGTGCGCCACTCCCCATCTCTATCAACACGCGCTCAGGCGCTTGAAGGAAGTGCTTACTCCCCTTCCCGACTCCACCGTCCTGCTCCCCGGCCACGGCCCGGCCACGACCCTGGGAGAAGAACGCGTGAGCAACCCCTTCTTGTAAGGAGCGCAGACACTCCTGATTCGGGAGATTGCCAAATTCAGGAAAATTTCATCGCCCGGGGCCGGGCCTACCGCTAGTGGTCACGTACTGCCCGCAGCGTCTCATGAACAAGACTTCCGCCACCGTAACCGTCGTCATGTGCGCGCTTGGCCTCGCCGCCGGTTACGCCGCGAACCGGCAGGTTCCAGGCGGCGAAAAATCAGCCAACGCCGCTGCCGTGGCGAAACCCGCAAAGCAAGACCTCTCGCAGACGACCGCGGCAGAAAAACTCAAACCATCCATCTCCCCAGCATCCACTCCGACGAGACGCTGGAATCCCTGATCGCCCAAGGGGGAAATGTCACCTACGCCGGCTTGGCGCTTTGGTTGGTCGATGCCAGCGGGCCGGACATCGCTGCTTACTGGGAGTCCCATCGAAACAACGCCCTCAATGGCGATTCCAACGGCGATCTCCGCCGCCTCATCTTCTACAACTGGACCCGCCTGGATCCCCAAGCGGCGATCTCTGCCGCTGCCGGAACGAAATGGGATTCAGCTCCATGGAGTGCATGGGGCGCCGTCGATCCGCAAGCCGCGTTGGCAGCCGCCGGTCCGGAGCAAATGAAGAGCGTCGCGGGTGGGATCGGACAAATGCAGCCAGAGTGGCTGCGCGAACATTTCGACCAGATTCCAGAGGAGGCCCGCCGCAATGCCTTGAACGGATTGATGACCTGGAAAGAAGACAGCGACCACGTTGCCAGATTGGATTTTCTCATGGCTCAGGGCATGGGCTTCAACCCTGCTGCCTTCAAGACGCTCGCCCGCAAGGACCCCTGGGCGGCTTACGACTGGCTGGAAAGGAACGACAAACTCGACGCCCGTGAAGGCGGCACGGTGGACGTCCTGCTGACCACCATGAAGGACGCGCACCCGGAGGATCTCGAGCGGCTGGCGGCGACAATTCCGTCCGGCGCATTGCAGCAGAAAGTCGAGGATGCCATTTTCGAAAACCTGCTCGCGACCGACCCCGCAGCCGCCCTTGCCCGGGCGAAATCCACCGACGCCCCCTTGATCGCCGCCAAGCGCTTGGCAATCATCGGAAACTCGCTGCTGGCATCGGATCCGGAAAAGGCGTTCGAGATCGGAGCAGACATCCTCACTGCCAGCCCCTTTCAACTCGCCCCGGAAAGACGGATCGAAATTGGCAATGGCAGCTCCTCATGGGGTGCGTCCGACAGCACAGCGCAAACCTTCATGGAATCACTCCTGATCAAAGACCCCGGGAGAACCCTTGAAATGACTACCATCGGCCAGGAAACTGCTTCCAAACCCTTTCAGGAACTTGCCGGAAAATGGGCCGAACGAGATCTCGTTGCCTTCACCGAATGGGTGAACCGCCAGCCAGAATCCCAAATTCGAAGCGCCGCCGCAGGCCAAGTGGTCAATCAACTCACCTCCCAAGGCCATTTCCAAGAAGCCGCGGAATGGGCCATAAGCGGGGATAAGGGTAACCTCTACAACCTCGCCTGGCAGTGGGCACGCAGCAATCGCGCGGAAGCATCCGGTTGGCTGGACACCGCCGCTCTGCCGGAGTCCGAAAAAGGCCAGCTCAGGACCATCATCAACCGACAAGAATGACTTCCACTCGCCTCTCCGTCATCGCCCCAGGTGTCCTGGGATTTCTCAGCATGGCCGCGCTTGGCTGGCACTTGGCCACCCCTGCCTCTCGCCCGGCCAGCGAAGAAACCGCATCCGCCGGGGAGACTCCACAGAATTACAAACGCCCGCCGCGACAGCAGCAAGCTGATAGCCTCGCAGCCGTGCAGATGCGCGCCATCCGCGATGCAGGTTCTCCCTCCGAAAGGTTGCGCACGGCGGTCGCCCTGGCGACATCTTTGCCTCCCTCCGAGTTTGCAGCATGGGTCGAGGGGGATCGCTTTAACTTCCGCAAAGGGCCGGAACTCGACGTTTTCCGGATGATCCTCTTCGAACGTTGGATCAAGGAGGCTCCCGACCGCCTCATCCCGTGGGCGATCCAGAACAACCACGGCCAAGCCGCCCGCGCCCTCATCGCCCTGGCAAAAGATGACCCCCAACGGCTCATCGACCACTTCCACGCCAATCCCAACCCCAAGTCCGAGTTCCAGATTCTTGACGAAGTGGCGAAAAAACACCCCACCCTCGCGCTCCAGCGCTTGCAAGAGCTTTCCGCGGCGGGACTTCCCGCTGGGACCATAGAGATGGCCAAAAGCTTGCTGGTCGAGCTCGCCAAATCCTCACCCGCAGCCTTGGAGGCCACGCTTGAGTCACTCGCCCCAGACCTGCGGCGAGAAGCTGAGACCGCACTTAGCGGCCAGCGCCTAGCAGCTTCGTTCTCGGCAGAAATCCGTGCGCTGTGGGACCACCCCGACGGCTGGCGCATCTTCGACAGCAATGTGTCTGAGAACGGCGAGCTAGCCACCAAGGCACTCGCCCAAATCGCCGATTTCCCAGAGAGCTGGAAGGCGCGCGTCGCTGAAAACGCCTACGATTTCATCAACGATCAAAACGGCAAGGATTGGTTCAACGCGGATTTGGAAGGTGCCGGATTCTCCGCCTCGCAAGCGAAGAGAATCAGAGAAAGGACGCTGACCGGACTGGCCTCCAGTGATCCGGAATTCGCCCTCCAGAAGATGACGGAATCAGGCATGGATTCCAGCACCAAGCAGGACATCATCAGTAGCGTCATCCGCAGCGCGAAAGGCGACGAAGCGAAAATCGCCGAACTCCTGCAGTCGATGCCCACCGAGGAAGACAGACAGTTTTTCCTGGATCAACTTCAGATTTCAAAAATCGCCAAAAGCGAAGGAACCAAAGAAAAGCCGGTCGAATGGCTGGATAAACTCGGTGCCATTGACGGGACCAAAGCCCGACCTTACGAAATCCTCAACCAACTGCGTGGCTGGGACAAGGCGAAGGTCGCCGAGTTGAGAGCTGGATTCAACGGGTTGCCCGCCGAGCAGCAGCAGAATATCGGCAGCCTTGTGGCAGCTGGCGGAATGTATGTGCATATCGACCCCGGATTTGCTGGAGACGCGATCCGCGCGCTGTTGACCCACCCTCCTGCCTACATCGAGCCCAACCGGCGTGACGACGCGGTCATGGCCAGCTCTAACTTCGCCGTGCAGCTCTCCGTCAACGACCCCGCAGCCGCCACCTCCTGGATCAATACCCTGCCGCAAGGCGACGCCAAACTCTGGGCGCGCAAGAATGTGGCCGCCAACTGGAATCAATACGACCCCAAGGCCGTCACCCAATGGCTGAAAACTCTGCCCGCGGACGCCCGGGACCAAGTGACGGAATATCTAAAGAAACAGAAGTGATCTTCCATAAGGAGCGCGGACACTCCTTATTCCCGCTCCAGATAGATCCGCGAGCCGAGCACGTACTTTTCCGCCCAGCTCTTGATCTTGGACTGCTCGTCGAGTGACAGCGCCCTCACCACCTTCGCCGGCGAGCCAAGAACCAGCGAACCCGGCGGAATGATCGTCCCGCCCGTCACCAGCGCTCCCGCCCCGACAATCGAGCGCTCACCGATCACCGCGCCGTCGAGCACGATAGCCCCCATGCCGATGAGCACCTCGTCCTTCACCGTGCAGGCGTGAAGGATCGCCGAGTGCCCCACGGTCACCAGCTCGCCGATATAACAACCGTAGTCATCCGCGAGATGGATCACCGCATTGTCCTGCACGTTCGACCGCGGGCCGATGACGATTTCATTGATGTCACCGCGCAGCGTTGCGTGATACCAAACGCTTGTCTGCTCGTGCAAGGTCACCCGTCCGATCACATCCGCACTGGCGGCGATGAACGCGCTTTCATGAATGGTCGGGGAAAATCCGGCGATAGTCTCAATGGCCATGCGGGAAGAGTAGCCACCCCTTCCGGATCCGCAAGCCCACCGCCAATACTCCTTCATGGACCCCGCCCGCGTTTGGCGGCCAACCTAACCAGAATTGGATTGTGGTCCGACGATTTCACCCGGGGCGAGTTTGCCTCCTTCACCGAGAACCCTCTTACAAACAGATGGTCCAGATGCCACCCAAAGGCCCGGCGGCGGTCATCGGGAGCCGGAACCACAGCAATCAATCCGAGCCGCTCCGTCACCTCGTGAAGAACCTCATCCCGGTGAAGGCTCCACGTGTTGAAGTCCCCGCCCACGATCATCGGCCCGTCGTGATTCTCCAGCTCCTCAGCGACGGCGTCGAGCTGCTCGCGGAAACGGCCGAGACCCAGCGAGAAATTGATCCCGTGTAGATTGGCCACCGCGAGTCGCTCCTTGTGACCCGCGAGCCGATAGCGGGTGATGATGGCCGACTTCGAGAGGGGAAACAGCGGCTCGCGGGTGAACAACACCCGGCCGTCCACCGGCTGGATCCTCGCCGCGACCAAAACACCACGCTTCACCCCGTGGATGGCGAAGGCATCCGCCATGTGCCAGGAAAACCCCTCGCCCTCGAGTGCCTCGCGCATCGACGTTTCAAGTACCGCCTCCTGCAGCAGAATCAGGTCATGCCCCGCCGCGAAACCCGCCAGATCGGCGGGCAAGTCGGCATGGCGAACCTTGTGGATGTTCCAGGACAAGACCCTCAACGAGCTACGATCAAACGCGTCCGCTTTGGTCTCGTTAGTGCAGTTCGCCGCTTTCAATGACCCACGGGGGGCGGCAGCGGCAACCGCGCGTTTGTCAGGAGCCGAAGTCAGTAGGCGGTCCCTTTTCGGCATCGGTCCGCACGCCGCCAACATGAGGATGGCAAAGCAAAAAATGGCGATTGGCGAAGTGGACGTCCGAATCATCGACCGCAACATGCCGCTCCTTGATGCCACATCAAGGAGCGAAACACTTGCCATCATAATCACCTCCTTGGCGAAGTCAGAGCGATTTTCCAATTTCCGCCAGCATCTGCAGGCCTCTCGGTTGGACGATGCCCATGCCTTTGCCCGGCAGGAACCACACGCCTTGACCGGTGTCGCGGCAATAAATCACCTCCGCGCCCTCGGGAACCACCGAGCGGTAGAAGTTCGCGGAAGCGTTCTTGTCGATGAATTCCTTATAGCGGATGCACCAGGGATCCGTGACCACCGGAAAGCGTTCTTCTCCGAGTTTATTCAACTCCTCGTGGGAGATGGGGCGGATGGTTTTGAGGATGGAAGCGCGGCGGTTTTCCATCGTTTGGTCAGGCCAGTCATCGTAGCTCATGGTTTTGTCGGGTTGGAAAATTGAATCATGCGCCGCCGGTGTGCCGTGCAAGCAGGTGGATGCCCGGAATGGCCGTCATCCGCACCAGCGGGCTGTTGACGATGACCTGGCCGAGTCCCGCGTCCGTCGGCGCGAGGATGGCCGATAGAATCCCCGCCTCCCACAGCGAGAGCTGCGGGAAAACCAGCTTCGCCGCGATCGCTCCCAGCAGGATGGTGAACAGCATGCCCAAGCTCAACAACCGCGCCGGAAGCGCCCGGATGTCCCGGAGAATCTTCAAGTCCGTGCGGCTCGCATCGGTGAACAACAACAGCACCAAACCGATTTCCGCCAGCATCAGGAAGTCCGCCGGGTGAAGCCGCCCGGCCGCCGGTCCTATCGCGGGAAACACACATATCCCGGCCAGCGTGAACAGGATCGGAGCCGTGACCACCGTCTTTTCCAGCCTCCCGGAAACCAGGCTGTAAGCGAAAAGCAGGCAGATGAAAATGGCGAGAAGCATCGCGGTGAGTTGGGTGGAATCCCCGCGCGGCAGATCCTCTGTGGCGACACCATTCGAGCAGCCCGCGACAATTTTTCAACCGCTATCTCACCTTGGTTGCCTCAATCATAGTTCAAGGACCTATCCGTTATGGCAGCGGTGGTAACCCAAGTTCTTTCAGGAATTTGTTGTGCTTGGCCGTCGCCTCCCGGGTGGCTTTCTCAATTTCCAGCAGGCTGCTGTGGGTCGCTTCCAAACTAATCTCCGTCTCACCCACCGCCGTGCTGATGTAGCGGGAGATGTTGAGGTTGAAGTCGTTCTTCTTGATCTCGTCCATCTCCACCCGGCGGGAGTAGCGGGGCTCTTCCTTTCGGAATTGGTAGGTTTCGATGATCTTGGCGATGTGCTGCTTGCTGAGTTGGTTCTGGCGTTTGCCTTTGTCGAAGTTCTCAGGGCCGCTGGCGTTGATGAAGAGCACGTCGTTGGGCTTCTTGCACTTTTTTAGCACGAGGATGCAGACGGGGATGCCGGTGGAGTAGAACAGGTTCGCGGGCAGGCCGATGACGGTGTCGATGTGGCCGTCGTTGAGCAGCTTGGTGCGGATGCGCTCTTCGGCACCCCCACGGAAGAGCACGCCATGGGGCAGGATGATGGCCATCACGCCGTCATCCTTGAGGAAGTGGAAGCCGTGGAGCAGGAAGGCGAAGTCGGCGGCGGACTTGGGGGCGAGGCCGTGGCTTTTGAAGCGCACGTCGTAGGCCAGCGCGTCGGTGGGCTCCCAGCGGTAGCTGAAGGGCGGGTTGGCGACGATGGCGTCGAAGCTGGGTTTCTTCGCCGGGTTCGGCTCCCGCTTCATGTCCCACTCGTTGAGCAGGGTGTCGCCGTGGAAGATGTCGAACTCCGTGTCCTTCACCCCGTGCAGCAGCATGTTCATGCGGGCCAGGTTGTAGGTGGTGATGTTCTTCTCCTGGCCGAAGATTTTGCCAATGGTGCCGCCCGCTTTGTTCACTTTCTTGCGGACGTTGAGCAGCAATGAGCCGGAGCCGCAGGCGAAGCCATCACACTGTCCAGCCGCTTCTTGGTCCCGGTCTTGGGTTCCTGGCTGTCCAGCGTGACGATGGCGGAGAGGATGTCGGAGATCTGCTGCGGGGTGTAGAACTCGCCTGCTTTCTTACCGGACCCGGCGGCAAACTGGCCGATCAGGTATTCATAGGCATCGCCCAGCGCGTCGATGTCCGTGGAGAACTCCGCCAGCCCTTCGGCGATTTTCTGAATGATGGTGCAGAGCTTGGCGTTCCGGTCCTCATACTTCTTACCCAGCTTGGGGGAACTCAGATCGATCTCGGAGAACAGGCCCTGGAAGGTGCTCTCGAAGGATTCCGTCTCGATGTATTTGAAACCCGCTTGCAGAGTGTTCAGCAGCTCCGCGTTCTGGGTGCGGGCCAGGTTGGCGATGCTGTTCCAGAGGTGCGCGGGCTGGATGACGTAATGCACCTTGCGCCGCATCTGCTTCTCGAACGCCGGGATGTCGTCCACGTTGTTCGCATACCAGAGCGCGAGCGGCACCTTGCGGGCGTCGCCGCCCACATCGGGGTAACTCCGGCCCAGTTCCTTCTTCGCCGCCGTCTCGTAGTTATCGGAAAGGTAGCGCAGGAAGAGAAAAGAAAGCATGTAGTCGCGGAAGTCGTCCGCATCCATCGCCCCACGTAGTTGGTCGGCGATGCTCCAGAGGGTGTTGCCCAGTTGTTTTTGATTAGTGTCGGTCATTTCGTTTTCATTACCCCTCTTTTCCTTCCATGATCTGCCAAACTCTTCGATAGACGCCGCCAGAAGCCCCCACTGCTGAGTTCCAATCTTGTTCGGACATGGCTGCTAGACGCTGACGAATTGAAGGAAGTGATTCTTCTCTCTGTAGATTCAAACTCCGCGCTAAAGGCATCGCTGCCCGACGCGGAACTCCCAACAGGCGCAGGGCAATCGCTTCGTCCGTAGCAACGCCATAAAAAACGCGCGAAGGGAGATTCGAAAGCTGGCTGCGCTCATCCTCTGGCATGCCTGAGCCGGTGATCGCCAACAAGGCACCTAGCCCCCACGATGACGTTTGGGTTAGTTTTCCGAAAAGGTTTTGGCCGCACTTGGTTAATGCGGTAGTTGCATCCATGCCGTCCGTCTGGAAATGCCGTTCCGCAATGGTCGTGATTTCCTCGCCATTCACCCAGTCTTTTAGAATTCGTGCGAGTTTGTCGCCGTCTGGCGCTTGACCGCCAGTAACCGCCTTTAAATTCTCGCGCAATTCAGGAACACGTAGTAGAACGCCCATCATATCCTGCAACGTCCGGTCACCGTTGCGGAACAAACGCTCTCCATCCCATGAATCGGGCCCGAGATTACCACGGTGTGTCATCACCGTGCGGATACTCTGCAAAGAAAAGCCCGTACTGTCCACCAGACTAAGCGGTTGTCCCGGCTGTGCTAGATAGGCTGTGTAGGTTCTGATTCCGGCAAGCAATCGTCGAGCAATCTGGCTTTCGGTGGCCCGGAGCTTTTCAAAACCAAGTGTGCCACGAAGCACTTGTTCGATCTGATCAGCGAAATTATCCGGCTGGCCCATCTGGCGATAAGTATGAGCGAGATACTGGAGAAAACTGGACCATTCCGGCGAGTGATAAACGATCTTGCCGAGATCATCGAGAGCGTCTCCTGCCTTTTGAGCCAGCTTGATCAATGCGGAATTCAAATCGCCGGTGTTCCGGTTAATGAAATCTCGGCGGTCCGCCACCTGCTGTTCATTCTCCGCCACTAAGGCGACCACGCCAAGCTGCCCTTGGGACACCCTGCCGGCGCGCCCTGCGATATTCCAGAAGTCCTCCGGGGGCATTGGAACCCCATAGGGATAATGTGTCGCTGCCATCACCACGCCACTGACAGGAAAGTTCACGCCCTGGGCAATGGTTGTGGTTGCGGCCATCACATCGAGGCAGCCTTTCTCGAACAGCCATTCCATCAGCATGCGGATCTCTTCCGGCAGCCCGCCATGGTGCACGCCGATCCGGTGGGCTAAGAGTTCAACCAAGGGAAAACCAGCTCCCAATTCCTGGGTAACATAGCTGCGCACCAGTACCACATCCGGGGAAAGCGCTGTAGAGCGATCACTTGCAATCTTGAGCTTCTCAGCCAGAGACCAAACGTAATCTGGGCGACTGTGCATCGCGATGACCGGGCCGCGCTCCTTGAGCTTGTTAGCGGCAATGGCCGCCAACGTGCCCGCGTCGTTGGCTTTGGAAAGAGTCGCCGCTAACGAGGCCTCCTTACCAAGTCCAAAGGGTTCTTCGAGATCGATGGTGTGCCGGGTTGTATGGACCGTTTTGAAGTCCAATCGATAGTCCCGGCTGCGTCCCCGCAGAGGGCCAGCATCCACTGCACTGACGACGCCAATCGCACGATCATTGGGCTGCCAATCCACCCCTAAGCTGATGTCATCGGAGTTCGCACCGCCCAGCCAACGGGCTACTTCACGCGCGTTTTGAATGAACGGTGTTAGTAGAAGGAACTGCGCTTCACGGCATTCCCGGTTGATGGTCGCAAGAAGAAGCTCCAGACGCATGCCACGCTGCGAATCCTGAATCGTGTGCGCCTCATCCACCACCACCAGGGTAAGCGGGCGGCCGATCTTCTCTTCCCAGTCCTGCCTCAATAACAGGTCGAATTTTTCCGGAGTGGCAACAAGGATGCGGAACTTTGCATCATCACGCGACTCGTTGAGAACGCCAGCTTCGATCCCATCGATTTCCATGGCCGGACTGACGCGCTCCACGACCAAGCCAAGCGGTTCAAAATCGCGCCGCAGCTGCCGGGTCACTTGGTTAACCAGTGCACGACTGGGAGCGAGATAGGCCACCCATCCTTTCCGATCTTCATACTGATTCAACGCCTGAAGCATTCGGAATTGGGCGATGAGCGTCTTACCGCTTGAGGTGGGCAAGCTCACGACAACGGCCCGGCGGCTGGAACCCAGTAGACCTCGTTCAGCCAATGTTCGACGTTGCGGCGGCAGAACATCGAACAATGCCCTATCGCCTCGTCCACGATTCACCAACTCACGGACAAAGTCGGTCACTCGGGAGTTCACCGCACGGGTTACGGTCCAGATGGAGTTCTCGACCATTTGTGCGGCAGCGCGGGCGAGCAGCCGTGTCATGGGTTCCAACTCCACAAGCCGCGCCGTCTCGCATGCTGCGATTGCACGATCAAAATGAGAATCCAAGAGCTGCTGAACCTGATGATTTCCATCCACCACCCCATCAGTGATAAAGTGAGCGAGCACATCCGCTGCCTTTGAGATGTGGTAGATGGCAATCAGTTCAAGGGCGGAACGCTTTGCCGTAAGTGGGTCAAGCGCTTGCAGATAGTCGCGCTCAAACTCCTGCTGCGAATCACGGAGAGCCGCCACACGTTCCAAGACGGCATCGCGATCCGTCCATCCCTTTTTGCGCACGAGGCGCAGCCAGACATCGGTGATAGTGGCGCGGCAACGCTGGCCCCAGTCGTGGGATTCGATTTCAAACGCGGGCCAGCCACCATCGGTATCCAAAGCGCGGAGCCAACGTGCCGCATCCGCCCCGCGATCTCCGAGCACGGCAAGAGTCGAAGCCCGTAACAAGTGCGTGCCAGCCTCCATCGCATTCTCCGGAATTGGCAAGATCCGCAACACATGAAATGCGTCCGCTGCGGCACTGCGCATGGTGGCCTCGCGATCACGATCCTCGGAGAGACGGTCCACCTCCAAATCCAGAACGGCGATTTCCAGAGCAGCGGCGATTTCTTGAATTGCCTCCGCATCGAACTCCGGGACCTCGCGAGCCATCTCGCGATAAAACTGGATACGATCTGCCTCACGTAATGTGGCGACCCGCTTTTCTGCAATTGCATCAAGAAGCCAGTGGTTCATGGCGCACCTCCTTGCTGGATGGCCAGCGGCAGTTGGCTGATCGGCCATGGCAGATACAGGGCGATCAGATGGCATCGCGTAGGCGTCAGTAAACGCCCGCCCAAGCTACAACCTCTCGCCTGAAGGTCTGTCTCCCTCGCTTGCTGATCGCGGACCAAGATTCCGAACAGAGCCAGATCCCTCCGCTCTGAGTTGAAATACCTTGTGCAGGCATTGTTGAAGGAACCTTCGTGTTGAGTTCTCTTCACCCGTGGCAGCAGCCATTTGAGCAACTGGCAAATAGTGCCAAGGTTATCCGCCAACGTATCCAGCTGGTGGCCAATGCCACCGCTTCTTCCGCTCATGACCTGCGGTGGCCACTGCGCTTCGGAGGAGCACTTGACCTCGCCCAAGGCAAGTCGGTGTGAGTCGCCATCGCGTTGGAAGCCGACGATGTCCGCCCCCGGTAGCGAGGCGAACGGATTGCGTTTGTCCCGCTCCGTGTTCCACGGCAGCACGACATCGTGATTCTCTTCAAGCACGGCTTCGGCCAACGCTTCACCAGCCGCCCAATCGCGCTCCTCGGGCACATCGGCGGCAAGCACCTCCTCCAGCGCGTCTTGTCCCATACCCGTCAGGCTAAGCCCTCGGAGATGGCTGCGCAATTCATCGCCACCCTCTGAATCGGTCAGGCGGGCTGCGACCGGACCGCCTAGAAAACCCGTCAGCGCATCTCCAGCCAAAGCGCGCTCGCCCTGACACGACACACAACCGTGGTTGGACTGGTAAGCGATTTCCGAGGGGAAAGGCATTGGCTAGAGGGCGGAACAGTAAGGAAAACTTAAACGTTCGGGAAGACCAGATTCAACTCCAATGCACGCGCTCATGCCACCACCTCCTCCGGGGAGGGGAAAAGCTGCTGCATCAGGCCTTTTTTGTGGGTCTTGAGGGCTTCGTGCTTTTGGGTTTCGGCGGTGATCAGGGCGTCGAGGCTGCTCAGGCACGAGGCGATGCGTTGTTGTTCGTCGATCGTCGGATATTTCACCTTGAAGTCACTGAGTGACTCTTTCGTGATCGTCTTGATGATGCCGCCAGGAGCTTTCTCCTTTTCGATATCAAAGAGGTTCTGAATGACGCGGGAGAAAAAGACTTTCTCGATGGGCTTCTGAAAGCTCTCGAATATGAGCAATGTCCTATCGATGTAGGCATCGTAGTGGGTGATCGCAACTCTGCCAATTGAGCCCTGCAACGTGACGATCAGCGTGCCTTCGGGAATGAAGACGCTCTTTTCAGCACCCAGTTTGCTGATCTTACTTTTGGTTTTGTCTTTGAGTCGGAAGCTGTCGCCAACATCAAACACCTGAATGAAAGGCATTCCGTTCTTCTCGTCATACCATTCCGGTAGGCCGTAAGGCTGAGGAAAGCTGCCGCGCCGGAAAGTGGCTATATCATCAAGCGTGTCTTCCTCCCACTCTCCGGCGTTTTGGAATTCGGGGAAGCGGAGGCGGGGTTGGGTTTCGCCTTCGCGGGGGAAAAGTTGCTGCATCAGCCCTTTTTTATGGGTTTTGAGCGCGTCCACTTTCCGCGCTTGCGCGGCCATCAGCTCGTCCACCGAACTCAGGCACTCGGCGATTTTTTGCTGTTCGGAGAGCGTAGGAGTTGGAATTTCGACGCCGAAGAACGTCTCTTTGCTGATGTTCAGCAAGCCGTTGCTTCGTGCTCCGCTCGTGATGTGCCTCTTGAGCTGCCTGCCATGCTGGTTTTGCTCAAAGCAGTTCTGAAAGAAGCCGTTTGAGTAGTCATCTTTCAGTCGGAAACAGATGAAGACATTTGGCGCGGCAACTTGCCCCCAGCCTTGCAAAAGGTAAACGCAGCCTTCGGGGAACTTGAGCGAGTTGCCTTTGTTGAAAACAAAGTCGCCGTCACGGACTAAGGTGTAGAGCTGATACTGGTTTCCTGAAATATCGCGACCGAACTTCTTGGACTGTGGCACAAATCCTATTCCGGCAGAGATACTCACGGGCGTCAGTTTTCTTTGGCCCACGCGTTCAGCCACCGGCACGGATGCTTTTCCTAAGGTTACTAGCTTCCAGCCCTTCGCTTTCCGAAACTCCGAAAACCGCAGCTTCGGTACCAGGGCGGGTGTTGCATCTTCCTTCGTGGCAATGGTTTTCGTCTTACTGCTCATATGCGCTGAGTCCTGAGATGTCGCGGCCACTGGCGCGCTTGGTGAGGAGGGGGTGCAGATCGGCCATGAGGGCGAGTTCGGCCTGGGTGCGGGCTTTCCAGCCGAGGTCGAGAGGGGCCATGAGGTCGCCGAGCTGTTCGCCATCGAAGATCATGCGGTCGAGGATGCCGTCCACGAAGGTTTGCAGGGCGGCGGTGGTGAGGCCGTGCCGCGTGGCGATGGCGGCGAGTTCCTTGGCGTTCTTCTCCACCTTAAAGCGGGTGTAGCCTGCGCGGATGGCGGTTTCGCTGAGACCTTCGCCGGCCTTGAGCGTGCCGATGTATTCGGCGATGTCGTCGCGCTCGTTCATGAACTTGGCATCGGCGCTGATGAGGCCGATGAGTTCCTCGCGGGTCATCTTCGACTTGCCTGGCCCTTTTTCCGAGAACTTGGCGATGAGGCCCATGATGTAGTCGTAATCAATTACGGCGGAGGCGAAGAGCACGAACTCGAAGTCGATCTGATCCACGGGGTCGTCGGAGCCGGGTTTCTCGCCGCCCTTGCCCTGCTGTTCCTTGAGCCGCTTGGCGGTTTCCAGATATTGGCCTTTAAAGCCGCGCAAGTTTTCCTCGGGCAGCACCTGCTCGATGCTGGCTTTGTTTTCCTCGGTGAGGTCGGTGTATTGGTCGAGCTGGGTTTTGAGCCGCTGGACTTCCTTGAACTGGGTGCAGAAGGCGGCCTTGGCGGCATCGCCCTTCAGATTCGCCACCGCGGAGGGCGTGCAGTCGAGGCCTTGGGACTTCATGAATGTGTCCAACTGCTGGACGGCGGCCTCCAGCTTCTGGATGACGACGGGTGCTTTTTCAACGAGCCAGATTTCCCGCGCCTGCTCGCTGGATTTTTCTCCGGAGAAAAGAGCGATGGCGGAATCCACGGCGTCCTGCTGCTGGCGGAAGTCGAGGATGTTGCCGTAAGGCTTGGTGCCGTTGAGCACGCGGTTGGTGCGGGAGAAGGCCTGGATCAAGCCGTGGTGCTTGAGCGTCTTGTCCACGTAGAGCGTGTTCAGGAACTTGGAATCGAAGCCGGTGAGGAGCATGTCCACCACGATGGTGATATCGATTTTCTGCGTGGCGGGAAAATCGGAGTTCGGCCACTGCTGGTCCTTGATGCGCTTCTGCACATCCTGATAGTAGAGATCGAAATCGGAGATGCGGTGATTCGTGCCGTAGCGGGCATTGTAATCCGCCATGATGGCCTTGAGCGCGGCTTTTTTGCCCTCGGGGTCTTCCTCGTTGTCCGCCTGCTCCTGCGGCAGGTCTTCCTGGATCTGCTTCACATCCGGATCGCCATCGGCGGGCGGGGAGAAGACGCAGGCGATGTTCAGCGGCTTGAACTCGGGATCAGCGGCCTGTTTATCCGCCTGCATCGTCTTGAACAGGCCATGGTATTCGATGGCGTCATTGATGGACGAGGTGGCGAGGATGGCATTGAAGCGGCGATGGGCGGTGGAAGTATCGTGCTTGGTGAGAATGGCCTCGATGACGGCGCGCTTGGCGATGGCCTCGCCGGGTTTCGGCGGCTTCTTGTCCTTTTCCTCCTTGGGCTTGAAGTAGTCGATGTGGAAGCGCAGGACGTTCCCGTCGTCGATGGCATGGGTGATGGTGTAGGCGTGGAGCTGCTTCTGGAAGAGGTCTTCCGTGGTGCGCATGGAGGCCTGCGTGTCCTCGATTTTCTGGAAGGAGGCGTTCGCCTCGAAGATGGGCGTGCCGGTGAAGCCGAAGAGCTGGGCCTTGGGGAAGAACTCTTTGATGGCCTTGTGGTTTTCCCCGAACTGCGAGCGGTGGCACTCGTCGAAGATGAAGACGATGCGTTTGTCCTTAAGCGCGGAGAGCTGCTCCTTGAAGGTGGCCTGGCCGTTCTTGCTCCGCTGCTTGTTGCGCTTGCTGTTTTCATCCAGCGCGAGGCCGAGCTTCTGGATGGTGGTGACGATGACCTTGTCCGCGTAGTCCTCGGATAGAAGACGGCGGACGAGGGCGGCGGTGTTGGTGTTTTCCTCCACGCAGCCTTCCTGAAAGCGGTTGAACTCCTCGCGCGTCTGGCGGTCGAGGTCCTTGCGGTCCACGACGAAGACGCACTTGTGGATGTGCTCGTTTTCCTTGAGCAGGGTGGCAGCCTTGAAGGAGGTGAGCGTCTTGCCGCTGCCGGTGGTGTGCCAAATGAAGCCGTTGCCGTCGTCGTCATCAATGCACTTCACCATGTGCTGCACGGCATAGACCTGATAAGGCCGCATGATCATGAGCTTCTGCTCGCCCGCGAGCAGCACCATGTAGCGGCTGATGGTCCGGCCAAGGTCGCACTTTTTCAGGAAGCGCTCAGCGAAGGGATCGAGGTGGGTGATCTTGGTGTTGTCCTCGTCCGCGAACTCATAGATGGGCAGGAAGCGCTCGTCCGCATTGAAGGCGAAGTGGCGCGTGTTGTTGTTCGCAAAGTAGTAGGTGCGGTCGCGATTGCTGACGATGAAGATCTGCATGAAGCAGAGCAGCGTCTTCGTGTAGCCGTTGCCGGGGTCGTTCTTGTATTCGACAATCTGCTCCATGGCCCGGCGTGGATTCACACCGAGCGTCTTCAGCTCGATCTGCACGCAGGGCACGCCATTGATGAGCAGGATGACATCGTAACGGTGGTGGCTGTTGTCCGTGTTGATGCGGAGCTGGTTGATCACCTCAAAGGTGTTTTTGCACCAGTCCTTGATGTTCACCAGGGTGTAGTTCAGCGGCGTGCCGTCGTCACGGGTGAAGGAGTTGATGCTGCGCAGGGTCTTCGACGCCGTGAACACATCCGGCGTGATGATCTCATCCAGCAGGCGGGCAAACTCGGCATCGGTGAGGCGGACACGGTTCAGGGCCTCGAACTTCTCGCGGAAATTCCTTCCAAGCGTAGCGCGGTTCGTGATGTCCGGGCGGTACTCGTATTTGAGCCCCTGGAGCCTGCCGATGAAGCCGGATTCGATGCCATCCTCCCGAAGCACCGAGCCGGGGGCGTCGGACGGCAGGTCATAGGTGATCTTTGCGGGAGGCATGAGCGGGAGCGGGATGGCTGAAGGCCATGTTGAAGCACATCCCGGGCGCTGTCGCCATCTTTGCATGCGGGAAAAGTGGACTTCTGCCTCATCCCTCATCCCTCATCCCTCATCCCCCATCTCTCATCCCCCATCTCTCATCCCTCATCCCT
>JANPKJ010000005.1:0-72324 GCA_031425955.1 Akkermansiaceae bacterium | reverse complement strand
AGACTGGTGAGGGCTTTGCCGAGGGCGGCGGTCTTGATCCATAGGCTGAGCTGGCAGATCTGGATGGCCTCGGCGTTGAGGTCCACACCGTAGAGGTTGTGCTGGAGGATCTGGCGGTCGGGATCGAAGAGGTCGCGCTCGCCGCGGAGTTCTTCGAGGCGGGCGTTGGACGCATCGTAATAGGCGTGGAGCTGGTCGAAGGACTCGATGAGGAATGCGCCGGAACCGCAGGCGGGATCGAGGATGCGGAGGTTTTTGAGAACTTCCTGCCAGGCTTCCCAGAACTTGATGAGGGTCTTGCGCTGGGGATCGTTGAGGGCGTCGAGATCGTAGGCGCGGGGATCGGCCAGGGTTTTTCGGGAGGTGGCGACGGCGGCGGCTTCCTCGGATTTCCGCAGGGTTTCGAATCGCGTGGCGAGCACGGAACCAAGCGTTTGCTCGACGATGTAGCGGGTGATGAAGGCGGGGGTGTAGAAGGCACCTTCCTTTTTCCGGCGGGTCTTGGCTTCCTTCTCGGTGGTGGGGAGGACGCCGCTCTCGATGTCCTGGCGGATGCGCTCCAGGTCAGTGATGGATTGCTCAAAGATGTGGCCGAGAATGTCGACATCGATGACAGGGCTGATTTCCTTCGCTTCGTCCGCATCGGCGACAGCGCGGGCGGGGCGGAAATCGTAGTCCGCGAGATCGCGGAAGTAACCGCAGACTTCGTCCGGGACGAGCAGGGAGTCGAGGCCCTCGTCGTGGGCGAAGAGACCGCCGTTGTAGGCGGGGATTTTCAGCCCGGCATTGCCCTTGTCCACGGAGCGGAAGAGGCCGCGGAAGTTTTCCCAGACGGGGCGCGGGTTGTAGGGATCATTGTGGGTGAAGGCGCCGGCGACGGTTTCTGCCGGGAGGAGGTTCCGGTCCTCGCAGAAGGCGCAGAAGAGGACGCGGTCGAGCAGCTTTTGGGTGGAGCGGAGGATTTCCTTGGGATCGGCGGCGGCGTTTTCCTGGCGGAGGCGGGCGAAGACGTTTTGGCGGATGTTGGCGTATTTCGAGTAGAACTTGTTGGTGAGTTCGCGGCCGACGGCCTCGGACCCGCGCAGGAGTTCGTAAAAATGGCAGGGACCGGAGTCCGGGACCACGCGGGCCGCGCCGAAGAGGAAGACGAAGCGCTTGAGCAATCCGGCATCGGTCGCCAGCCGTACGATGTCGAAGCGCTCGTAGGTCTGCTGGTTCGAGCCCTTGTGGTAAAGCCGCGTTTCCCGCATGGAGGTGACGAGAATCCAATCGCACGGAAGATTGATCGCGTAACGGTAACATTGATCCACTGCGGACATTTTCCGTCCGCCGAAGGGGATTTCCAACGGATCGCGGGTGCTTTTCCCTTCAAGGGCAACGATCGGTTCGGCACCCGCATTGAGTTGCTTGAAGCGGCCGAGCACGGCATCGGCATACTGCCCGTCCACCTCCACGAGCTTTTCCCGGGAAATCGTGTAGGTGTCGCCCGCGCCCACCGGACCGGTGTAGCCGAGCAGGTTCACGAAGATATCGGTGAGAAAAATCGGCAGGAGTTCGGTTTCCTTCAGCTTGTCCGCCTGCCCGGAGCTGATGCGATCCGCCCAATGCTTCAGGCGTGGCAGGGAATCCTCGACGGAGGCAGGCAAGGTGAAATTCCGCAAGTGCTGGCGGATCACTTCGGGGTGGAAAAGCGGTTTGGATTCGACGGCCATGTGACTTGTCGGAACGCTAGCGGGCGGGTGTGGCCATGGGAAGTAAGGACTGGCGACATTCCTGTCGTGTGTGACCCCGGAATGGTGGCGACAGGAATGTCGCCACTCCTTATTCCAGCACGGCGGAGGGAAAGTTTCTGAAAATAATTTCCGTCATACCCCTAAAACCTAACCCTCTCAGAACCAGCGGAATTTTTGATAGAATCCGGCAATTTACCGAAATTGAGTGCCGAAATGGTCACGACCTAACGCCCTCCGCCAAACTATAACAGGATCCGGCCTGCGTTCTGCTGCCGGGTGGGCGCAATGCAAGCCGAGCGCCTAACCACCCTGGAGAAGACTCCACCCGATGCCGCCCGCAGATGCGGCGGCGGCAGGCGGCGGGCGTCCATCAGACAGCCACGGATGATCCCGCCCCGGTGGTCGGAAAACCTGCGCGTGAAAACCACTGGCACCGCCGGTGAGGCCATGTGCAAGTGCAAGGCGGTGCCGCTGGCGGACAGCTACGAATGCGCGTGGACGCTGGACCCCATCAACGGCCCGTGGACGACCATTCCGCCGCTCTCCAGCTCGCAGAACATGCTCTTCACCGGACTTTCCCGCGGGAAGGACTATTATTTCCGCGTGCGTGCCATCGGTGCGAATGGGCCCAGCGGCTGGAGTGACGTGGCCACGATGATGGTGGTGTGAGGACGTCCATAAGATGGAGGTAGGAACGGGGCTTTTGCCCCGCTCCCCCCTCCGAACCGGACGTGCGGATCTCGCGCCGACGCAGTTGCCTCGGGCTGCTTTCCCGTTGCTCGTCTCGGGACGACTTAGACTTTCACTGGTTGATTTCATGTATGTGCGTCCGCACCAGCGGCGGAATCCGTCCGCCGGTGGCCAAGCCAATGAATCGAGGCTTACCCCATCTCACGCGCGCCGCCTTGCGGCACCCATCACGCCTAGCAACAGGCAAAGGAGAACCGCCAGCCAGGCGAAACCACTGCCGGATCGTTTCAGATCCAGTGTGATCGCCATCGGCCGCTGGCCGTCCACCTGCACGCTGCGGCCGAAGGTGAGCACGGTGCCGCGTTCCGGCAGGGTGACATCGAGCGCGACCGGCGCGGGCTCGGCGGCGAGTTGCTGGGTGACGATGCGGTTGGCGATTTCCTTGAGCGCGGCGTTTTCGTCGGCGGTGTTACCTTCAAGAAAACGGTCGAACTGCTTGGGATCATAGTTGTAGCCGCCGCGCAAAACGGGATTCGCCTCGGCAGCACGGTCGAGCTGGGTGTTCGCCGCCTGCGGGGCGGCGCTGCGGTTGTCGATCGCGAGCTTCTGGCGGCGGGTGTTGAGTCCTAACACCGCTTGCTGGGTCTTGAGCTGGCGCAGTTGGACGCGGGCGTCCTCGCCGGATGCGGCGTCGAGTTGGTTGCTGCGCACGGCGTTGCTGAAGGCGTTGCTGGCTTTTTCCTGATCGCCCGCTTGCAGCCATGAGTTCGCCTGATCCAACAGCGCGACGGCGCTTTCCGAATCGCTTTGTTTCTTGCTCTGCACGAATGACTGATAGTCCTCCAGCTTGAACGAACCCATCGCGGATTGTTGTTTCAAATCGAAGTCGCCGCCGTGGTCGGTCATTTTCCAGCCTTCCGGCACGAGCACGCGCCAGGTGAGGTTTTCCATCGGCACGTCGAGGATGGGCCCTTCCAGCCGCTTGCCCTTGCTCGTGCCCGCCGAATAAACGAAACGCACGTTGGCGGGGCGGCCCACTTCCGGTGAGGGGAAAACGTAGAACAACCACTCGTCGCCCTCGCGGACCAGCGTGGCTCCCTCTTCGTTGACGAGCACGTTGAACAACGCGGAACCTTTCGGCAACTTGAGGCGCAGGGTGCCTTTTCCGACGACCTGCATCTTCAGATCCACGGCGGTCAGCGCGTCGCCATCGGGTGACATGAGCGTGGTTAGAGATCCCTCGGCGACACGGAGTTTCTGCAAATCGGCGAGCTGATGGCGTTTCAAAATGACCGGCAGCGGACCTTCTGGATCGGCGACGCGGAAGGCCATCAAGGGCGCGACATTCCCGGCGACCTGGCCAAGCGAAGATTGCACGACCGCCCAATCCGCCCGCTGCCAGCCGCGCGGCAGGATTCCGGCTTCCACTTCCAAACGGCCACCGGCGCGGATCGCGACGAAGTAGGAAAGCTGGCGGACCTGCTCCAGAATGACCGGCTGGATCACCTCGCCACCGTCGTCCTTGCTGGCGCGCTGGTATTCGAGTTCCACGCTGGTTTCTCCGGCGACACCGCGTTGAAAGCGGATTTCCCAAAGACCCGGCTCGCCCTCGACCGGCACCAAATCGGCGACAGCCGCGCCGCTGGCCCGCACGGTGGCGGCGGCGGTGGCATCGAGTCCGGGAATGCGGACGCGCAGCGATTTAAGCGCGGCGTTTTCAATTTTATAACCGATGACCACGCGGGTGAGCATCTGACCCTCGCGCAAGGTGGCTTCGTGAAACACCTGCGCAGTCACCCACGGATCGAGCCGACTAATCGCAAGACCCAACGACCAATCGCTCTGCAACAATCGATAGACGAGAGCACCAGGCCGTGCGGCGGCGCGGGCGGAGTCCTTCGGTGCCTCGGCGAGCGAGCGGGGATCGAGCTGGGAAATATTCCGGCGCTCCACGGCCCGGACTTGCAATCCACGCTCGGGGACGACGGTCACCACGCCGGTTTCACGCGAGGCGTCGCGTAGGGACAACCTTGGCACCTGCCAGTTTTCCTGCGCGCCGGGCGGACGACCAGTGAGTGTGAGATTGAAATCGCGTTTACCCATCGTCTTGCCGGTGAGGTGCAGGGTGATCACCCGCTTGTTGTCGATCTTGCCTTCCGTCCAATGGCTCAATCCCTCGCCGGTGGCGGTTTCAATTTCCAAGCCTTCCGGCACCTCGACCGCTAACCGGAACACGCCGGAGCGGGTGATGATCACAGATAGCTCGGTGGCCACCACCAATCGGTCCTCGCCCAGCGAGACCAACTGCCACGACTCGGCCCGCAACTCGGGTGCCACCGCGGCGACCTTCACCTGGGCCACTACCTTGCCCGTGCCGTAGCGGAATGCGTTCTGCAGCAGCGCCAGCGGGTTTCCACCTTTGTCGCGTGGCAGCAGCTTGGCGTCAAAATCCTCGGGATTCACGCGTGATAGACCTTCGAGGTTGATCGATTCCGGCTGTGCTTCCTCACCGAATGCCAGGGCGAGAAATCCGATTTCACCCGCAGTCCCGAGCACGCGGATGGGTTCAAGCGACAGGTCGATGGGTAAGGTTCCGGCGCCGCGCTGGGTTTCGACGGTGAGGGAAAACGCCTGATCCTGCGCGGGTTCGATTGGCACGCGGAGTTCGCGTTTTTCCGGATCGAAGCGCCATGAACCGACCGGACCGTCGATCACGTCACTAACCGTGAAGCCTTCCGGCACCGTCATCACCAGCGATGAAACGCGGCCCTGTGCCGGGCGGATCGAGATCCGGTGACGGCCGTTGACCACGCCGGGTCCGGGCAGATAGAGATTCGAGACTTCGGCAAAGAACTTCGTCTCCTCGCTGCCGACATCGCGTTGTTTCGGACGGGCTTGGATCTTCACCGGGTCCGCCGGGCCGAGCACCATCACAGCACCGCTTTCATTCGTCGTTAGACCTCCGACCGCGCCCACACTGGCGGCTCCGGGTGAGAAAAACTCCCAGCCCGCCTCATCCCAGCGCAGCGTCACCTGCCGCATCGCAGCCGGTCCGCCGGGAAGTTCCCAACCTTTTCCCGGATCGGCCAGAGGCATTTCAAAAGTCGCCTTGCCGGTCAATCGACCCGCCGCATCGGCGATGATGAAATAGGCGGATTGTCGGTCGAGCAGCGATTTCACGACCCGCAGCCCGGTGCCTTCAAATCCGCTCAAGGTGGCCGGAGGACGCAGTAACAGAAACCGATCTCCCACCTCGGCCCGCACCGTCACGTCGATGGTCCCGCGCAACCGACTGTCGCGGATCTGCCAGTCCTGGATCATCGACTCCGCAGGCTTCAGCGGGGAAATTTCCGCAGCTCGCGCCTCATTGAAACCGAAAGCCGCGAGGAGGATGACCGCCGCGACGGCCTCTGCGATCTTGCGCTTGTCGCGGATGGCCTGCCGCAGCCGGGGAATCCACCAGAACAGCGCGATCACGGTGACGATGCCGAAAAACAAGGCTGCTCCGCCACGGATGGATAGAAACGCCGCACCGGTCAGGGCGAGTCCGCACATAATCCACCAACGGTCCCGAGCCATCAATCCACGAACTGCGACAACCGCGCCGAGAGCTAAAACCAGCCATGTCCCCCACCCGGTTCTAGCCAACCAAGGAGCGACGTTGCCGATTTCCACCACCACCTCGCCGCCCGCCGCCACCACCGGCGCGGCATATTCGAGCACGGCGGCATTTCCACGGCTTGAGTCCGCGGCGGATAGGCCGAGGCCGGCCGCCGTGATGATGAAGGCGAGGCCCAACAGCAGCGAGAAGGTCCGCTGCAAGTCGGTTCCCTGCCCAAGCAGCAACGCGCCCAATCCTAACACCAGCAACCCGCCAACCGCGACGGAATGCCTTGCCAGCCATTCCCAGCCGCTTTCGGCGAGGCCGGGGCGCGCCAGTTCCGCCGTGCCGCCGCGCGGGACAAGCTGGCGGCCTTCGTCGCCGGTCACCGTCCACTCGCCGATGACCACGGGTGCAGCCAGCTTGGGCGCGCCGAGACGCAGGTGGGTCGCGCTGTCGGAACGCGCACCATAGCGCAAAGCAATTTCCACCGCTTGGTTCGGATCGATCTGTGAGGGCAGCGGCACCAGCGTTTCACCCCCATCAGCGCGGGCGTTCACGGCCTCGCCGTTGACCTTGGCTTCCCACAGAATAGCCCCTGCGGGGAGAGTCGCACGCAGGGCGCTGCGACCGCGCGATTTCACGAAGAAACGGGCGTCTGTCACCCATTGGCCGTCGCGCGAGACCTGGCTGGAGAGCTTGAGGAAATCGACGACCTGCTCGACGGTTTCACCCGGGTTGAACCACTCGATTTTCATCCCGATCTTGAAATCGCGGGCGGTGTATTGCCATGCGGCCAAGGTCGGAGCGCTGCTGAGCAAGCGGAACTCCGCAGGCAGTTCGCTCGCGTCGATCGCCAACAACGGCCCTTCGCTGATAGGCTTCGCGAACTTGACCTGAAGGGGGCTGACGACCTGCACATAGCCGCGCTCGGCCTGCACGTCGAGTGGTCTAACTTCGCCAGGAGCCAAATCGCCGCCGCGGGCGTTCATCGGTTGCTCGAAGGTGAGCAGCACGGTGCCGGTGCCGAGGATCGGACGTGATAGAGGGACGATCACCGTGTTCCCCTCGCGCCGCCAGTCGCGGCCGACGTTCTGGCCAGTGACGTCGATGTTGCCAATGCCTTCGGGCACGGAAATTTTCCACTCGGTGGCGGGAGCACCGACGACGAAGTAGTTGATCAGCACGCTGCCATACGCCGCGCCCGCCTTGAGCGAGTAGAGGTGGAAGACATCCGCCTGGACGCTTTGGCCGAGGGCTTCGACGGTAAGGCCGACTTGCCAAGCACCTTCACGCAGCCGGAACGCCTGTTGCAGCCCGGCGGTCTTCTTCGGGAAAAACGTGATCGGCACTTCGGCGACTCCACTGGTTCTTCCAGCGACTAACCGGTAGCCAGCCGCCGCAACGGCTCCGACATAACCTCGCCGTGATTTCACGCCGGGGAAACCGAGCGGCTGGAGATCCCACGCTCCGGGTTTGGCGGCTTCGTTCTTTTCCAACCGCACACTGACGAGCTGGCGGTTCATGACGGCTTCCTTGAAAATGATCTTGAGGCGGCGTTTTCCCTCCTTCACTTCGCTGGCCACCGCGTAATCGGCTACCGCCGCGCCGGTGACGGAGGCCACCGCGTGATCGGCGGGGATCTCCAATTCCCACTCGCGCAACGGGGCCTCGCGGATGTCCAGCTCTAGATCGGCGAAGACCCGGCGGTCGGTTTCCGCGAGTTCATAAACGGTGACTTCGGTCACGGCGATCTCCGGCAGGACCTGGTCCGCTTGAATGGCGTAGCTGTAGTCCGAGGAGGGAAATCGATAGACAAACACCTGCCGCAGATTCTCATCCAGGCCGCCGGGGAATTGACCGGGCGCGAGCTGGATCAAGCCCTTGGCAACGGCGACTTCGATCCGGACCGCGCCTTCGTTCGCCACCCGCAGCCATCCGCTGTGACGCAGTGAGCCGGTGGGAATCATCCGCAATGCTTCCGCTCTGACAGGGAATCCGCCGAGCGCGGATTGCGCTTCGATGACAATTCGCCCGCTGCCTTCGATGGGACGGCTCAGTTTCACATCGAGCCGACGTTTACCCTCGTTCTCGACCACCGACCACCCGAGCACCGGCTCGCCCGTGACCGCCAGCACCTCGCCGGGGCCGTCGAGTGAGAGTGATAGATTTGCGAGTTTTCCCTGAAGGACGCGCAGATCGACGGTGGTGAGTTGACGCAGCAGGCCGCTGCCGATGCGGACGTCGCTGGATTCCGTGCTGGAGAAGAACAACGCACCATCGGCCACCGCGCCAGCCTCGCGCCAGGCCATGGCGGCGGATCCGTTGGCTGGGAGAAAGCCGCGCCAGGCGCCACCTTGCGGTTGCGGGACCACGCTGAGCAGTCGGTCGAACGAGACGCCCTTGCCCAGTCCTTCGATTTTCACCGGCACGACGACACCGGAGGGCAGATAGAATTCCAGTTTGCGCCAATCCCCCGCGCGGGTAACGGGGACGATGAAATCCACTTCGATGGGAAATTCACCGGCGCGTTCGGCGATCAGATCGTAGCTTTGCATGCAGTCGTCCTTCCGCAGCATCACATGCCAGCCATCACCGAAAACTCCGCCGGCGAGGGCCGCGCCACCGCCAAGAAGTTGCACGGCGGAGCCTTCTGCGTTGGCCTTCGCGATGGCAGTTAGTTTGAGGGCGATGCTGTTGCCATCGGCAGCGAGGCGGCCGGTTGTGGTGGTGCCGATCAGTTCGACGCCGCGTGCACCTGTGCCGGCCAGCAGGGTGCCGAGTTCGAGTTTTGCAGGTCCGTAGCCGAGGAACTTGCGGCTGTTGGAGTCATCGACCGGAACGAGGCCTTCGGCCTTTTCGACGAGGAGTTCGACGCCGGTGTCAGCTGCTAGTGAGATCGCCAGGGAGAATCCGGTAGCGGCACCGGGCGCGGGCAACAAGGGAATGATGGGCCGGGACTCGATCTTGAGGCGGGTTTTGACCTGGAGTTGCAGTTGCTTGATGTCGTCGGCGGCCGGGCGCACGTCGAGGAAGCGGGATCCGTCTTCGGCGACGCGCACCGACCAGTCGCGCAGGCCTTCGCCAGTGACGGAAATGACTTCGCCAGTGCCAGTGAGGCCGAGCGTGAGTGTTTCGGATTTCCCCTGGTGGATTTTGAAATCGAGTTCCTGCTCGCCGGTGACTTCCTCCATGCCGACTTGGATTTTCACGTCGGCGGTGGCGGAGAAGAAGAGCGGTGCTTCCTTCGGGGCCTTGGCGAGCGGGACGAGGATGACGCGGTCGTCCGGGTCTTGGGCGAAGGCTAGGGAGACCATGAGGGCGGTGAACCATGCGAATGCGGTTTTCATGTGAGCTGGTTTTCTATCACGACCAACGAGTCGCTTGGGTAAAGAGTGTGTAAAAACGGAGCGCGGGATGTATCCCGCCTGAATGAATGAATTCGCGCGGAATAAATTCCGCGCTCCAGTTACTTGAGCGCGTCGACCACACGCAGCATGTCGCTGACTCGCGGGCTGTTGCCGTAGAATTGCTTCACGAAGGCACTCGGGCCGGTGAGTTGTTTGAAATCGATGGCATCGGCGAGCGGACCGCCTTTGAGTTTCTCGGCGGCGAGCAGGGAGAGTCCGGCGAGCTGCATGGAGGGCGTGGCGCGGTCGAAGACGGTGGTTTGGGATTCGTAGGGAATCGTCCAGGTGCGCTCGACCATCTCCTTGGTGGCGGCATCGCGGAAACGGACGCTGACCTCGCCGATTTCGGCGGTGCCGTCGACGAGTGGCTCGACTTGATAGATGGCGACTCCGGCTTCTTCGGCGGCGAGTTCGGCGGCGTCCACGGCGTCGTTGCGAAAGTCCTCGGTCTTGAGTCGGTCCTTTTCGAAGCCGATGAGTTTGTATTTCGCGACGCGTTGCGGGTTGAAATTCACCTGCACTTTCACGTTCTCAGCAGCGGGGCGGAAGGCTCCGGCGAGCTGGCGGGCGAAGCTGTCGTTTTTTTCGTCGCCGACTACGTAGTAACGTCCGTTGCCATTGCGAGCGAGTTCACTGAGAAGGCGGTCGTTCAGGCCATCCGCGCCGATGCCGGCGATGTCGAAGGCGAGGCCTTTCTGACGGAACGCTTTCACCTGCTCGGCGAGTCGGGCGGGATTCGCGTCGCCGAGATTGGCAGCGCCGTCGGTGAAGAGCACGATGCGGTTCTGGGCACCGGCAAGTTGATGGCGCTCCGCGAGCTGACCGCCGAGTTTCATGGCTTCTTCCAGGTTCGTTCCGCCTTCGCTGGCGGTTTGATTGATGAGATCGGCGAGTTTCAAGGTCCCGTCCGCGGCTTTGCCCTCGGCGAGCAGATGCGGGGTGCGGGAAAATCCGATGACGGTGACGAGGTCGTTTTTCGTTAGCAGGACGCCGAGTTGGGCGAGGGCGTGTTCCATCGAAGCGCGGCGGTCTTCGCGGACCATTGATCCGGATTGATCGACCAGCAGCGTGAGGCGCAGTGGTTGCACGGCGCTGCGGCCGACCGAGCCGGTGCGGAGCGCGACGCGGAAGAGGTTTCTGCCAGGAATGACCGGATGGGCGGATTGCTCGATGGTGGCGGCGACGGGCTCGTTAGACGCCGGTGCGGGGTCGCCGTAGTCCACGGCGTTGTAAAATTGCTCGGGCTTGATGCTGGCGGGATCGGGGCGTTCTCCTTTGGCGAGCGCGGCTTTGGCGAGTTGGAACGAGGCGTCGCTGATGTTGAGAGAGAAGGTGGAATAGGGAGTCTCGGCGGCGGGGATTTCGTTGGCTAGATCGGCGAGTAGCTTGGCTTCCTCGGCGGGCGGTTCGAATTCCGTGGGAAATTGAAACTCCCTAACGATTTCAGCTTCAGGAGCATCAACCGAAGCGGGACCAGCAGAAGGAACGGTAAGTTCCCATGCGGAATCCACTTGGGACAGCAATTCGGCCCGGTTGTGGTCATTGGAGGCCCGATAGTAGTCGCTCTTTGCACCTGCCACCCGCTCGATTCCGCGGCGTGCGGCGGAGTTTTGAGGGTCGATTTTCAGAGCTTCCTCATAAAGTTTCTTCGCATCCTCGTATTTCCCAAGATTGAGGTTGCCCTCTGCGGTGTAAAGCGTCCGGCGCATTTGATCGACGAGCTCGGTGTTAGCAGGACTGCTAGCAGGATTCGTTTGGATCGGTTTTTCGGCCACTTCGCTGGCTCGGGCAGAGGCATCCCTACCAGCAAGAACCTGGGGTTTCCGACCGAACTCGTCTTTGTCACCTTTGGCTTTACTGCCGGGCTCCGGCTGACTCGGTTGGTTGGGAATCGCGTCAATATTGCTGCGTGTGAGTGCCTCGCCGGCGGAATTAAAGAAAACCTCTCCCTGTGGCACGGCGACTGGAGATGAGGAAACATCCAAATCTCTGGCACGGGCATCGGAACTCCACGTCGCGCCGGCACCAAGTCCCTCTGCTTCCCCTATTCCACTGGCGGCGATGGCTGGCAATTGATCCATCACTGACGACTCGGCCGGTGGAGGCAGTTGGGTTTGGCCGGGAGCCGCGGAGGCAGCAACTCGTGACGCCGACTGCGCCGGACTTTTCGCAAGCATGCTTTGCTCCTTGGTCTTTTGCATTCCAAGTTCGCGATTGGAGGACAAGGATTTGGATTCGAGACGGTAGCTGCCGTCTGATGGCGGTGTCGCGGGAGCGGAGGTCGGTGATGGAGCGTCGTTCCTCGCAAGGCCTTTGTCTCGCACGTTCCTGGCGATGGTTTGATCAATCTGTTTGAGTTTCATCGCCTGCAGAAGCTGTTGCTCAGCGTGAAAATCCCTCTTGGCATCGACGTAGTCCTGAGCGTCGAGGCCGCGCTTGATGGCTTCCCCGCGGGAATCATCTTTCATGACTTCTTCATCCACTCCAGACTGGCCATAGAATGAATCCTGCCCCTTGTAGATGATGCCCTTTGTCCTAACGATGGTGGAGAGGACCTTGCGGCGCTCTTCGACTTTGTCTTCCTGATCGCGGATAGCTTGGGCGAGTTCTTGGGATGCGGCGAGTGAATCTGTCTTTGGTAGCTGCGCTGCCTTGTCGCTGGATTCGGCGCTCATGGAGAAATCGATGGGACCTAGATGACCAATAGGACCGATGAGTTTTACAACAACGATCGTCAGAATCACGCAGGCTGCGATCGCCAGAAGCGCCCGCCGTCCGCTCCGGTGAATACTCCGCTCTTTACGGGCCTCCGGACGAACAAAGTCAGGCTCCAAACGGGCGACTTCCTCCTCACCGAAGATTTCATCGAGCACCTTGCGTTTTTCCTCCGAGAGTTTCCAAGAATGATCCTTCTCGGCGGCTTCGGCTTCGGTGAGCAGGCCGTGGAGGGCGCGCATGCGGCGGCGGAAAACGAGCAGTTCGGGGCGCTCTTCGCAGAGGCGTTCGAGTTCGGCGGCCTCGAAGGCGGAGGTCTCGCCGAGGACCCAGGCGACGATGCGCGCCTCGACGGATGCGTCGCCGACGGTGTCGAACGGGGGTGGTGTTTCTTCGTTCATTGGAAGAGGGATTGACGATTGTTGATTGAGAATTTTTGAATTTTGATCTGGTTGAGATCAGCCCTCCGGGCTTTCCACGCCGAGGCGGCGGAGGGAATCGGCAAGATTTTTCAGGGCGTGGTGGAGTTTGTAGCCGACGTTGCCGACGCTGAGGCCGGTGCGCTGGCTGATTTGGTCGTATTTGAGGCCGTCTTTGTATTTGAGGGAAATGAGTTCGCGGTCGTCTTCGTGGAGCTCGGCGATGAGGAGCTGGAGGGTGCCGATGGCCTCGAGTTTTCCGAGGGCTTGTTCGGGATCGGGTGAGGCGCTTTCCCACTCGCGGCTGGCGTCCATGGGAGTTTCGCGTTTGTGGTCGCGGATGTGGCTGAGGGCGAGATTTCTGGTGCAGCGGAAGAGCCAGGCCCGCGGGTGGGTGACTTCCTCCCAGTGGGCGTGGAGTTTTAAAAAAGCGTCCTGGACGATGTCCTCGGCGGTTTCCCGCTGGCCGACGAGGCCGTGGGCGTAGCGGAGGAGCACGGATTCCTCCGCGTCGAAGACCTGCCGGAGTGTGGGTTTTTCCTCCATGGGTGGGTGCGACGGGCGGATGGGAATCACCGGGCTGCGGCCGATTTCAGCCTTGGGACGGGCGCTGGCGGTTCGGGTTTCCATGAATCGACGGATGCGGGGTCATGCTTTCTGATGAGGAAGACACGACTGGGAGGAAATCCTTAGAAAAAATTCCGACTGCCCGCGATGAGATTGTGGGGAGGAATCGAAAAACAACTGGATTACCCCGCGGTTTCGCCTCTCTGTCTGCGGCAGCCATGTTTGTGATCTCCATTGCCGCCCTGAAACGAAACACCGCCATTTTACGCGAGGTGAAGGAGGCCGCCGGCTGCCACCTGGTGCTGGCACTCAAGGGATTTTCCTGCTGGAAGGCGTTTCCGTATCTGCGGGACGATCTGGACGGGTGCTGCGCGTCGGGGCTGTGGGAGGCGCAATTGGCGCGGGATTATTTCCAGAAGCATGTGATCACGTATTCGCCGGCTTTCGACGAGGCGGACATCGCGGCGCTTTGTGAATTCACGGATCATCTGGATTTCAACTCGCTGTCGCAGTGGTTCCGCTTCCGCGAAATGGTGATGGCGCATCCTCGTTTCAAATCCGGGGAGCTGCTCTGCGGCCTGCGCGTGAACCCGGAATGCTCGACCGGCGACACCCCGATTTATGATCCGTGCGTGCCGGGGTCGCGCCTTGGCATCACGGCGGAGCAACTTGTGGGTGCCGACATCAGCGGGCTCTCGGGATTGCATTTTCATACGCTCTGCGAGCAAGACTCGGACGATCTGGAAAAAACACTGGCAGCCGTGGATGAAAAATTCGGTTATCTGTTAAATTCGCCTCAGTTCACCTATCTGAACATGGGTGGCGGCCATTGGATCACCAAGCCGTTCTATGACCGCGAGCGGTTAATCCGGCTTGTCCGGGAAACGCGGGAGAAATACGCCGTGGATGTCTGGCTGGAACCGGGCGAAGCGGTGGCGATCCACACCGGAGTGCTGCGGGCGACGGTGATGGATGTGTTCGAATCCGCCGGGCACAATCTGGCGATTCTATCCATTTCCGCCACGGCGCACATGCCGGACGTGATGGAAATGCCCTACCGCCCTGATGTGTTTCTTGTTGAGAGGCCAGAGACAAGAATCAAGAAACCAGAGAAGATGCCTGCAGTCGCTTTCGAAGGCGAGACCTACCACCTTGCCGAAGATCCTGCGAATTCCCAATCCCCAATCTCCAATCTCCAATCCCTCTTCACCTACCGCCTCGGAGGCCCGACTTGTCTGGCGGGCGACGTGGTCGGTGACTTTTCATTCCCCCGCGAGCTGAAAGTCGGCGACACGCTGGTGTTCGACGACATGGCGCATTACACGATGGTGAAGACGACGATTTTCAACGGAGTGAAGCATCCGGCGATCGCGCTGCAACATGAGGATGGGGAAATCGAAGTGATTCGTGAGTTCGCTTATGAAGATTTCCGCGACCGTCTTTCCTAACTATTTCTCCGCAAGCGCGCGACTGAGATCATTGGCATGCCGATAGCCGAGGTGGTAGGCGACCGCCTTCACCTGCCAGCCTTCCTCGCGGATGAGCCGCCGCGCCTCCTCGGTTTTCGCCTGACGGAAATAAGCGCCCGGCGACAGTCCGGTCCGCGCCCGGAAAAAGCGGTGCAACGTGCTGGGTGACATCCGGAGGTAGTCGCACAAAGCCGGCACCGGCGCGTGGATCGACAGATTTCCGGCCATCCAGGTGCGGGCGAGTTTCCAGCGCATCTCGTCCTCGGCGGGCGCGGGGTGGTTTCCCCGCAGGATTTCGACTTCCAGCAACTCCCGCAACGCCGCAAGGGTGCGGGGCAACTGAGCGTCTGCGAGCGCCACCTCATTCCGGCAGCGGACGTGAAATTCTGTCAACGCCGTCACCGATCTTGCCCGGAGGTTCATGATCTGGAAGCCACCCGGCTCAGGCCGTAAGTCCGGCAGCACCGGCTCGCTCTCCCAGATCCAGACCAGAATCTCCACCGTCGCCGACTTGGACTGACTGATCCCGAATGCGCAGCCGGGATCAAACAACAACGCAACCGGTCCGCGGACGATTTGCTCCGAAAGCCCGGCATTCACGATGATTTCTCCACTCAGGATGACGTAATAGTTCGTCCCCAGATCGTGATGGATCGCCAACGGTTCCTTGGCGAAATCGCGCTGTCCCCAGCCAAGGTAGAGCAGCGGCAAGTCCACTCCCCCACCCCAGTTCGGGCGGCCCGGCGGCGGAATGATCGTGCCTTTCGGGATCGGGCTGGTCATGATAGCAGTTTAAGTCACGGCTTCAGAATGAGCTAGTTTTTTTCGATGTTCACCGGAGAATCCCGGCCCTAGTTTTCGGCTCATTGAAAACCGCCATCACTCTTTCGCAAGTCCCGGAAGCTCTCGCAGGGCCGTTCGTGCTGCGCAGTCCGCTGCCGGAGGCATTCGCGACCGCCGCCGCCATCGGGTTCGACGCGGTAGAACTTTTCCTGCCGGGGCCGAATTTCATTTCAGTAGAAGAAGTGAAATCTCTGGCAGCAGGTCATGGGCTCGCGATCGCCGCCGTCGGCACGGGTGCCGGGATGTTGCGCCACGGACTTTCCATCACAGACGCGGACAAGGATCAACGCGAAGCGGCTTTGAACTTCGTATTCGAGATGATCGACTTCGGTGGACAACTTGGTGTTCCCGCGATTCTCGGCTCGATGCAAGGAAGAGGCACCCTCGATTCACTCGCTTCAGGCCTTCGCCTCTGTGGAGATCGGGCTGCAACCCACGGCGTGCCATTCATCTACGAACCGCTCAACCGCTACGAAACCAACCTCTTCAACCGTCTCGGCGACGCGGCGAATTTCCTCGAACTCCACGACCTGAAAAACGTCGTCCTGCTCGCAGACCTCTTCCACATGAACATCGAGGAGCGCGACCTAGCCGCCGCCATCCGCGAGGCGGGCCGCCACATCGGTCACGTGCATTTCGCCGACTCAAACCGCCAGGCGATGGGCTTCGGCCACACCGACCCCATTCGGGTGATTGCGGCGCTGCGGGAAATCGAGTATTCAGGCTACCTCTCCGCCGAGATATTCCCGCTGCCCGATCCCGAAACCGCCGCCCGCCAGACGATTTCCTCCATCCGCTCACTGCTCTAAAATGAAAACACGTCCACTCGGCAAAACCGGCATCGACCTGCCCATCCTCTCATTCGGCGCCTCCTCGCTCGGCGCGGAATTCCGCTCGATCACGCTCGACGAGGCGATGCTCTCGACGAAAACCGCCATCGACCTCGGCATGAACTTCATCGACACCTCGCCCTACTACGGCCGCGGGATGTCGGAAATCATGCTGGGCCTCGGGCTTAAGGGAATCCCCCGCGACAAATACCTGCTAGGCACCAAGCTCGGCCGCTACTCGAACACGCATTTCGATTTCTCCGCCAAGCGCGTGGAGGAATCCGTGCACGTCTCGATGCACCGCATGGGCACCGATTATCTCGACGTGATCCTGCTGCACGACGTCGAGTTCGTGCCGCTCGCACAGATCTGGGAGGAAACCATTCCCGCCGTTCTGAAACTCAAGGAACAGGGAAAAGTCCGTGCGGTTGGATTTTCCTGCTACCCGCTCAAGACTTTCAATACCGTGCTGGACCACGTGGAGGACGTCATTGACTGCGTGCTCTCCTACAACCGCTACACGTTGCAAAACACCTCCTACGTGGATGATCTGCTGCCACGGCTCGTCGCGAAAAACATCGGTGCGATGAACGCAGGACCGTTTTCCGCCAGATTGCTCACCAACGCGGCGTTGCCCGAATGGCTCAAGGAGCCTGAGGAAGTCAAAGCCGCCGCCCGCGCCGCCGCCAAGCTTTGTGAGGACCGCGGCGTCGATATCGCCCAGCTCGCGCTGCAGTTCTCCTGCGAACATCCCGGCCTCTCCACCACCGTCGCCGGTTCCGCGAACCCCGCTAACATCCGCAAGTGGGCGGAATGGCTTGAGCAACCGATCGACCGCGAACTGCTCGCCGATGTGCTCGCCATTTTCGCCCCAGTCAAAAACCTCGGCCACCTCGAAGGCCTCCCCGAAAACAACTGATGCAAGCGATCCAATTCACCGCGCCGAAGGAAATCGCGGTCATCGATCTACCGGAACCCACCGCTCCCGGCCCCGGCGAGGCGCTCGTGCGCACCCACCGCATGGGCATCTGCGGCACCGATCTTTCCTGTTATCTCGGAAAATTCCCCTTCTTCGCCTATCCGCGCACGCCCGGCCACGAGCTCGGCCTGGAAGTCGTCGCCGTCGCCGATGACGTGACCAACGTGAAGCCCGGCGACAAGTGTTCGTTAGAGCCTTATGTGAATGATCCCGCTTCCCCGACTTCGCAAAAAGGCGCGCAGAACTGCTGCCCCGGCGTGCAGGTCATCGGCGTTCATAACAATGGCGGCCTGCGCAAGGGCGTGTTTGCCGTGCCCGCCCGCAAGTTGCATCCCGGCAACGATCTTTCCTACGACCAGCTCGCACTCGTCGAGACGCTCGCCATCGGCTACCACGCCGTGCAACGCGGAAATCCCCAGCCGGGCGAGACTGTGCTCGTCATCGGCGCGGGTCCTATCGGCCTTGCTTGTTTGGAATTCCTCAAATTGATGGATGTGAAAACCATCGTCATGGACATGATCCAGAGCCGCCTCGATTTCTGTCAGAAAAACCTCGGCATCCAGCACGCCATCCGGTTCCAACCGGATGATTCGCACCTTGCCGAGTTGGAAAAAATCACCGGCGGACAACTCGCCGATGTCGTCATCGACGCCACCGGTAGCCCCAAGTCGATGTCCACCTGCTTCAACTACGCCGCCTTCACCGGCCGCGTCGTTTATGTCGGCATCACCACCTCGGACCTCACTTTCCCGCACGCTGCTGTTTTCCACCGCCGGGAAATCACGCTGCTTGCATCGCGCAACGCGATGCCGGAAGATTTCGACAACATCATCCAGTTGATCCGCGAGGGAAAAATCAATACCGACCTCTGGATTACCCACCGCATCGCGTTCTCCGAAGTTCCATCCGAGTTTGAAAAATTCACCGATCCCGCGCTCGGCGCCATCAAAGCCATCATCGAAGTCAATTGACTCTTCCATCCCCGATCTCCTATCCACTATCCCCTATCCTCTCCATGAAAACCTGCCCTAAATACACATTCGGCGTCGGCGATCGCTTCGCCAACGGAGCCCATGCCCAACTCACCGCCTTCATCGAGGCCAAGAAACTCGGCATCGACATCACCCCGGTTTGGAACAAGTCGAACCGCGAGCACAACATCATTGGCTCCGAGCCCATCCAGACCCGTGAAGCTGCCGACAAGGCGGTCGCCGACCTCGGCTGGACCGGCGAGTATCTGTTGGACGCCGACCACATCAACCTCTCCACCGTGGACCGCTTCGTCGCGCCCTGCGATTTCTTCACGCTCGACGTCGCCGACGACATCGGTGAAGCTGCGGATCCAGCGGATGTTAGCGCATTCATCGCCAACCATCCCGAGCTGATCGGCACCGTCGCCATCGAGGGCATTTCCGAGCCTTTCGAAATCACCCGCGCTGACGTCGAGAAGACAGCGAACCAATTTCTCAAGGCCACCCAGAAGGCCGCAGCCATCTATCAACACATCGTTGCGGCCAAGGGCGGCGTTGACAATTTCGTCACCGAGGTTTCCATGGACGAAACCGACAGCCCGCAGACGCCGCCGGAGCTGCTCGTCATCCTCGCTGCCATCGCCGATCAGGGAATCCCGATTCAGACCATCGCACCGAAGTTCACCGGTCGTTTCAACAAGGGCGTCGATTACGTCGGGGATCCGCTACAATTTGAAAAGGAGTTCAACGACGACCTCGCCGTAATCGCACACGCCATCAAAACCTACGGCCTGCCTCCCGCCCTGAAACTTTCGGTCCATTCCGGCTCCGACAAATTTTCGATCTATCCGTATATCAAGAAAGCCATCCAGCGCACCGGCGCCGGCCTCCACATCAAGACCGCCGGGACGAACTGGCTGGAAGAAATCGTCGGCCTCGCGGAATCCGGTGGCGAAGGACTCTCACTCGCCAAGAAGATCTACGCGAAGGCGCTGGAGAAGAAAGAAGCGCTCTGCGAGCCCTACGCCACCGTCATCGACATCAAGGACTCCAATCTTCCTTCCGCCGAGGAAGTCAATGGCTGGACCAGCACGCAGTTCACCGACGCGCTGCGCCACATCCCGACGAATCCCGGCTACAACGCGGACTTGCGCCAGCTTCTTCACGTCGGATTCAAGATTGCCGCGCAACTCGGCGACACTTACATCCAAGCGCTCAGGAACAATTCGGAAGTCGTCGCCAAGAACGTCACCGGCAACCTGCTGGACCGCCACATGAAGCCGCTTTTCTTATAAGGAGGGCGGACACTCCTGTACACCTGGCCAATGAGGGGTGAAAGCGAAGTGCTCCAGCGCGTTTCATTTCTCATTTCATTGGCCCACGACAAGAGTGTCGCAGCTCCTTATCAATCCTATGATCGACTCCCACCACCACCTTTGGAATTACTCCGCAGCGGAATACGACTGGATTCCGCCCGGGTCGCCGTTGGCCCAAGACCAGCTCTTGGAACAACTGAACGCCGCCACCACCGCCGCGGGAGTGGATGGCACGGTGGTGGTGCAGGCGCGCCAGACTCTGGCAGAATCCGACTGGCTGCTCTCTCTAGCGGATCAATCCGAAATCATCGCCGCCGTCATAGGCTGGGTACCGTTGATTGATCCCGACGTGGAAAATGATCTCAGCCGCCTCGCCGCGCATCCGAAGTTCAAAGGTGTCCGACACGTCCTCCAAGGCGAGCCGGACAGCTATTTCCTGCGCGACGATTTCCACCGCGGGCTGGCATTGCTGCCCGACCTCGATCTCCGCTACGATCTGTTATTGTTCCAACGGCAACTTCCCGTCGCCCTCCAACTCGTCGATCGCCAACCGGATCTCGGCATCATCGTCGATCACCTGGCCAAGCCGGAAATCCGCAATGGAAAAATCGATCCCGCCTGGAAGGCCGGCATGACCAATCTCGCAAAACGCGACAACATCCTCGGCGTGAAGATCTCCGGCATGGTCACCGAGGTGCTCGATCCGGAAATCGACGAGCCCACTCTGCGCGCCTACTTCGAGGAAACCCTGGCCGTCTTCGGCCCGGACCGAGTGCTGTTCGGCACCGACTGGCCCGTCTGCCTGCTGCGGATCGATACTTACAAATCGTGGGCCGACACAGTCCGTGGATTCGTCAGCAGCCTATCCGTCGACGAGCAGGATGCGATTCTGAATGACAACGCGGTGCGGATTTACGGCCTCTAGCAAGATCCGCGAACGCACCCCACGTGATCGCGTAGGATGGTCGACATTCCTTGACCTTCGATGCCCAAAACTGGTAAACGTCCCCTTGTATTTCAGAAGAGATACAAATCCCCCCACCCCCCATGAAAAAGAATCCCGCCCTTAGTGGCCTGCGGACCGGTATGCGCATGCTCGGTTACTCGTTGGTCTTCCTCGCCATCGTCGGCATCCGCGAAAATCTCGTCCACGACGGCGGCCCGATTTCCACCCGAGTCGGCAAAATCCTCAACCGGGTCCTCATGGAATCATCCAAGGTCGGCATGGGGCTCGCCCAAATGATGGCCGACGCACCGCACCAGAAAACCGTGATCGGCAGCTACAGCCGCAGTCTCGACAAGGCATCGCGCCACGGCTTCATCAGCGCCGCGAAAATGGACATTTACGCCTACGCCGGCCGCTGAGTTTTTCCGGCATGCACGGCATTTTCTTTGTCATTCCGCGGATTTTCTTCACTCTTGCCGCCCCATGATTGACCGCATCCTCGCCAAACGCATTGTCCCCGTCGTCGTCCTTGACCGTGTCGAATCCGCCGAGCCTCTTGCCGAAGCCCTGCTCGCAGGTGGCCTCGACATCATGGAAATCACCTTCCGCACTTCGGCCGCCGAGGCGTCCATCGAGCGGATTGCCGCCAGTTTCCCGGAAATCCTGCTAGGCGCGGGCACGCTGTTGGAAAAAGACCAGGTCAAGCGCGCCAAGGATGCCGGAGCGGTGTTCGGCCTTGCTCCCGGATTCAACCCGGAAATCGTCGCCGCAGCAAAAGACGTGGACCTGCAGTTTTCCCCCGGAGTGATGACTCCCAGCGAAGTGGAGGGCGCGCTCGCCTTCGGCTGCAAGCTGCTCAAGTTCTTCCCGGCCGAGGTCGCCGGCGGCGTGAACATGCTCAAGGCGCTCGCCGGTCCTTATGGCCACACCGGCGTTAGATTCATCCCCACCGGCGGCGTTTCGCTGGCCAATCTGGCGGCTTATCTCAAGCTCCCCGTCGTCGCCGCGATCGGCGGGTCGTGGATGGTCGACAAGCAACTCGTCAACGAAGGCAAGTGGTCGGAAATCACCCGCATCACCAAGGAAGCTCTCGCTGCGGCCGCGGAAGCCCGCTAGAGAAAATCAAAGCTCCTGCTCGATCGCCTTGAGCGTGAGGAAGAGTTCCTGCCAGCGGCGCAGGCGCGGCTCAATGGCGAGTTTTTCGCGGGCGAGGTGGGTCCTCACGGCGGTGAGCGAGGTGGCGTAATCCTGAAAAACGACCCGCAGAGCCTCTTCGTAATCGGAGTGCAGGGTGCTTGCAAATCCCCCGCAGGTGTCGAGCAGGCGGCGTTGGAAATCCGCAGTGATCGACTTGCGGGTCACGGCGGCGACCGCGATGCCGCCGAGGAGGAATGCGCCGGACAAGCCGCATAAAATACCGGGCAGCCAGCGGATTCCGAGTCCTCCGAAAATAGCTCCGGCGGTAACTAGCAGCAGCGTCATGAAGAGGAAGGACTTGAGGGCGAGATTCCGACGGCGCAAGTCCTTGTCGAGCTGGTTGCGGACTTTGAGATTGTCGATGCCCTGGCGAGCGGCGGCGCCGAGGCGCTGGACGAAGCGTTTTTTAGCGGCGGCGAGGGTTTCTTCGACCGGAGCGGCGGTGCCCAGATCCACGCCCATGGCGGCTCTCACCCGTTCACCGAGTTCGTTCCAATGCTTGCGGCAGAATTCGACGACTTCGACTCCGTCCTCCTCGGCGACTGCTTCCACGGCCGCTTGGAGGCGCTCGACAAAGACAGTTTCCATGGCCGGTCCGGTGCGGTCGCCAACGAACAAACGGAAAAACGATGGCGTCGCCCCGAGACGGCTACGCAGTCGCCTCGAAACCCACACGGCTTCGGTCTGGAACACCTCTGCCACGCCAGCGAGATGGCGCGGCAACCGAATGACGAAACGCTCGCGGATGTCGTCGATTTCCCGCTCGATGGTGTCGAGGAAGCGGCTTTGCGCGTTGAGGGCGGTCGTCTGGTTTTCGAAGCGATCCTCGACAGTCCGCAAAGCGGCGGCAGCCTGGCCACGCCAGTCTTCGAGAACCGCCTTGCGGGCGGGCGACTGACAGACGGTCCGGGAAATAAAGTCCTCCAACTCAGGATAGCCGCTGCGCTTGAACTGCTCGGGTACGAAAGGCGTGGCGCGTTTCACCTCGTAGGCGGTCTTCCCGGAAACCGCGAAAATCGGCGGGACGTGGCCGATACGCTTGACGGATAGGTCCGCCATGTGACCAAGGATGACCTTGATGTCGATGGGCTCGCGCTGGTCTGCCTGTTGGATGATAAACACCACGCGCTTGAGGACTTCCGGCGAGAGCTCGCAGATGAAATTCCAGGTCGCCGCGCCCCACGGATTCGTCACGGGAAACACAAATAGAACCAGGTCGGCGGCGGGCAGGAAGCGGGCGGTGGTTTCCTGATGCCCTTGGACGACGGAATTGGTGCCGGGGGTATCGATCAGATTGAAGTCGCGCAGGAAATCGACCGGCCGGTGGCGCTCTTCGAGCAGCGGGGTGATCTGCACGTCACGCGCGGGATTTCCGTATTGATACCAGAGTACGCGGTCGGTTTCCGGGAGGATGTTTACGCGGCACAGATCCCTGCCGAAGAGCCCGTTGATGAGGGTGGATTTCCCGGCGTTTACCTCGCCACAGACGATGAAGAGGAAGGGTGCCCCGAGTCCCTTCTCGACTTGATCGAGGGGAAGCTGGCCGCCGAGGTCTGTGTGGGTTTCACGGGCAAGCGAGGCGATGCCGTGGATCACTTCCGAAAGCCGTTCACGCGTCGCGAAATAGCGCTCGCCGAACATGGAATAACTCACGGGACCGGAATGGGGGCTGCGCTCAGTAGGTGGCTGGATTCACGGAGGCCTGGGCGGTCGCCAAGTCGGTCTTCATGGCCAGGAGTTGGGAAACCGTGACAAATTTGAACCCGCGGCGGAGGAGGCCGTCGAGGGTGGCCGGCATGGCGTCGACCGTCTGGGAGTGCAGGTCGTGCGCGAGGACGATGCCACCCGAGGAGGTGCCGGATAGAATGCGTGAGGTGATGACACCGGCACCTGGGCGTTTCCAATCGAGCGGATCGACCGACCAGAGGATGGTGGGATAACCGAACTCGGCATGCACCAGTTCCCGCTGGCGCTGGAGCAGTCCGCCATAGGGCGGGCGCATGGTGCGTGGCTTGACGCCGGCGGCGCGGGCGATGGCATCGCTGCAGCGGCTCATTTCCTGGCGGAGTTCGGAGTCATTAAGCTTGCTCAGCAGGCGGTGGGTCTGCGAGTGGTTGCCGATTTCATGGCCTTCCGCGACAGTGCGCCGGACGACTTGCGGATAGAGATCCACGCTGCGCCCGATGACATAGAAGGTCGCCTTGATGTTGCGGGCCCGGAGCATGTCGAGCAGGCGGGTGGTATTCTGCGGATGCGGGCCGTCGTCGAAAGTGATGGCGATGTAGTTGCCGGAAACGGGGACTCGGGTGAAGGTGATGCCGGAGCTTTTCGAGAAATTGGAGTCCAGCGACATGTCAGGGTTGCGCGGCACCGGACCCTGCACGGTGGGGGTGCGGTAGGCGGTGTTCGATGGAGTTTTGACCGGAGCGGCGGGTGGCCGTGATTGGGGCGCGGCGGCCTGCGGATGGAGCGGATCCGCGGCGGCGCAGCTGGAAAGGGAGGCGGCGAGCAGCATGAAACCCCGCCGGGAAAGCTGGGAAATGCCTGATTGTTCAGCGGACTCGGCCTGCAGCGAGGCGTTAAGAAACTTGTAACCGAGAGTGTGTAGGGGATTTTCCATAGGGAGGGAAGAGTGCGAGATGCTTCGGAGAAGTTACGTAATTCGAATTTGATGTCACGCCTCGTTTTTCAGGAAAGTCGTTCCCTGGTTGAGCGCGTGCACGGTTTCGCCAGCGGCGGATCGAAAACCATAGGACTGGGACAGAGTCTTGCCAAGGTAGGTTTTGGCGATTTCCACCGACTCCGGAAGTGATTCCCCGCGGGCGAGGGCGGCGGCGATGGCAGCGGAGAGCGCGCAACCGGTGCCGTGCGATCCCGCTACCGGAATCCTCGCCGCACGGAAGCGGTGGACAGCTCCTTGAAACACGAGCAGATCCACGCATTGCGGGCCGTCGAGGTGACCGCCCTTCAACAAAACCGCGGTGGCGAACATTTCCGAGAGTCGCCGAGCCGCCGACTCCAGTGCGAATTCGTCCGGGATGGATTCGCCGAGCAGAGCTTCCGCCTCGGGCAGATTCGGAGTGATGACCCGCGCCAGCGGCAGCAGCCGTTCGCGGTAGGCGGCGATGGCGTCCGGTTCGAGCAAGGACGCGCCGGTCGAGGCGATCATCACCGGATCCACCACCAGCGCGATTTGAGGAAAATTCCGCAGAATTTCTGCGACCGCCACGACATGTGCGGTGGAAAAAAGCATGCCTGTTTTGATTGCGGCCACCGGGAAGCTTTCCAGCAAGAGCGACACTTGGTCACTGACGATTTCCACCGGCACCGGATGCACGGTGCGCACGATGTTCGCCGTTTCCGAGACCACGCAGGTCACCGCGGTAAGGCCGTGGACGTGAAAATGTTGGAACGTTTTCAAATCCGCTTGAATCCCGGCACCCGCCGAGCAGTCGGAGCCGGCGATCGTCAAGGCCACGGGAATTACGTTCGTCATGCCGCTTGATAGCGCCTGCATCCGCCCGGGCAATGCTAGATTCCTTGCATCACTGGGGCAGCGCATTTCGAGGAATTCGACTTGCGATGAGGCTGTGACAGCGACCAGCATCCCCAACGTGACGCCCGCCCCCACCCCCGAACTCGAAAACCTGTTTTCGTTTCTCCGCTTCCCGAGCATTTCCACGGACTCCAGCCACAACGCCGACGTCCGGGCCTGCGCCGAGTGGTTGATCGCGAAACTCACGGGTATGGGGCTGGCCACGGAGTTGCACGAAACGCAGAAACACCCGATCGTCGTCGCGAAAAACGAACACATCCCCGGCCGCCGTACGGTGCTCATTTACGGGCACTACGACGTGCAGCCTGTCGACCCGCTATCCCTGTGGACCAGCGATCCTTTCGAACCCGTCATCCGCGAGGGGAAAATCTGGGCCCGCGGGGCCACCGACAACAAAGGTCAGATGATGGCGCACGTGCTCGGCGTCGAGAAAACGCTGCGGGAAAACAAGGAGCTGCCCGTCAATTTGATTTTCCTGTTTGAAGGCGAGGAGGAAATCGGCAGCCCGAATCTCGCGTCCTTCCTGCTCCACCATTGCGACGAGTTGAAGTGCGACGTCATCGCCATTTCCGACACCGGCATGGTCGCCCCCGGCGTGCCCACGCTCGGCTACGGCCTGCGCGGCATCGCTTGCTGCGAGGTCATCCTGCGCGGCCCGAAGACCGATCTCCACTCAGGACTCTTCGGCGGTGCGGTGGCGAATCCCGCTATCGCCATGGCACGGCTCATTTCCAGCCTGCACGCGCTCGACGGACGGATTTCCATCGAGGGATTTTACGATCAAGTCCGCCCGTTGGAACCGTGGGAGCGGGAAATGTGGGCGAACATCCCCGGCGTCGGCGACGCCGATTTCCTCTCCGTCACCGGATCGCCCGGACTCTATGGCGAGCCCGGTTATTCCTCTGCGGAACGTACTTGGGCACGGCCGACCGCCGAAGTGAACGGCATCGGCGGAGGCTATCAGGGAGAGGGCTCGAAAACCGTGCTTCCCTCGGAAGCGTTCGCGAAACTCTCCTTCCGCCTCGTCCCCGACCAAAGCCCCAAGGACATCATGGAAAAAGTCCAGAGCCACCTGGAATGGCACTGCCCGCCCGGCGTTGATGTCGAGGTGCGTGTCGGCCACGACGGAAAGCCTTACGTCACCGACCCCAACTCGAAATTCGGTCTCGCCGCGCAAAACGCGCTCCGCGCCGCTTTCGAGGCAGAGCCCGTGCTTATCCGCGAAGGCGGCAGCATCCCCATCGTGCAGACCTTCCGCGACATCCTTGGCTCGGACACCCTGCTGCTGGGACTCGCTCTTTCCGACGCCAGGATCCATGCGCCTAACGAGAATTTTCCGGTGGAGAATTTCGAAGCCGGGATCCGATTGAACCAAGCGTTGCTCAAGGAACTCGCAAAATGAAGAAGTTGAGAGTCCTTGGTTGAGAGTTGAAAGTAAGAATCTCCTCTCGTTTCCGGATCTCTTCTTCAACTCTCAACCCTCAACTCCACAGTCTCAACCATCTCCCAATGTCCGATCCCACCACTCCCAAGCTCGACTTCATCCGCGAGATCATCGCCGACGACCTCGCCACCGGCAAACACGCCACCACCATCACCCGCTTCCCGCCGGAGCCTAACGGCTATCTGCACATCGGCCACGCCAAGTCAATCTGCCTGAACTTCGGCATCGCCCGGGAAAACGCCGGCATCGGAGCGAAGTGCCATCTCCGCTTCGATGACACGAACCCCGAGAAGGAGGAAACCGAATACGTCGAGAGCATCAAGGCGGACGTGAAATGGCTCGGCTTCGACTGGGGCGGCGACCTGTATTTCGCCAGCGATTATTTCACCTTCTTCCATGACTGCGCCGTCCACCTCATCGAGGAGGGCAAGGCCTATGTGGAAACCCAGTCCGCCGAGGAGATGCGCGCCAGCCGCGGCAATCTCACCACTCCAGGCACCCCCTCCCCTTGCCGCTCGCGCGGCGTGGAGGAGAACCTCGACCTCTTCGCCCGCATGAAGGCCGGAGAGTTCAAGGAGGGCGAGTGCGTGCTGCGCGCCAAGATCGACCTCGCCTCGTCGAACATGAACCTGCGCGATCCGGTGCTCTATCGGATCATGCACGCGCACCACCACAACACCGGCGACGCGTGGTGCATCTATCCGATGTATGACTTCGCCCACCCGCTGGAGGACGCGCTCGAACACATCACCCACTCGCTCTGCACGCTGGAATTCGAGAACCACCGCCCGCTTTACGACTGGTTCATTGAAAACTGCCCGGTGCCGTCCAAGCCCCGGCAAATCGAGTTCGCCCGCCTCAACCTGAGCTACACCATCATGAGCAAGCGCAAGCTGCTCGAACTCGTGCAGGGCGGCCACGTCGGCGGTTGGAACGATCCGCGCCTGCCCACGATTTCCGGCATGCGCCGCCGGGGCTATCCGCCGGAAGCGGTGGTGCATTTCTGCAAGCGCGTGGGCATCACCAAGTTCAACGGCACCACGGATGTCGCGCTGTTGGAGTTCGACATCCGGGATTTCCTCAACCACTCCGCGCCGCGCCGCATGGCCGTGCTGGATCCGGTGAAGGTGGTTCTTGAAAACTGGGGTGCCGAACCACTCGCCGGCGTGCAGGTGCCCAACCACCCGCAGAATCCGGACATGGGCGACCGCTACATCCCGATCTCCAACGAGGTCTGGATTGAGCGCGAGGACTTCATGGAAGTGCCCGAGAAGAAATTCTTCCGCCTCGGGCCGGATCGCTACGTCCGGCTCAAGGGCGCGAACATCATCCGCTGCACCGGTTTCGAGAAAGACGCCGAAGGCCAAATCACCCTGATCCGCGCGGAACTCCTGCCCGGCACCATCGGCGTGGATACGCCGGAAGGTGTCGTTTGCAAGGCCGCGATCCATTGGGTGGATGTGGCCACCGGCGTTGATGCCGAGGTCCGCATCTACGATCGCCTGTTCACCGAGGAGGATCCGGATGCTGCGGAAGGCGGCTTTCTATCCGTGATCAACCCGGATTCATTGAAAACGGTTACCGCCAAGATCGAGCCGGCACTCGCGGAAGTGGAAGCCGGTTTTTCCTGCCAGTTCGACCGCATTGGCTACTTCATCGCCGATGCCGTCGACCACGCACCCGGCACGAAACCCGTCTTCAACCGCACTGTGGCACTCAAAGATTCCTGGGTGAAAAAGGGGGGAAGATAGATTTTCCCATGACCACACCACCTAACGACGAGCCCTGGCCGTCGAGATTTCTTCATCTGCTCGGCCTGCACGCCATCGAGGACGCCGCGCACAATCCCATGCACATCCGCCGCGTGGTCACCAATGCCCGGCACCTCGCCACAGCTGAGGGCGCGGATTGGCTTGTGGTCATGCCCGCCGCGTGGCTGCACGATTGCGTGATCATTTCCAAGTCGTCCCCCGACCGCAGCCGCGCCTCGCTGCTTGCGGCGAAGCAGGCCGTCGCATGGCTGGAGGAACTGGAATGGCCGCATGGACGGTTGGATGAAATCGCCCACGCCATCGAGGCGCACAGTTACACCGCCGGCATCGCGCCGGAAACGCTGGAGGCGAAGGTCCTGCAGGACGCCGACCGCCTGGACGCGCTGGGGGCCGTCGGCTTGGCGCGCACCTTGATGTTAGGAGCCGAGCTGAAGCGGGAGTTTTACGATGCGGTCGATCCGTTCTGCCATTTGCGGGAAGCGGATGATTCGGTTTTCACCTTGGATCACCTTTACTGCAAGCTGCTCAAGCTCGAGGACACCATGCAGACGGAAAGCGGAAAAAACGAAGCCCGCCAACGCACGAGTTTTCTCCACGGGTTTTTAAAGCAACTGGAAACTGAAATCGCGTGATTCGGGCGGAATGAATTCCAGTTTCAAGAAGTCGAGCGGTCTCGAATCGCGTCATAGATATACCAGTCCTCCAATTTTTTCCTCGCCCACGGAGTCTTCCGCAGGAATGTCAGGCTGGATTTGATCGTGGGATCGAACATGAAACAGCGAATCGGGATGTGGTCGGCCATGCGCTCCCAACCATGCCGGTCCACCACCGCGCGCAGCACCGTTTCCAGGGTCACTCCGTGCAGGGGATCGTTCGGATGGGAAGATGGAGATGACATGGCGGCGGAAGGCTAGCCATCCGTGGCGCACGAGTCGAGGCAATGTGACGGCTCCGCCTTGGATCATTTGAGAGCTTGCCGGAAGTCCTCCCACTGGCAAACATCGGCCGGCGACTGCAACTCCAGATCCGATGAAATCCAGCCGGCTTCCCCTGATCACGACGTGGCTTTTGCTGGCGTTTTTCTATCTGCCCATCGGCGTGTTGATCCTCAACTCGTTCAATGCTTCGCGGTACGGCACCGCCTGGCAGGGCTTCACGCTGAAGTGGTATGAGCGGCTGTTGGAACGCGAAGACCTCTGGGCAGCATTGGGGAATTCGCTGAAAGTCGCGGCCGTTGCAAGCATCGGCGCGATGGTCCTCGGTACCTGCGCGGCCTTCGCCCTGCATCGTTTCAAGTCCCGCCTGCAAACGACCCATCACCTGCTGGTCACGGTGCCGCTGGTGCTGCCCGAAATTCTGATGGGCATGAGCTTGCTGTTGTTGTTCGTCGCAGTCGGCCAGCCGCTCGGTCTGATCACCGTGGCCCTCGCCCACGTGACGTTTTGCATCAGCTACGTCACGCTGGTGGTGCTGGCGCGGCTGCAGGATTTCGATTTCCAAATCGTCGATGCCGCGCGTGACCTCGGTGCCACGCGGTTCCAGGCGTTCCGGAAAATCGTGCTGCCCATGCTCGCCCCCGGCATCTTCGCCGGCGGGTTGCTGGCATTCACGCTTTCCATCGATGACTTCGTGGTCACGTTTTTCGTCAAAGGCCCTGGGGCGGACACACTGCCCGTGGTGATTTACAGCATGATCAAGAAAAGCCGCGAGTTCCCGGTGATCAACGCGCTGAGCACGCTTCTGTTGATCGTCACCTTCGTGGTGGTCTGGGGGTCGCAGCGGCTGACTGCTAGGAAACCGTAATCGCCGTTCACTTCGGCAGCTTGATTTCCGGTGCGTCAGTTAGTTCGATGCTGGTATCCAGGTTCTTCAGCTTCACCTTGAAATCAAACAGATCCGTCCGCCGGTCGAGGCGCGGGGTAACGGATCCCGATGCCCTCGAGCGATAGAGGTCGCCGGTGTCGATGTCGGTGACGAGCAGGGTTTCCACGTTGGAATCGGCGATCGCCTGGATGCCATCGCGGGCGAACTCGAAATCGGACGGCGTGAACACCGCCGCCTGGCCATAGTGGATGTCCATCGCCGGCACGCTGGGAAGATTGCCGATAACGCCCGCGGTGGCGACGAAGATCTGGTTCTCGATCGCACGCGCCTGGGCGCAGTAGCGGACCCGGAGTTGCGCGTGGCGGTCGTCGCAGCAATACGGGACGAAAAGGATGTCAACGCCCTGGTCGGCGAGATAGCGCGTGGCTTCGGGGAATTCGACGTCATAACAGATTTGCACCGCGATCTTGGCTTTCGGCGTGGGCAGGACGATGAGCTCGCTGCCGCCGGAAATCCCCCAGTAGCGTTTTTCCGACGGGGTGATGTGCAGTTTCGGCTGGGCGATGTAGCGGCCCTCCGGATCGAAAATCAGGCACTTGTTATAGAGCTCGCCGTCCTCTTCGATCGGGTGGCTGCCGCCGATGATGTAGAGGCCGTATTTCTGTGAGAGCCCGGACATCAGCTCGATGAAGGGACCGGTGAAGTCGGTGGATAGACGGCGGATGCCCTGGATCGACGACAGTGGCTCGATGAAGGAAAGCAGTTGCACCGTGAAAAACTCGGGAAACAACACGAAGTCCGAGCGGTAGTCCGCCGCTGTTTCCACCCAGTATTCCACCTGGTTGGCGAAGTCCTCGAAGCTGTCGATTTTCCGCACCTGATACTGCACGCAGGCGATGCGGACTTTCGATGACGACTCCGTTTCGACATAATCCGGGTTGAGCCACTCGATGAGGCTCGCGTGGTTGAGACTGACCGGATCGGTGATGTAGTTGCGCAGGATGCCGCGGGCGACGAAGCCCTCGCGCAGTTGGAAACTCAGCACATTGTCGCGGATCTGTCCGTCCTTGACCTTCTGCACATACTCTTCGGGTGTTAGTTCGGCGGCCATCGCCGCATAACCGGCGAGCCGCCCCCCGGCGAGGATGCGACGCAGGTTCAGCCGTCTACATAGAACCCGCCGGGCTTCATACAGCGCCGCGCCGATGCCCTTTCCCTGGTCGTCCGGATCCACATAGACATCCGCACCGTAGAGCGTGTCGCCGCTCGCGTCGTGATTGTGGAAGTAGCCGCCATCGGTGATGCCGGCGTAAGTGTGCTGCCGATAGGGGTCACGGTCCGCCTTGATGATGAGCGACGCGACCGCACCGACGATCCTGCCGTCGATCACCGCGACAAGTTGTCCGGCGGGGAACACTTTCAAGTGATTGTGCAGCTGGCGGACGCTCCAAACCACATTCTCCTCACTCAACAGCGGAAAGGCCCTGTTGTTCAGCTCGATGAGGCGGGGAAAATCCTCGGGTTCGGCCTGTCGGACAAGGACATCTCCGGCTTTGCTTTGATAGGTGGAAGGTTCCATTGATCGATTCTCCCGAGAATCATCCCGCGGTCAAGCGGGGCCACCCCATGTTTAAGCCGCCACCGTCCTGAGCTTCATGGCTCCCCGTCGAAGCCACTTCCCTGCAACCCGTGCACGATTTTGAAAACATGACGCATTTTTTGCGGGCAATCCGCAACAGCACTCTCGGCAAACGAATTTAAAATCTTCATAATTCGCTCGCTTTGAGTCACTCATATGCGTGAAGGACAAATGGGCACACAACGTGCAATCATGATCAACGGGTATTATCTAACTAAGGATAACTCTTCCAAACCGTCAGGGGCGACCCGATGGACCGACCCGTAGTTTTACTTCGAACTTTAAACCCTTGTGAAATCCTCGACCCCTAAAAGACCGGAAACCGTGCCGTGCAACATCATTTTCTTTCCCGGCCAAGACTGCCGCAAAGACGGGGTTGCGCGCAAATTGACCGCACGGATTCCGCAGATGGCCGAACTCAACATCCTGCGGCTCCCACTAGCTCCGGAAGAAGTGCGAGGGCTCTTCGAGGAGACCCGGGAGATCCTCATCCGGCGTTCCGGAGCTCGCGCGGCGATTTCGGTCCCCTGTAGGGAGTTTTCCGGAGCTCTCGATTCCGCGAGAACCTATCTATCCGAATCGCACTGTGCACAGAAACCGGGGAGCTCATTCGAAATCGTCGGGCAAACTGCAGAAGTCGTCGGGCAACCTGCAACCCGAAATCTCATGAGTCACTCCACCGTCCAAGCCGAGATTGCGGCATTCTTCGCGCTGAAACGGAATGAAAGACCGCCGGAAAATTTCATGAGTGACTTCATCCTGGAATTTCACAAACGCAATGATGCAGCCCGCCCCAAACCCCGCCGTTCCGCTTCCGGCAAAAAGGGCCGTCAGGACTGACCGCTACGCTAGCAAACTTCTCCCTACCCCGCTTTTCGGCAGTGTCCCACACGTTCGCGTGTCTGCCGGCAAGCGGGGTTCTTTCATCGTGCTCCCGGCGACTCCGGTGGAGAATCCGCTGCAGCCGATCGGATCAGAAGACGCTGACGGGTCGGCTGACAATGGAGCTGCCCATGCCCCGCGTGCCGAAGAGCTGGACAGTGAAGACCATCCCGTCGCCATCCACGACCGTGCCGATGCCGGTATACCGATAGGCATCCGCCTGCATGGTTTTCTCATGGGGGGCGGACTGTGACCAGAGCCTCACATAGGTCGCCCCGCTGCCACCCCGGCAGCAGACCACGTTCTCGGCAACCTGCCGGAACCCCATCGTATACTGTGCCTTCATCGCCCGACTGCCGAATCCATGATGATTCGCGTCTTTGGCGGAAGTGCCGCGGGTGAGGCGGAGGTATTGCGCGTGCTCCCGAGCCAGCGCGGCCAAGCCGGGATGGCGGGTAAGCTCCTGTTTGCTCCTGTCGTGCCGGTAATGATTCACCTCGCTGAATACTTGGTTGGAGAGACTTGTTTCGTTTTGAGTGGAGGTCGACATATAGACGGTCACCGTCTCGGCGGGAGCCATACAGGATATCAGGCAGACATTGCCCAAGGCGGCAAGCGCGCCGAGGTTTGTGGGTTTCATGATGTTGGGTGGTTGGTAACCGCAACTCCTCCGGAAAGCCTGAAAGCGCAACTTCCCGACCCGTCCACCACCGAACGCGGCGGTCTACCTCAAAGGGGTTGACAGGTCACTCGCACCCGGCGTGCCAACCGGCGCTGATTGGCATCGTGGCCTCAAACGGAAAGGTTTACAGGATGGCTCTCCATTTTCTAGAATTGCCTTGAGGTCCGGATCCCCGCAATCGTTTCAAGGGTGTCGCACCTTCTGCAGGCTTTGCAACTGGGTGAGGATGCGGTTGGACTATCAGGGAAAAATCTGACATGTGGGATCATCCATTGGAATAGCCCGGATGAAAATCCGCTTCCTCCAGCCCGCTGAGACAAATGTCCGCCTCAGCATGAAGCCCCCCCTAGCGGCACTTCATTCGGGCCGGATCATTTCGAACAGATCCCCCGTTTTGCAATACCAGTTTGGCACCGACATCCGGCCGATCGGATAGAAGCGGTCTCCTCGCACCCGCAGCGTTTCGGAATCGAACAATTCCTCCCTGACCTGCACCCGGTGCACGATTCCGAAAACAAGGCGGTTGCTCCCAATCATCTGGATGGAATGCACTTTGCACTCCAGCGCCGCGGGGGCTATGGCGATCCGTGGAGGCGTCACGGCCGAGGAGACAGCGGTTTCGAGTGCTTCGCGCTCCGTTTCGCTGACGCCATAGGGAACCGCGGCGGAGGTGCGGTTCATCACCTCGGCCAATGTCTCGTCCACCAGGTTCACGACGAACTCGCCGGTGCGTTCGCAGTTTCGAGCCGTGTCCTTGGGCGATCCGTCATCGCGGTCTCCGGGGGCGAATATCACCAGCGGCGGATCGTCACCGAACACGTTGAAGAAGGAAAACGGAGCGGCGTTCACGCTGCCGTTCTCATTCAGGGTGGTGACCCAGGCGATTGGCCGCGGCGTCACGAGCCCCGCTAGAATCGGATAGGCGCGATCGGCGTGAGTGGTGAGCAGGTCGAGTTCGATCATGGCTTAGAGTCCAGTACGATACTCGTCGTTTCCCCGTCCGCAAACTTGGTGCGCATGATTTCACCGGCTTGCAAGGTGGCGGCGGAGGTGACGATTTTCCCGTCAGGCCCCAGCGTGATCGAGAATCCACGCTGGAAGGCAGACTCCGGCCCGAGCGCACGCAACAATCCTCGCAGGCGGACGAGCTGTTCGGCACGGGAAACCAGATTGTCCCTTCCCGCCCGCTCGAAGCGCTGGCGCAGGCCGGCCACGGTTTCCATCCGCCGCACGAGCACCCTTGCCGGATGGTGCGACTTGTGCCGGGCGCGGGCCTCGTTCAACCGGACGGCCAGCTGGTCGAGCGCGTTGCGGGTGGAGCGGAAAAGCCGGGAGCGAACGGAATCGAGGCGCATGACGGATTCCCGCAGGAGTTTCTCGCCATCGCGTTGCAGGACACCGCGTTTGAGGGCATCGACCGCGAGTTGCGAGCTCATCAACCGCTCGCGGGTGGCACGCGCCATGCGCCGGCGGATTTGCGCCAGCCTTGCTAACAATTCCGCGCCATCCGCCGCCGCCAGCTCCGCGGCGGCACTCGGTGTGGGGGCCCGCAGGTCGGCAACGAAGTCCGCGATGGTAAAATCGATTTCATGCCCGACGGCTGAGATGATCGGAATCGGGCACGCGGCGATCGCCCGCGCCACAACCTCCTCGTTGAAATTCCAGAGATCCTCGATGGATCCGCCGCCGCGGCCGACGATGAGCACATCGCACCGCGGATACCCGAATTTCTCCGGTTCTCCCAGCTTCGCGATGGCCTGGGCGATTTCCATCTCTGCTCCCCTGCCCTGCACGCGCACCGGGAAAAGCACCGGCTGCACCCACGGCGCACGGCGCGTCAGCACGTTGAGAATGTCCTGAAGCGCCGCTCCGGTGCCGGACGTGATCAGCCCGATGATCCGGGGAAACTGCGGGATCGGCAGCTTACGGTCCGCGTCGAAGAGCCCCTCGGCATGCAACTTCCGCTTCAGCGCCTCGAACTTCGCCTGCAAGTCGCCCGCTCCCGCGCGTTCGGCTTTTTGTACGATGATCTGCAATTGACCGCGCGCCTCATAAACACTCGCCTCCGCGAACACCCGCACCTTGGCCCCGTCCTCCAGCGCGTCCGCTCCCTCGCGTTTTCTGGCTCCGAACATCGCACAGGAAATCTGCGCGCCCTCGTCTTTCAGCGAGAAATACCAATGCCCGCTGCCTTGTTTCCGCAGGTTTGAAACCTCACCCTCCACCCACGTTTCGCCGATCTGCACTTCCAACAGATTCTTCATCCGCCGCAGGAGCTGCGTGACAGACAGGGCCTTTTCCTCAGAGGTCTTGGGTTTCGAAAACAAATCCACGCCGCAATCTGGCAAGCGTGGCGGATTTTTCGAGCGGCAAAATTCCCAGCGGGGTGTTTACGGAATGGGGGGAGTGAGATACGTGGCGGTGGTTTCCAACCGCCAGGCCTGGTAGAACGGAGAGGCATGGCGGTTGGAAGCCGCCGCCACGTCCAAGAGGACGTCCCCACACATCGCCGACGTCTCCACAGCTGGCAGGCAAATTCAATCCACGTCGATGATGATGAGCTTGGGCATTTCAAGAGATTCTCCGACACGCATGCCCAGCAACTTTCGATAGAGCGCGCTCTCCGGAGTGAGCAGGGTGATTTCCAAGCCATCGTGCTCGATGACCACGCCGCCGCAGGTGGGGACGAGCAGGAAACCGGCGGGCTCGCCGTTGAGGTCGACTTCGACGAGGGCACCGGCGTCAATTTCCGAGTCGGGCAGGAAATCCGGTAGTGACAGGGTTTCGAAGATGCGCACGGATTCGGCGAGTTCATCGACCTGGCGGGCCTGGCCGGCGGCGAGGTAGGACGCTTCCAGGCTGCGGGTGTCGTACTTGCCCTCCGCCTTGCTGCCAGGATCGGTGGCGGCGGCGTGGGCTTCGAAAGCGGCCTTGGACAGGCGCTCCAGGCGGCTGCGGAGCTCGGTGCGGATGTGGTCGAGGAGTTGGGATTTCATCAGCGGGCCGCGAGACTTGCATGGCCGCCGGAGGGACGCAAGATTCGACGCATGCGCACAATTTACGTTTACCAGAAATGCAGCACCTGCCGCGACGCGTTGAAATGGCTGGATCAGAAAGGCATCGCCTGCGAGGTGAAGGCGATCCGGGAAACTCCACCGACTGCGGCGGAGTTGAAGGTGGCGCTGGCGACTCTGGGCGGGGATTTGCGAAAGCTCTTCAACACGTCCGGCGTGGATTACCGGGAGCTGGGGATGATGGACAAGCTGCCGGGCATGAACGAGGCGGAGGCCTTCAAGCTGCTGTCGGAAAACGGGAATCTGGTGAAGCGGCCGTTTTTGATCGAGGGGGAGAAGGTGCTGGTGGGCTTCAAGGAAGCGGAGTGGGGGGAAGTGCTTGGAGCGTGACACAGGCATTCCTGCCTGTTCTTGGAGATGCTTAGGCTTGTGAAAGAACAGGCAGGAATGCCTGTGTCACGGCTCATTCGACGGTGACGCTTTTCGCCAGATTCCGCGGCTGGTCGATCTCGCAGCCGCGGATGCGGGCGACGTGATAGGCGAAGAGCTGGAGCGCGACGACGGCCGGGATGGTGGCGACGAGCGGGTGGCAGCGAGGGATGGTGATGAAATCGTCCATGCACTCGGCGGTCTCGTGGTCGCCCTCGGTGACGATGCCGAGGATGCGGGCTCCGCGGGCGCGGCACTCCTCGACGTTGCCGAGGGTCTTGTCCATGCCGGGGATGTCCGGGGCAAGGGCGATGATGGGCGTGCCTTTTTCCAGCAGCGCGATGGGGCCGTGTTTGAGTTCGGCCGCGTGGTAGCCCTCGGCGTGAATGTAGGAAATTTCCTTGAGCTTGAGAGCGCCTTCGAGGGCGACGGGATACATGGGGCCACGGCCGATGAAGAAGGCGTGTTCATTCTTCGCGTAGTCCTCCGCGATTTTGGCGATGCGTTCGTCCTGGAGCACGACCTTGGCGACAAGTGCCGGAATGGATTCAATCTCGCGGGCGAGCTTGCTGCCGTCCTCTCGGGAGAAACGGCGGCCACGGCCGAGCTTGAGCGCCATCATGAGCAGCACAGCGACCTGGCAGGTGAAGGCCTTGGTGGAGGCCACGGAAATCTCGGGCCCGGCATGCAGATAGACTCCCCTGCCCGTCTCACGGGCGATGGTGGAGCCGACGACGTTGCACAAGCTCATGACGAACGCGCCTTTCTGATTTGCTTCCCTAACTGCAGCGAGCGTATCGGCGGTTTCGCCGGACTGGGAGATGGCGACAACGAGATCGCGGCTGCCGAGGATGGGATTGCGGTAACGGAATTCGGCGGCTTGCTGGACCTCTGCATGGATGTCGGCAAGGTCTTCAAACGCGTATTCACCGACGAGTCCGGCGTGCAGCGAGGTGCCGCAACCGATGAGGACCACGCGGTTGAGCTCGGCGAGTTCGCGCGGCGAGGTGCCCATGCCAGCGAGCACGGAGGACCCGAGGTCGAAGTCGAGACGGCCGCGGATGGCGTTGCCTAACGAATCGGGCTGCTCGTGGATTTCCTTGAGCATGAAATGTTCGTAACCGCCCTTCTCAGCGGCGGCGGCGTCGAGGCCGAGCTCGGCGATCTCGCGGGTGACGGGCACGTTGTTGAGGTCGCGGATGTCGATGGAATCCGCGGTGACGATGGCGATGTCGTTGTCATCCAGATAGACGACGCGCTGGGTGTGGGCGACGATGGCGGATGCGTCCGAGGCAATGATGGTTTCCCCGTCACCGACGCCGATGACGATGGGGCTGCCGCGGCGGGCGGTGATGATCTTGTCCGGCTCGCGGGATGATAGAACGGCGATGCCGAAGGTGCCGTTCACCTGATGGAGCGCGTCGCAAACAGCTTGGAATAGGTCGCCCTTGTCGCAATCGCCGATGAGGTGGGCGAGGACTTCGGTATCCGTTTCGGAGTAAAAGTGGTGGCCTTTTCCCTCCAACCGGGCGCGGATGGCGCGGTAGTTTTCGATGATCCCGTTGTGGACGAGCGCGATGTCGCCGGTCTGGTCGAGGTGCGGGTGGGCGTTGACTTCGGTCGGCGGGCCGTGGGTGGCCCAGCGGGTGTGGGCGATGCCGGTGGAGGCGCGGTGGAAAAGGGCCGGATCCCAATCGGCGTGGGCCTTGTCACTGAGCTTTGCGACTTTTCCGGGCGACTTGGAGACGAGGATCTGGTCGTCGTCGAGGATGGCGACGCCCGCCGAGTCATAGCCACGGTATTCGAGACGGCGCAGTCCGTTGATGAGGACCGTGGCCGCGTCCGCTTTTCCGATGTATCCGACGATTCCGCACATGTGGATTGGTGATTAGGGATTGGAGATTGGAGATTGAAGATCTTGTTGCACGATCTCACCCGGGCGCGTGGTGGTGTTTGGCCCGAGTTTGCGACCGGGGTAGATGGAGGTGTTGATGCCGGTGTGGACACCGTCGCCGATGATGGTGCCGAACTTGCGGCGGCCGGTGTCGATGAGCTCGCCGTGGGCGATGGAGCGGTGGTTTTTCCCGTCGTGGCGGAGATTCGAGGTGGTGGTGCCGGCGCCGAGGTTAACCTTTTCGCCGAGCACGGAGTCGCCGATGTAGGAGAGGTGGCCGACGTTGGAGTGAGAGAGAATCAGGCAGTTCTTGATTTCGACGGATTGGCCGATGTGGCAGTGGTCGCCGATGCTGGTATTGCCGCGGATGTAGCAGTTCGGGCCGATCTTGCAGTTCTCGCCGATGACGACGTTTCCCTCGATGAATACGCCCGGAAGGATGCGGCTGCCGTGCCCGAGATGGAGCGTGCCCTCGACAACGGCGGACGGATAGATCTCGCCGTGGATGGAGTCGCCGGTGAGGACGGAGACGTAGAGTTCGTTCGCGCGGAGCAGGTCCCACGGGTAGCGGATGATGAACGAGGACGCGGCGGGGAAGGTGGAGGAAAGGTCGGGTGAGCTTCCTTTCCAGGCGAGCGGGGTGTTTTGGGAATCGACGAGGGTGGACTTTTCGCTGGTGGAGAAGGCGGCGACGTCGGTGGGGGTGAGCCATGCGTGGGGGGAACAGGCAGGAATGCCTGTGCCACGGTGGTGCTGGGCGAGCGGGATGTTGGCAATGGGAAAACCCTCGATTTGCCGGGTGGCGGAAAGGGGCCAACAGTCTGATGGATCGAACGACATGCGCGGCTATTGTCCGATTTCCTCGTGGATGGCGGTGGAGAATTTGGTGACCCAGGAGGTGACTTCGGCGAGTTCGCGGTGCTCGACGAGCACGCGGATTTTGTTCTCGGTGCCGGAATAACGGATCAGGTGACGCCCACTTTCGCCGAACTCGGCGGTGGCCTCCTGCATGAGTTTTTGGAGCTTCGGCAAGGTTTCCAACGGTGGCTTGGAGGGCACCGGCATGTTGGCGAGCTGGGTGGGATACTCGTGCATGATGGCGGCGAGCTCGGCGAGCGTGGCCTTGCGCTCGATCATCATGCGCAGGACTTGGAGCGCGCTGAGAATGCCGTCGCCGGTGGTGACGTGGTCGCCGAAGATGAGGTGGCCGGAATTTTCCCCGCCGAAGGAGTAGCCGTTCTTGCGCATGCACTCGATGACGCTGCGGTCGCCGACGGCGGTGGTTTCCACCTTGATGCCGTTTTCCTTCATGGCCTCGATGAGGCCTAGATTGCTCATGACGGTGGCGACGAGGGTGTCGTGTCTGAGTTTTCCCTGCTCTTTCAAGCCGATGGCGCAGAGGCCGAGGATGCGGTCGCCGCTGACGACTTGGCCGCTGGCGTCGGTGAAAATGACGCGGTCGGCGTCGCCATCGAAGGAGATGCCGAGGTCGGCCTGGTGTTTGCGGACGAGTTCGCCGGCGGCTTCCGGGTGAAGCGCGCCGCAGCCGTCGTTGATGTTGAGGCCGTCCGGGTCGTTGCAGACGGTGATGACTTCCGCGCCGAGTTCTTTAAAAATGAGCGGGCCGATAAAATAGGCGGCACCGTTTCCGCAATCGACGACGATTTTCAGGCCGTGCAGGGAAATGTTGTCGGCGGTGTGCTTGGCGAACTCGATGTAGCGGCCGCGGGCGTCGTCGATGCGGTGGGCCTTGCCTATTTGCGCGGGCGGCAGCGGCGCGGCTTCCGGTTCGTCGCCCATGATGTGGCGCTCGATGAGGGCTTCGAGATCGTCGGAGAGTTTGTAGCCATCCGGGCCGAAGATTTTCATGCCGTTGTCCTCGTAGGGATTGTGGGAGGCGGTGATCATGATGCCGGCGACGGCACCCATGGACTTCGTCAAGTGGGCGACGGCGGGCGTGGGCATGGGGCCGACGAGGTAGACGTCCATTCCCATGGAGACAAGGCCGCTGGTGATGGCGGTTTCCAGCATGTAACCGGAAATGCGGGTGTCCTTGCCGATGAGCACGCGATTGCGGCGGGTGCCGTCGGAGCGGAGGACATTGGCGACGGCCTTGCCCATGCGCAGGGCGACCTCGGCGGTGATCGGGAATTCGTTCACGCGGCCGCGGATGCCGTCGGTTCCAAATAATTTTGTGGTGTGTTTCAAAGCTTTAGGAGGAGAGTTGTTCAAAATAAACTGAACCGATCAAGGCTAAACCCAGTGGGTGCTGTGGCGGCGATCACCGGTCGCCGTGATTTGAAGCGAGCTGAAGAGTAAACGCGGCGACCGGTGATCGCCGCTACCCACCGAGCGCGGCGCGGTGGATACGGCCGGGCGATTTCGACAGAAACTGGCGGGAGAGGACCTCGAACTGCTCGGAAAGGTCGGAGAGGTGGATTTCCAAGGCACCGGCGCGGTCGGTGGGTTCGAGCAGGCCGAGGCGGGTGAGTTCCTTTTTCAAGTGCTCGGCGCAGGTGGTCGCGGAGTCCACAAGGCGGACATTCGGCGGCAGGAGGTCCTTTAAAACGGGGATCAGCAGCGGGTAATGGGTGCATGCGAGCATCAGGGTATCGATGCCTTTTTCAACCAGCGGATCGAGGTAGGTCTTCAAAACCTGGCGCGTGGCGGGGTGGTCGATCCAATTTTCCTCAATCAGGGGAACGAGCAATGGCGTGGCTTGTCCATGGATGAGCAGCCCGGTCCGGCGGAGGGCGAGCGCGTGCTGGTAGGCGTGGGACTGGATGGTGCCGCGGGTGGCGATGATGCCGATGCGCGCGGCATCCGGGCAGGAAAGCGCGGCTTCCACGCCGGGCTCGATGACGCCGAGGATGGGAATCCGGTATTTCTCGTGCAGGCTCGGCAAGGCGTGGGCGGTGGCGGTGTTGCAAGCGACGACGATGGCTTTCACGCCGTGGGAAATGAGGAACCGCACGTCCTCGTCCGCGAACTGGCGGATGGTTTCCGGGCTTTTCGAGCCATAGGGCAGGCGCGCGGTATCGCCGAGATAGAGAATGTTTTCCGCCGGCAGGAGCTCCTGCACGGCGCGGACGACGGTCAATCCGCCGACGCCGGAGTCGAAAATTCCAAGAGGTGCTGAATTCACTGGCGGGAGTGTGACCGGCAGGCGGGCCGCGCCAAGCGTTTTGCGAGGGCAAATAAAGGGTGGAAGGTGCGCCCGGGATTGCTAATAAACGGCCATGGAACTGCGGCAGCTGAAGCATTTTATCGCGGTGGCCGAATCCGGAAGCATCACCGCGGCTGCGAAATCGCTACGACTCACGCAACCGGCACTCAGTCGCCAGATCAAGGCGCTGGAGGAGGAGCTGGAAACCGCCCTGCTGGAGCGCGGGGCGCACTCCATCGCGCTCACGCCCGCCGGCGAGGTGCTGGTGACGGAGGCTCGCAAGCTGGTTGGCTTCACCGAGAAGATGATCGAAAAAGTGAAATCGACGGCGGTCGGCGAGCCGTTGCGGGTGGGATACGCGCCGTCGCTGGCGGGGGAATTCCTGTCGGTGGCGATCCAGCGCTTCACCCGGGTCTATCCGAACTTGCGGGTGAGTCTTTACGATTGGTCGTCCGCGGAGATGCGGGCGGGGTTGAAAGCGGGCAAACTCGACCTGATCGTCGCCGCGCCATGCCTTGGTGTACACGAAACGATCCAGTGGATTTCGCTGCGCGACTACGGCTGGCAACTGGTGATGCCGGCGGATCATCCGCTCGGGAAAAAGAAACGGGTCTCCGCGAAGGACCTGGCGGGGCAACGGTTGCTGCTCTACGACCGCGAGCATTATCCGGATTACTGGGACCGAGTGACGTCGTTTTTCCGCCAGCAGAATCTCGAGGCGAAAGTAGCGGGTGAATTCGACGGCGTCAGCAGCCTCACCGCCGCGCTGGAGAGCAATCTGGGGATCGCGCTGCTAGCGGAGAGCAGTCCGATCGACAACGGTCGGAACAAGCGACTGATCAGCCGCCCGCTGGAGACCGCACCGCCACGGATCGAGGTGGCGGCGGGAATTTCCGCTGAAGGAAATACTTCGGCGCAGTTGTTGGAATTCATCGGGGAGTTGAAGCTCGCTGCCACGACTGCCTGAAAACGAAAGCGCCTTGTCCGGTGGGGACAAGGCGCTTTGCAGGTTTTGGGTTTCAACGGAAGATCAGACGTTTTTGCCGCGCTTGGCGAAGTAATACATCACCAGGCCGAAGATGAGGAGAACGATCCCCCAGATGATGTTCACATTGATGCCTAGCGATCTGGCGTAGATCTCACTGCCCTTTGTGAAAAGGCCGTACCCGATCAGGATGAATCCGTAGAGGGTGAAGATGATGCCGATAGGAAGTCGAAGGTCCATGGAAGTAGTGGGTTGAAGGAGTTACCAGAAGATGATGTTGAGAATAATTACAGCGATCATGACGATCGTCCCAAGCACCGCAGGCCGCATGATCCATACTTCGTGACCTGACAGTTGTTTGGGTGTGAGGGAATAGACCAGACCGGCAAGTTCCTCATCGGTTTTATTGCGCCCGGAGGTGAACGAGAGAACGGCGTTGATCGCAAAGGTAACGCTGAAAGCGACAATGGCCACCATGAAGCTTTGCGAGAGGTCTTTCGGATACTCGAAAACCTGGGCGATCCATGCGCCTTTGACACCGGGTGCGTTGCCAGTGACCCATGACATGCCATGGAAAGCAACCGCAGTACCCGTGCCGATCAACAAGCCCCAGAATGCGCCCGCATTGTTGGAACGCTTGGTGAACATTCCCATAAGGAACGTCGCGAACAACGGCGCGTTCACGAAGCCGAACACCAATTGGAGAATGGCCATTATGTTGTTATACTTGGCCGCAATCAAAGCACAGCCCATGGCCAGGATGATGCCGACGATGGTAGCCAACTTGCCCATATTCAAAAGCTCCCGGTCGGTTTTCTTGCCGCCCGTCATCTGCGAATAGAGATCGTAAGTCCACACGGTGTTAAAGGCGGTGACGTTCGCCGCCATTCCGGACATGAAGGACGCCATCAGTGCGGTGAGTGCGAGCCCCAACAGTCCGTTCGGGAAATAGTGAAGAATCATCGAGGGGAGCACCTGATTGTAATTCATGATGGTCCTTCCCGCGCTGTCGAGCATGGCAACCCCGTTTGCATCTAGCTTGGCGGGAATCGCGTAGCCGCTAGAGGCACCGTCCAAGGTGAGCGCGTAGGCGATCATGCCGGGCAGGATCACGATGGCAGGGAACAACATTTTTGGAATTGCCCCGACGATGGGGGTGCGGCGGGCAGCTCCCATCGAATTCGCAGCCAGCGCACGCTGCACTTCCGCGAAGTTTGTGGTCCAGTAGCCGAAGGACAGCACAAAGCCGAGGCCGAACAGGATGCCATACCATGGCACACCCATCGGGTTGTCGCCGGTGGCGGTTTGCGCCCAAGAATGAATGGCACCATCGCCGAGCGGGGATGCCTGCAACTTGGCGACGAGGCCGTCCCAGCCACCGACATTTTTCAAGGCAAGATAGGACAGCGGCGCGATGCCGAAGACGATCATGAAAAATTGCAGAACCTCGTTATAGATTGCCGAGCTCAAGCCACCCTTCAGGACGTAGGCGAGAACGATCACCGAAGTGACGACAAGCCAACCATAGTAGTTCCACCCAACCAGCGTCGTGAGCAAATCGGCGAGCGCGTGCATCGAGATGCCGGACGAAAAGATCGTCATGAATGCGAACGAAACCGAGTTGAAGACCCGGGTGCGCTCGTCATAGCGCATTTTCAAATACTCAGGCACCGACTTGGCCTTGGATCCGTAATACATCGGCATCATGAAAATGCCAAGGAACACCATCGCCGGAATCGCACCCACCCAGTAGAAGTGAGAGGTCATGATGCCGTACTCGGCGCCGGACGCTGCCATGCCGATGAGTTCCTGCGCGCCAAGGTTCGCGGAAATGAAGGCGAGACCGGTGATCCAACCCGGGATCGAACGGCCTGATAGCAGGAAATCCTCCGCTGTTTTGGATTGGCGCTTCAGCGCGAAGCCGATGCCGATGACAAACACCAGATAGATGAGGAGGATCACCCAATCGACCGGATTGAGATCGAACTTGAGGCCGCTTCCCATGGAGCCGCCTCCGCTGCCACTGACTGAGGCGATGAAGGGAACGAAGATTGAGTTCAACATATGATGGATCAGTTTCTATTTGGTTTTTGGAGAGAGGTGGAACCGGAATGTTTCGCGGGCGAAGAGTCCGGATCGTCCCATCTGGTGGATCTTATTCATTCAAGGGCCGTTCCCGATCACTCCGCGGAGAACTTGTGGATCATCGTGTGGGTGTAGGTCTCGCCGGGACGGAGCACCGCGGACGGGAAGTTCGCGTGGTTCGGGGCATCCGGAAATCCTTCGGTTTCCAGACAGAGTCCCGTGCGTTTGGCGTAGGCCACATCGCCCTTGCCCTTGACGGTGCCATCCAGGAAATTCCCGCCGTAGAACTGCACGGCGGGTTGATCCGTGGACACTTCCATCACCCGGCCGGACTTGGGGTCCTTCACCCGGGCGGCGAGACGGACTCCGTCGCCTTTTTCCAAGACCCACGCGTGGTCGTAACCACCACCGAACTTGAGGGCTTCGAAATCGGCGTCGACCCGCTCGCCAATGACGGTGGGCTGGGTGAAATCCATGGGAGTTCCGCCGACAGGATCGATTTTCCCGGTCGGGATCAGGCCGATGTCGGTCGGCAGGAAACCATCGGCCTTGAGTGTCAGAACGTGGTCGTTGATGGACTTGGTCGGATCGGCTGAGAGATTCCAATAGGTGTGATGGACGAGATTTAGAATCGTCGGTGCATCGGTCGTCGCCTTGGCTTCCCACTTGAGTTCATTGTCATCCGTGAGGGTGTAGGTGACTTTCACCGTGAGATTTCCGGGATAGCCCTCCTCGCCGTCCTTGGCGGTGTAGGAGAACTCGACGCCGTTTTTGTCAGTGGCTTTGCCCGCCCACAGGACCTTGTCGAATCCCTTCAAGCCGCCGTGGAGGTGGCACGGAATGCCTCCGGGATCGTTGTTGGTGGCGAGTTTGTATTCCTTGCCGTCGAGAGTGAATTTGCCGTCCTTGATGCGGTTTCCGAAACGGCCCACGGAGGAACCGAAGTAGTTCGTGTTCGTCAGCCAGCCAGCCAGCGTGTCGTAGCCGAGGGTGACATCGGCGGTTTTTCCGGATTTGTCCGGGACTTCCATCGAGACGAGAATCGCGCCGTATTCGGTGACTTTCGCCTTGAGGCCGTTTTTGTTGGAGAGAGTGAAAATTTTCACCTTCTGGCCGTCCGGCATTTCGCCGTAAATTTCCTCTTTGACTCCGGTTTTGCTTTCCATGGCGGGGCTGTGTGGGCTGGCGAACAAACACATGGCCAGCGCAGATATCAGAAATGGGGTTTTCTTCATGCAGACAAGGGTTTGGCGGATATTCCTACCAATGCCAAGCGTGAATTTCCGGATCATTCGGGTAATGACGGACCGCCTAACACCTGATACATTGCCGCCGATGAACACACCTGCCAACTGGAACCGGATCCTCGCTGAAATCCTTGAATCCTTCCGCTGCCAGACCGCCACCCTCCATCAGGCAGCCCCTGGAGAACGGATTCTCACCCTGGTCTGCCAAATCGGCGTGCCTGAGAGCCTGATGGAGAAAATATCGACCATTCCTTTCGGAAAAGGCATCGCCGGAGCCGCCGCTGAGCGAGGAGAAGCGGTCGAACTCTGCAACCTCCAGGCAGACCTCGGCGGCGTGGCCAAGGCGGACGCCCGGAAAACCGGCGTCTCCGGCTCGCTGGCTGTGCCGGTTTTCGCCAGCGGATCCGGCCAGGTCATCGGCACGCTCGGCATCGGCAAATTCGCGCCCTACGAGTTCACCCCCGCCGAGAAGCAGCGCCTCGCGGAACGCGCCGCGGAGATCAGCAGGCTTTTCGATGATAAAGACTCCGCTGTTGATTGACCACCGGCGCGATGTCATTAGACTCCCGGCATGAATACAGTGGAATCAGCAACCAAGATTCTCGACACGATGCTCGGGCACCTCGGCTTCACGGCGACGATTGAAACCCAGGAAACCCACGACGGCCCGTGCCTGCAGATCCATTCCGGAGAAAGCGAGGTCCTTATCGGCAACGAAGGCGACCGCCTCGACGACCTGCAATATCTCGTCAACCGCATCCTCCGCCGGCACCTTCCCAAGGCCGAGCGCATCAAGGTGGACTGCGCACACTTCCGCTCGATCCAGGAAGACCAGCTCAAGCAGGAAATCCAGAGCATCGCCGAGCGCGTCAAATCCACCGGCAAGTCCTTTCAAATGCGCCCGCTCAACGCCTACTACCGGCGCATGGTCCACAATATCCTCGCCGATGACCCGCAGATCGTTTCCCATTCGCCGCAGGGGGATGACAGGCTGAAACGAATTACCATTTCAGCGAAGAATCCCTCCCACCCGGCTTCATGAAAAAATTCTTTTTCGACTGTGGCACCCGGGACGCCACCGCGTCTCTCGGAATCGTCGTGCTGCGGGTGCTCGTCGGCCTGATGATGCTCGTAGGCCACGGCATCCCGAAAATCGAGAATTTCGCCGCCCGCAAGGAGTTTTTCTACGTGCCGGACTTTCTGCCGGCGAGTTGGGCATCCATGAGTCTGATGGCCTGCATCGGTGCGGAAGTGATCGCCGCCACCTTTCTCATCATCGGCTTCGCCACCCGCCCGGCGGCCTTCATCCTCGGGTTCACCATGGTGGTCGCTGCGTTTGGTGCCCTCGGTGCCGCCCCATGGTTCCAGACTTCTCCAACCCTTGTTGAGACCAAGGAACTTTCCATCATGTTTCTGATCCCCATGATTTCGATCATCCTATCAGGTGCCGGTGCCTACTCGCTCGACGCGCTCTTCTACCGCGACACAAAACGCCGCCGCTGGTGACTCCATGGAAACGCACCGTCTTGTTCTTCCCGGCGACTTGAACCACTACGGCTTCGTCTTCGGCGGCCAACTGCTCGCCTGGGTCGACGAAGCCTCGTGGATCGCCGCCAGCCTCGATTATCCGCACTGCCAGTTCGTCACGGTGGCGATGGACACCGTGGAATTCCACCACAGCGTGCGCGACGGCACGATCCTCAAAATATCCTGCAAACAGGTCCGCGAAGGGAATACCAGCATCACCTACGGGGTGAAAGTCTTCGATCAAAGAGCCGGCGAAAACCCCATCTTCTCCACCAATGTCACCTTCGTCAGCGTCGATGATGAAGGCCGTAAACGCAGCATCCGCAGCTAACCGTGACACAGGCGTTCCCGCCTGTTCTTCCCTCAATCCAGTGGAACCTCTCATCGACACCGTTGACATCGTCCTGCCCTTGGAAAAATCCGAGGACGACGCAGCCCGTCGCCAGGCCGCCGCGATCAAGCTCGGCATCCCTATCAGTCGCATCGGCGGAATCAAACTTCGCAAGCACTCCATCGACGCCCGACAGCGCGCCGTGAAAGTCCAGCTCCGCCTCGACGTCGCGCTTGACGGCCACCTGCCGCCGGACGAAATCCCGCACTGGTCCGTCCCTCCCCTGCCCTCAACCGCCCGCCCCGTCATCATCGTCGGCTGCGGCCCCGCAGGACTCTTCGCCGCCCTGCGCTGTTTGGAAAACGGCCAAAAACCTATCCTGCTAGAACGCGGCAAAGACGCCAGCGCCCGCCGCTTCGACCTCGCTCCGCTGCTCCGCGAGGGCCGCGTCATCGAGGAGTCGAACTACTGCTTCGGCGAGGGCGGTGCCGGCACTTTCTCCGATGGCAAGCTCTACACCCGCGCCACCAAGCGCGGTCCCGTCGCCAAGGTCTACGAAGTGCTCGTCGCCCACGGCGCACCCGAGCAAATCCTCACCGACGCCCATCCCCACATCGGCTCCAACCTGCTGCCGAATGTCGTCAAAGCCATCCGCAACTCGATCCTCGCCGCCGGGGGGGAAGTCCGCTTCCAAACCAAAGTCACCGATTTCCTCATCACCGGAAACCACATCCGCGGCGTGCTCACGACCGCCGGTGAGGAAATCCTCGCGGACTCCGTCATCCTCGCCACCGGCCATTCCGCACGCGACATCTATCGTCTTCTAGCAGCGAAGAAAATCCTGCTGGAACCCAAGCCCTTCGCCGTCGGCTTCCGCATCGAGCACCCGCAGCCGTTCATCGACCGCACCCAGTATCATCTCGACTTCGGCCAGGAGCGGCCGCGCCTGCTGCCCGCCGCGCGCTACCGGCTGGCCACAAAAATCCGCGGCCGCGGCGTGCATTCGTTCTGCATGTGCCCCGGCGGCTGGATCGTCCCGGCCTCCACCGAGAATGACGAGGTCGTCGTCAACGGCATGAGCCTCTCCCGCCGCGACTCGCCCTTCGCCAATTCCGGTATGGTCGCCACCGTCGAGCCCGAGGACGTACAGAACCTCGTCAGGGAACACGGCGTGCTCGCCGGACTCGTTTTCCAAAAAGAACTCGAACGCACCGCCAAACAAGCCGGCGGCGGCGGCCAAGTCGCACCCGGTCAGCGTGCGATCGATTTCCTCACCGGGAAAATCTCGTCCAGCCTGCCGGACACCAGTTATTTCCCCGGCATCCAGTCCGCCCCGCTGCACGAGCTGTTACCGCAGTGGATCACCAGCCGGATGCGCGAGGGCTTCAAACTCTTCGGCCGCCAGATGCACGGTTATATATCGGAGGAAGCGCTGCTGCTAGGCTTCGAAACCCGCACCAGTTCCCCGGTGAGAATCCCGCGCCGGGACGACACCCTTGAACACCCGGAAATCCAAGGCCTCTACCCCTGCGGCGAAGGCGCGGGCTACGCCGGCGGCATCGTCAGCGCCGCCATGGACGGCCTCCGCATCGCCGACGCCGTGGCGGCCATGGAGCGCAGCAACATGGCGGGGCTAACTGTTCGTAAAACCCTTCCCACAATTTCCAACAGCCAGCCATGAGGATCGATGAATTCCTCCAGCGACACGGCAAGAAAATACCGGCCGTCCGCGAGCGGAGGGCCGGCTTGGAAGAATCGTCCGCCAGTCGCTATTAGAACTGCGACTGCAGCGAGAAGTTGAACTGTCCGCCCTTGTCGGCCTCGTCGCCGGTCGGACCGTCTGGAGTCATGACAGGCAAAGCGTAGTCCAGCGCGAGTGGCAGCGGGCTGATTGGCAGCTTGAGGCGAATGCCGAGGCCGACGTCGCTGTAGATTTCGCTAGGGCTGATATCCCAGCTCGATTCGTTGACGAAGCCCGTGTCCGCGAAGACCACCGCGCGGATGTTGTCGATGATGGGCACGGAATACTCCACCGTCACATAACCCAGCGAGTTTCCGCCGTAGACAGAGTCCGTATAACCGTTATCACGAGGCCCGACATCGCGGAACTCGAAACCACGAAGGGTCCGACCGCCGCCGAGGAACATCCGCTCGAAAATCGGGATCTCGTCATCGAGTCCGTCGACGGTGGCGATTTCTCCGTTCACCGACAGGATGGTGTCCCACTTGAGGTTCCAGTATTTCTGCCCGAGCGCGGATACCGTGAAGGTTTCCACGTCCCCACCGAGGCCGGCGAAGGTGATGCCGGTGTCCACCTTATGACCGGAGCGTGGCTGGATGTTGTTGTCGCGGTTGTCGAAAACGTAGTTCAGGCCAATGGCGCTGCGCAGATAGTCGCCGCCGATTTTGTCCTGGGAAAGTTCCGAATTGTTACCATCCGGAAGACCCGCCGGAGTCCGATAGGAGAAGTTGTTCACTTCCGAATCGATATTGATGTTTTCCAACCGGTATTCCGCCTTAAGCGAGCCCTTGGAGCCGATCGGCTTTCTCAGCGAGATGGCACCACCGATGTTGGTCTGGTCGTAGTAGTCGCTGAAATAGGAGGACTCCCGATAGAAAAGCTCACCACCGAGCGAGAGTTGCTGGTCCATGAACCATGGCTCCACGAGCGAGACGCTGAAGTCGGAACGCTCGGCACCCGCCCGCAGGTTCATGTTGAAACGCTGGCCGCCACCGGTGAAATTCCACGGGTTGAAAAGGTCGAAGTTCGTCTGCTCCAGAGTGAGGAAGCCGACCACGCTGTCGATGGAGCTGAAGCCCACGCCGACGCCCACGGAACCGGTTGGTTTTTCCTCAACCAGCACGTTCACGTCGCGGTAGCCGGAACCACCGGGTGAGCCGGTGGCCTGCACCTCGCTGAAATACTGGAGGTTTTCCAAACGCGACTTGGTGGTTTCAAGTTCAACGGAGTTGAACTGGTCACCCGGCTTGAGCGGGATTTCCCGGCGGATGACCTTGTCCTTGGTCTTGGTGTTGCCGGCGATGTTCACGCGGCCGACCTTGAAGCGGGAACCTTCGGTGATTTTGTAGGTGATGCTCACCCGGTTCGGACCCGCGTCGCGGATGTCCGGATTCACCATCACGTCCGCATAGCCGCGGGATCCGTAGTAACTGCGGATCATCGTGATGTCCGCGCGCATTTTCTTTGAGGAGTAGGCCTGCTCACCCACCAAGGTCAGCGCGGGGTAGAGTTCTTCCGGTTTGAAAACCGTCATTTTCCCGAAACCGACGCCGGCGACCGTGTAGCGCTCGCCCTCCACAATCGGGATGACGAGATCCATGCTGCCGTCGCCCACCGGCACGCGGTTGATGCCCGGGCTGCTCACGCGGAGGTAGCCCCGGCTGCGGTAGAAATCGAGAATGGCGTCCAGATCGGTGTCCAGTTGGTCCGACTCGAAGCGACCGGATTTGGTCAGCCAAGAGAACCAGCCTTTTTCCTTCACCTTCATTTCCTTGCGGAGTTCCAGATCGGTGAACGAATTGTTTCCTTCGAAGGTAATTTTCCGGACCTCGTTCTTCTGACCCTCGTCGATGACGAAAATCAAGTCGGACAATCCCTCCTGACCGGTTGCCTGCGTGCGGTGCGTGACCGTTACGTCCGGGTAGCCGTATCCCTGATAGTATTTCTCGATGTTGCGGCGGGCTTCGAGGATCTGCTCGTCGCTGAGCGCGCCCCCGGCTTTCATTTTCGATTCCTTCGCCAGCTTTTGGTCGGTGAAAATCGAGTTACCTACAAAGCCGACCCCGCCGAGTCCCGGACGGGTGGTCACCTCTGCGATGAGATTCACCCCGGTCCCGACTGGCTCCGCGAGGAAGCGCACGTCATCCACCAAGCCGGATTCGTAAAGCGACTTGATGTCGTTGTCCAAGGCCTCGGCGCGATACGCCGTGCCGGTCTTGGAAAGCATCAAATTCCGCAAGCGGGCCTCATCGACCGTCTTGGCTCCCTTGTAGCGGATGGTGACATCCGTGATGGTTTTCCCCTCGAAATCCTGCGCGTGCAGGGTGCCTGCAAGCGCGAGAATGGAAAGCGAGGTGAGGGCGGCGAATTGACCCACGCCGCGCGGCATGAGGAATGAGGGAGTTGTGGGGAAACGCATGCGGGAATGGTGGTTGCGGTATGAAGCCCGCCCGCCCCCCGTTTCGTCAAGGTCAATAGCTCACATTTCCGGAATGTGAGCTTGCTGCCGAAATCCTTGCCCACCCCGCCCTCGTCCTCTAAACCCCCTCCGTGCTCACGATTCACAAGCTCACGAAAACTCTCGGCGGCCGCTGCCTGCTCCGCGAAGCGGAAATGTCCATCAACTGGGGCGAGCGCGTCGCCCTCGTCGGCCCGAACGGTGCCGGCAAGTCCACCCTCTTCCGCATGATCCTCGACGAGGACAGCCCCGATGAAGGGAAGATCGAGCGCGACGAATACGCCATCACCGGATACCTGCCGCAGGAAGCCGGCGAGCCGACGGATGAGACGATCATCGAAATCGCCATGGGCATCACCCCGGAAATGATCGGCATCCTCCGTACCATGCGCGAGCACGAGGCCACCGGCGACCTCTCGCACCCGGATTTCGCCAAGGCGCAGGACCAGTTCACCGCCCTCAACGGCTATCAGCTCGAACCCAAGGCGAAAAAAATCCTCCACGGCCTCGGATTCAAAAACGAGGATTTCCACAAGCCCGCCCGCGAATATTCCGGCGGCTGGGTGATGCGCGCCCACCTCGCCCAGCTCCTCACCATGGAGCCGGACCTGCTCATGCTCGACGAGCCGACGAACCACCTCGACCTGCTCTCCCTGCTCTGGCTCCAGCGCTATCTGTTAAATTACAGCGGCGCGATCCTGATGATTTCCCACGACCGGGACTTCATGGACTCAATCATCGAAACCGTCATCGAGATCGATCCGGACGCGGCAAAACTCATTTCCTACACCGGCAACTACACCTCCTACCTCGACCAGCGGGAAAAAACCTACGACCAGCGCGTCCAGTCCTATCGGAACCAGCAGAAGGAAATCGAAGGCCACCAGGAATTCATCGACCGCTTCCGCCAGGTCGGATCGAAAGCCGCGCAGGTCCAGTCGCGCATCAAGTTCCTCGAAAAACTCGACCGAGTCGAAAAACCCCGCGCCCCGCGGAAGCCCTTCAAATTCAGCTTCCCGCAGCCGCCGCGTTCCAACCAGAAGGTCATGGAACTCACCAAGGTCGGCCAGGCCTACGGCGAAAAGCGGATCTACAAGGACCTCGACCTCACCATCGAGCGCGGCGACCGCATCGTGCTCGTCGGCCCTAACGGCGCGGGTAAATCCACGCTACTCAAGATTCTCGCCGGCCTCATCCCGATCGACTCCGGCAAGCGCGAACCCGGCTACGCCACCAAGCTCGGTTACTACTCGCAACACCGCATCGAGTCGCTCAACGAGAACAACACCGTGCTCGAGGAAGTCATGGGTGCCTGCACCACCCTGCGCGAGGAAGACGCCCGCTCCATTCTCGGCACCTTCCTCTTCCGCCGCACCGATGTGGAAAAACGCTGTGGCATTCTATCAGGAGGAGAAAAATCCCGCCTCAACCTCGTCAAGTTCCTCGTCGATCCGCCGAACCTCCTGCTGATGGACGAGCCCACCACCCACTTGGACATCCTCTCCATCGACTCGCTGGTCAACGCGCTCAAATCCTACGAAGGCACGCTCGTCTTCATTTCCCACGACGTGCACTTCATCCGCACGCTGGCGGAAACGACGCTGCAAATCACCCGCAACGAGAAGAACCCGGAAAACGGAGCCCTCGTCACCCGCTACACCGGCGGCTACGACTATTTCCTCGAAAAATCCGGCCTCAACGACGACCGCGGTGCGGTGACAGCATAAGGAATGCCCGCAAATGAACCGCCCTGTAGGGGCGCTCTATGAGCGTCGATGCCCATGACCCGCGCGAAGCATCTTCATTGGCCCTCTCTTTCGCGTCCCCGCCTCAAGGACAGTTAGCGACGGTCTCAGACGCGACGCTACAGGCTTCTTGCGGCCGACATGACCGTATGTTATCGAATTTCCAATGAACCGCCTCACCCGTTTGAATTCCGTTTTCAGCGAGGCCCCGGTGTATTTCATCACGGCCTGCACGGAAATGCGCAGGCATCTCCTAGCCCACGATGACGCGCACGAAGTCTTCCGCCGCTTCTGCATTCTGGCAAGGGAACGCGGTGTCCTGGTCGGGCGTTATGTCCTCATGCCGGATCATCTTCATCTCTTCGTCTGCATCCCGCCGGGGGCTGTGGGCTTGTCGATGTGGATGAAATCGCTGAAAAACACGATGTCCAAACACTGGCGTGAGCATACGATCGAAGCTCCGCATTGGCAGAAGGGATTCTTCGATCACCTAATCCGCTCCAGCGAATCGCACGCGGAGAAATGGAGATATGTAAGGGAGAATCCGGTGCGTGCGGGGTTGGTCGGAAAAGCGGAGGATTGGCCCTATGCCGGAGCCATCCGGCCGGATTCGTGGATGTGAATGAGCCACCTTGTCGCGGCGCTCTGTGAGCGTCGATGCCCTTGAACCGCGCGAAGCTCCTTCATCGGCCTCCCCTTTCACATCCCGGCCTCAAGGCCAGCTAGCGACGGTCATAGACGCGCAGCTACATTCTGCAGATGAACCGCCTTGTAGCGTCGCTCTGTGAGCGTCGATGTTCATGAACCGCGCGAAGCTCGTTCATCGGCCTCCCCTTGCACATCCCGGCCTCAAGGCCAGCTAGCGACATCCTTCGGATGAAGCCAGCACCATCGACAATAGCCACAATTTACTGGAAAAACCAAGCGCTACTGCCAACCGTGACGCTGTCACCGCTTGACGCGGAAGGACATATTCGCCCCACACCGATGCCCGCCACCGCCCTCCGCCTCGCCGCCTTCACTGAATCCGTGATCCGGGGGACCACGCGTCTCGCCAACCAGCACGGCGCGATCAATCTTTCCCAGGGCTTTCCCGACTTCGACCCGCCGGAAGAAATTCTCGCAGCGCTGGAACGGGCGACGCGCTCGAACTGCCACCAATACGCCGTCACTTGGGGCGCGCCCCGTTTCCGCAACGCGCTCGCCGCCAAGATCCGTCACTTCAGCGGCCTGCCCATCGATCCCGAGCAACACCTCGTCGTCACTTGCGGCAGCACCGAGGCGATGATGGTCGCGATGATGACCGCTTGCAATCCGGGCGACAAGGTCATCGTCTTCTCGCCGTTTTACGAAAACTACGCGGCGGACGCCATCCTCTCCGGTGCAGAGCCGATCTATGTGCCGCTACATCCACCCGATTTCGGCTTCGATCCCGCTGACCTTGAGAAAGCTTTCGAACAAAAGCCCAAAGCCATCGTCGTCTGCAATCCCTCCAACCCCACCGGCAAGGTCTTCACCCGAGGGGAGCTGATGGAAATCCTCCGTCTCGCGGAAAAACACGACGTGTTTGTGATCACCGACGAGCCTTACGAGCACATCGTTTACGCGCCTCACGAGCACATCCATTTCGCCGCACTGCCTGGTGCCTTCGAGCGGACCATCACCTGCAACTCCCTTTCCAAAACCTACTCCATCACCGGCTGGCGACTCGGCTATGTCCAGGCCGCGCCGGAGGTGATCGCGCAGGCGAGAAAAGTCCACGACTTCCTAACGGTCGGCGCTGCTGCGCCCTTGCAGGAAGCCGCCGTGGCCGGATTGGAACTGCCGGATAGCTATTACACCGGACTGCGCGACCTCTACACCGCCAAGCGCGAAGTGTTTCTGGAAATCCTCCGCAAGACCGGCCTGCCCTTCACCGAACCCCAAGGAGCCTATTATGTCATGGTGGACATTTCCTCGTTAGGTTTCGCCAACGACACCGCCGCGTCCGAGTGGTTCATCCGCGAGATCGGCGTGGCCGGAGTCGCCGGTTCCAGCTTCTTCCGCGAGCCCGTGAACCACCTGATCCGTTTCCACTTCGCGAAAAACGAGGAAACCCTCCGCGCCGCCGGCGAGCGGCTGATGCGGGTGCGGGAACGATGCTAGGTATTGAAGGAAGTCTTTTCTGGCATCGGCAGAACAGATGATTAGCCTCGGTTTGAGCCCGCCAAACCCACTCTCGCATGCCGACCCAATCGTTCATCAATTTCTTCAAAGACCCGACCGAATGGAAAGTCTTCGCATCCGGCCAAGCCGAGGGAATCCTCACTGCCATCGAGGGGCCGGACGGCAAGCCGGCGCTGCGGCTGGATTACGATTTCCAAGGTGGCGGAGGATTTGTGGTGGCCCGGAAGGAAGGCCGGTTCGAACTGCCAACGACCTTCGATCTCCGGTTTTCCCTGCGCGGTGAGGGGTTGCAGAACAATTTCGAATTCAAAATCGCTGATCCGGGCGGTTCGAATGCCTGGCGCTTTCTCCAGGAGGATACCTCGCTTCCGGCGGACTGGACGGAGGTCCTGATCCGCGAACGTGACCTGCCGTTCGCCTGGGGCCCGGCGGGTGGTGGAGCGCCAAAATCCGTCGGTGCCGTGGAGTTGGTGATCGCGGCCGGTCCGGGCGGTGATGGCAGTGTCTGTTTTTCGGACCTGATGCTGGATGATCAGACGCTTTATTCGCCGCACGCTGTCTCCGCATCGAGCCACCGCCCGAACAATCCACCGGAGTCGGTTTTCGAGGCGGACTCGCCAAGTGGCTGGCGGGCGGACGAGACCGATGCGGCACCCTGGTGGTCGGTGGATTTCGGACGGCTCGTGCGCTTCGGCGGGCTGGTGATCAAGTGGCCGTCGCCGGTGCCGCCGCGTGCTTATGACATCGAGCTATCCACGGATGGCGAGGCATGGACGCGGATCCATCAGGGCACGCGCACGCTGGGTGCGACGAGCCATGTTCCGGCCCACCAGGCGGAAGCGCGCTTCCTGCGTCTGAATTTCGCCAACGCGGAGTCGGCGGCACTTCACTCGCTTCACTTGCGGCCAGACGCGTTCTCCCACACACCTAACGAGTTCATCCACGCGGTGGCGGCGGATTACCCGCGCGGTTGGTTTCCGCGATACTGGTGCCGCGAGCAATCCTACTGGACACCGATCGGCAGTCCGGAAGGCCGCCGCCGGGGGTTGGTCAACGAAGAAGGCATGGTGGAGGTGGACGAGGCGGGATTCTCGCTGGAGCCGTTTTTAATCATCGGCGACAAGCTGGTCACCTGGGCGGATGTGGAAATCGGGCTCTCGCTGGAGGCCGGTGGCGCGCCGTTTCCGGTGGTGACCTGGCAGGCGGGCGAGGTGAAGCTCACGATCCTGCCATGGGTCGATGGCGCGGACGACGCCCTCACCCTGCGTGCGACCTATCAGGTGGAGAACCGGTCGAACCACGAAGTGCGGCTGGCGGTCACGGTGCGTCCGTTCCAGGTGAATCCCCCCTGGCAGGCGTTCCGCAATCTGGGAGGGCGCAGTCCCATCCGAGAGATCCATTGTGACGGTGCGGGAATGACCGTGGACGGTCGTCGGGTGGATGCAAACCGGCCGCCCGCGACTAACGGAGCAGTGACCTTTGAAGAAGGCGGTGTCGTGGATTTCCTCTCAAGAGGCGAGCTTCCGGCGGCAAGCGTGGTGAACGATGGCTCCGGACTGGCCTCGGCGGCGATGGTTTGGAATCTACCAGCCGGTGACGACGTTTTCGAGGTCACGGTCTCGGTGCCGTTTTTCAACAAGATTATCGCTCCGGCTGATGACAGCAGGGACAAGGCGCTCGCTCGTTGGGAGGAAATTCTCGCGCCAGTCGAGTGGCGCGTCCCGTCGGTAGCAGAAAGCGCCATCAGTTGTTTCCGCACGGCGGCCAGTCACATTCTCATCAACCGCGACGGGCCGGCGATCCAGCCCGGCCCGCGGCGCTACACCCGCTCGTGGGTGCGGGACTGCGTGATCATGGGCGCGGCGATGGCCAAGGTGGAACGCCCGCACGTGCTGCGGGATTTCCTGATCTGGTATGTGCAATTTCAACATGAGGACGGTTATGTGCCCTGCGTGGTGGATCGCGACGGCGTGGACGACCTGGTGGAGCACGACAGCCACGGCCAGCTGATCTGGGGCATCTGCGAGGCCTTCCGCTACGAGGGAAACATCGATTTCCTGAAATCCATGTGGCAGCCGGTTCACCTTGCGGCGGAGTATTTACGGCGGTTGCGCTCGCAGCGGATGACCCGCGATTTCAGCGAACCCGAGCACTCCGATTGTTATGGATTACTGCCAGAGTCCGCCAGCCACGAGGGCTATCTGGCGCATCCGGTGCATTCCTACTGGGATGATTTCTGGGGCATCCGCGGGCTGGAAGCGGCGGCGGAGGTGGCCGACGCTCTGGACCATCACGAGGATGCCGCGCGCTGGCGCGATGAAGCACTGGCGTTTCTAGCCGATGTGGTGGCGTCGATGGAGCGGGTGATCGAAAAAAACCAACTTGCATACATCCCAGGGTCCGTCGAGTGGGCGGACTTCGATCCCACCGCCACGTCCAATGCGATCGCCCAGCTCGATTTCGCCGACGATCTACCCGCCGGCCCTCTGCACCAGATGCTGGAGACGTATCTCGAAGGATTCCGCCAGAAACACCGCGGGGAAATTCCCTGGCTGAACTACACGGCCTACGAGATCCGCATCATCGGCGCGTTTGTCCGTCTCGGAAAACGCGATGAGGCACACGAGCTGCTGAATGTCTTCCTGGCAGACCGCCGGCCGCGGGAATGGAACCAATGGCCGGAAATCACCTGGCGCGACCCGCTCTCGCCCGGACACCTGGGAGACGTGCCCCACACCTGGATCGCGGCGGAGTATATGTTAGCCTTGATCTCGATGGTCGCGAGCGAACGCGAGGCAACCGAGAAACTTGTGCTTGCATCCGGCTTGCCGTGGTCGTGGATTTCCCAGGAGCAAGGATTCTCGGTGCGCGGCCTGATGACCCGTTTTGGCAGGTTGGATTTCCAAATAGCAGTGAAGGAGACCCAGTGCGTCGAGTTCACCATCGGCGGATCCCTGTCCATGCCGCCGGGCGGACTTCACGTGACACCGCCGCTCCCTCCCGGAACGAAAATCCATCACGCCATCTGCTCTGCGGGACATCCGCTCGCAATTGAAGACCGGGGAAATTCGGTCGCCGTCAAGAACCTGCCGGTCACCGCCACCGTCTTTCTGGGAGACGCGGGAGCACCGGTCCTCACCTAGCGATCCCTAGCAACTCAAGTCCTGGAGCTCCGTCTTGCTCTCCGCGGCAAGCTCACGCCGCATCTCCCATGCCCCCTCCCCTTTGAATTCCAGCACCGCGTCATAGCGCAGGCGCGATTCGCCGTTTTTCGAGAGGATCACCACGCCGATCCCCTGCTCCGACAGCATGTCCAGGATGCTGGAAATCTGGTTTTTCGGAAGCGAACTGCCCGGGCGGTCGAGAAACACAAACGCGGGCTTGGCCAGAAAGATGCGGGCCACGGAGAGCAGATGCTGCTCGCCGATCGAGAGTAGATCATCCCAGTCCTGGTCCGTATCCAGGCCGTTCGAGTGAGCCACCACATCCTGAAGTCCCAGCTTGCCGATCACTTGCATGATCTCTGCATCGGGCGTCACCAGTTCCATTCCCGTCCGCAACAGCGCTTCACGCAGCGTGCCCGGCGGGAGGTAGGGGCGCTCTGGCAGAAACAGAATTTCATCGAGGTTGGGCCGGATGATGCGACCGGCGCCGCAGCCCCAGACACCCGCCGTCGCGCGGAACAACGCCACTTTCGGAGCATCGTCCTTGCCGATCACCAGCCACCGCGAGCCACGCCGGATTTCGAGATTCAAATCCGAGACTAACAACCGGGACCAGTCGGCCGAATGCATCGTCACATTTTCATACACCACCCGGTCCGGCGACTCCTCCGTCTCGATCATGCACAGCGACGTGCGCTGGGCCTTCTCGATCGCATCATTCAGCGTATGCAGCCGCGCCACCACCGCGGTGAATGCGGAGATCGACTGGAACTGCGTGATGATCAGTGAAAACGCTCCCACCAGCGTGGCGAAAGCCATGGTCGACTGCGTGATCACACCGAACTCCTTGGTGCCCACGATGAACATCGGCGCGATGATCAGCGCCGGAATGATCTGGATGAAATAATTATAACCGTTGGTGAAGAACCCGAGATTTCGGTTAATGCGGATCAAGCGCCGGAAGTTCGCGGTCAGCGCGTCGAGCCGCCGGTTCAGCTTCGCCCGGAACCGCCCCTCGCGGTGCGCCATCGCGATCGACTCGGAGTTTTCCCGCACATGGATCAGGTCCGACCGGAAATTCGCCTCCATATCGAGTTGGTTGTAGTTCAGCCGGATCAACGGCTTGCCCAGATAGATCGTCAGCACCGATCCGACCGCCGCATAGGCCACCGCCACACCGAACAGCAGCGGACTGATCGTCCACAAGACCCCCGAGAACGAGATCGCCGTCATCGACCCGTTCACGATCAACAGAACGAAAGAGAGCGTGGTGGTGGTGAAAGCGCGGACATCTTCAGAAATCCGCTGGTCCGGATTCGCCACCCCCGTCGCGGAATCCAAGCGGTAATACGTGCGGTCCTTGAGATAGGCCTCGGTCAGGCGGCGTGTCAGTTGCTCGCGCCACAAGATTCCCAACCGTTCCTCGGTGAAGCGGTAAAACACCAGCACCACCGTCGAGGCCAGGAACACCAGAATGTAATAAAGAGTCTGCCGCTGGAATACCGCCACGTCGCGGTTCTCGATCGCCGACATGAAATACCGGCCGACGAAGCTGTTCACCACATTCAGGCCGTTGATGGCGACCATCAGGATCACCAGTGTAAAGGCAAACGCCACCGCCTTCGGCCCCTGCTCCGACCGCACCAACATGCGCAAAGCACCAAGCAGGCGCTTCCACGTGAGACGGATCATCTTGAGTTTCTCGCCGGGCATTTTCCAATGGGACAAAGTCTCTTAGGCGTTCCGACAATACGGAGATCTTAATGACTTTGTAGCGGCGGCATGACAAAATTTCCCTCGATTGGCAAAGCTAAACACCGGAATTCGGGAAAAAGCTGCCTTTCATCGCCCCGATCCGCACCGTTTTCCTGCGAATTTCACCGAAAAACCGCCGAATGTTTCGAAAAAGTCACCGTCTTCAAATTGCCCGGATCAGGCTGATGTTTCAGGGTGCTTAAGTAGTTCGACCCGTTGTCATTGCTCTGCTTATGACGGCGGGATCGAGCCTCGAAATGTTAACAGTTACCCCTGCGGAACCTTGCAACCACAAGCCGGAACGGCTCTCGGACGGGGCGCTGGCACGGGGGCTGCTGTCTTGAAATCGCCACCCATACACATAAAATGAACATCAAAGAATACCACACGCCATACCCCGACTTATCTAGCGTGCCGTCCGAGCTGTCCTTCGAGGACGCCTGGGACGGCGATGCAGTGTCGGATCTGATCCGCTCCAAGTGCGATCACGGAGAAACTCCCGCCTTCCTGTTTTTGGGAAGAAAGGAAGCCCTCCTGCTCAAGGAACACCTCGCGGAAACGTGGGGTGCGGAATCCGTCGTGACCCTTCACGGCACCTACTACATGGGCCTCGAAGTCGTTTCCATCGACTGCGAGACCTTTCTCACGACGGGTGGCCGCAAGGCGATCCGGACGTTACAAGACCCGATGTCCCGTCGTCCCGCATGGCGTGACCGAGAGGTGGAAGCACTCTGGCAGTTCCGAATCTGAAACGGCATCTTGTGACACCCGCTCTTCCTCAGGTAGGAGGAGCGGGCGTCCCAAGACCTTCAGACGGACCCGCTGAAATGCATTCGCCTGCAGCTGAAAGGCTCCCTCTCGCGAGGGAGCCTTTTTTGCATCCTGCCACCGCCCAGACTTCTTCAAAGTCTTTATTGCACTTTCCCTGACCATCCGCAAACTCCCGCCATGGAGCTCGACATTCTCGATATTCAATTCGACCTTCGACACATCAAACCCCGTGAGCTTGAAGAAGCATTCGAGGATCCGTTCTCCGTTCGTTTCCTTCCCGACAACGAACGCGCCGACGGGGCCTCCCGCTATTACGCCCTCGGCCGCACCGTATCGGACCGCTACCTGTTCCTCTCATTCCGCACCGACGGCAAGGCGACCCGAGTCGTCGCCGCCCGCGAAATGTCCGACACCGAGCAGAAATTCTACGATCGCAAATACGCGGAATACCGCTGAGATCCCCTCCCCTTTTCCCTATCATGAACGTCATCAACCGCTGGAGCGAAATCCCCGAATTTGCCGATGAGGCCGCCGAAGCCCGCTTCTGGGAGACCCACGAGCTCGACGGCCGCCTGATGGCCAGCTCGGTGCACACCGCCGACTCCCGCGAATCCACCACCATCACGCTGCGTTTCGACCCGCGCATGCTTTCCCGCATCAAGCGCATCGCCCGCGGCCGCTTCCTCAACTACCAGTCGATGATGAAGCAGTGGCTCGCCGAGCGGTTGGAGGAGGAAATGCGCAAACTCTGAGGATGCCGCGGCTCCCCCGCCATCCGAATTTCTGGCTCGCCGGCTTCCTGCTCTGGTTCGCCGTGCTATGGGGACTTTCCTCCTTCCGCATTCCCAGCGAAGGGGTCCCGCCTATCCCGCATTTGGACAAAATCGTTCATTTCGGCTACTACTTCGGCGGCAGCGGACTGATCAGCGCCTGGCTCTACCGGCGCAATCCGGAGAATCCGAACTGGCGGAAAATCATCGGCACCGCCGTCATCATCGTCGCCCTTGTCGGCGCTCTCGACGAATTTCACCAGAGCTTCACTCCCGGTCGCAGCGGAAACGATCTGGCGGACTGGATCGCCGATCTGTTTGGCGCCATTGCGGGGGCCTTTACCTTCAAACGGATTCATCACCTGTTGAAATAGGATTCATCGAGGATGCCATACCCATGGCCTTTTCGACTTTCCAAGCGGGACCCGGGCGACTACGTCACTCCCAGCATGAACCAACTCGACCAACTGAAGCAATACACGACCGTCGTCGCCGATACCGGGGATTTCGAATCGATGAAAACCTACCAGCCGCAAGACGCGACCACCAACCCGTCGCTCATCCTCCAGGCCGCCGCCAAGCCGGAATACCGCCACCTCGTCGAGCAGGCCGTGAAGGAAGTCAAAGCCACCGGCGTGACCGGCCCGGCCCTCACCGAAGCGATCCTCGACCGCATCCTGATCCTCTTCGGTCTGGAAATTCTCAAGATCGTCCCCGGCCGCGTTTCCACCGAAGTCGACGCCCGCCTCTCCTTCGACACCGCCGCCACCGTCGCCAAGGCCCGCCAACTCATCGCCGCCTACGAAAAAGAAGGCCACTCGCGCGAACGCATCCTCATCAAGATCGCCTCCACCTGGGAAGGCATCAAGGCCGCCGAGGAACTCGCCAAGGAAGGCATCCACTGCAATCTCACCCTGCTCTTCTCCTTCGCCCAGGCCGTGGCCTGCGCCGAAGCCGGCGTGCGCCTCATCTCGCCCTTCGTCGGTCGCATTCTCGACTGGTATAAAAAGGAAACCGGCAATGACTATCAGGGTGACGAGGATCCCGGTGTCATCTCCGTACGCGCAATTTATAACTACTACAAGAAATTCGGCTACAAGACCCAAGTCATGGGCGCGTCCTTCCGCAACAAGGGCGAGATCCTCGCGCTCGCCGGTTGCGACCTGCTCACCATCAGCCCCGGCCTGCTCGCCGAGCTGCAAGCGTCCGACGAGCCCGTCACCCCGCGCCTCACCGCCGCGGAAGCCGCCGCCAGCCCGCACGAGAAAATCTCCCTCAACGAGAGCGATTTCCGCTTCATGCTCAACGAAGACCCGATGGCCACTGAGAAGACCGCTCACGGCATCCGCGCCTTCTCCGCGGACATCGTGAAACTGGAGAAACTCATCGAAGGCATGATCTAACCATGGTAGCGGTTTTTAACCGCCATGCCCCACGCCCGATCCGAAGACCACGGTCGCCAGCCGCCCGTGGTCTTTTTGTGTCGTTGAGATGAGATCTACGATGATTCACTCGATGGGCAAACCCGCCAGCTACCGTTTCGGGCTACCTTCGAATCATTTTGCATCCCGCGCCGATTTTCGCTAGACCGCGCAAGTGAATCTGATCGCGCTCTCCGTCACTCTCTTTCTCGTGCTCGACCCTTTCGCGAACGCTGCGGTGTTTAACGGCGTTTTACCGTAGATTCCAGAAGAACGGCGGCCCAAGGTGCTGGTGCGCGAGCTCCTATTTCGCTCTGCCATAATGAGCCTCCACACTCCTTTGGTGGATGAGAATGGGCGACTTTTGCGAAGAGCTGCGCGCGTTTCAAAGACCATGCATTCGCCTCCACGACAGGAGTTGCGTGGCTCCTTATGCTAGAATGCCTTTCACGATCTTACTCCCCGGCTTGGTGATGTTGGTGAGCCGTTGCGGCACGCCTTGGGCCGGGTAGGTCAACTTTTCGTGATCGAATCCCATGAGATGCAGCATCGTGGCGTGGAGGTCGTGGACGGAGACCTTGTCGGTCATGGCTTCATAACCGATCGGGTCGGTCTCGCCGAACGAGAAACCGGGCTTCACACCACCGCCGGCCATCCAGACGGTGAAGCCGCCAGGGTTGTGGTCCCTGCCGACGAAGGCCATTTCAGTGCCGCCGCGGTTTTCCTGCATGGGCGTGCGGCCGAACTCGCCGCCCCAGACGACGAGCGTATCCTCCAACAGACCGCGTTGTTTGAGATCCTTGAGCAACGCGGTCATCGGCTGGTCCACCTCCTTGCAGCGCTCGCTGAAGCCCTTGTTGATCGCTTCCTTCTCGGACGCGCCGTGCGAGTCCCAGCCAGCGTGAAACAACTGGATGTAGCGCACGCCGCGCTCGGCGAGGCGGCGGGCGAGCAGGCAGTTGTTCGCGAAGGATTCCTTGCCGGGCTGGGTGCCGTAGAGCTCGTGGATGGCCGGGGATTCCTGCTTCAGGTCGAACGCGTCGGTGGCGTGCGTCTGCATCCGGAACGCCATCTCGTATTGGGCGATGCGGGTGACGGTTTCCGGATCACCCACGTCGTTAGCAATCTGCTGGTTCAGCCTGTCGAGCGTGTCGAGCGAGCGGCGGCGGAGGTCGCGCGAGATGCCCGCGGGATCGTCCAGATAGAGAACCGGCTCGCCGGTCGAGCGGCATTGCACGCCTTGGAAAACGGATGGCAGGTAGCCGGATCCCCAGATGGATTTCCCAGCGTCCGGATTGTTTCCGCCAGATGTCAGGACGATGAAGCCGGGCAGGTTCTGGTTTTCCGAACCAAGCCCGTAGGTGGCCCAGGCGCCGATGGACGGCGTGCCGAGATTCTGGGATCCGGTGTGGAGCAGCAACTGCGCGGGCGCGTGGTTGAACTGGTCCGTGTGCATCGACTTGATGAAACACACGTCGTCCACCACCGAGGAGAAATGCGGCAGCCGGTCGGACACCCACGCGCCCGACTGACCGTGTTGTTTGAAATCAAACTGCGGCCCCAGCATTTTCGGCACGCCCTGGATGAAGGCGAACTGCTTGCCTTCGAGAAATTCCTTCGGACATTCCTTGCCGTTGAGTTTGTGCAGCTCCGGCTTGTAATCGAACAACTCGTGCTGCGACGGCGCGCCCGACATGTGCAGATAGATCACCCGCTTCACCTTGGGGCCGAACTGCGACAACGACGGCGCGAGCGGATTGGCCGGATCTTTTTTCAAGGCACCAGATGCGCCCCAAGCCCGGCCCGCGGTGCTGGCGAGCCACATCGCGCCGAGGCCTGTGGAGCACTTCGAAAGGAAATGACGGCGCGTGAGATGCTGGAGCTCGGTATGTTTGAGCCGTGCGAATTGTTCGGGATTCATGGTTTCTAGCGGGTGAGCGCGGAGTCCAGGTTGAGAAGGGTGTTGGCGGTTAGCACAAGTGCGGCGGAGGATGGCGACTCCGCGAGTTTCGCCGCTTCGGCGGGATTTTTTTGATAGTCTGCGGTGGCGTCGGAGTGGAGTTTCGTGAGTTCCCCGATCATGGCGGGCGAGGCGGACTGCTGGGTGCACAGTTCGATGCCGAAGGCGAGCTGCGCGGGGAGAGCGGAAGAGTGGGCCTGCATCCGCTTTGCAAATCCCTGCGCCGCCTCGATGTGGGCGGGGTCGTTGAGCGTGACGAGCGCCTGCAGCGGCGTGTTGCTGGTGATGCGGCGCGCGCTGCAGAGGTCGCGGCTAGGCGCGTCGAAGGTGAGAAACCCGGGAAAGCCGCTGGTGCGCTTGTGATAGGTGTAAATCCCCCGGCGGAAACGGTCCTCACCGGTGGATTCCTTCCATTTCGCGCCGTTGTAAATCGAGCTCCAGATTCCGGCGGGCTGCGGTGGATAGACCGGCGGGCCATGCATTTTCGGCGAGAGCAAACCGGCGACCGACAGCGCCTGGTCGCGCACCATTTCGGCGGAGAGACGGTTGCGCGGGCCACGAGCGAGCAGGCGGTTGGACGGATCCTTTTCGGCAAGCTCCTTCGACGCGCGGTGCGTCTGCCGATAGGTCGAGGAAAGCACGATCTCGCGGAGCATCGACTTGATCGACCAATGGTGCTCGTTCACGAACCGCAGCGCGAGGTGGTCCAGCAGTTCCGGGTGACTGGGCGGTGTGCCGGAGGTTCCGAAGTCCTCCGCCGTCTGCACGAGGCCGGTGCCGAAGAGCTCGCCCCACAGACGGTTCACCATCACCCGTGCGGTTAGAGGATTCTCCGGACTGGCGATCCAGCGCGCCATGTCGAGACGTGTCATCCCGTTTTCCGGCGCGCCGCCGGCGAGCAGCTTCGGCACCCCGGGAGAAACGGAGTGCTCCTTGGAGAGCCTGTTGCCACGGGCGAAAACGCGGGTGTTCCGCGCCGGGCGCTCGACCATTACCGGGACCAGTGTGCCTTCGAGCGCCTTGTATTGCCGCGCCATCTCATCGCGGGATTTCCAGGTGGCGAGGCGTTGCGGATCATTGACGAGCGCGGTCCAGTCCGAGTGGTTGGAGAGCTGGAGGGTGAAATTCTTAACTGGCGTGGCCTGGTTGCCCGCAGTTTGCGCTTTCTGCTCAAGCGTGATCTCCAAGCGTGAGTCCGGCGCGGCCTCGAAGGGTTGTTCCGGAACGAAAACGGCCCAGCGCGGACCTTCGAGCTTGGGAAATCCCCCGACGTTGCCGCTCGGAGTCGGCTCGCCCGGCTCGCTGAAGCGATCCACAAAGACCTCCTTCATCGGAACCGTACTGGCCACCCCGGCGGTATCGACAAAATGAACCTTGAAGCTCGTGACATAGGACCCGCGCTCGGGCCATTTTTTCGGATCGTCGGCATCCGGCAGGATATTGAGACGCACGGCGGTGAAGCTCCGCGCCGGGGCGGAAACCTTGTGGACGTTGCCAACTGGCACGGTGCCTTCGCTGCGGATCGTCCCGTCGGCGGCAAGGGCAAGTCTTCCATGGCTTGGTGCGAAGGCGTCCGGTGTAAGCGCACTCCAACTTCCGGACGCTTCGGACAGAGCGCGACCGGCTTCGTTGAGCTGTTCGCGCAAGACGCGCATGTTGATTTCAAGTCGGGACCCCTCCTCGTTTCCCGCCGCATCGGCGATGACTTTCATGCGGGGGAAATCGTTGTCCTGATCGCAGTCCGCTGTGTTGTTATAAAAAGCGATGAATTGATAGAACTCGTCGTGCTCGATCGGATCGTACGGATGCGAGTGGCACTGCACGCAGCCGAAAGTCGTCGCCTGCCAGGCGGTCCAGGTGGTGGTGGCCCGGTCGATCACAGCGGCCACGCGGAACTCCTCGTCATCAGTGCCGCCCTCGGTATTCGTCTGGGTATTACGCTGGAAAGCGGTGGCGAGGCGCTGTTCGGCGCTGGCGTTGGGAAGCATGTCGCCGGCGAGTTGCTCGATTGTGAACCGGTCATACGGCATGTCCGCGTTGAAGGCGCGGATCACCCAGTCGCGGAATGGCCAGATGTCGCGGTGCGGGTCTTTTTCAAATCCATAGGTGTCCGAGTAGCGGGCGAGATCCAGCCACATCACCGCCCAGCGCTCGCCGAACCGCGGGGAGGCTAACAATCGATCCACCGCCTCGGCGCGGGCGTCGGGATTTCTCTCAAACGCCGCGAGATCTTCCGGCGAGGGCGGCAATCCGGTGAGATCGAAGGACACCCGCCGCAGCCATTCGGCGGGCGGGGCTTCCGGAGATGGCTTGATGTTTTCCTGGTCGAGCCGGCGGAGGACGAAGCGGTCGAGCGGCGCGGCGGGCCATTTCTCATCGGAAATTTTTGCCACCGGCGTCTCCTTCGGCGGAACGAATGCCCAATGGTCCTGCCACCCGGCTCCTTGGTGAATCCATCGCTCGATGAGGGCGATTTCCTCCGGCGGCAGCGGCGGTCCGTGTTTCGGCTTGGGCATGACCTCGTCCGGATCGCGGCTGCGGAGGCGGCGCAGCATGTCGGACTCCGCGGGCTTGCCGGGGACGATGGGAAATTCCCCGGATTCCCCCTTCCCCAGCGCCTTTTCCCGGTAAATGAACGACACCCCACCCGCCTCTTTCACGCCGCCATGGCAGGCGGTGCAGTGCTTGGTGAGGATGGGCCGGATGTCGCGGTTGAACTCCACACGCTCCTCCGCCCTGACGAAAGGGATGAGAAAAACCGGAATGAGCAGGTAATGACGGATCATTTCACAAAGCCACACCCTACGGCACCTTCGGATTTTGGCTATCACCCAAACGACGTAATCCACCCCAATCACGGCAACCGGAAATCCCGCACCACCGCCATGTGCTGCATCATCGGCAGGTCGCTGTCCGCCGCCTGAACCGGCGCGACTTTTTCCAAAGGCTCAAACACCCTGCTGTCGAAAACCAACCCGTGGGAAAACTCCCGGCCAGCGAGCTTCACCGACACCGCGGATTTTTCCAACTGCGGATTCGCCAGCACCCAGTCGTAGGGCCGGTTGCGCGGCCGGTTGGTGGTGATGTCGCCGTTCTGATCGGCGGGTGGCTTTTCCAGGATGACCACCACGTCGGCGAGCTCCTTGAAACAGGATTCCTCGGTCGTGCGGGTGTTCAAATCGCCGCCGATGAGCAGCAGCGCGTCTTTTGGCACGTTTTTCTCGATGAACTTCGCCAGCGCCGCCGCCTGGGTCGCGCGGGACGATTCTCCTTTGGAATGCAGATGCACGCTGACCACCCAGAGGTCGCGTTTTTCCGGCAATCTCACCTGCGCCCAGGCGAATTCCCGGTTGTTCAGCACCGGATCGTCCCACGAACCCGACGCGATGATGGGAAACCGGCTGATGATGCCGTTCGGGATTTGCAGGCCCTTTTCCTGCGTGAAAACGAAGTCTTCGCCGAAGGTCTGGTTGACCCACTGGCGCACCGGCACCGTGGTGTTGAATTCCTGGATCATGACGATGTCCGGCTTGAGCGCCTTGAGAATCCGCGCTCCGGCACCTTCCGGGTTGCTGTGGTTTCCATTGTCCGGCGAGTAAGTCTGCTTGTTGTCTGACGTCAGGTTCGCGGCGACCGCCCGGATGGTCAGCGGCGCGGCATGGGCGGTCGCGAGCAGGAAAATCCCAAGCAAAAGTCGGCGCATCATGCCGTCAGCATGCAGTTTCAACACCGGACCACCATTGAATTTCAGAATCCCGGAAATTCTTCCGCAATCGGCGGTTGGCGAACCGGGGTGCTCGCACTAGATTTCCCGCGTGGCTGACAATTCGTTCCATTCCGACCTCCCGATCCGGCTCCAAGGGCAGTTGCTGCTCTCGGATCCGTCGTTGCGGGACGGCATTTTCAACCGCTCGGTGATCCTGCTCGCCGAGCACGGCGCGGACGTCGGCGCGTTCGGCTCGATCCTCAATCACCCCACCGGACAAACCGTCGGCGACTTCCTCACCGGCGAGGAGTTCTCGCACCTGCAACAGCTACCCGTCCACCACGGCGGCCCGGTCGCTGCCGACCAACTCACGTTTTCGTCCTTCTGGTGGAGCAAAAAACAAGGCCTGCGCTGGGCCATCCGCCTGTCCGCGAAAGCCGCCGCCACTCACGCCCACCGGCCGGGCCGCATCGTCCGCGCCTTCATCGGTTACTCCGGCTGGACCGCCGGCCAGCTGGAAAACGAACTCCGCCGCAACTCGTGGATCACTGTCCGCCCGCAGCCGGACTTGCTCGGCCAGGTGCACGAACCGCAACTCTGGTCAGACCTCCTGCGCGCCATTTCCCCGCTGCACCGCATTCTCGCCGAGGCTCCCGACGATCCGACGCTCAACTGAGCCCGCCCGATCCCCGAATTTTCCCACTCCACCATGTCAGACCCGTCCCTTCAGTTCAGCACCATCCCGGAAATCATCGAGGAAATCGCCGCCGGCCGCCTCGTCATCGTGGCGGACGACCCATCCCGTGAAAACGAAGCCGATCTCGTCGGTGCCGCCTCACTCTGCACCCCGGACATCGTCAATTTCATGGCCACCCACGCCCGAGGCATGATCTGCACGCCCATCACCGCCGAGCGGGCCGAGGAACTCGACCTGCCGCAAATGACCCGCCGCAACCGTGAGGGACACAAAACCGCCTTCACCGTCACCGTCGACGCCGCTGAAGGCATTACCACCGGAATCTCCGCCGCCGACCGCTCGCTAACGATTCGACTGCTCGCCGATGCCGCCGCCGGGCCCGAAGCCTTCGTGAGACCCGGCCACGTCTTCCCATTGCAAGGCGTCCCCGAGGGCGTGCTGCGCCGCACCGGCCACACCGAGGCCGCGCTCGATCTCGCGGGATTTGCCGGCCTCCCCAAAGCTGCGGTCATCTGTGAGATCATGAACGACGACGGCACGATGGCACGTGTCGGCCAGCTCGGCCCCTATCAGATACGCCACGGTCTCAAGGCCTGCACCATCGCCCAGCTCATCGAATACCGCCGCCGCTCGGAAAAACTCGTGCACCGCGAGGAAACCATCCTGCTGCCCACCGACTTCGGCCAGTTCAACTGCCATCTCTATCGGATCAGCACCGATGCGAGCCACCACCTCGCGCTTACCAAGGGCATCATCGATCCCGAAAAGCCGACGCTCGTCCGCGTCCACTCGGAGTGCCTCACCGGCGACGTGTTTCAATCCCGCCGCTGCGACTGTGGCGGCCAACTCGCCGCCGCGCTCGAACGCATCTCCATCGAAGGCGGCGTGCTTCTCTATCTGCGCCAGGAAGGCCGCGGCATCGGCCTGCCGGCGAAAATCCATGCCTACAAGCTTCAGGAAGAAGGCTACGACACCATCGAGGCGAACGAAAAACTCGGCTTCGGGTCCGACCTCCGCGACTACGGCATGGGTGCCCAGATCCTCTACGACCTCGGGGTTCGAAAAATCAACCTGCTCACGAACAATCCGAAAAAAGTCATCGGCCTCGAAGGCTACGGCCTGGAAATCGTAAACCAGTTGCCGATTTCCCTGCCCTCGAATCCGGATAACGAAAAGTATCTCGAAACCAAGCGCACCCGCATGGGGCACACGCTCTGACGTTAGTGCGCCCGAGCTTGAGGGCGATGAATCGGGTGAGGAGTTCCGTGATGCTGGCATTCTTGGGTAATGAGAGCGGCACCTCTGGCTCGACCAACTCATACCCCGAAGGACTCGGTAATTTTTGACGTTTAATCCTCGTCCCCAGCAGTGCGCAGTTCCCCCATCAGTGCGGCCAGTTCAGTGCCAGCCTCGTTGAGCAACGTCGCCGCTGTCTCCAAAAGCTCCTGCGTCTCGGGCTCGACCTTGTCCAGTTGTTCGCGCAGAAGGCAGAGCAATAAATAGGCTCCGCTGTATTTTTGACAGACGGTGTCATGAAGCCGGTCGGCAATTTGCGAGGGAGTTAGATTCAACGATTTTTTGGGGATTCGCTTTTCTTGGGCTGTAGACGGGGCATCGAGCAATTCCGGGACCCGGGCGCTCATGTGGCGGGCAGCTTCCTCCAAGGCTTCGCAGATATCTTCTTCACCGAACGGTTTGGCGATGTGCCGCTGAAATCCGGCTGCCCTGCTGCGTTGAACGTCGCTTGCAGACGCGAAACCACTCATCGCCACGGCATAGACGGGCTGGGGAAATTTCGCTTGCTCCA
>JANPKJ010000004.1:0-160211 GCA_031425955.1 Akkermansiaceae bacterium | reverse complement strand
CGAGCGCGACCTCTTCGATCCCGACCGCCAGATCCTCCAGCACAACCTCTACGGTGTGGACCTCAACGCCGAGGCCATCCAGATCTGCCAGCTCAGCCTATGGATCAAGACCGCCGCCCTCGGCAAAGCCCTCACCAGTCTCGACCACACCATCCGCGAGGGAAACAGCGTCGTCAGCGATCCCGCCGTTCATCCGAAAGCTTTCGACTGGCAGGCTGCGTTTCCCGAAGTGTTTGCGCAGGGTGGGTTTGATGTCGTCGTGGGAAACCCACCGTACATCCGCCAAGAGTGGCTCGCGCCGTTCAAGCCCTATTGGGAAAAACGCTACCGCACCTATCACGGCGTCGCCGATATCTTCGTTTACTTCTTTGAGCAAGGGATCGAACTGCTTCGTCCCGGCGGTCAGTTGGCCTTCATCACCTCCGGGAGTTGGGTGCGCGGAAACTTCGGCGCTCCGCTCCGCAAGTATCTCGCAAAGGATTCGCGGATGGTCTCGATGATCGACTTTGGCGAGTTCCAGCCCTTCGAAGACGCGGAGATGATCCGCCCTTCCATCACCATTATCGCGAAAGACGCGTCCGGTGGGGACATGCGCCTCTACAAATGGCTCACCAGTGGACGCCCACCGGAGACGCTGTCGGATGAAATTTCAAATGCTCCAACAGTGAGCGCGGCCATGTTCGGCGAGGAGGCATGGGAACTTGAAGCGGACAGTGTTCTGCGACTCCGGGCCAAGCTAGCTGCGGGAAAGAAGACGCTTCGCGAGTACACAGATGGTCAGATGATTTACGGAATCAAAACCGGGCTAAACGAGGTTTTTGTGATCAGCCGGCAGCAACGCGATAAGCTTGTTGCTGCTGATCCGCGAAGCGCTGAAATTATCAAACACCTTATCCAAGGCACCCATTTGCGACCCTGGTATGTGGAGGACTCCTTCGAATTCTTGATTTTTACCCGCCGTGGTATCTGCATAGACGACTACCCAGCCGTTCGAGACTATCTGAGTACATTCAGAGCACGCCTTGAGCCAAAACCTTCGGACTGGAATGATAACAAAAAATGGATAGGGAGGAAGGCAGGTGCCTACAAGTGGTATGAAATTCAAGATACCGTCGATTCATGGCAGGCGTTTGAGCAGCAAAAAATCGTCTGGTCGGACATTAGCAAGCTCCCCCGCTTCAGTATGGATGCCAGCAAGCGCTATCTAGGCAACACTGGTTATGTTATTCCCGGCGGCGACTTCTACCTTTTGGGGATACTGTCTTCATGGGCGACATGGTTCTTCATCAGTAAAACAGCCCAGCCTCTCAGATTGCGCGGCGACCGTTGGCAATACAGACTAATTGCCCAGTTCATGGAGCCTATCCCAATTCCCGCCGCCGCGGAAGTCGAACGTAAGGCCATCTCGGATCTCGCCCGAACATGCAGTGCCATCGGGCAGGAGCGATACCAGGCGCAAATCAAAGTGCAGCGCCGCCTGCTCCAAGCGTTCGGCGAAGCCAGCGACAATCCCCTGAACCAAAAAGCCTCTGCCTGGTGGGAACTCGGCCTCAATCCGCTCGGCGAGGCGTTAAAACAAAGCTTCAAGCTCAAGACGAATCCCATGAAGCGCCCAAGCGTCGCCGACGAGTGGGAACCCTATCTCGCCGAGAAGCGCGACGAGCAAGCCCGCCTCACCGCCGGATTAGTAGCTGCCGAGGCGGAACTGAATGACCGAGTCTATCGATTATTTGACCTGACGCCGGATGAAATCCTGCTGTTGCAAAAAGAGGTGGAGCACTGAATCAGTTGCCGTATGCATGACGTGACCCCAAAAGAGTTCGAAAAGCTTGTTGCAAATCTTCAGCGAAAATTTGCCGGTGGGAGCTCCGTTAAGCAAAACGCAAAAATCGTCGGAAGGATCACAGGGAGGAGCCGCGAAGTCGATGTCGCTGTTACCACAAGCGTAGCCGGGGAATCACTCTTGATAGCGGTAGAGTGTCGGAGAAGGGCTCGAAAGTGCGATGTATCAGAAGTTGAAGCCTTTGCAAGCAAGCTCGCGGACATCTTCGCACATAAGGGAATTATTGTGTCAGCGAAGGGCTTCACAGTTGCAGCGGGACGGCTTGCAAAGGCTAAAGGGATTAGCCTTTACCGCTACGAAGATACTTTGAAGGAAGGTTGGCCAAGCGGTTTTGAAACCACCGTCAAGATCGCGATCTGGGAAATCTACCCAATAGGTGGCGTCATCGTAAGAAGCGATGGATCTAGATGTGATATCTTATCTGAAGACGAGCATCAATTTAGAGACAGCACTTCGGGAGATGATGTTGGAATGGGTACACTTATGCGGAAATACTGGGAGAAGATCCCGGAGAAGGATAAGTGTAATGGGGACCAATATTGGGAGCACCCGATTTCAACACCAGAAGATTCAAGCGTTACTGCGTTAGCCTTAGCTTTTAAGACTTTTCGGCATCAGTCCTTAAGACTGGGAAGACTCCAGTTCGAGGGGTTTGTTGATGACGAATCAAAGATTGCCAAGGTGAAGGGTTGGAAGATGGTCTTCCCTGAAGAGGATGCCATCGCCTGCCTTCAGGACAGATCTACTGTGGAAAGTTCTCTCAGTCTCCAGATTTGTAGCACCTTGGTGCACACGGCCAACTCATCTACCAAAGCTCGCCTTCAACAGTTGCTCCATGGGCATTTCGAAATTACAGTAGGCGTTGGCACGGTTTACGAAATCCCATTCACATCGTGACATCGGAGTAACAAGCCAGTTCTGATGAATCAGCCATGCCTCCCACGATTCAACATCTCGACAATACCGGAGACGCGCTGGTCGCTACCGTTGAAGGACAACGGGTCAAACTGGTAACCTATCGAGAAACGTTGATCGGCAACGGATTGGTCCCGCTTCCACCGCCTTTTAACGAGCACTGCGTCCCGCTCGCCTATCTCAACATCCCGGATGACGAGGATAGCGATCTCATGTCGGTGGATTATTGTACTCTCGACCGCGAGGTCGCCTGTTGGATGGGGGAATTCGCGGCAGGATCGCTAAACGTGGGGAGATTGCGTTGAAATAAGGAGTGGCGACATTCCTGTCGCCACCGGACCCGGCTTTTTTGTAGCGACAGGAATGTCGCTACTCCTTATCTGAAACACCATGAACTACCCCCGCCCTGAAACCATCCCTGGCATTTTTCTTGAGCACTTCGACTTGTCGGAGCCGCTGGAAGACGGATCGGAACCCATTGTCTATCGAACGGTTTATCTGGCGGCGAAGGAAGTGGCTGCAATCGAAGGTTGGGGATTCCGGTCCTACAGCAGCTTGGAGACGCCCGGAAAGCGGCAGGATTACATCGACCGGCGCATAAGCAGTTTCCCGATGGTGATTCTCTATCGAGATGGAGTCGAACTGGGACGCTGGATTATTTCGCTTGCGAGTGTGGAGGACTTTCAGAACTGGGCGGACAAGCTGTTGGGGATGCCGACGGATGATGAAGGGCCACCGCCGGTGACATTGAGCCGGTGAGGCGGATGCATAAGGAGTGGCGACATTCCTGTCGCCACAAGGTCGGGTGTTTGGGTCGCGACAGGAATGTCGCGACTCCTTATTTGCGGGCCGTTGTGATCCCGGGCGGCAGTTCGTCGGACTTGGGTTCATGTCTCGCCACAAGGTTTGAGGCTTTTTGTAGCGACAGGAATGTCGCTACTCCTTATTTTGCCACCTATGGACTATCTGAATCCATCCGGGGAAATTCTGAAGCACGGGCAGGAGCTGCCACACTGGCAGCAGGGGGAGGCGATGCAGTTTGTAACCTTCCGGCTCGGAGACTCGATGCCTGCCGGAAAACTCCGGCTGTGGAAGGAGGAGCGTGACGTCTGGCAGAAGCTCCACCCGCAGCCATGGTCTCCAGAAGAGGAGAAGGAATATCACAAGCGTTTCACCTGGAGAATGGAAGCCTGGCTGGATGAGGGGGCGGGATCTTGTTTGCTCAAGGAGCCTGCGAACCGGGTGATGGTGGAGGAGGTATTGATGAGGTTTCAGGGAGAGAAGGTGGAGCATCACTCCTGGGTGATCATGCCGAACCATCTGCATCTGATTTTCACGCCGCTGTCGCCGATGGAGAAGCTGATCCAAGTTTGGAAAGGGGTGAGCGCCCGGGAGATCGGGCAAGGCGGAATCTGGCAGAAAAACTACCGGGACACGATGATCCGTGATGGTGACCATTTCGCGAACGCGGTGCGGTACATCCGCCGGAATCCGGTGAAGTTGCGGGCGGGGACGTTCACCCTGTGGGAAGGCCCGAGGGCGCTGGCGGTGAAGTAAGGAGTCGGGACATTCCTGTCGCGACAGAATCCCAGGGAGTTTTGTAGCGACAGGAATGTCGCTACTCCTTATGGGCGCGCTCTCGTCATCCCCGGGGGCAGTCCGTCGGACTTCGCGGCGGGTGTTGCAGCGGGTTGAGACGAAACGGTCGCCGCACCGGGACCGGGCGAGAACCACCTGAGTTGCTCGCTTTCCACCGAGACGCATGCGCCGTTTTTCCATTCCACTCGGATCGCCGACGGGAAGAGCACGTGACCGATGGGATGCCACGGGCCCCAGGCGTTGGTCTTGGAATCCCAGGACCGGTGGCCTTGGCAGGTGAATGACACGAGGTAGCGCTTTGAAATACCGTTGAGCGTGTCCGCACTGTTGAGGGCTTGCTTGGTGACGCGATTCACGGCGAGGCCCTTCCACTCGACATGCTGCTTTCCATTGGGGAGGCAAACGGCGGAAGCGGTGTTGTCCGGTCGGAAGGTGACGTGTTTTGAAAGAAGCTCGGTCGTCGTGCGGAGGATTTGCGCCTGGTCTTCTTTGGGAATCGGTTCAAACGCCGCGAACGCGCTGCGCAAGCCTTGTTCGAGAAGCTTTCCTGAGTTCGACTGGGCGGTAGCGGTTGCCGCCATTGTGAGGAGCAGAAGGGTGATTTTCATGGATTGAGAGAAACACGGTAAGTTAGGGATGGCAACCCATTAGGAGTGGCGACATTCCTGTCGCCACCAGCCCCGGCTTTTTTGTGACGACACGATTGCCGTGAGTCATTATGACGAAATCACAGGACAATCGCGTTTTTCCTCAAGAAAGCCACCGCTCTGGTGTTCACCATTTTTTGCCTCATGGCACCGGCGGCGACGGTTGAAGAGACGGGCGCGGGGACTACGTCGGCGGGCCGCCGACGTATTGTTCGATAAGTTGAATGAGTCGCTGGGGGCTAAAAGGTTTCGTGAGGAACTCCACGGCACCACTGCCAAGGGCTCCGGCCCGCCAGGCTTCCGATTTTTCCAAGGTGAGCATGATGACCGGTATTCTGGCAAGCAGGGGATGTTTGTGCCACAGACTGAGGACCTCAAGTCCGTCAAGTCCGGGCATTTTCCCGTCGAGCACCATGATGTGGGGTGGATCCGCCTCCGCCATTTCAATCGCCCGGCGGCCGTCATAGGCGGATCGAACTTGGAAACCGGCTTGCTCCATCAGAAATCCGAGCACGCCATGGATGACCTTGTCGTCATCGGTGACGATCACGCGGATCTGGCCTCTGGCAGCCTTGATGAATGCGCGGGACGGCAGTGGAGGCGGCTCTTGCCACGTGGGTTTCGGCGGCGGGGTGGGGGAATCCACCAGGAGTTTTCTAACTTCGCCGACGAGTGACTGCGGGCTGTGGTCGCCCTTGTTGAGAAACGCGGTGGCCCCCGCTTCCCAGGCGGACTGCGCCGGTCCCGAGAAGTAGCTGGAATTCGACAGGACGATGACGGGAAGTCCCCGCAGCGATTCACGTTCCCGGATGTATCGGAGGACGCCGATGCCATCGATCACGGGAAGATTGAGGTCAAGCAGCACCACATCGGGCGGGTAGACCGCGAGCACGTCGATGGCGACCTTCCCGTCATGGGCCAGGCTGACTTCGAAGCCTTCGAGTTCAAAACGCTCGCGGCAGATATTCGCCATGAAGAGGTCGTCTTCCGTGATGAGGATGCGTTTCATATCAAAGGTCTGATTTCAGGGATTGATGGTGGGCGAGAAGGAAGTGGCGGACTTTGAGCAAGTTGGTCGAGGCCTGTTGATAGAGATTTCGTGCGATCACCGGTTGGAAGGTTTCTCCCATGTGCTCCAGCCGGGCGAGGGGCTCCAGCATGGCGGTGATGCCGCAGGACGCGCTGGATCCGCCGAGTTTGTGGGCGAGATGGTGGATCTGCTGGCGGTCACGTTTATCGATGGCAATGCACATGAGCGCGAGGATTTCCCCGGCTTGCACGAGGTAGTCGTTGGCGATCCGCCTGAACATGGCGGAATCGGAACCGGTGACCTCAATCAGCCGGGCCAAATCGACGGGTGGTGCGGCGGCGGTCGCAGTGGCAGGAGGTTGGATCCACAGTTCGAGAACCCGCTTCAAGTCCGCGAGACGGACCGGTTTGGCCAAGTGCTCGTCCATGCCGGCTTCGAGGCATTTTTCCCGGTCGCTAGTCATCGCATTGGCGGTCATGGCAATGACAAGGATGGGGCGTTGATAGATTTCGCGGATTCTGCGGGTCGCCTCGAAGCCGTCCATGACGGGCATCTGGCAGTCCATCAGGACGATCGAGTAGGGAATACGTTCGAGTGCGGTGAGAGCTTCCTGCCCATTGGTCGCCAGATCTGCGCTGTAACCGAGACGCTCGAGTTGGAGCAGGGCGACCTCCTGATTTACCGGATTGTCTTCCACCAACAAGACCTGGGCGGTCTGCATCGGAGTTGATTCCGGCGGGGCTTGAACGTGAGCAGCGGCTTCCGGCGAGTCGCCCAGGATCGTGTTGAGTACGGCGTGCAGGCGGGATTGTTTCATCGGTTTGACGATGTATTGCTCGACACCTGCATCCCGCAATTCGTGGAGGGTGAGGTGGTCGCCAAGTGAACTCAGCATGATCAACCGGACGGAGGAGATGAGAGGATCCGCCTTGATGTGCCTGGCGAGGGTGATGCCGTCCATGCCGGGCATCTGCATGTCCACAATGGCGAGGCTGATGGGTGTGCCGGCGAGCGCCTCGGCTCGGAGTAAATCCAGAGCTTCCTGTCCGCCAGCGACGGCGACGGGACGCATCTGGAGATTGCCGAGTTGCAGTTGCAGGATGGTGCGGTTGGTCGCGTTGTCATCCACGACGAGGATCCGTAAATCCGCCAACGCTTCGATCATGGGCTGCGCAGGATTTCGGCCTTTTTCAAATCGAAGGACGAACCAGAACTCCGAGCCGACGTCCGGCACGCTGTTGACCCCGATCGTGCCGCCCAGGGCCTCCACAATTTGTCGGCAGATGGTGAGACCAAGTCCGGTGCCGCCGTGTTTTCGGGTGTTGGACGCGTCTGCCTGATGGAAAGGCTCGAAGATGCTCTGCTGTGCTTTCGTCTCAATGCCAATTCCCGTATCCTGGATGGAAAACCGGAGGGTAACGGCCTCGGGGGATTCTTCCAAGGGAGTGACCGTGAGGGTCACCTCGCCGTGTCCGGTGAATTTCACGGCGTTGCCTAGCAGGTTGGTGAGGACCTGCTTGAGACGCCCGGCATCCCCGCAAAGGTTGTTGCAACCGCCGGGCGGCACGCAGCCGGCTAGTTCAAGTTCCTTTTCGCGTGCTGAAGGTGCCACGACATCAAGCGTGCTCTCGACAATTTCCCGCAACTCGAAGGGGATCCTCTCGAACTTCATCTGCCCGGAATCGATCTTGGACGAATCGAGAATGTCATTGATGATGTCCAACAGATGGTCGGCGCTGATGCGGATCGCATCAACATACTCGCGCTGTTCGCGGTTGAGATTGGATTGAAGGAGAAGCTCGCCCATGCCGATCACTCCATTCATGGGAGTGCGGATCTCATGGCTCATGTTGGCGAGGAATTGGCTTTTTTGGCGGGATGACTCAAGGGCCGCGTCGCGGGCGCATGCAAGCTCCTCGAGAATCTGATGCCGGCGGGTGATATCGCGGGCGGAGGCGCACATGTATTCACGACCGCCGAAGTTGAAGAAATTCACGGTGAGCTCGATGGGGATTCCGAGGCCGGCTTTGGTAAAGTGACGCGTTTCGAAAGTTCGATGACGCTCCTGGCGCAGGGACTCCCAAAATGAAATCCAGCCAACCTCACGGAATTCTGGAACAATATCAAGCACACTCATGCCGCGGAGTTCGTCCGCAGTATAGTCCAGTGATTTGCACACCGCCGCATTGGCATAGATGAGGCCGGAGTCCGGGGAGACCCAGAACATCGCGTCCGAAGCATGATCCACGGAGAACTGCGTGAATTGGAGGGCCTCCTCACTCCGCTTGCGGACGGACATTTCCATTTCAAGTTCCGCCGTCCGCTCCTTCACCGCACGGGTCAACGAGTCTGCGTGGCGGCGGGTGGCCTGCTGGAGCGACCACTTGCTTGTTAGTGCGTGGGCGATCTGGAAAACCTCGATGGTGTCGAAGGGTTTTTTAAGGATCAAGAGCCGGTCGGAGTTGCCGAGGCGGGAGATCATTTTCTCCCAGGAATAGTCGGAGTAGGCGGTGCAGATGACCACTTGGAGATCCGGGTCGACGTCCCAGAGTTTCGCGGTGGTTTCGATGCCATCCCAACCCGGAGGCATCCGCACATCCATGAAAGCCAGTGAGTAGGGAGTTCTTGCCTGAATCGCCGCGGTGACCATGGCGAGCGCGGTGGTCCCCTGTGAGGCGAAGTCGAGGGCGAATCCGGGTACCTGTGATGGAGCGCTTGGGTTGCCGAAAAAGGCGTCGTCCTCCGCGTTGAAGTCCGCCAGCGCGGAGTCGCCCTGGAGGATCTTCCGGAAGTCGTCGTGAATGGCCAGGTTGTCATCGACGACGAGGATGCGGTGATTCACTTCCTCATCCACGAGGGTGGTCCGGGGGATCGCGGGGAATTCTGATAGCGCGGGTGCCATGTTTCTCATGGGGGGGGTGCCGGGTTGTTAGCGGGTGTTCCATCGAGAACGTCGCGAAGGGCCTGCAGGATGTCGGTGGCGGGGAAGGGCTTGCGGATGATGCGCTGCACCCCGAGACGGGTGATCACCTCGATACTCTCCTCCGAGGTCATGCCGGAGATGGCGATGATCTTGATGGCGGGCTTGATCGTTTTCAACCGGGCGACCATTTCCGGCCCATCCATGACGGGCATGACCATGTCGGTGATGACGGCGTTGATTTGCTCGGAGTGCCGGTTGAAGACCTGCGCGCCTTCCTGTCCGTTGGAGGCGGTCATGACGCGGTAGCCGAAGGATTCCAAGGTGAGTCTCAGCACGTTGAGGATCGGTTCCTCGTCATCCACGACGAGAATCATCTCGTCCCCGCCGCCGGGGACGGGGGAGTCTATCAAACCTGCGGATCCGGCGGTGGGGTTGGATTCCATTTCAGCGGCGGGGATGAAGACCTGGAACGTGGTGCCCATGCCTCCGGTCGATTTCATGGTGATGAATCCGCCGTGGCTGCGAACGATGCCGAGGGTGGTCGCAAGCCCGAGGCCGGTTCCGATCCCATGTCCCTTGGTTGTGAAAAAGGGGTCGAAAATCTTCTCGTGCAATTCCGGGGGGATGCCGGTGCCGGTATCACTCACGGTGAGGACCACGTGGCGGCCGGCGGCGGCATCGGTCTGCATGGCTGCCTGGTGGGCGTCGAGCTCCGCATGCTCCACGGTGAGTGTTAGCGAGCCACCGGCGGGCATGGCGTCCCGCGAGTTGACGCAGAGATTCAGGAGAATCTGATGGAGTTGGGTCGAGTCACCTGAGATCTGCCAGGGATTTTCAAGAACGCTCAGTTGGAAAATGATGTTCTTGGGGAATGTCTCACGGACGATGCCGGCGATTTCCTCGGCGAGATCCTTCGGCTGGATGGAAACCCGCTCGCCGTCCACCCCGCGGGCGAAGGAGAGGACCTGGCGGACGAGCGAGGTGGCACGCCGGGCGTTTTCAGTGACGAGATCCAGCATGCTGTGACTTGTCCGGTCCGGGAGTTGGGAACGGAGGCAGTCCATCGCCAGGGTGATGGGCTGGAGGATGTTGTTGAGGTCATGGGCGATCCCGCCGGCGAGGGTTCCGATGCTTTCCATGCGCTGGGCGCGGAGGAATTGTTGTTCGAGCTTCTTGTGCTCGGTGATATCCTGGAAGGCTCCTTCGAGGCGGGTGATGGCACCGCTGGCGTCGCGCCGCGCCTCTCCGATTGTCCGCGCCCAGATGCGCCGCCCGGTGGCGGTGTCGAGTTCCAGTTGCAGGTCGAAGGGAGTGCCTCTGCGGCGGCAGGTATCGAAGGCGCGGGTGAGAGATTCCCTCGACTGCGGTAAGAAAAACCTGAATGCCTGCTCAAGGTCCGGAGTGGTCCCGGGCGGGGTTTCGTGAATTGCGCAAACCTCGTCGGACCAGGTGACCTTTCTATCTACCAGGTCGTATGCCCAGCCGCCGACATGCGCGATCTGCCCTGCGATGCGGAGCAGATCCGCGCTTTCGCGCAGCTCGCGGGTGCGCGCTGCGACGCGGTTTTCCAAATCTCCAATGGTGAGAAGATACTGTCGGTTCAGCCACCACTTCTCGGTGAGCGCGTGGGCGAGTTGAAGGGCTTCGATGGTGTCGAAGGGTTTTTTAAGAATGAGCAATGCGCCGGACTCGCCGATTTTTTCAAACATTTCATCCCACGAATAGTCGGAGTAAGCGGTGCAGAGAACAATCTGGATGGTGGGATCGAGATCCCAGATCCGCCGGGTGGTTTCCACACCGTCGAGGCCCGGCGGCATGCGGACGTCCACGAAAGCCACGGAATAGGGGCGTCCTTCCGCCAAGGCCTGGCCGATTCGCTGAACTCCCTCCTGCCCTTGGTAGGCGGAATCCACCTCGTAGCCGGTCCGCACGGTGCGGGCGACGGGCTCGCCAAAGAGTTCGGCTTCGTCCGCGTCGAGTGTGGTCGAGGTGGCAAGCGCCGCAGCGAGGATCTTGCGGAAATCTTCATGGATGGCCCGGTTGTCATCGATGACGAGGATCCTGCGGTTTTTTCCGACGGGTAGTTGATTCATGAACATGCCTACCAACTCCGCAGAAACCCGGAATCCGGGCGCTTCCGCCAGTCGATGGAGATGTAATTTAGTCGATGGGTGTGGAAGTACCAATCATCTTCTGGGTTTCCGCAAAGTTTACAGCCTTTTCGCCGGATATCAGCCGGAATTCAGGAATCGCGCAGCAGGGTCCACCGCTCGTCGATGTCGAGAAGCTTGCCGTCGCGGGCGGTTTTCCGGAGTTCACCATTCCATCCGCCGGTTTCCCGGACCGCCTGCCCCGCTACGGTTTAGGAAGTCACTTCCGCGTGGAGGAGTTCATCCCACAGTTTTCCCTGTGCGTGTTCGAGGGGCCAGCCGTAGATCCGTTCGGCGCCCTTGCTCCAGAAGGTAAATGCGGTTGTCGAGATCGCGGGTGATGACGGCGTCGCGCGCCTCGTCGATGAGGGCCGCCTGTTCGGTGATGCGCTCCGCGCCCGCCTGCTCCGCTAACAGAGACTGCTTGACCTGGGAGATGTTTTCGTGAGCGGCGACCACGCGGATCGCGCCGGTGTCCGGGAACCGCCGGATGTGGCAATTGTATTACTGTGGGCCGGAGGGCGTCTTGCTGAAATACTCGTGGGACGAGGTCTTTCGAACCCCCGCGGTTACATCGCGGATTCCCCGGGCTGTCCGTCCGGCATCCACTGAGCCGTCGGCGAACGCCTTTTCGCAGCCTGCCAGATAGTTGCTGCGCTCGCCGAGTGCGCGCCTGTCGCCGTGGTTCTCTTCGGCGAACTCACGCCAGGCGCGGTTGGTGGCGAGGATGGTTCCCGCGGCGTTGATCACGGCGACATGGGCGTTGAGCGAATCGAGAGTGGAGCGGTTGAGACGATCGCTTTCGCGCAGGGACTCTTCTGATTTCTTCCGCTCGGTGACATCACTCGTCACCGCGCGACATTCCAATTCTCCCTGCGGTTGGGTGGCCTCAAGGCGGACGTGAAGGGGCGGCCGGTCAGGGTGTGCGAGGGCGACTTCGCAGGTCTGACTTCCTTGTTCGAGGAATACCCGTGAAAGGAACTCCCGGAAAATTTGTCGGTCCGTGTCGGCTATCAGCTGCTCGAAGAGTTGACCTGTGAGAAGCGTCCGCTTTCTCATCAGGGCGGATCGATTCGTTCCAGCGTGCACAGGAAGTATCTACCGATCCGGGACTGGGTCGATGGGGTGAAACCCTACTGCATCGGCAATTCCAGCGTAAAGCTGGCTCCGTGACCGGAGCCGTCGCTGCGCACGGTGAGCGAGCCGCCCATTTCTCCAGCGGCGAGTGCGGCACCATGAAGCCCGAAGCCGTGGCCTCCCGGTTTGGTGGTGAAACCATGCGCGAAGATGCGGGTGAGGTTCTCGGGCGCGATGCCGACGCCATTGTCACTGACAACGAAGCTGACCCGCCCGTCGTCGGATGAAATCTGCAGCGTGAGAGTCTTTTCCACGTGATGGGTTTCCTCGCAGGCCTGTTTGGCGTTACGCACGAGATTGACCAGGATTTGCAGCACCTTGTGCTTTTCCAATGTGACTGGCGGGATGTCCTGATAGTCACGGACGACGACGATTTCGTGACGGGCCAGCGAGCTGGAGTTCAGCTTGAGCGCGTCCTCCACCAGATCCGCGACCAGCAGCTTTTCGGTGACGCCCGAGACCTTGGCAAATCCCTGCTGCATGTTCACGATCTCCTTGATGTGCTCGATGTGATCCTGCAACTGGGCCAACTCGCTGAGCGCGGACTCCCTCTCGACAGATAGATGCGCGGCGAGTTTCGAGAGAAATCCCGGCAACTGCCTGCCCTTTGGATCTCCGGTGAAAAATGCTGCCAGATCGCCTTCATGATCTCGAACCAGGTCGGCGACCTTGGACAGGCTGGTGAGTTTGGATTTGCGCAGGCGCTCCGCCAACATGGAGGAGGCGACGTTCACGCTGTTGAGAACGTTTCCGACGTTGTGAAGCACGCTGGTAGCGACTTCCGCCATGCCGGCCCGGCGGGAATTCTCCAACTGGGCGCGGAGGAATTTTTCCAGTTCGGCCTCCGCGTGCATTCGGGCGGTGATGTTTTCGTGGGCCACGACGACGCGCACCGGACCTCCGCCGCCGAAGCGCGTGGCGCGGACCACGAACCAGCGATCTTCGGTCGGACTGGGGCATGGATACTCTTTTTGGAATTCGTTGGTGAGTCCGGCCATGACCGCGCGGATTCCCGCCGCGACTAACGATCCCTCCTCGGCAAAATCACCGGTGGGGGAATCGCACATGGACAGATAGCACTCACCTAAACCGTAATGGTTGCCCCGGTAACTGTTGTCTCGGGCAAACCGGTCCCAGGCTGCATTCGTTTTCACGATGATGCCGCGCTCATCGATGATCGCGATGTGGGCGGACAGCGCGTCCAGTGCGGAACTGAGGAAATTTTCTGAATCGCGTAGTATCGCTTCCGTCTTATGCCGCGCGGTGACATCGCGGAAGTTGATCACGAGGCCCACATTGCTGCCGTCCACCCGCTGGGGCTTGATATGGCGTTCAAAAATCCGTCCGTCCAGGAACTCGATCACCTCGGAAGACTCGCCACCTTCGGAAATGGACAATTCCCCGATCCTGTGGGCGAAGCGCTCCGGATCTTTGATCTGGGAGCTTGCCAAGGCAATGACCTCCGCATCATTTCGGCGATCCAATACATCTGGCGGAATCCGCCACATCAGCGCGTATTGGCTGTTGTAGGAGAGTATTTTGCCGGAGAAGTCCACTGCGAGAATCCCGTCTGCGGTCGATTCCAAGGTGGCGTTGAGAATGGACAGCGAGCTGGCAAGTGCCGAGGTCCGCTCTTCGACGCGGTGTTCAAGCTCGTTCCTTGCGAGCTCCAGCGCGGCATCGCGATGTTGGATCTGGAAGATCATTTCGTTGAACCCATCGATGAGCTGGCCCAGTTCGTCCTCACTCTGTTTTGCCGCGCGGACGGAGTAGTCCTTCGTGCGGGTGACATGGTCAACAACTCCCGCCAATGAGGCGACAGGTTCGGATATCACCCGCTGGAGCCGCGAGGAGATCACCCAACTGATCGCCGAAACCACCAACAGGATGACGCCGGCGATTGTCATATAGTTCCGCTGGAGCACGTGGAGTTCCAACATGTCGTGCCGGATGTAAACGGTGCCGATGCTTTCACCCGCGAGCACGATATCCCTGAACCGTTCCGCGTGATTCCGGTTGATGTGATACTCATTTTGTCGTGGCACCGGGGGAATGAAAGCATCCGGCGCTTCCGGACGGAGGTATCGCGCAAACAAACTTCCCTGCGAGTCATAGACGGCTGCGGCGATAATGGATTTCTGATGGCCCAATGACTGAAGGGACTTTTCCGCGGAGGCGGGGTCATCAAACGAAAGCGAGGACGCGCAGCTATCGCCGATGATCCCGGCGATGGAGTTGAGCTCCTGACTGAGTTTTTCCCGATAGACGAACTGCTCGTAGATCACGAACGCCGAGCAGGCCAACAACAGCGCGAGGCAGCTGGTCATCATGGTGATGAACATCAGTTTGTGCTTGATCGGGCGGTTGCGGAATGTCATCACAGCAAGGCTATCGATGAATGGTTGTCGCCAGTTTTTGCAACTGTGCGCTAATTTTCAGGTTGCTCCGCTGAGCGGCCGCCATGTTGATTTCGAAACGGAGCTTGTCCCCCTCAAGATTGAAGATGATGGTTCCACCTTGATTGGCAAACAGCGCCGATTCTCCCACCGGGAGGATTCCGGCTCCCAGCGAGTTTTTAAAGGCTCCGAAGTTCCGTTCCTCGCCCGCACTGACAAAGAGCATTTGCGTGCCTCTGGCTTCCGCGGCGGTTCTGACCTGTTTGATCTCAATGGGCCGCCCATTGATTTTCCTGTCTTTGACGGCGTTCGACAATTCAGCCCCGAACGGGTTTCTTCCTAACACTCCGATGACGACCGGGCTTCCAGCGTCGGAATAAGCAGACGCGGGCCATTCCACGAACTTGGCGAAGTTATAGAGGAACGCCGCCTTGAGCTTGTATTCCTTGGGGATCACTTCGGCAGCATGCGAGATTCCACCCGCCGCCATGAAGAAGAGAATGGCGAGCAGTCTCATGATGCTGGAAGGACCCACGCTCAAAACCTCCAAGTGAGTTTCGCCATGACGCTCCTCGGCACTTCGGTGACCTGGCGGCTGAATTGGCTGGTGAACTCCGGATGATTTCCATCCAGCAGGTTGTATCCCCAGATTCCGATATCAAGTGTCGGGCTGGCATGCCACACTAGGCCGATGTCGGCGCGCAAATAGGCGGGGATGCTGAATTGGGATCCATTGACAGGCAAGGCATCCACCTGGTCGACAAAATAGGCCGCGCCATTGAGCTCGAGATTCCAAGGCAGTGTGAGATAGGACCGCACGCCGAGCTGTTGTTGCGGGCTTGTATCGGACGTTCCGTCATCAGGACTCAGCCTCATTTGCAGCAGGCTGTAACTGGCGTTGATCTTCCAGTATTCCACAGGTTTCCACTGCACCGAGAACTCGCCGCCATAGGTTTCTCCGGAAATGTTGTTGGCGAAATCCAGCGGCACTAGCAGGTGGGGCACCGGGTTGTTTTCCATCACCGGCGTGCCGGCCACGATCCCCGTGACATTGTCATACCGGTTGTAGAAGGTGACGAGATCGAAAGACAGGTCCGGCGTCACTTCCATTCGATATCCGGCTTCAAAGGAATCGAGCTCTTCCGAAATGACGTTGTCATTGCCGAACAGAGCTGCCTGGACGAGCCCACCCGAAGCTGAAGGGAAAACTGAAGTATTGATCCGTCCCTCGGCAGTAAGCCGGGAAGGCGTGCTGACGGCATGGGAGTATGAAGTCCAAACGGAATGTTTCGCAGCGGGTTTCCAGAGCAGTTTCGCACTGGGTTGGATTTCCCAGTCGGTATAGTCGTTATACTCGAACTTGGAACCGAGTGTCAGGCGGAGCTGATCCGGGATCAGAGTGATTTCATCCTGAAGGAACGTGTTGAGGATGTTGAGCTCGCGGCTCGCGGGATCCCATCTGATCAAGTCCGAGTTGTTGAAATCGTCGGAAGTGAACCGATAGCCGATTCCCCAGATGACATCGTTCCTGCTACCAAGAGGGAGGCGATGTTCGAGTTGCACATCCGCCGTGCGGCGGGATTCGCTGTTATCTCGGATTTCGGCATGGAAGTAGTCGAAATAGCCTTGGATGGAAAGATGGGAATTCTCGTCGAACGTGCGGATCCAGCGTCCGAGCAGGTTTGCCCCGTTGCTGGAATTGTCCATCGGCCGGTCCGTCAAGTAGGGCGGCACGAAGGTCGGAGCGGAGAGGTTGCCTCCCGATCCCAAGGTGTAGATATCGCCCTGAAGGGTCACCATGTCCTGCACGGATGCCGCCCAATCACTGCGGAATCCACCGCGGATCGAGTCCCAATCGTCGCCGGCGCTATTGCCAGATAGATCCGAGAATCCGTCGCGGTTGAAGTATTGAAGATAGGTCCGATAGTGAAGACTCGGGTTCACCTCACCTCCGTAACGGATGCTGGTAAGGGGTCGCTCCTCCGTGCCGACTGCTGTGGAAATCAGAAACCCCTGGGTGTCCTTGGAGGATTTACTGGTGATGTTGATCACCCCGTTGACGGCGTTCGCCCCCCACAGGGTGGCACCGGGTCCCCGGATGACTTCGATGCGGTCGAGATCGTCCAGGACCATGTCCTGGGCTTTCCAGTTCACACCGCCGAATGACGGGGTGTAGACGCTCCGTCCATCCATGAGCACCAGCAGTTTGTTGGAAAAATCACGATTGAATCCCCGCGAGCTGATCGCCCAGTTGTTCGAGTTCACCCGCGCGACATCGAGCCCCGGAACCAGCCTCAGCGCTTCGGGAATGGAAGTGATTCCAAGTCGCATGATGTCATCGGAGGTGATGACCGAAATCGCCGCGGCCGCATCGTAGATGTTGGTTTGTTTCTTTGAAACGGACGTCACCGATTCATTCATGAGCTGTTCCATGGTCAAGTCCGCCAGCACGGCGGTGACCGCAGCCGGTGCGTGGGACGATGACAGCATGGCCGCTACAGCGAGGCAGAGTGCCCGGCGGCCCGCAGGATGTCGATGCCCTAGCAGTAGGAGCAAGCGGCTCAGTGATGCAGGCATGATGGTTGGCTTCCGGTAAACATTCCTTTTGAACAGGAGGGGAGCACCTCGGCCTGACCGTGTGAAAGTCCGTCGGTCCGGGCGGATGAGCTCCCGGGTGATTTCGCTTGGTCCTTGATCGACATGAGAACGCCCGTATGCGGCGATCCTTGCGGAAATGCGAGATAACTTTGCGTTTCTGCAAATTATGCAGAAGTTAAATACCTGAAAGAACCCGTCGTGATCGAGAGTGCATCTCTAAAATCCGAGTAACCGGCGCGTGCCGCTTCAGAGAGTCGCCGCGGCGCTGCGGCCGAGCGACTTCCGCATCGCAGGTGGATCGGCCCACATCCCAGAACAAATGGCCTGACAAGGCGTGTGCACCGGGAATCTATCCGGCGTGCCGCCTTGTGACCGAACAAAGAAATGGACCGAGTCTAAGAACCGCTTTTCAGGATTTCTTCACGTCCACCCATTGCTTGGTCTTGGCGGATTCCAGGACGGCGTCGCAGACGTATTGGGTGCCGAGCGCGTGGCGGAAGTCGGGGTAGCGTTTTTCGGCGCTCGGGTCGTCGAGGGATTTAAAGAACTCGGCGAGCTCGTGGGTGAATGAGTGCTCGTATCCGAGGCAGAGGCCCGGGACCCACCAGTTTCCGGAATATGGATGGTCGCCGTCGGTGGCGTGGATGTTTGTCCAGCCGCGGCGGTCGCCGGGAACGCCGTGGTCGAAGTAGGAGAGGTAGTTGAGGTCGTGGAGGTCCCAGGCGAGGGATTTTTTCTCGCCGTTGATCTCGAACGTGTAGAGCGCCTTGTGCCCGCGGGCGTAGCGGGTGGATTCGAAAATCGCGAGCGAGCCGTTTTCGAAACGGGCGATGAAGGCGCAGGCGTCGTCGATGGTGACGGCTTGTTTCTCGCCAGTCGCGGTGTGGACGCGCTCCTTGATGAAGGTCTCGGTCATTGCACTAACCGAAACGATGTCGCCGTTGATCCAGCGGGCGGTGTCGATGCAGTGTGCCAACAAATCGCCGGTCACGCCGGAGCCCGCTGCCGCAGCATCTAGGCGCCAGAGACCCGCACCGCCTTGCGGGAGTTCTTCGGAAATCGTCCAGTCCTGGAGGAAATTCGCGCGGTAGTGAAAGATGCGGCCGAGTTCGCCGGCATCGACGATGTTCTTGGCGAGCGTGACGGCGGGGAGGAACCTGTAGTTATACCAGACGAGGTTCGGCAGGCCGGATTTTTCCACGGCTTCGACCATTTTCTCGCCTTGCTCGCCGTTGAGGGCGAGCGGTTTTTCACAGAGGATCATCTTGCCGTTGGCGATGCAGGCGAGGGCGATTTCCGCGTGGGAATCGTTGGGCGTGCAGATGTCAATGGCGTCGATGTCCTCGCGCTTCACGAGTTCGCGCCAGTCGGTTTCGTAGGAGGCGTAGCCCCATTTTTCAGCGAACGCGGCGACCTTTTCCTTGTCGCGGCCACAGACGGCTTGGCGGACCGGGACGTGCTCGGTGTCGAAGAAGTGGGAGAGCTGGGAGTAGGCGTTCGAATGGGTGCGGCCCATGAAGCCGTAGCCGATGAGTCCGATGCGGATTGGTTTGTTCATGAATGAGGAGTGGATTTGGGTGAGTCTGCGGGGCAGTCTCTCAGAGACGGAGTTTCGACTATCGATCTTTCCTCCAAAGGGCAAGAGGAAGGTGCGGCACACTACCTAGTGAAACGGGTGGGCATTAGGGAGCGGCTGTCCCCGTCCACCGGTCCGCTCCTGCCCGGTTGCGTCAGGAAATTCCCAAACGGCGTCAGCACACCACTAGCTGCTTTCTCCCACAAAACCCGAGCCGTCAGGCCCAGGCCAGCCCGCATCAGCCCGGCAACAGCCGCCGTCAGTCATTTCACAGGCGGTGTCGGCAGATTCCCAAACGGTGTCAGGAAATTGCCAAGTGCCGTCAGGAAAATTCCAGGTGGCGTCAGGTAATTTCCTGCCCGCGTCCACTATTCCCCCACTTCCGTCAATCGACTTCCACTACTCATCATTCACATGATCAGCTACTTGTGACGGGAATCAACCTGAAGATGTCCCGCTCCAGGAGTTTTTCAAGCTCCATTAGCTTTTTCGCTCGCCAAATCTAATCATGGCACACAGCGTGCAGCGGTAATTGAGGAAAAATTCCCAGTTACATTCCCCATCCCCTATTCCCGCCCTAACCTGAGCACCATTATGCCTGCCAACCGCACGTTCGACTTCCCTGTCAGCACCCTCCTCCGCGACTCGAAGCGCCTCCACGCCGCCCTTGTCGCTGCCACCACCGGCCCCGCCGTCGCCCGTCGCCCGTCGCCCGCCGCCTCGCCAAGAAGAACCCGGTCGCCGGTCAACCGGACATCGTCTTCGCTCCGCTTTTTGATGCCCAGATCCAGCTCGTCGAAAACGGCGGCATCGCCCAAAGCGGAGCCTTCGGCGAAATCGGCGAAATGACCCAGGAACAGGTCGAAGCCTTCGCCGAGATCGAGCGCCTCCTCTCCGGCGCCCGCCGCAGCGCGACCCTCGCCTTTCCGAAAAACGACGCCCGCCTCCACAGCGAATTCCAAGTCGGCATCCGCGAACCGTCCGATTTCCCCAGCGAGATCGACCGCGCCAAAAAAATCCTCGCCGCCTGCCAAACCCACGCGGACGCCTTGGACGACCACGGCTGGATCGACGAAGACACCTCCGCCCTCGCCGCCTCCATCGACCTCCTCGACGGCGGCGATACCGAGCACGAAGCCGCCAAAGACCAGAAAAAAGGCTTCACCCAAGCCCGCAACCTCGCCGCCAACGCCCTCTACAAAATGTGCCTCAGCGTCCAGAACGCCGCCCGCCTCGCCTACTCCGCCACCCAGGCCGCCAAAGACGAAAACATCCTTGTCGCCCGCAACCGCTACCTCCTCGACGAGTTCCCCCCACGCGGCGGAGCCAGCGCCGGGGATAAGCCCGTCACCCCGCCCGCCCCATAAGGAGTGGCGACATTCCTGTCGCCTTTTCTCCCACCGCCACGCTTGCCCCCACTGGGCCGAATCCCTATCTTCAAATCATGAGAAACATTCACTACAGCCTCTACCGTGAGGACAATGACTACGTCGCCCAGTGTTTGGACTTAGATATTTCAAGCTTCGGAGCGACAGAACAGAAAGCCCTGCACCATCTCAGGGAAGCCATGGAACTTTAACTCGAAGACAGCCCTGATCACGGACCCGTGCCGCAGATCAGCGAAGTGACCGTCGGAGAACTCGCCATCGCCTGAGAAAAAATACATCCCTACAGGCACCCTTCGTTCCATGATCCGCCAAAGCAGCTTGCCAAACGAACTCTTCGAATGAGCCGCCATACGCCCTCTTCCAATCAAAAATCCAAAATCAGCAATCCTTAATCGTAATTCCATTCCTCTCATGGCATCAAATACCACATCACCGCCAACGCCTTCCGCAGAAAGCGTCCATCCCGCCGCCCGTATCGCCCTTTCCAAGCGCCACCAATGCCCAACCTTTGATATTTGGGACCGATCCAGTCGACAAAGCTGTCAATGAAACAGGAAGCGCCCATTTCGTGCATGATGCTGCAAGGAGCTAGCCCAGCCCTGTGCTTTTTTGAGTCAGACATTCGTAAAATTTCCCACCTGCTAGGACGAATCATCACGGCCAAAGGAGACCATACTTCAAAAAGGATTCGTCTGCTGGACGGACTGGCCCATCTGATTTCTGCGGATGCATGGGCTTGGGAGTTTTCTGATATCGATTCTGACGGGCGAAAACGTCCGCTCAGCTTTCTCAAATCCGATCTCAAAAAACTGTCAGCGACTTGTCAGCATTTCCTTCCGATTATTTCCCGAGATGATGTCTGCGACACTTCCGCCTTGGAAGAGGACACTGGGCTGAGATTCGCGAATCCCAGTTGCTGCCTCACACTCCGCTTTGAAAATCAAGTCCCCGGCGCGGGTCTTAGCACCATCGGCATGTTCAGAAGAGTCTCATCACGCGCGTTTTCCGAGCGTGATGGTGGAGTTTTTGAACTCGTCCTTTCGGAAGTCAGCTGGGTCCACACTCCGCAAGGTCCAGAGCGCTCCGTCCTTGCTACCCGAAGTCTCTCCCCGCGCCTCCGCACCATCCTCCATTTCCTGTTGAAGGGAAATAGCCGCAAGCAAATCGCGGATCTCCTAGGCATCGAACTTAATACCGTCCACGGCTACGTCCGCGATCTTTATCTCGTTTTCCAAGTGAAATCACAAGTTGCGCTCCTACAGCGGTGCTCCCACGATGTCGTCCGTTCTCTCGATCCCCCATGAAAAACAGCGCCATGCTTGAAGCCAAAGACGCCCGCGCGATTGTCCGCCTCTTGGGCGAAGTTTGCGCCAACCCGGGAGATACCATCGCAAAAAAACGCCAGTTGATGGATGGCATCTGCGAACTGATCGATGCCGACCGCTGGGGCTGGGGCTTGGCCGCGCAGATGGAACCCGGTAAGCCATCCGTCCATATCAGCCTGCTCCATGGAGGTTTTACCGAGGAGGCCTATGCTGCCTACACTCAAGCTTACACTCATCCTGAAATGACGGCGGTGCACGCATCGTTCGCTGCGGAAATTGCTGAAAAACGCTGTCATCTCACCCGGCTGCGGCAGCAGATGGACCCTGAGGAAGGTTTCAAAAAAACCGGAGCGTACGCCTATTGGCAAGCTGCCGATATCGACGGCGTCATCATGTCGCTCCGTCCTCTCGACTCTAAAACTTTTTCGATCCTGGGAATCTACCGCCGCTTCGGTGCCGACCTTTTCACTTCCCGTGAAAATCGCATCGCCCACATCCTCCTTTCCGAGGTTCCTTCCCTGCACACACAGGGCTGGCCCGATGACCATGGCATCACCTTGCCTGACCTTTCTACCCGCCAGCGGGTGACACTGGGACTTCTCGTGCAAGGTTACAAAAGAGACCAGATTGCCGATCACCTGAAACTTTCCCTCCACACCGTGAATGATTACGTCCAAGCGGTTTTCAAGCACTTCGCCGTGCGCTCCCAAGCCGAACTGATGGTGCGCTTCCAAGCCGGTGACGGCGGGGATCAATAGCACCCCTCCAAACCGCCCCCCGTTTTTAGGGGGTTCCAAAAAATCTGCGAGCCTACAACGATAAAGATCGAGTAAAGCCTATGGCCGCTCTTGAGCTCTCTCCTTCCCATTCCAAGCTATGAAAAGCATCTTTACGGCATTTTGTATCGGTATCTCATCGGTCGCCTCCCTTCACGCTGCGATTTTTACTGTGGATTATACCTCCTCCAACTCCGCCGATTTCAGGACCATACAAGCAGCCATCAATGCCGCGCTAGTCGTTCCCAGCATCACCAAGTTATCTACCTCACCAGACTTGACGTTGGCTTTCCGGGTGCCCGCCGGTGGCGGCGTCGGCACCGGTGGCAACTACCGCAGCAGCGAACTCCGCTACACCCTCCTACAAAACCCCAGTCTCGGAACATGGGATCCCACCCCGGCTTCGTGGATCACCGGATGGACCCTGACCGAGGCAGACAACGGAGCGGCAAGACTTCAACTGCAAGTTACCCCCGAGGGATCTCCCAAGCGCTTCTTCACCTTGCGGGGTGACAAGTAGCATCTCGGCTATTTTTAAATCATTCTCTAAATCGACACCACTATGAAATACCTCACTCTTACAGCCCTCGCCGTTCTAGCACACACGGGATTTATTTCCGCGAATAACATCCAGGTCGCCAACGTCGCCATCAGTGATCAGGACTCCGTCACAAAGACCGCCAACATCGGCTTCGACCTCTCATGGGAGAACTCATGGCGGCTCAGCACCGGCCCCGCCAACTGGGACGCCGCCTGGGTTTTTGTCAAATTCCACAATGGCGACAACAACTGGCGTCATGCCAAGCTCGCCGTCAGCGCCGCCGCCCACAGCGTCCCCGCCGGGGCCACCCTCTCCACCGGCCTGACAGACGGCGTTGCGGTCGGGGCCTTTGTCCACCGCTCCGGCAACGGATCCGGAAACGTCGTGTGGACCGGGGTGAAATTGAAATGGAACTATGGCGCGGACGGCGTGCTCGACTCCGCAATCGTCTCCGTGGACGTCCAAGCCATCGAGATGGTCTATGTCCAGCAGGGAGCGTTTTATCTGGGGGATGGCGTGACGGACATCGGGAATGGGGAAGGGGGATTTTCCGCAGGGAACAACCAGAACCAGCCCTATCAGGTCATCTCCGCAGGCCAGTTGGAAATAGGCAATACCGCTGCCGAGATTAGTGCTGCTCCCTTTACTCCCTCCGCTTCGGACTCCATTTACCCTGCGATTCTACCAAACGGATTCGCCCCGTTTTACTGCATGAAATATGAAGTTAGTCAGGGACAATATGCCCGCTTCGCCAACATGCAGAACACTTACGCCCCGTTCACCTGGCTGGAATTCCAATCCAACCCGGCCAAGAGCAGGCAGCGTTTCACCGGGACCTACCCCAACTTCACCGCCGTGACTCCGGACCGTGCCTACGGGGTTTCTGGGAATGGTTACGTGCAGGTTCTGGACCGCATCAAAGCCTACCTCGCATGGACGGGCCTGCGTCCCATGAGCGATATGGAATACCAAAAAGCCTGCCGGGGACCGGTCTTTCCAGTGGCAGGAGAGTTTGCTTGGGGCACCTCCGTCGCGGCTTCTTTACCCTACGGATTGACCGGGGACGGCACCGCGACCGAGGCTGCCGGCACCAACTACAACCCGAACGCCGGGAATTGCTGGATCGCAGCCACTTCGAACTATACCGCCAATCTCAATAACTTGGCGGCATCATTAACCGGCGTTGGTCCCTGCCGGGTGGGCATGTCCGCCCGTGCCGCCTACACCGGCACCACTTCAGGGAGAATCCAAGCCGGTGCTTCATTCTGGGGCATCATGGACTTGACGGGGAGCGTCAGCGAACCCGTCCTACGCGCGTTCCCGGCTGGCAGGGAGACCAGCGTAACACCCACCCAAGCGGCGGGCATTCCTTATTACATTGTAGTCAACGGCCTGGTATACTTTTATGACTCTAATCTTTTCCGAGGTTCGCACGGGAATGGAACCCTCTCACCGCCGCTGGATTGGGGAGGGAACGACACCTCCGTTTTCCCGTTCCTGGGAGGCAACTACTCCACAGCCCCAAGGCCGGTCAGCCAACGCCGGGACAGCGGCAATATCAATGAGCCGCAATCGGGCATCCGTGGGGTCCGCAGCGGTTCCTAGCCCCTCCGCTAGGTCGGTCTAATGAAAACGCCTATCACGCCAGCTCTGCTGATGGCCGGGGGGATTTTTTCCCATGCCTCTGCCGCACCGCCCTTCCTCGGGGGTCCGGGCGATGGTCATGCGGCCGTGGTGCGGGAGAATCATCCCATGGATGGCATGACGCCGCCCGCTGTCGCCTTTGGAGGAGGTTCCGGCGACGGATTTACCACCAGCGCCTTGGAAAACCACCCCTTTGGCCCACCCGCCCCGGCCATCATCCAATCCGCTTTCCTCGGGGGCGCGGCAGACGGTTTCGCGGGCGGTTCCGGACTTAACCGGCCCTTCGGTCCCACGCCGGACCCACTTTGGGAGGCCCTCGCCCTCGCGGGACCCGGCGGCGGAGATGGCTTCGCCACCGCCAGTGCGGAGAACCTGACCGTCACCGCCCCACCCCCAGTTGAACCCTACCGGGCCGGTCCCGGCGGGGGCGATGGCTTTGCGGCTGCTTCTCTGGCCAACCGGCTGCTCGGACCCGCTGCCGATCCGGCCTGGGCCATCCTCGCTACCGCTACCGCCGCCGGCGCGGATGGTTTTGCGTCTGATACCCTGACCAATTATCCCTTCGGACTACTGGCCCTCCCGGCCGAATCTATCACGGCCTTCGCGGGCGCGGGAGGAGGAGACGGCTTCGCGGCCAGCGCCCTTACCCTTTTTCCTCTCGCCTCCGCCGCCTTTCCAATGGTGGCCTATTTCGGCGGCCCTTCCGGCGGCGATGGTTTTGCGGGAGAAACCCTCTGGAATCGCCCGATGGATAATACTAGCATTCCTCCGACGGCGTTCTTCGGCGGTCCATCTGATGGATTCGATCATCAAATTCTGACCAATTTCGCGTTTCAGTTCCGGCTCGCCTATCCTGTGCTCTGGAACACCTTTCAAACCGCCCACTTTTTCCCCTCCGAGGTCTCCTCCGGTCTCGCCGCTCCTGCCGCCGATGCGGATGGCGATGGCGTGCCTAACTTGCTGGAATTTGCTCTTGGCACGGATCCGAAAGCGCCGGGTGGCCCCCCCGGCATCAATGCGCCCTTGGCCAATCCCGCTGATTACGGCTGGCCGGACCCGGGTCACCGCTATCTGACTTTCGACATTCCCCGCTCACCCTTCGCCCTCGGGGTGGTTTTGGGGGCGGAATTCTCCTCCGCCCTCACCACCGGGACCTGGAACCCCGCCGCCGTGCCCCTCCTAAATCAACCCGCGCGCCTCATCCTGCGGGACCCCCAACCCACCAGCGCCCAACCCGCCCGCTTCGGCCGTGTCACCGCCACCCTGACACCCTGAAATCAACCTTTCCTGACGTGAATGGACTCCCCGCCGCCGTTGGCCTGCGCAGGCTTTTTTCAAAAGCCAAACTTTTTTTCATCGAATTCGAGTTCTCCCCACGGACGCCGCCGCGTTTTATCGGATCGAGGTGAATTGAGACTTAAGACGCTCGCCGCTTCCCAAACGACACCCTTCCCTAACTCCACATCCGAACCATGAAACTAGCTACTAATTACACTTGCTCGCTCCTTGGACTTTTCCTCCTCGCCAGTCTCTCCGGCCTCGCCGAAGAGTCTTGCGCTCTGGAAACGCCGCCGAAAGGCCTTGCCTCCTCCGATTGGTCCAGCATCCGCGCCGCTTACGAAGCCGGACGGCATGCGGTCCACAGTCAGGAAAACGGTACCCTCACAGCCCGCAACCCCGGCCAGCAGTGGCGCACGGATTTCGATGGCAAGGGCTTCACCGTCACTCCCGATCACGGCCAGTGGACCTGGGGCCTGGAACTGACCGGCTATGGAGAGCGGACAATCCTGTCTGCTCCTTCCGCCATCACCCACGAAGGCGGAAAAATCTCCAGCCAGCGCGATGAAAATCTCACCGAGTGGTTCATCAACGACACCCGCGGCCTCGAACAAGGTTGGACCATCCAGTCCAAGGAAAGGGGCACAGGGGTCTCGCCTGTTTCTTCAAACCTCACCCTAAACCTAGCCGTCCACGGCGACCTCAAACCCCAAGTCTCCCCCGACTCCACCAGCGTCGCCTTCCAAACCTCATCCGGCACCACCGCCCTCACCTACGGCGGTCTCAAAGCCTGGGACGCCGATGGCAAAGACCTCACCGTCCGCTTCGAACCCGCCGGAGAAACCGCCATCCGCATCGCCGTCGATGACCAAAACGCCCGCTACCCCATCACCATCGACCCCATCGCCCAGCAGGCATTCTTGAAAGCTTCTAACACTGGGGCAGATGACTGGTTCGGCTTCTCGGTTGCTATGTCCGGCGACACGGTGGTCGTCGGGGCTCCTGGAGAGGACAGCAGCACGATACTGATGAACAGTAATCCCGATGAGAATGCGCCCACGTCCGGCGCAGCCTACGTCTTCACCCGCAGCGGGACAAGTTGGAGCCAGCAGGCCTATCTGAAAGCTAGTAACGCCAGAGCGTTTGACAACTTTGGCTGGTCGGTGGCGGTGTCCGGCGACACGATGGTCGTTGGGGCTACGGGTGAGGACAGCAGCACTACGTGGGTGAACAGCACACCAAACAACAGCGCCAGCTATGCCGGCGCGGCCTACGTCTTCACCCGCAGCGGGACTACGTGGAGCCCGCAGGCCTATCTCAAGGCTTCCAACGCCGGGGCGGATGACTACTTCGGCACATCGGTGGCAGTCTCCGGCGACACGGTGGTCGTAGGGGCTTACGAAGAGGACAGCAGCACGACGGGGGTGAACAGCACGCCCAACGAAAACGCTAAAACTTCCGGCGCGGCCTACATCTTCGCCCGCAGCGGGACGACATGGAACCAGCAGGCTTATCTCAAGGCTTCCAACACCGGGGGAAGTGACTATTTCGGCAACTCGGTGGCGGTGTCCGGCGACACGGTAGTCGTCGGGGCTCATGATGAGGACAGTAGGACGACGGGGGTGAACAGCACGCCCAACGATGATAGCGGCACCGATTACAATTCCGGCGCGGCCTACGTCTTCAGCCGCAGCGGAGCTTCGTGGAGCCAGCAGGCCTATCTCAAGGCTTCCAACACCGGGGCAGGTGACCTTTTCGGAGCTTCAGTGGCGGTGTCCGGCGACACGGTGGTCGTCGGGGCTTACGGGGAAGCCAGCAGCACGACCGGGGTGAACAGCACGCCCGACGAGAGTGCCAGCCGCTCCGGCGCTGCCTACGTCTTCACTCGCAGCGGGATGGCGTGGAGCCAACAGGCCTATCTGAAAGCCAGCAACACCGGAGAGAGGGACTTTTTCGGCGGATCGGTGGCGGTGTCCGGTGAAACTGTGGTTGTCGGGGCTAGTGGAGAAAAAAGCAGCACGACGGGGGTAAATAGTACGTCCAACGAGAGCGCGACCTCATCCGGCGCGGCCTACCTCTTTACCCGCAGCGGGACGGCGTGGAGCCAGCAGGCCTATCTCAAGGCTTCCAACACCGGGGCGTTTGACTACTTCGGCAGTTCGGTGGCGGTGTCCGGCGACACGGTGGTTGTCGGGGCTTGGTTTGAGGACAGCAGCACGATGGGGGTGAACAGCGCGCCCGACGAGAGCGCCAGCAGTTCTGGCGCGGCGTATATTTTCTCAGGTTTGGGCCTGGTGATCCAGCCATCCGAGATCGCAATCAAACTAGCGGGAATCGACATCGCCACCAATACTACTCAAGCTTCCGCGCCCCTCGTCGTTGGGACTAGCTCAGATTTCATTTTCACCATCCACAACACCGGCAACTCCGATCTTTCCCTCACCGGAACGCCAAAAGTCGCCGTGACGGGCAGCCCAGACTTCACCGTCACCAGCCAGCCTGCCAACCCCATCGCTGGCCCGAGCGGCAGCACCACATTCATCGTTCGTTTTGCTCCTTCCACCATCGGCGCGAAAAATGCGGTTCTATCCATTCCGAACAACGACGCCGATGAAAACCCGTTCACCATTAACCTTAGCGGAAGTGGTGTGACGGCACTGACAGCCTTCAACAATGCGATTTCAGCCAACTCCAGCCTGACCGGCCCCAACGCGCTTCCAGCCGCCATCCCCTTCGGCGATGACGTGGAGAACCTGCTCAAATACGCCTTCAACATGAATTTATCCGGCCCCGACAGCCGTTTACTCGTCGGTGGCACGGGCGGCTCCGGCCTCCCCGCCATTGGGCTCATGGGAACGGGCCCGGCAACGATGATCCGGGTCGAATTCCTCCGCCGCAAAGGCAGTGGGCTGATTTATACGCCCATGCGATCAAGCACCTTGGCTCCCGGTTCCTTCGTCGCGATGAGCGGAACTCCCGTGGTGACCTCCATCGACACCAACTGGGAGCGGGTCGTCGTTCAAGAATTAGCGAATCCAGCGACATTGCCCAAGTCCTTCGCCATGGTGGAAGTCAGACTCCCGTGATCCAGGCTCAAAACCGCTGTCCCAACTGCCCAACAAAAATGAAAGCCATCCCACTCCTCCTCGCCGGTCTCTCAGGCCTCGCCTTTGCTGCAGAGCTTCCAGCTCTGGAAACACCGCCGAAAAGCCTCGCCGCACCCGATTGGTCGAGTATCCGCGCCGCTTACGAAGCCGGACGCCACGCTATTCAGCGTCAGGAAAACGGTAATTTTACCGCCCTCAATCCCCGAGACAACGCTCCCCTTCAAGGCAATCCGCAACGTTTCATGCGGGCTAAGGCAACACTGATCTCTCCATGAAACCATTCAGTTCAGAATTTCCCCAGTCTCCCCATATTTCTCCACCAGAAACTACCATGAATGATTCCCCCGCGCGCAGCTTCCATCGCCTCTGCCGGAACCTACTCCCAGGATTTTTACTCTGGTTCTGCGCCGCTCAATCGCACGCCACCCCAGTCTTTGAGCCTGTGCAGGGCTTTGTGCGCGGGCCGGAAAACCCGCAGTCCAAACTTCTCCTCGCTAACGACGGGGACTTCTATGGAACGACTTCTTCTGGCGGGCGTGGTGGCTCTGGCACGGTGTTCAAGATGACGCCCACCGGTAATCTTACGACTTTGGTGAATTTCACTGGAGCCAATGGTCGTATTCCCCGTGGGAATCTAGTGCAGGGCACCGACGGGAATTTCTACGGGACGACCTATCAAGGCGGCAGCTTCAACAATGGCACGGTGTTCAAGATGACGCCCAACGGCCAGCTCACCACCTTAGTGAATTTTGCTGGGTCCAATGGGAACTATCCCTTAGGCGGATTGGTGCAGGGTAGCACCGGGGATTTCTATGGGACAACTTCTGAAGGCAGTAGCGGTTCCGGCAGGGTTTTCAAAATGACGCCAACCGGCATACTTACGACCTTGGTGAATTTCACTGGTTCAAATGGCAGCACTCCCGTGGCCGAGTTGGTAGTGGGTAGCGACGGAAATCTTTACGGGACAACCAGTTCCGGTGGGAGCGGCGGCCACGGCACTGTGTTCAAGATGACGGCAACCGGCACTCTCACGACCTTGGTAAATTTTGACCAAGCCAACGGCAGTGGCCCGGGCTCTTTGGTTCAGGGCAGCGACGGGAATTTCTACGGGACGGCTGCTACTGGTGGTATCAGCGACCACGGCACAGTGTTTATGATGACTCCCAGCGGCACGCTAATAACCTTGGTGAACTTTACTTTCGCCAATGGCAGGAATCCATACGCAGGCCTGGTGCAAGGTAGCGACGGGAATTTCTACGGCTCAACTAATTCCGGTGGAAGCGGATTCAGCGGCACGGTATTCAAGATGACGTCAACTGGCACGCTAACAACTTTGGTGAATTTCTCTGCCGCCGATGGCAGCCTACCCCAAGCTGAATTGGTGCAAGGTAGTGACGGAAATTTCTATGGGTCTACATCTGTTGGCGGCAGCAGCGACTCCGGTACGGTATTCAAAATGACGGACACGGGCACACTTACGACATTGGTAAATTTCACCTCCACCGATGGTAGCTTTCCTCAAGACGTGCTAGTGCCGGATAGTGACGGGAATTTCTATGGAACGACTAAAAGTGGTGGCAGCAGTGGTGCTGGCACGGTATTCAAAATGTCATCCTCCGCAACGCTCATGCCACTAGTTAGCTTCCCCTTCACCAATCGCGGCAGTCCACAAGCTGGCTTGGTGCGCGACAGCGACGGGGTGTTCTATGGGATAACTGTTCGTGGCGGCACCAGCGACTCCGGCACGGTGTTCAAGATGACGCCGAGCGGCACGCTCACAACCTTGGTGAATTTTACCGGTTCCAATGGAAGGAGTCCCTACTCCGGCCTCGTTCAGGGTAGTGACGGAAATTTCTATGGGACGACTTCTGTTGGCGGTACTAGCAACCTTGGCACCGTTTTCAAGATGACAGCAACGGGTTCGCTCACGACCTTGGTGAATTTTACCGGTTCCAATGGCAGCGCTCCCCAAGCCGCGCTAGTGCACGGCAGCGACGGAAATTTCTATGGCTTGACTGTGTTAGGTGGCAGCGGCGGCTACGGCACGGTGTTCAAGATGACGGCCACCGGCGCTCTCACGACCTTGGTAGATTTCGCACTCGTAAATGGCGGCTACCCCAAAGGTGCACTAGTGCAGGGCAGCGATGGAAATTTTTACGGGACGACATCTGTTGGGATCACCAGTGGCGGCTTCGGCACGGTGTTCCAAGTGACCCCATCTGGCACGCTAACGACCTTGCTTAATTTCAACGGAACGAACGGGAGTTCTCCCGAAGCCACCTTGGTGCAGGGCAGCGACGGGAACTTTTACGGAACAACCTATCGAGGCGGCAGCAGCGGCAGCGGCACGGTGTTCAAGATGACCTCCATGGGCACGCTCACGACCTTGGTGAATTTCAACTCTACCAATGGCCGCAATCCCCTAGCTGGTATGGTGCGGGGCAGTGACGGGAATTTGTATGGAACGACTTCTGAAGGCGGTAGCACCTGGGACGGTCAGCTTGCAGGTGGAGGGCAGATTTACCGCCTCCGCATGGGGCCGTCCGTTATCAATCAAACTGCGTCGAACGTAGGCCCCGGCGGTGCCAACCTGAACGGCACGGTGAATCCCGGCGGGTATTCCACGGCGGTGTCTTTCCAATACGGCACCGACCCCACGCTTGCCACTTTCACCACCGTCAGCGCGGGCACGCTGCCAGTCGGAACCACTGAGGTGGCTGTAGCAGCGTCAATCTCCGGTTTGGAGTCTGGAACGACCTATTATTACCGCGTCCTCGCCAGCAATGTGGAGAACACCGTGCCGCAATATGGTTCAAACTTCAGCTTCACGACGCTTGCCCCCCTGAACTCCTACGGCTCCTGGGCCTCAGCGCGGTTTACCCACGCTCAACTTGCGGATCCACTCGTAAGCGGTCTCACCGCCGATCCTGACGGGGATGGGATTGTCAATCTATTGGAATCCGCATTTAATATGCTGCCTCTGAGCGCGGGAAATCAAGTTCTGCTCCCAGGTAGCGGCACAGTTGGATTACCTCGAATTTCAAACCTTGGTGATGGTGCCACCAGTCGGCTTCAGATCGAATACATCCGTCGGAAAACAGGCTATTCCTATTCGCCTCAGGTTTCCAGTGACTTGGACAACACTGACTGGACTGCACCTACCGGCACGCCGACGGTTACCTCCATCGACACGGATTGGGAACGTGTAGTGATCGAAGACAATGCAGGGACGGGGTTATCAAATCGTTTTGGCCGGGTGAAGGTGATATCCACTGGCAACTGAATGCGCCCAAGTGAGTCTCTGGGTCCCGGTTCCCGCAGTGATACATCGGAAGGGGCAGGCCTTTCGGATTCACAGAAATTACTCTAACAATGTTGCTGCTGCACCAACTCTTCACTCCCGACATGCCGATAAGGCTGAGGCGGGTGGAATCCCTCTTTACAGCGGCGGAGAGGACTGGGTCCGGTGACAGACTCGAAATGCCAGGTGCGGCAAATGTGGATTCCGTAGGAAGTGGTGGTGCCTGGGATGCGGTGGAATATTGTATCCTAGAGTTTGGAGCGGGACGGGCTTGCCCCGAAGATGAAGAACAGCGACAAGAGTGTCGCCGCCCTTTATCCCTTATGGCGGATGACGTCCGTAAAAGCGCTCTTCCTTGCGCGTGGCGACTGCCACCAGGTGAGGTGGGTGGTGGTTTCGTGCCGCCATGTGTCGCCGATGAGGCCGATGCGGATAGGTTCTTTCATAATGGGAAGTGTTGAGAAGATTAAGAGGTTTTTAACCGCAGATGAACGGGATGGACTCAGATAAGAGTAGATGTTGATAGTGTTTGTTGACAGTTGATGGGAAGACAAAGAATCGCAGGACCTGTCTATCAACCATCAACTCTGAACCATCAACTCTGAACCATCAACTTTAGAGGGCGTTGCCGACTTTGATCATGGCTTTGAGGATGTGCTGCCAGGTGCTTGGTTTTTCGAGGACTTCGTTGGAGAACATGCAGCCGTCCCAACAGATGTGTTTCATGCCGCGGCTGGCGGCGTCTCTGAGCCAGTAAGCGGAGGCGCGGGGGGATGTCGAGCTTGCCGTTTGGATCGTCTGATAGGCAGTGGCGGCCGGTTTTGTCGTGGGAGCCGATGCCGTGTACGGAAATATTACCGAAGGCAGGGACCCATCCTCCGGGCGGTCCGCGAGAATGGGGTGTGAACGAGCAGCCATGAGCTGATTTTTAAGCATTTTCATGGACGTCCACGTTCTCGTTCCATTCGCCGGACCGTTGCGCAGTCCGGTCCCTGCCATTTTTAAGACAGCTCCTGAGAATGGTTCTACCTCGTCACGGCAACACAGGGTGTTTGAGAATGCGCGTGTTGTGGGAAGTCGAAGGTCAGGACGAGCGGTTCAATGCCGTTGTTCTCGATTTCCACGCCGCCGCGGTTCAGCGCGGCTTGGGTAATGAATCCAATCTCAGGATAGATTTCGCCAAGCTTCATGTTCTGGTGATATCGCACTTCGAGCTTTCCGACCCGGCCGCGGCCGCGGTTCGTGTGGAACAGGGCGGGGCTCTCCGGGTGGAAATTGGTCTTGGCACCGGGTGCAAGGGTGAGACGGAGAATGGAGGCCTTCTGATCGCCTAGGATATCACCGTAAATAATCCACTTTGCGTCCACTCCCTCGGCGGAGAATTCCTCGGCGGTGATGGCCGGGCGCGAATTCTTGAGCACGAAGTCCGGGTCCTGATTTGCTTTGAAGTCTAAGGTTTCCACCAGGTATTCCCAGTCTTCGTGCTTGTCCTTCGGATAGTCCTGTTCGCGGCAGGCGTAAAACGCATCGGCAGCTCCGATCCGTCCATCCAGTGTCAGGTCCTCGGCGAGGAAATGCTCGTCCATTGTCACATGCAACTCGTGGGTGCAAAGGTCCGTGGGCGAGTGAAGCACGCCATTCGGCATCACGAAGCCGTTATCCAGTTGCATCATCGTGTGCGGCGACAGGTGCCGCACGCCGTTATAATCGCCCTGCCCCCAACGCTTCATGCAGGCGAGGAACTGGTCCTTCGTCACGAACGGATATAAGCCCATGGCCGTGGTGTGATAATGCGAGGGACTGACTCCGGGATTGTCGAAGGAATTGATGTCGTAAACTTCCCACTTCGCCCAGTGAAGATGGTGGGGAATGGGGTTCAGGTTGTCGAACTTCTTGGACACGATCGGCCAGGTGGCCTTGCCGAACAAGGATTTCGCAAATGCGGTGACTTTCTCTCCCATGATGGCTTCCGGATTGGTCTCAATCAGATCCTGAAGGGAGATGACTTGCCCGCCGGGTATGAGGACGTGGGCTTCTCCTTCACGAAAAGGTGCCTTTCCGGTGCGGGTATCGACGACGCCTGTCACGATGGGCACGGTGCAGCACATCCAGACTTCATCGAGACCGGTGCCTCCCATGTAGTCAGGGTAGTAGGATTTCTCATCCAGGCGAAGGCGCTTTCCAGGGGTGCAAAACGTGCGACCGGCATAGCGGTGCAGAAGCTGCAGCACACCGTCGTTCTGATTGAGGCAGTCATCGAGAATCGAAGCCGATCCTCCATCGATGACATCGTGTTGGGGATACTCGTGCAGTTTATCCGCGAGAATTGAAGTCGAAGCAGTCATGGCAAGTGGATCCTGGAGTTTGGGTGTTGGAGTGGAAAAAGTGGATGGTCCCGACTCGCGGGAACTCCTCAAGTCAAGTAATTGATAGATATAGCCCGCCAACCCATGGGTCGGGGCGGCGGGTTGTGAAGGGTTGGGGTAGTCTCAAAGTGCTTTGTCGACCTTGATCATGGCTTCGAGGATGTGCTGCCAGGTGGATGGGGTTTCGAGGACTTCGTTGGAGAACATGCAACCGTCCCAACAGATGTGCTTCATGCCGCGCGAGGCTGCATCCTTGAGCCAGTAGGCGGAGGCGCGGGGGATGTCGAGTTTGCCGTTAGGATCGTCGGCGAGGCAGTGGCGGCCGGTTTTGTCGTGGGAGCCGGTGCCGTGCACGGAGCCGTCGTTCTGTGCGACGTGGAAGTCGATGGTCCACGGGCGGAGCGCGTCGGTCATGGTGGTGTAGGCGGCCCAGAACTCGTCCTCGGTATAGCCTTCCTTGAGGAGGGCTGCTTCCGGGGCGTTGTAGCCCATCAGATAGAGATAGGTGTGGGCGAGATCGGCCTGGAAGCCGACGGTGTTCGGCATGCCGGTCGCTTCGAGGGTGTCGAGCATGGCCTTCCACGAATGCATGCCACCCCAGCAGATTTCACCTTCGGCGGCAAGGCGTTCGCCGTGTTGCTCGGCGATTTTTCCGGCTTCGCGGAACGTCTCGGCGATGAGTTTGGTATTTCCGGCAGGGTCCTTGGCCCAATCGCTAACAGAGCTGGCGGAGTCGATTCGGATGACGCCGTATTCGCGGACGCCATGCTCATTGAAAATCTTCGCAATGCGGCAGGCTTTCTCGACGGCGAGCACGAATTTCGCGCGGGCTTCAGCATCCCCCATGGCGGCGTCTCCAACCGTGCCCGGCCAGATCGGTGCGACGAGCGAGCCGACCTTGAGATTGTGGCTGGCGATGAGATCGGCGATTTTCCGGATGTCGGATTCCGAGGCGTCGGGGTCGGTGTGCGGGTGGAAGAGGAAGTAGTCGATGCCGTCGAACTTGCGGCCGTCCACCTCGGCGGCGACGGTGAGTTCGAGCATGTGTTCGAGCGAGATGGGAGGGTGGTCGGTGCCGGGTTCCTTGCCGACGAGACCGGGCCACATGGCGTTGTGAAGTTTCATGAAGAGGTTGGTGGTTGAGAGTTGAGGGTTGAGAGCGAAAATTATCAATTCTTGTAAGCAACTATGGCAGAAGCGTCCGGATTCACCTCAGGACCGTACTTCGAGTAAACCGGCCATTTTGCGTATTTGTCCGACATCGTCTTGCCGATGATGGCGGCACCGGACTCGTCGATGCCGCCACGGTTGAGGCCGTAGGCGTAGGTGTCGTCCGGGTTGAGCTTGATGCGCAGACCGGGTTGCAGGAACGAGCGGGGGACCCAGGTGGGCGAAAGTCGGAGCAGTCCGCCGGTGTCTTCGAGGTGGCCGTCGATGAGGGCTTTAAGATTCGTTGAGGTGGTGGACAGGTGGGCGGTGACGCGTGGGATGCTCATGAGGATTTAAGGGGCGAGGAATACGCTGGAGACAAATCAATCTATCGTGAGTGTTTTCACCACTCGCGGATTGGCTGGCAAGAATGGACTTCAGAAAGACAAAAATAGGCATGTTTGGGTTGTTCAAAGCACAAACCGCCAGTCAATGGCCACGATGATCTCGGATCCGGATTCATCTTGGATCGTTAGCCGATTTTCCCCCGCGGGGAGGATGTTTTTAATCGCACCGAAGCGGGTATCGACTGCCGCGACGGCTTGGATGGTCCTGAGGGATACGGTTTCGTCGAGGGCGAAATGGCGGGTGGTGGGAATGCCCTCGGCCGCCAGCAGGTCCTGTCGGGAAATGTCCACACCGTTTGAAAAATAAGAGCAGACTTCCTCGATTCCGATTCGTCCGAGGTGTCGGCTGTTCCACGGCATGGCGGTGCGTCCGCCGTTGGACATCCAGAACAGGGTCGATGGGAAATCCGCCGGATTTTTCAGGCTGAACCAGACGTAGCCATCGAGCACGACTGCGGACCAGGCGAAGGGTTGTGCTTCGGTGGCGGGCTGGCTGACCATCATGACGAGATCTTCGTTTCCGCACCGGGCGGGGTAGCGGGTGAGGTCGGTGGTGCGGCCGGCGGCGAGTGGGACTTCGCGCAGGTCGGTGAACCGTGCTCCTTCTGCCAGGGCTTGGGTTTCGCCATCGGCGGGGTTGGAAAAAGCGCCGGGGAAAACGGAGGCCCAGCGGAAGGGGCTCACCGTCACGCGTCCGGCCTCCTCTCGCAGTTCGGATAGATCGAGCACCGGGTGGCTGCCGTAGTTGAAGTCACCTTCCAGATCGGAGATCCGGTGTTCCGTGAAAATCGCGTGCTGGCCTTCGCGGGTGGAGAGGATTTTCTCCACGGACGCGCCGGTGTCCGCTGTCTTCATGGCAAGGCGCAGCGAATCCGCGCTTGCGGCCAGCAGCGTCCAAATACCATTGGCGGGATCGCCGTGCGGAGGTCCGTTTGCCTGTCCGCCGAAGGGCAGACAGAGGAAATCCCCGCGCAGGATGGACAGCAGCGGCGGTTGGTCCGGATACTCGGCGGGCCGCCACGGGGCGAGCGCATACGGCGAGACATCGCGCCCCGGCAGGTGGAAAACCACCGGCGCGGTGTGGCCTCCGCGCGCGGTGACGTAGAGGTCGAGCTCGGGAGTCGCCAACCGGAAAGACGGTTCGCCGTGGATGTTTTCCATGACTGTGAGATCAGGCGTTGAGAAACCCGCGGACCTTCAGGTTGTTCAGGCGGCGCGCGATGTCGCCGAGTCCGTCCGCGGTGACCTGAGAGTAACTGCGGCCGTCGCGGGTGTCGACGCCGTGGCCCGGATCCAGCTTTCTAACGAGCTCCAGCGCCGGGTCCGTGTGATCGAAGACTTCGACGAAGACATGCTTCAATCCCCCGGCCTTCGCGGCGGATAACAGCAGCGCGCTGATCCACCCGTCGTCGGTGGAGAGGCAGCCGCGGGTGGTCTTTGCGGAGGCGTGGAAGACGCCGAACTCGCCGGCCTCGCAGATCTTCGTGATGAGCTCCTGGTTTTCCGCGATCGTCAGGCCGGAGTCGCCGCAGTGGGCGGCGTCGACGAGCAGTTTGAAGAATTTTTTCCCGAGCGCCTGGTTTGCGGCTTTCACGAACGACCAGCCGCGGTCGACGTTGGTGAAGGTCTTGAACTCGCCGGGACGGAGGAACTCGATGTGCCAGTTCTCGATGCAGGAGCCCTCGACACCGGCCTCTTGATAGACGCGCAGGTGGACCTTCACGTTCTGGGAGACAGCTGTGTCGAAGGCGGCACCGTTGCGGGCTTCGTCCGAGCTCATCCATTCCTCGATGGAGGTGGAGGAAACGTGGCGGATACCGTGGCTGATTGCGGATTTCAGACTGGCGACGAGCTGCGAGACCACCGCGTCCTCGTCGGCCGGATTCATCGGATTCGCGCCGCCGACCATGATGATGTAGTGGACTTCCAGGCCGAGCGCCTTCAGGCCATTGATCATTTCCGCCACTTCGCCCGAATCCGCCGAGGAGAAGAACGGGATCTGGACGATGCTCATCTTGACGGGGGAAATCCCGCAGAGCGCCTTCATTTCCGTGAGGACGAGCAGATTGCCCTCCGCATCGCGCGGGAACTTGCCGTTCTCGTCCGGGACGATGCCGCCGACGAATTTGAAATGGGTGGTGACTACGCCAAGCTGGACATTGGGTTTCAGGAGGATTTCCGAGGACATGCGCCCAGTAAAATGGCGATTTTCCGGCGGGGGAAGTTTGAAATGCGCCAAATTTCGCGGTTACGCGTTCACGTCGAACACCTCTTCGGTGGTTACCTGGAAATTCACCAGCTGGTGGTTGCCGAAGACCGTGGTGATGGCCACGTCGCTGGCATCCCGGCCGCGGGCGATCACCACCCGGCCGATGCGGCGGGTGTTGTGCCGCGGGTCGAAGGTGTGCCACTCGCCGCCCAGATAGACTTCCATCCAGGCGCTGAAGTCCATGGGATCGGGCACCAGCGGGACGCCGATGTCGCCGAGGTATCCGGTGGCGTAGCGGGCCGGGATGTTCATGCAGCGGCAGAGCGTCACGGCGAGGTGGGTGAAGTCGCGGCAGACGCCGATGCGTTCGCGGTAGGCTTCGAGCGCGGTGCGGTTAGAACGGGCCTGCATGTAGTCGAACTTGATGTGCGAGTGAACGAAATTGCAGATCGCCTCCACCCGCGGAATTCCGAGCGGCGTTGAATTGAAGTTCGCCCAGGCGAAAGCGAGCAGCTCGCTGTCGGTCTCGCAGTATCGCGACGGCTGGAGGAAGCGCAGCAGCGCGTGCGGCAGGTCCCAGACATCGTGCTGGTGTGCGCTGACCGGGCGTGGATCAATCAGGCCGCTGTCGCGGATGACCGCCTTGTTGGTGAAGCGGACGATGCCTTTCGGGCAGCGCAGCCGGCCACCCCAGTTGCCGAATGTGTCCCAGTATTCCTCCGGCGGGTTTCCGCCGTTTTCGATGCGGAAACTTTCGCCGTAGACCAGGTCGGCGTGCCGTGACGGATAGACGCGCAGGCAGTAGAGGACCGTGGACTCCGCTTCGATATTCAGGGAGATATCAAACCCGATTTTGATTAACATGTGTTGGAAAAAGTTAGGAGCTGGTCGGTTGCGACGGCCACTCGTGCATGACCCTTGCGAGAAGCCGGGCGCCGATGACGAGTGCGTCTTCATCGATGTCGAATGTCGGGGTGTGCAGAGGAGTGATTTTCTGACGTTTCTTGCGGACGCCGAGCCGCATCATGCAGCCGGAAACCTGAGTGAGATAGTCCGCGAAATCCTCCGCGCCCATGCTGGGGCGGCTTTCGGTGGTGACTTGTTTTTCTCCCACAAGTCCGACGGCCGCACTGAGGCAGCGGGCGGTTACGGCGGTGTCGTTGATCACGCCGGGAAGAATAGCATCGAATGTGCCATCAATCGTGGCACGGAAGGCGAGGGCGGTTCCTTTGCACAGCTGGAGAATGGTTTCGCGGGCTTCGGCGGAAACGACCGCGGAGAACGTGCGCACGGTTCCGCGTAGGTTCGCGGTGTCCGGAATCACGTTCGACGCATGGCCGGCCTGCATCTGGCCGATCGTGACGACCAACGGATCGCGGGCGTCGGTCTGACGGGGCAGTGCCTGGTAGATCAGCGTCACGAGTTGGGCCGCAACCGCCACCGGATCAATCGTTTGATGGGGACGCGCCGCGTGGCCGCCCTTGCCGCGGATGGTGATTTCGAAATCCTGACAGAATGCCGTCTGCGGACCCGCGGCAACGACGATTTGGCCGCAGTAAATGTTAGGGTCGACGTGCAGGGCGATGATCGCGTCCACGCCCTTGAGCGCTCCGTGGTCGATCATGTCCCGGGAGCCATGGCCGATCTCTTCGGACGGCTGGAAAATCCCGCGCCATGCGACCTTGGGTCGGGCTTTTTGCAATGCGGCCATTGCACCCAGCAACATCGCGGTGTGCGCGTCGTGACCGCAGGCGTGCATGACGCCGGGGTTGGCGGAGGCATAGTCCACATTGTTTTCTTCGTGGATGGGTAGCGCGTCCATGTCTGCGCGGAGTGCCACGACCGGACGTTTGCCCGGCAGGATGCCGGTGATGATTCCGCGGTTCTCCGGCCCGAGCTGATAGGGGATGCCGGCGGCTTCGAGCTGTTTGGCGACCCACGCGGTGGTGGCGGTTTCCTTGCCGCTGAGTTCCGGATTCCGATGAAGGTGGCGGCGGAATCCGACGATGGAAGGAGCGTAACTGGCGAGAAAGCGGTCGGAGGATTCCATGGTTTGAAAAATGTTCGAACCGCGAAACCGAAGTTCGGGGCAGGTTACCGAATCGGTGACTGGCCGCCATTTTAAAAACACTTCCTGAATTCAGGACCCGGATCTCCGCTCCCTCCCGTGCTGGTTGCTTGCCAGTGGGGAAGTCGCGGGTCAGTCTGCGCCATGAGGATTTACCAGGACGAGATTTACCGGAAGGGCGAGAAATTCATCCGCATCGTGAGGCTCGACCGTTACGAGGTGGAATTCAAGACGATGAACGGCGATCCGAAGGGCGAGGGCCCCATCGCGGTGGCGACCAAGAAGGACTTCTGTCGGCTGCTCAAGGGAATGGAGCTGGTGCCACCGGTGAAGAAAACGGTGACGGAAGAGTGATTGCTTGAAGCGAGGATATAATTCCCCGCCAACTCGCTGGCCAAACTCGTGCGGAATAAACTCCGCGCTCCAATTGAGATTACCGCTGTGAAACCACTGGCTGGCCTTTGAGCATTGAGCTGTAGTCGATGAGGATGTTCTGGGCTTCCTGCAAGATGATGTCCTCGGTGGGCGCGCTGTTCGCTTCGAGACCGGAGTCCGAGTCGGGATCGACGGGAGGGGTCTTCGGTTTCACGGGATCGCCGAGACCCGGCTTGTTGGCGTTCTTGAGCGTGACTTCATAAGCGGCGGGCTTGGCGGTGGCACGGGCAAGGCGGGCTTGTTTAGTGGCTTCCACGCGGGCCTTGAGTTCGTCCTTTTCCTTCTGACGGGCGGACTCGTTGAGCGAAACGCTCTTGTCCGCGCGCATTTTCCGGAACCGCTCGATTTCAGACTTCAGTTCAGAGAAATCCGGTGCCTTGGCGATGCGTTGGCTGGAGCGGGTGCGCAGTGCATCCAGTGCCGGGGCGACCCGGTTGGTGGGTGTGTACTTCACCGCAGCGATGGTGTCCCAGGGTAGGGGATTCTCCAAATCCGACTCGCCGATTTCCGGAAGGTCGGTGAGGGAGGGGATGACGATGTCGGCCTTGACTCCTTCGAGCTGGGTGGACTTGCCGCTGGGGCGATAGAATTTGCTGATAGTCACCTTGAGCGCACCGGGATCGGAGCCCGGGGTGATGCCTTCACCCTGCATGATCCGGCCAAGCGGGATGATGGTCTGGACAGTGCCTTTTCCGAAAGTCGAGGTATCGCCGACCACGACGGCGCGGCCGTAGTCTTGCAACGCACCGGCAACGATCTCGGAGGCGGAGGCGCTGAATCGACTGGTAAGCACGACGAGCGGTCCGTCCCAGGCGACCTTGTTGTCCTTGTCCTTGCCGATTTCCGTGCGGCCCTCGAAGTTGCGAGTCTGGACCACGGGGCCGGAGGAAATGAATAGTCCGGTGAGGTCGATGGCTTCCTGGAGCGACCCGCCGCCGTTGCGGCGCAGGTCGAGGATGATGCCGGTGACGTTTTCCTGTTTCAACTTGCTCACGAGGCGGGCGACATCGGCGGTGGCGGAGGTGGGAGCACCTTTGCCATTGCCCTCGCCGGCGTAGAATCCGGGCAGGTCGATCACGCCGATGCGCTGGGTCTTGTCGCCGACGGGCAGGTCGATGATCTGGGCCTTCGCCTGCTGGTCTTCGAGTTTGATCTCATCGCGGACGATGGAAATGGTTTTGCGGACGCTGTCATCGGCGGCATCTGACGGGATGATGTTGAGGTGCACGGTGGTGCCCTTTTTCCCGCGGATCAGTTCGACGGCTTGGGAAAGCGGCATGTCGACGAGGTCGGTGAATTCCACACCTGCTTTTTGTGCGACGCCGACGATACGGTCGCCATTCTTGATCAATCCGCTGCGCGCGGCGGGGCCGCCGGGGACGAGTTCCATGATCTTGCAATAGCCTTCCTGGGATTGCAGGGTCGCGCCGATGCCGATGAGCGAGAGGTTCATGGCGATTTCGAAGCTCTTGAGTTGCTCGGGGCCCATGTAATCCGAGTGCGGATCGTAAACCTGGGCGAGTGCTTCGAGATACATCTCCAGGACGGCTTTTTCGTCGAGCTTGCGCATGGTTTCCGCGATGCGGGCGGGGCGGCGGCCGAGGGTCTTGACGATGTCGGCTTCCTTTTTCCCGGCGAGTTTCTCCTGGAGGTATTCGTAGCGGAGTTGTTGGCTCCACAGCGTTTTCGCGGCAGCGATGTCGGCCGGACGCGGGGCGTTCTTGCGGTCGTAGGAAAATGTCTCGTCGGTGGTGAACTCGAATTTCTCATCCGCCAGCGTCTTGGTGATGAAGGCGACACGCTCGTCGAGGCGCATCAGGAAGCGTTTGAAAATGACGTGCGCAAGGCTGGAATCACCCTGCTTGCGAGTTGCGTCGGCAAGTGTCGGACGGAAACGGGCGAACTCGTCAATGTCGCTTTGAAGGAAGACCATGCGGCTGCTGTCGAGCGTGTCGAGGTAGCGGTCGAGGAATTTTCCGGCGAGTTTGTCGTCGAGTTCTTGGTGGGCGAATTGCGAGCTTTCGAGAATCTTCGAGGTGAGCGCGGTCACCGCGGCATCGGTTTCCTTCGCATCGAGAGGATCCGCGTCCCGGAAGCCGAAGGCGGCGACGGAGGCCACCAAGCCGGCGCTGATCGAGAGGATGGGGACGAGAGATTTTTTCGTAGGTTTCATATGTTTTAAAATTTTGGAGAGCACCCGTTGTGCCGGGGTTTGGTTTGGATTCATGGGGCCGGCGGACTGGGTGGCTTGGATGGTTTCCTAATAAACGGTGTGGAAACGGGGAACTGTCTGGAATCTTCTAGGCGCGCTCAGACTCGATCGGGAAATTCGTTTTTCCACCGGAAAAGTGCTTCGCGGATTTCTCCCGCCTCGCGCGAGGGGCTCAACTCCCAGATCAGCGGGCAGTCTTTCGGAAACCAAGGCAGCAGCTCCTCATAATCCAAGGTCCCGCTGAACGGCGTGCGATGGTCACGGGCCGGCCATTGCACGTCGTGCACGTGGCCGCCTATCAAGTGGTGGGAGATTGATTCCAGCCACTGGACATGGTCGAGCAATCCCAGGTTGTGCTTGAGCTGGACGTGGCCGAAATCATGCCAGTAGCCGACCCATGGATTTTCGGCGAAGTGGGTTTGCAGGGCGATCATTTCGCGCTCCGTCGGCATGTCCTCGAAGCGTGAGCGCGACTCGATAGCCAGTTTTACGCCCAATTCCGCCGCCCGCCCGGCGATGGTGGTGAGCGCCTCGATGGCTCGGTGGAAATAGAGCGGACCGGTCTTTTCGCGCTTCCGGACGAACGCCAGTTTCGCCTTGACGTAGTCCGCGGTGTGCTGGCCTCCGGCGGCGACTTTCTCGGTGAGCGGGCGCGTCCATTTTTTCGGGTTCATCGGCACCGAGCCCATGTGGAGCACGAGGTATTGCGCCTCGAACTGCGCGGCGATGTCCAGCGTGCGGAGTGTCATGTCCATCGCCCGTTGGCGGTCGAAGGAACGGTGCGAGGTGAACTCGTAGGCGTCCGGTGCGTCGATCATCACCTCGACTGGCGCCGGGAAATAGTTATGCACCCCCGAGCAGGTGAAGAGCCCGCGCTCATGGGCTTTCTTGATGCCCGGCAGCTTGGCGATCGTCATCCCGTGCGACAGCTCGATGTTTGAAAACCCGAGATCGACGATTTCCTCGATCATCGTCTCTCCGTCCGTGTGGCGGCTGTTGTTCCAGCATGTAGAAAAAGCGAGCATGTGCGGGGCCGATGCTGGCAAATCGCCGGGCGAGCGCCAGTCTTCTATGAAGCAATCGACCGGCGCGGGATTTCGGAAACAGCATTGCAGAACGCATGTCGTCCTGTCATCCCAGTCGCACAAGCCTCACCCCGCGACCTTCCACCCAAGGACAACCGGGCTAATGCCGTTTGGCATCGATTCTGCAAAGCACTCACGGATCCACCATGGCCGTTCCCATCAAGAAAACCTCGTCTGCGGACTCGCTGACCACCATTTCCACCGTCCTGCTCAGCGCGTTCATCGGATGCTCGCTGTATTTCGGAAGGGAGCTCTTGGTCCCGTTGGCGTTGGCCGCGTTGCTCACCTTCATGCTCTCGCCGCTGGTGACCCGGTTGCAAAAATGGTTGGGGCGGGTGGGAGCGGTCTTGTGCGTGGTGCTCCTGATGTGCGCCGCCACCGGAGTGGTTGGTTGGGTGATCACCCGCCAGGCGGTGGATCTCGCGAACCAGCTCCCCAACTACAAGCAGAACATCCAAACCAAACTGCGCTCGATCCAAGTGCCGGGAGGTGGACCGTTTTCACGGGTTTCCTCGACCTTGGACGAGCTGAAAAAGGATCTCCCGGGCGGCGACAACGGCTCGTCGCTCCTCACCACGGACGCGTCCAAGGAAAAATCCAAACAGCCCGTAGCGGTGGAGGTCGTCGGCGGCGGGGACGAGCGGCTGAAGTTTGTCCAGGTCGTGCTGGCTCCGGTGTTAGGTCCATTGGGCACCGCCGCGCTGGTCCTGCTGTTACTGGTGTTCATGCTGCTACAGCGGGAGGATTTGAAGAACCGGATGATCCGCCTGATTGGCCAGGGCCGCATCAGCGCGACATCGCAGGCGATGGATGAGGCGGGCTCGCGGGTTTCGAAATACCTGGTGATGCAGCTCGTCGTGAATGTGACCTACGGCATCCCCGTCGCCGTCGCCCTGTATTTCATCGGCGTGCCCAACGCGATCCTCTGGGGCGCGTTGGCGACGGTCCTGCGCTTCATTCCGTATGTGGGGCCCTGGATCGCGGCCGTGTTCCCCATCTTGCTTTCGCTCGCAGTATCTCCCAGTTGGACGGCCCCGCTCTTGACGATCGGACTTTTCATCGCGCTTGAACTTTTCAGCAACAACGTGATGGAGCCATGGCTCTATGGTTCGAGCACCGGGGTGACACCCATCGCCTTGATCGTCGCGGCGCTCGTCTGGACCTGGCTGTGGGGCCCTGTCGGGCTGGTGCTTGCCACGCCGCTCACCGTTTGCCTGGTGGTGATGGGGCGGCACATCCCGCGGTTGGCGTTTCTCAGCATCCTCCTGAGCGACGATGAGCCGCTAACGCCCGCCGAAGACTTTTATCACAGGCTGCATCGGGCGGGCGAGCATGATGTGATGGAAATCGTCGAAACCTATCTGAAATCCAATGACACGGGTGCCTTGTTCGACTCGGTGCTCATTCCCGTGGTCGCAGCTTCGGAGAAAGACCACCGGCTGGGTTTGCTCGAGGACGAGCAGCTGGAATTCATCCAAAGCGGAATGAAAGAAGTCCTCGAAGACCTCGAGGAACTGGAAATACGCAAGGACCCCGTTTCTGCCGCATCGGTGGAAATGAAAGCCATCATCCCGCCGGTCCTCTGTATTCCCGCGAAGGCTTACCGGGACCGTCTGGTTGCGGAGATGTTAGTCCAGATGCTGGACCATCACGGCCACACGGTGCAGATCGCATCCGCGAAAATGGGGTCTGGCGAGCTGATCGGATGGGTCGGAAACAACAATGCTCAGATCGTCTTCATCTCGGTGGTGCCTCCCAGTACCATCATCCACGCCCGCTACCTCTGCACCAAGCTGCGCAGGAATTTTACCGATCTGAAAATTGTCGTCGGACTCTGGGGGAAGTCGGAAAAAATCACGGAAATCACCCAGGTCCTGCGGGACTCGGGGGCGGACGATGTGGTGACAACGATGGTTGCCGCAGCCGAGTGGATGGCATTGCAATCCCCTGCGCTCCCCACGCCCACCGAAAACGAGGTTTCCGATCTCGGTCAAGTCCCGCCGTTAGCCGAAGCGGCATCGTGACTTTCGCCCTCCGTCAGGGAGCCGGACCCACCTGGATGAAGAGTTTCTGTTGGAAATCCGGTGGAAGGCTGGCGGCGGGTAGGATGATGGGGGTTTCGGCCGAGGGCCAGTCGGCGGCCTTGAAGACGCCCGCTTCCGTCCAGCCGGATAGATCGCCGGAAACGCGGACCTGATAGCTGCGGCCGGGCACCGTCTGGATGGTCGCCGCGGCTCCGGCGGGATCGGGAGACACCTTGAGGGTTTTCATGATGCTGGTGCGGTCGGTGGGATTGGTGCCGGCCTGATACTCCGCGAGGTCGCTTGCGCCGTCCTGGTCGCTGTCGAGCGTGGCGGATAGTTGGCCGAGGCCGGGCGCGAAGGCGAGTTCCCACGAATCCTTGAGATTGTCCCCGTCCTCGTCATCCTTGCCGCCGAAGCCCAAGGTGATGGAGAACAGGTAGTCCCGCTCGAAGAGAGCGCCGGGAATGTAAGGTGACGGATAGCGAAAGGGGACCACCGGTGCCTGCCCGAGCTCCAAGGTGGCTCCCCGGTTTTCCGAGTCATAGCGGTAGAAGATGGTATCGCCCCCCGCGACGAAGCTCAGCGCCCCGGGCTGGGTTCCAGGGCTGCCGTCAGGTAGATTGTCCGTGAAGCCCGGCGCGATGGTTTCACCGGGAGCGATGACGATGGTGGCGGGCGCACCTGAAAACCGCACGTCGTTGTTTCCTACGGAATAAACGGGTCGCGCGTCGCCGATGGCCAGCAGGGTGAAGTCACCAGGCCCGTTGACGCGCGCCACGAAGGGCGTCAGCGGATCGGTGATCTGCGAGGCGTGGAAACGGAAACGGTCCACACTGACGGTGAGAGTTCCGCTGCTGCGGTTGGTGAAGGATTCCGCCAGATTGATGACGAAGTTCGATTTCTCGCCGTCAGGCTGTTTGTATCCTGCCTGGTCAAGGCTGTTGCCCATCTGAAGGGCGGAGACGATGTAACTGACAGCGAAGTGATAGGTGCGCGGCTGATTGGTGATGAGACTGGTGCCCGGCACCGGCGCATTGCCGGGAGTGAGCGAACCCGCATCGTTGCCCAACGGGCCGCCGCCGTGCCAGACGTAGGTTCCGGCGTCGGACCAGGCGATGACTTCGGCTCCCGTGCCGCCGCTGCCGTCCGGGTTCGCATCGAGGAAGCCGGGGGCGATGGACTCGCCCGGAAGCAGGGTGACGCTGAGTGGCGAATCACTGAAGGCGCGGTTGTTGCCGCCGGCCAAGTAGTCGTTTCGAGTGGTGCCGATGGCGAGAACGGAAAAATTGTCGGCGGAGTTGATTTTCACGACAAAAGGCGTGATCGGATCACCGGTGCCTTGCGCGTGAAAGGAAAAGCGGTCAAGCCGCAGGGTGACGGGACTGGATTCGGTATTGGTGTAAATGGCATTCTTTTGGATCACCATGTTCGAGCGCCAGGGAATCCGGACGGGAGAGGCGAGTTCGCCGCCTACACCGAGACTGATGGAGAACAGATAGTCGCGCCGGAAGCTGCTGCCGTTGGTGTAGGCAAACGGAACCACCGGCGGCTGCCCGGCGACGAGGGTGGCTCCGAGATTGAGAACATCGTAGTAATAGGTGATGAAGTCGGCGGTCTGGACCGGGCCTTCCGCGTAGATGAAGCTGAGCGCTCCGTTCTGGCTTCCCGGTGTGCCGTTTGGCAAGTTGTCGACGAAGCCGGGAGCAATGGTTTCTCCGGGAGCGAGGACGATGGTGACGGGTGTGTTGGAGAAGGGCAGGTCGTTGTTTCCAACCGCGTAGGAGGTCCGGCCGGCACCGACAGCCCGCAGGGTGAAATTCCCCGGACTGTTGATGCGGACGATGAACGGGGTCAGCGGATCGGTGACGCGGCTTGCATGGAAACGGAAGCGATTCACGGTGACACTCAGGTTCCCACCGGTGGTGTTGGTGAAGGAATCGGTGTGGTTGACAACGAAGTTCGAATTCGCGCCATCGACGGTCTTGAAGCCGGGCAGATCGAGACTGTTGCCCAACTCGAGCGAGGAGGATCTGTAAGTGACGGCGAACTGATAGGTGCGGCTTTGATTGGCGATGAGCTGGGTTCCCGGGACCGGGGCGCTGCCAAGTGTGAGCGAGCCGGCATCCGAGTCCAAGGGGCCGCCGCCATGCCACACGGAGGTGCCGCCTGCGGTCCAAGCGATGGTTTCCGCGCTGCTGCCGCCGCTGCCATTCGGGTTGGCATCGAGAAATCCGGGGGCGATGGATTCGCCCGGTTGCAGGGTGAGAGTGAGCGGGGTATCGCTGAAGGCGAGGTCGTTCGCGCCGGAGAAATATCCGCCGCGGGTGTTGCCGATGGCGATGACGGTGAAGCTTCCCGCAGCGTTGACGCGCACGATGAAAGGGGTGAGCGGGTCGCCGGTGGATGTCGTCTGGAAGGTGAACCGGTCTAACTGGAGAGTGACCGGGCTGTTCTGCGTGTTGGTGAAGGTGGCTTGCTGCTGGATGACCATGTTCGACCGCCAAATGTCGCCGCCGCCGGGAGGGACCGGCGTGGTGGTGATGCCGAGCTCGCCGCCGCCGAAGAAGCTCTGGGACTTGGTGCAGGAGTCCGCGTTCATGGAGAGCAGCCAATTGGCGATGCGCGCGACTGCGTTGAAGTCCACCGGTCCGCGGGCGATGGGCGGCATGGCGACGGACGGAGTGGTCGAGGTGACGCGGTGGAAGAGCACGGAATTCTCCAGGCTGCCGGGCTTGAGCACGGCGGGCGAGGGGAGGTTAAGCCCGTCGATGAGCGGGCCGCAGACGAGTGACTGGTTGGTGAGCGGCGTGATCAGGCGGGCGTCGAAAAACGCGCGGGAACTCCCGTCTGGCTGGTGGCAGCTAGAGCAATTGCTGTCCAGATAGGATCTGGCGTAATGCTCATCGGTCACGTTCGGGTCCTTGCTGTCGGCGGAAGTGATCACGTTGACGAGGTCCGTCTTCCGGAGATTGCGCGGGATGAATCCGGCGGCGCTGAAGGATTCGATCTGGTTGGCGGTGATGCCGTTAGGGTAGGTGAAGTTCCGGTTGAGCTGCCGGGTGCGGAAACCGAGCACCGGTCCGGTGCCGGCCTGGTGGCACTGCCAGCACTGGTTGCGCGACGGATAAAGATATTCAAAAGTCTGGCCGTCGAGGGTGAGGTCTTCAACGAGTCCGTCCTCGGCGAGGTCCGCTTCATTTTGGCCAGGACGCCATTTGTAGGTGACGCCGCCCCAGCCGTCCTTGCCGTGGACAAAGATCCGCGTCTCCAATGGGGCGTTGTTGTCCGGGCGGGCGAAGTGCTTAACGAAGACGGTGCCGACCGGGAACTGCCACGCGTGGTTCTCACTGTAGGTGATTTGTTCGGCGGGCGAATTCGGCACGCCGTCGTTGGGAATCATGACCCAGCGCTTTTTGGAAAGTCCGGACGACCACAGCGGCATGTTCACCTCGTAGGGAACCAGTCCGGCGGCGGGGGTGAGGGTGGCGAGGTTGGTGAAGAGTCCGGTTTGTGATAGAAGCGCCGGATACTCCCAGGTTTCTCCGGTGATGGTGCCCGCTCGCTTGATGCGGGAAATCTGTCCGCCACCCGGAGTGCCGGAGCCCATTTGCAGGAGCAGGAGTTCGTTTTTGGAATCGACGCCGAAGGAGCTGATGCCGTTCCAGATCGTGCCCGCGCGGCCTTGGCCGATCTGTTGGATGGCTCCGGCGGTTTGCGTCTGCCCGTCGTATTCCAGCGAGTAGTAAAGCTGCGTGCTGTTATCGCCGAAGATGTATTTCCCGGTGAGCTCGGGAATCGCGGTGCCGCGGTAGACATAGCCGCCGATGACGCAGTTGCCGCCGGTGTGGTCGTAGGCGTGGACGGGGGCGCGTTCGGTGCCGATCAGCGGGCTGGGTGTGGGCCCGAAGCCGGCGGCGTTGCCCTCCTTGTAGTTCCATTGGAAATTGAGGCCCGGCGTGTCCATCACGTTGATTTCCTCCCAAGCCCCCGCGCCGACATCGCCGATCCAAAAACGGTTGGCCACGGCGTCGTAGGTCATCCGGTGCGGCTCCCGCAGGCCGATGGCGTAGAACTCTTCGAGCGCTCCGGCGATACCGACCCATGGATTCGTGTTAGGGATGTAGTAGCCCTGAGTGTAGGTGTGGTTGATGGAGTTGACGTTGGTTTCCCCCGGCTGGAGCGGTGGCTCGGCGGGCTGGTTCACGATGGGTTTGCTGAATGGCGTGCCGCGCATGTCCACGTCCATGCGCCAGACGCCGGAGCGCACGCGGTCGTTGAGCTTCTGGGTGTGGGGCGTGGAGTCGCCGCTTTCCGTGCCTTCGTCGCCGAGGCTGAGATAGAGGAATCCGTCGCCGCCGAAAGTCAGCCCGCCTCCGTCGTGACCGCGGGCGGTGTCGAACTGTTGGATCATGATCAGCTCGCTGGCGGGATCGAATGTCGAGTTCGCGGGATTCCAGGTGAAGCGGGAGAGGCGGGAATAGTAGGGATTGAAGGCGTCGACGGAGGCGTCCGGATTGTCCGTCGGGTGGTGGAGGTAGTAGATGTAGAGGAAATCCTTGCCCTGCGCTTGGCCAAATTTCGGGTGGAACGCACAGCCGAGGATGCCGCCGTGTTTGTGGGTGGGCACGCCGATGTCCCAGTTCATGTACCAAACGCGGTCGCGCAAATCGAGCACGGTGGCGACTTGGGCGGGTGTGGCGGCGTCACTGTCCGGCAGGCGGAAAATCCGGCCGTCCATTTCGGCGACGAACAACTCGTTGGTCACGGCGGGCCAAGGCAGGGCGGCGATGGGGGATTCCCAGGCGAGATTCGGGAATGCTTCTAACGTGTCCACCTCGGTCGGCACGATGGAGAGCGTGGGCAGCGCTCCATTCGAAAACGGAGCGACCGCCTTGGCTCCACCGAACCCGGCGATGCCTTCCGAGTAAGCACGCAGCGAGACGGCGGTGGCGGGGAAATCCGAAGGCACGACAGAGCCGGGATTTCTACCCGCGCACCATTTCAGCGCACGCACGAAGGTTTCGTGAAACGCCGCGCAGCGCATGCCGGGCGATTCCTGCTGGTCGCTCCAGATGTGGCCGTAGGTGGAGGAATAGACGCGGCCGCTGCCGTAAGAAACGGTCCACTCGACCGGATGGTTGAGCGCGGGCTGCCCGGCGGGCGGGTCCGGATCGATGGTGTGGGAAAGGATCGTCACGTTCGTCCCAACGGCCGGATGGATCCCGCGGGGGAAGCGCACGACTTCGAGATCGGCGGCAAACCACGAATTGGGCAGGCCAGCGTGGATCGGGTGGCTGGTCCGGCGGGTGACCAGCGAGTCCGCGCGGTCGCCGTGCCCCGTAGCGAGCCCGGAGCCGGGTGGATGGGCGAGCAGCGAGCTGTCGGGATTTACCGTGAACGCCGTGCCGGTGGCGGCGTCATGCCACGTGAGGCCGACGATTTTCTGATACTCCTGCCAATCGGTGAACGCCTGGTTCGCCTCGTGGAACGCGTAAAACCCGCCGCCGCCTTGGACGTAGGCAGCGAAGGCGGTTTGCACGGCGGCCGGCCACGTCGCGTCTCCAGCGGCATTCCGATAGCCGGATAGCACGACGTCGTAATTGGAAAATGTGGGATTCCATGCAGCCCATTCCGGGCTGCCCTTGTTCTGCGGCACGATAGAAACGTCCATTTGGAACGATCCATCGCGGCTGAGGATGTTGCGGAAAATGTCAACCCGGCGCTGCCAGTCGTGATTGCTGGCACCTTCGATCACCAGCACCCGGATCGGTGTATCGGCAGGAGCGGCATGCGTGGTGGAAAATGAACCGCACCAAGAGCCCAGGAAAATGAGCGTGGCGAGAAATCGGTGGAAAAATGGAGCGTGCATCGGCGGGGGAGGCCCGGATGAAAGCAGAAACAGGACCGTTCTCAATGCGAATCGACGCCTGCCCGGCAGAGCCGCAAGCAGGGTCGGGAACGGACGTCACCCCTTCAAAACGATGACCTCCCCGCGGAGGAGGAATCAATATCCGGATCAACCCGCCTCACGAAGGCAAGTCGCGGCCTGTCTCCCGGGGTTGATGGGAACCGCCGGATGCAATGCCATGGCCGCTGTAGCGGCGCAAAAAGACGCGGGGGCAAATCGCTTTGCCCGTGGCAATTTTCCGGAAGCCACATGACGTTTCCGCGTCTAAGGTCCGCGATCACGTAGGAGGGGTGGTTAGTCTTGAATCATTTTTACTCCGGCCTAGCGTGTCGGCGGTTCGATTTTAGCAACTTCACTCAGTCGAAAATCTCCATGATGACTCATCGCCGGCATTGTCCGAGTTGATCTGCACGTGCACATGACCCCCCCCAAGAACTCCGCCCTTCCAGGGTTCGCGCCTGGCTTGAAAACCGAGGCATCCGCACCCATGAATCCGCCCGCCGAGGCGGGGGTTGACGTGACGGAACTCGGGCGCGGCCCGCGGCCGGGATTCATCGCGGATGAGGCGAACTCGGAGGACTGCATTCACCGGCGCTTCGAACAACAGGTGGCGCGCGACCCGGCGGCGGTGGCGGTTCATTTCGAAGGGGAAAATTGGACTTACGAAAAACTCAATCTCCACGCGGACCAGCTTGCAGGCCACTTGCAGGGACTGGGTGTGGGGCCCGACAAGCTCGTCGGGATTTACATGGAGCGTGGCCCGTGGCTGCTCGCCGGGATTTTGGGAATCCTGAAAGCGGGCGGAGCCTATGTGCCGCTGGATCCGGCGTTTCCGAGCGAAAGGCTCCAAATGATCTGCGAGGATGCGGAACTCAAGGTGCTTCTCACCGAGACAGCCCTGGCGGATCAACTGCAGGTATCTGGTGCGGTGAGAGTCCTGATAGGGCCTGAATCCGACTTTTTGCGCAGCCCGGCGCGGCCCGTGGATTCCCCGGTGAGATCGGATCATCTCGCCTACGTCATGTACACCTCGGGATCGACCGGCAAGCCCAAGGGCGTGCAAATTTGCCACCGGTCGGCCGTGAACCTGCTGTGCGCGATGGCGGAGGAACCGGGATTTGGTCCGGGCGATTCGTTTCTGGCAGTCACCACGATCTCGTTCGACATCTCGGTGGCCGAGCTTTTCCTTGGCTTCATCAAGGGCGGCCGGGTGGTGCTCGCGCCGCAGGGCGTGGGCGCGGATGGCGAAGAATTCGCGACGATGATGGAGGAGCACGACATCACGCTCGCTCAGGGAACTCCGACGACGTGGCGCTTGGTGCTCGCCGCCGGCTGGCGCGGAAAACGGAACCTCAAAATCATCATCGGCGGCGAGGCCGTGGACCGCGATCTGGCGGGGCAGCTACTGCCGTTGTGCGACGAATTGTGGAATTTTTATGGCCCCACGGAAACCACCGTGTGGTCGACCTGCCTGCGCATGCAGTCTCGGGAAGGGCCGGTGGTCATCGGCCGTCCCTTGCCGGGGAATGACATTTACGTGCTGGATGAGAAACTCCAGCCCGTGGCTGCGGGCATTTCCGGCGAGATCTGCATTGGCGGCGACGGCGTGGCGCGGGGATACGCCAACCTTCCCGAGCTCACTGCTGAGAAATTCGTGGCGGATCCATTTTCGAAAAAGCCCGGCGCCCTCATGTATCGCACCGGCGACCTCGGCCGCTGGCATGCCGACGGAATGCTGGAATGCCAGGGTCGCGCGGATCACCAGGTGAAGGTGCGCGGCTACCGTATCGAGCTGGGAGAAATCGAGGCCTTGCTCAAGGAGCATCCCAATGTCCGCGACAGCGTGGTGGTGGTCCATGAACCCACGCCGGGCGACCAGCGGTTGATCGGATATGTGATTCCCGACGGCGACACTCCGTCCCGCGCGGCCTTGCAGGAACACCTCGGAGGCCGCCTACCGGACTATATGATTCCGACCGCGTTTGAGGCTCTGGAGTCATTCCCGATGACGCCGAATCAGAAGATCGACCGCAAGGTTTTGGCGCAGCGGGCGGTGGTTTCCCCAGCGCCAGTGATTGAGCTAACAATCGGAGATTCTTCTGCAATCATCGCTGCGATTTGGGAAAACGTGCTGAATCTGGCAGAAGTGGGCGTCGATGATCCGGTATTCAAACTCGGCGCGCATTCGATGCACGTCGCCCGCGTGCATGCCGAATTGAAGCGGCGGTTTGAAAAACGGATCACCGTCGCGCAGATTTTCCAACACCCCACTCCGCGCTCTCTGGCAACCTATTTCGAAGTGGATTCCAAACCGTCCGCGGGTGGCGGCTTGAAACGCAGGTCCGCTTCGGCAGGGTCCCGCGACATCGCCATCGTCGGCATGTCGGCGCGATTTGGCGGCGCGCGGAATCTGGACGAATACTGGCGGAACATCCGTGACGGGGTGGAATCAATCCGTGATTTCAGCGAGGAGGAATTGCTCGCAAAGGGCGTTTCCCCGGAATTGTTAGGCGACAGGCGTTACGTGCGCCGTGGTTGCGTGCTGAAGGATCACGACCGCTTCGACGCGGGATTTTTCGACATGAGTCCGCGCGAGGCGGAGTTGACGAATCCCCAGCACCGGGTCTTCCTGCAGGCCGCGTGGGAGGCGCTGGAACACGCCGGATACGTGCCGGAGTCGTTCGAGGGTTCTATAGGGCTCTACGCGGGGTCGGGGCATAACAGTTATGCGCACGCCCATCCGGGGCTGTCAGGTCCCGAATACCTGCAAACCCTCGTCGGAAACGAGCAGGACTACCTTACGACGCGCACTGCTTTCAAGCTTGGTCTAAACGGCCCGGCACTGAACATCCAGACGGCCTGTTCCACCTCGCTGGTCGCGATTCATGCCGCCTGCCAGGCGCTGTTGGACGGCGAGTGCGACATGGCGGTGGCCGGCGGCGTGTCGATTTCCTGGCCGGAAGGGCAGGGCTATCTGCATGAAGATGGTATGATTTTTTCACCCGACGGGATCTGCCGCGCATTCGACGCGAAGGCGGCAGGTACGGTCTTCGGTCACGGCGTCGGCCTCGTCACTCTCAAGCCACTCGAACAAGCGAAAGCGGACGGCGACACGATCCACGCCGTGATCCGCGGAATCGCCATCAACAATGACGGAACGCGCAAAGGAAGTTTCGCCGCGCCAAGCATCGACGGGCAGGCGGAAGTCATCGCCACGGCGCTCGCCCAGCAGGGAATCGACCCGGAGTCGATCGGCCTGATGGAAGCGCATGGCACCGGCACCGCAGTCGGCGATCCCATCGAACTGGCAGGTCTCACGCAGGCTTACCGCCGATGGACCGGGAAAAAGCAGTTCTGTGCGCTGGGCTCGGTAAAAAACAACATCGGCCACACGGATGCGGCGGCCGGTGTGGCCGGGCTGTTGAAGGCGGTGCTTGCCCTCAAGTACCAGCAGCGGCCGCCGATCCTTCATTACGAAACTCCCAATCCGGATCTCGATCTCGAAAACAGCCCGTTTTACGTCCAGACGGAACTCGCCGATTGGCCCAGCGAGCAACCGCGCCGGGCGGCGGTGAGTTCCTTCGGTCTCGGTGGGACGAACGCGCACGCGGTGTTGGAGGAATACGTCGCGGAGCTTTCCCCAGGGGTTTCACGTCCGTTCCGACTGCTGCCGTTTTCCGCGCGGTCGCAAGCTTCGTTCGACCGGCATGCCGGACGTTGGATGGAGTTTTTGAACCACCATCCGGAAGTGGATCTATCGGACACGGCGTTCACCCTCCAGTGCGGGCGCGCGGGATTTGAAAAACGCGGCTTCATCGTGGTGGAATCCGCCGATGACGCGCTCTCGCAGTTTGAAAATGGAGCCCTGCGTGTCCAGTCCGCGCCGGTGATGGAGCGTGAGGTGGTGTTCCTGTTCACCGGACAAGGCGCGCAATATCCAGGCATGGCGCGGTCGACGTATTTTAACGAACCGGTTTTCAGCCGCGAACTGGACCGGTGCAGCGAACTGCTCGAACCCTGGTTGGGACTCCGCCTGATAGACGCTCTCTATCCGGACGGTGACGCACCGGATCTCAATCAGACTTCGTTGGCCCAGCCCGCGTTGTTTGCAATAACTTACGCACAGGCCAAACTATGGATAAGCTGGGGCGTGAAGCCTTCCTGCATGCTCGGGCACAGCATCGGCGAGTATGTGGCGGCGGTCTTGAGCGGCGTGTTTTCGCTGGAAGACGCGCTGCGACTCGTCGCGGAGCGCGGGCGCTTGATGCAGTCGATGGAGCCGGGTTTGATGCTCGCGGTGATGCTGCCGCAGGCGGGGGTCGAGCGGCTGTTGGAAAAGCACGTTTCACTGGACCTCGCCGCGTGCAACGCCCCGGAACTCTGCGTCGTCGCCGGCCCGGCGGAGGCGATCACGGCACTGGCCAGCGATCTGGAAGAGCGCGGAATCGCCAGCCGGCCACTGCATACCTCGCACGCGTTCCACTCGCGAATGATGGATGGCATGCTCGAAGAATTCACCACTCTGGTAGGCGGCGTGGAGCGGCATGCACCGGTGATTCCCTATGTTTCCAATGTGACTGGCGACTGGATCTCCGCCGAGCAAGCGCAGGACCCGCAATACTACGCCAAGCACATTCGCCGGACAGTGCGGTTTTCAGATAGTGTCAAACGGGTCTTGGAAAACCCGAAGCGGCTTTTCCTGGAAATGGGGCCGGGGCGCACTTTGGCGACATTGGTGGGCAAGCACGTGATTGATAGCTCCGACACAGTGTCACTGGCGACGATGCCGGGAGCGCGAGACGAACAGCCGTCCGCGAGGTTTCTGATGGAAGCTCTCGGCAAAGCGTGGTCCGCCGGGATGAAAGTGGACTGGAAAAATCTTTATACTAACGAATCCCGCCACCGAATTCCACTTCCGACCTATCCGTTCGACGAGAAGCGCTACTGGCTGGAGACGGTGGTGGCAGCGAAGAGCGATCTGGCAAAACGGAATGACTTGTCCGAGTGGTTTTACAGTCCGGGCTGGCGGCAGCAGCCGGTGGCGGGGCGGTCTGAAAAATCATCTGCTCAAGTCTGGATGATCCTCGGAGAGGTGCCCGCCGCTCTCGTCGACTGCATCAAAGACCGTGGCGACCGCCTCATCGATGCGACCTCCCGGATCCGGCCGGGTGACGGGACGGACGTGGCGGCATTTCTCGCGGAATGTGAAGAGGTGCCGGATCAGATTTTGATCGGCTGGACCATGGAATGTGGAGTTTTCGAGCCGCAGTCGGCGCTCGTTGACGATGGACGCCGGAAGACCGTCGAGACCATCCGGGCACTCGCCTTTTCCTCGAATTACAGGAAATCACTGACGATTCATTTTCTCACGAAGGAGTTTCACGATGTCCTCGGAGACGAGCTGGCGCAGCCGAAGTGGAGTTTTCTGCTGGGTTCCTGCCTGGTCGCGACGCAGGAATTTCCAGGGATCCGGTGCCGCCAGTTGGATCTGGATTCCTGCGATGACCGCGTGGCGGAAATGGTTCTGGCGGAATGCCTGACCCCGGATGCCGAGTCCTGCGTCGCTTGGCGGCGCGGTCGCCGGTGGGTGCGTGACTACGCGCAAGTACCGTTGAATGAGGCTTCACCCATGCTGCGTGAGCGCGGCGTCTATCTGATCACCGGTGGTCTCGGCCGGGTGGGGCTGTTATTCGCCGAACACCTCGTCCGCAAGGTGAAGGCGAAGGTGGTGCTCGTAAGTCGCGGTGCCTTGGGGCCACGGAATGAGCGGCTGTTGGAGCTTGAAAAGCTCGGAGGAGAGGTGATCTTTCTGCAAGCGGACGTCGGCACGCAACAAGAACTCGCAGGAGTCATCGCTACGGTGAAAAGCAAGTTCGGTGAGATCCACGGTATTATTCACGCGGCCGGCATCGTTTCGTCGCAGCCTATTCAACAGAGTGCGCCGGATGACCTCAAGAATCTGCTCCATGCCAAGAGCCAGGGCGTGCTCGCGATCTATCAAGAGACGGCGCACCTGAAACTGGATTTCTGCCTGCTAATGTCCTCGCTCTCCGCCGTGCTCGGCGGTCTCGGCTATCACGCTTACGCGGCTGGCAATGCCTTCCTCGATCATTTTGCGCGATGGGCCAATCAGAGGTCGGAATTCCCATGGATGAGCGTGAACTGGGACGCGTGGAAATTTCCTGGCGACGCCGACTCCGGTCTTGGCAGCGCCATATACCGTCTTGCCATGACGCCGGAGGAAAGCGTGCGGATTCTCGATCGCGTGCTGGCCTACCCGAAAATCAGCCGCCACGGACTGGTCGTCTCAACCGCGCCGCTCGCGCCCCGCCTTGCACAGTGGGTGCACGACCCTGCCCGGCGAGACACGGCGACGATTCCGGACAAGCCAGCCTCGGGCGGCAGTGCGATCGCACGCATGCTGGGAATCTGGAAAAACTGCCTGCGCCGCGAGGTCGACGCAGAGGATAATTTTTTCGATCTCGGTGGCGACTCGCTCATGGCGGTGGGCTTGTTCCGTGAAATTGAAAACCAATTCGGCCGCGCCCTGCCCATGTCGTCGCTTTTCAATTCCCCGACTCCGGCCAGCCTGGCCCTGTTAGTGGCCGATGCGGAGGTGGTGGAGACGTTGACGGTGGCGGACGTGGTTCTTCCGGGCCATGTGATCGCGATCCGGAAATCCGGCAGGCTTCGTCCGTTGTTCTGCATCCACGGAGCGGACGGTGGGGTGATGTTCTATCGGGAATTCGCCCTGCAGCTCGACGAAGAGCGGCCGTTTTACGCGCTCGAGGCGCCGATGTTGCAGAACCTCCAGCTGAACGCCTTGGGCAGCGTGGCCGAGATCGCAAGCGTCTATCTGGACAACATCCGCAAGATCCAGCCGGAAGGTCCCTATCTACTCGGCGGCTACTCGTTCGGCGGGCTGGTGGCTTACGAGATGGCCCAGCAGCTTAAGGCGGTGGGCGTGGAAACCTCGAAACTGCTTTTGTTCGATACGCCCAATCCGCTTTCTCCGGTGCGCCCGTTCACCCTGCCGGAGCGGATCAAGGCGCAGTGGGATTTGCTGGGCGATGGGGGTTTTTCCGGGAAGTTTACCGGCTTGGCCAGGCGCGCTGCAAGTGGATTGATGTTCCGGTTGAGGTTCGAACTGGAGAACCGGATGGCGGCTACCTCAAGTGCGGCGGGTGGCGACCACCTGCGGCACGTCCAGTCGCGTCTTCAGCACGATGCGCTCGATGAGGCCTATCAGCCTGTGCCATACGATGGCCCGACCTGTCTGTTCGTCGCCCGGGAGGGCGGAGGGGACAAGTTCGCCTATGAGGAGAACCTCGGGTGGACCGGCTGGCTGTCGGGAGAATTTCAGGTGATCGATGTCCCGGGTAGTCACTTGGAGATTTTCAGGGAGCCGAATCTCGAGCACCTGCTGCGGTCCGCGCGGGCCCAGCTCTCCCGGGAATCCTGACGGGTTCCAACGCTCAGCGGAAAACCGCCCGCACAATCCCGCTGATGATCCGGAAAATCAGAAACAGGACTCCGAGGAAAACGCCAACGGTTAGCACTAGGACGACGGCGACGGCTCCCAGCACCGCCCACAGCGGCCACCAGCGCGAGTCGAGCTGGCGGACCCGGCCCTGCCAATGCTGCCAGTCATTGCCCGGTCGGCGGGGTGGGGGATCCTCCCTGGTTCCGGTTCTAGCAGGGGGTGTCGCTCCATCGATTGCGACGACTTCGACTTCGATGGCTTGGGGTTCTTGAGTCATGAGGCCAGGCGAGAGTTTCACCGCGAAGGAAGCGGAAGCAACGTGAATGCCGCGTTTTGGAAAATATCCCCCGGTTTGGAAATGGTCGTCAGTCCCCGCGGTGACGCCGCGGCCCTGTCACCCATGCAAAGAAAAGCGCGCTTTGGATATCCCCCCGGATCTCTCAAAGCGCGCTTTTTACAGAGCTGGTCCGCATTGCCTGTTCGGTTGACGTCCCCCCGGCGATCAAGATTGAAGCGTGCTGGCACTGCTGCCTGGCTGTGGGCTCTTCATCGCCGAAGCGCCTCAGAACGCCTTCAAGTTACTTGAAGATCAGGGTCTGGAAAGTATTCAGAGGTCCCGATTCCGGTCAGGTGGTCCCATTTCAGGCCACACCGACCGGAGCCCTGCCAGTCGGGGTTTTTCGGGCAGGGAAAAATACTCCATTTTACCACTTGGCCCGCGGCAATTCTCACAGTGAAATGATTTCGCAATGGCCTACCTCGACGAAAACTTCCTGCTCTATTCTCCCACGGCACGCCGGCTTTTCCATGAAGTCGCGAAGGATCAACCGATCATTGATTATCACTGCCACCTCTCGCCCCGCGAAATGGCCACGGACCACCGGTGGGGAAATATTTCCGAAATCTGGCTCGGCGGCGACCACTACAAATGGCGGCTGATGCGGGCTAACGGCATCGCGGAAGACCTGATCACCGGCGACTCGACTCCCCGCGAAAAGTTCCAGGCGTGGGCGGAAACGGTCCCCTACACGCTGCGCAATCCCATCCACCACTGGACCCATATCGAGCTGCAACGGTATTTCGGCATCGATCTCCTGCTCACGCCGGACACCGCCGACGAGATCTGGGAGCGGACGAATGCGACGCTCGAGGAGCCGGGTTTCTCGGTCCACGGGTTGTTGAAAAAATTCGATGTGCGCGTCGTAGGCACCACCGATGATCCGGCGGATCCGTTGACCGACCACCACGCCATTGCCGCCTCGGACCTGAAAACGTTGGTCGTGCCGACGTTTCGCCCGGACAAGGCGCTGCTGGTTGACCGGCCGGAGTTGCTGAAGCCGTGGCTGAAAAAACTCGAAGCCGCCTCGGACATGTCGATCGTCCACCTTTCCGACCTGTTGGGCGCGCTGCAGAAGCGCCATGACGATTTCCACGCAGCCGGCGCCCGCTTGTCGGACCACGGGCTGGACCGTCTGCCCGGACTGCATTGCTCGGACGAGGACGCTGCGATGATTTTCAACGACGCTTTGGAAGGGAAGGCCGCGTCGCCGGAAGAGAAGGAGAAATTCTCGTTCTACCTGATGGTGTTCTTCGGCCAGCTCGATGCCGCGAAAGGCTGGACCAAGCAGCTCCACCTCGGCGCGGCGCGCAATGTGAATTCCGACATGGCCGGAAAACTTGGCCCGGATACGGGCTACGACACCATCGGCGATACTCCGCAGGGCGCGGCACTGATGACCTATCTGGACGCGCTCGCCACCGGCGGAAGCCTGCCGAAAATCGTGCTCTACAACCTCAATCCACGGGACAACTACCTGTTCGCCGGGCTCACCGGAGCGTTCCAGGATGGCACCGTGGCCGGCAAGATCCAGTTTGGTTCCGGCTGGTGGTTCCTCGACCAGAAAAACGGGATGGAGCTCCAGCTCGACGCGCTTTCGGCGACCGGGCTGCTCTCGCGCTTCGTCGGCATGCTCACGGATTCGCGTTCGTTCCTGTCGTTCCCGCGCCACGAATATTTCCGCCGCATCCTCTGTAATCTCATCGGCGGCGAGGCCGACCGGGGCGAGCTGCCGGATGACTTCGAAGCGCTCTCCGGACTGATCCGCGACGTGTGCTTCGGCAATGCGAAGCGGCATTTCGGATTCGATGTGTGATTTGATGAAAGTAGTTCAGGACTTTAGTCCGTTCTTCTTCCTTACCCACCCGACTGAAGTCCTCAACTCCATCTCAAATCCATGTTTTTAAAACTCATCACGCCGTGTTTCCTGATCGCCGCATCGCTCCACGCGGCTCCCGTTTTCATCGGCACGAACACTGGGAAGAACTCCGCCAGCAAGGGGATCTATCTGGCGGACTTCGACTACGCCACCGGCAAGCTCAGCGAACCCGTCCTCGCCGCGGAATATCAGAATCCGGGGTTCCTCGCACTGCATCCGACGAAGCCGGTCCTCTACGCCAGTGGAGCACCAACCACCCCGTTTCCCGATCAATCCGGCTCGGTCGCAGCATTCGCCATCAATGAAAATAGCGGGTTGAAGTTCCTCGGCGAGGTATCCTCCGGCGGTAAGGGCGCCTGTCACGTGGCGGTGGATGGTACCGGCGGAACCGTGGCACTGGCGAACTACGGCGATGGCAGCCTCTCCACAGTGAAACTCGATGCAGCCGGCGCCCCTGTCGCCCAGGCCTCTGTCGTCAGGAACAACGGTAGCGGCCCGAACAAATCCCGCCAGCAAGGCCCGCACGCGCACGGCGTCTACTTCGACAAGGCGAACCAACATCTCTTCGTGCCCGATCTCGGAATCGACCAGGTGCTCGTCTATGCGTTCGACGCGGCGACGTCGAAGCTCGGCGAGCCGCTGGTAGCGCTCAAGACCGAGCCCGGGGCCGGACCTCGTCACATGGCGTTTTCCCCCGATGAGAAGCACGCCTACGTGATCAACGAACTCACCAATACCGTGCTCGCCGCCTCCTACGCCGACGGAAAATTCAAGCCGCTCTATTCCGTGCCCACCCTGCCGGAAGACTTCACTGATAGAAACACCACGGCGGAGATCGAAGTCCATCCGAACGGCAAATTCGTTTACGTCTCGAACCGCGGCCACAACTCCATCGTCGTCTATCAACGGGATGCTGAGACCGGTGCGCTGAAATTCCTCCAACACGCGCCCTGCGGCGGAAAGACGCCACGCCATTTCAAAATCGACCCGACCGGCAAGTGGTTGCTGTGCGCTCATCAGGATTCCAGCACCATCAGCGTGCTGTCACTCGATCCGGATACCGGCCTTTTGGGGCCGCCGGCTAACACCGTGGCCTCGCCGAACCCGATTTGTCTGGTGTTCGGAAGGTGAACGGAAGATGGGCATGAGCGCTGGCTATGGTTTCGTGACCTTCTAAAATGGACTGGCACAAGCGCCGTGAACAACGTGCCCGCGAAAAATCTGATGAATCACCACCGTTGTTTGCTGCTAGTGTGTTTGGCCGGCATGAGTTGTCAGGGGAGCCCGGCGTCGAAGTCTGATGCCCGTGCTCGCAAGTGGATTTTGCCAGGTGGAGAATCCGTGAGGTTTTACCACGAAGATCCGGGTTTTTTTAGAAGCGATCATGCAAAGTATCTTGATGTCCGCTTTAAAGACGGGCAGAGTAAACGGTATTCGTTTGCCGAGAGTCATTCAGGCTATAACAGGGTGGAACTAAGGATGGATGCGTCACAATCCCAAATCTGGCTGGTCGATTGTGACAATGGCATTCTCGGTGCGTTCGTGGATCTATCGACGGGTAGATTCAAAGGGGAGGGGCTGGGACCTCCGCTGCCGCCGGGAACGCTTTTTTTGAAACCTGAGTAACGGCGATCCGTGAATCGGCTGAGGGCTGGGCTTGGCGGTTGGAAACCGCCGCCACGGTTGGCTTGCCTTGCGGTGTTGCGGCGGTTCGCGGCCGGTTCAGTTTTCGAGTCCTTTGAGAATTTTGTCCTTGGCCTCGCTGCTGATGTCGGAACCGGCCACGGCGGCTCGGGCGGCGGCGCGGTCATATTCTTTCCATTGGTTCGCAGCGTTGCGGATCAGGCTTTCGCGCTTTGAAGGATCGCTGACGGTGCCGGCCCAGTCGAAAGAGGACTGTGAATCGCCCTGACTTCCGAGATCGGATACCAGTGCTCCCACCGCCTGGTCGCGGTCTTTTCCCGCCACGAGGGTGTTGACGAATTCCGCAGCCCCCTTGATGTCGTAGTCTCCCAGATCATCCACCATGGATCGGACCGAACTTGAGCGTGATTCTCCTTCGGGGAGAGTCATGACCCACTGACCGGCGGCTTTCGGATCATGCTGGACCCAATTCCTCGCGATCTGGGATGCGGTGCTTCCGAAGGTTTTTTCGACGGCTTCCGGTGCGAGGTTCGCGGTCGCCTCCTGATAGTATCGCAGCGCCGTGGAGTAGTCCTGATGGCTCAGGCTCCGGATCAGGGAATTGAGCGAGCTGTTTTTCGAGTCGCCCTCAAGAGTGGTCATGATCCACTCCTTAGCTGCTTGTGGATCATTCCTTCCCCAGGCTCCAACCAGGGAACTGATCGCCTGCTCCCGTGACTTCTCATCCTTGATGCCCAGTGCATAGCGGCCGGCAGCAGGCGCATCTTCATCGACCCAGTTTTGCAGGAACTGGCTGTGCACATTCTGCTGGGCGTCTCCTCTCAGGTCGAGGCTGTCGAGCCATGCAAGCGCGGCCGTTTGATCGCTCTTGACCCACGCCCCGACGATCATTCCTACCTGATGGGAGTTTTGGTTGTTGACGACTGCGTCGCCGAGAATGGCCGCTGCCTTCGCCGGATCGGTCTGTGCCAAGGTGCCGATGATTCCGCTCAAGGCTTGTTCCCGGGTCCGGCCGGCAGGCAGGGATTCCACCCATTTCCGGGCAGCCTCAAGGTCTTGCTGTGCCCACTGACCTGCCAGTTGCGAAAACTGGTGGACGCTCTGGTTACCTGCGGGCAGTGATGACAAAAGTTCCGCCGCTTTAGCGGGATCTTCCTGAGCCAACTGCCAGGTGACGTTTTGGAGCGCCTTGGAACGATCCGCCGCAGGCAATCCATTGATCCATGCCATGGCCGCATCGCTGTCGTGCCTCAGCCATGCGGAGCTGATCGAGCCAACCATGCTGCCACGACTTTGCCCGGGTGGCATCTCTTCGAGCATTTGAAGGGCGCGGTTCGGATCGGATGTGACGAGTGCCATGGCGATGCCATACAGCGCTTGTTGCCGGTTCGTGGTCCCTTTGATCTGGCTGAGTTTCGCGATGGCGGCATCGGGATCATCCTTGGCCCATTTGACGAAGAGGGTGTGATAATATCCATAACTGCCCGCCCCCGTTGACTCGGATGCCAGCACACGAAAGGCCTCCTCCGGATCCTCCGCCGCCGCTTGGTTGAGGAACGATTGAAGTGCGTTCTGTCGGGTCTGCGGATCCTTGATTTCGGACAGCATGAGTCTCGCCTTCCCAAGGTCGGAACGGGAGATTGCCGCGATCACTGATGAGATCAGCTGCTGTCTCAGATTCTTCTCTTTGAATTGAGTGGCGGCATCCCACGCTCCATCGGGGTCGATCGCGGCCCAGCGGTTCATCAAGGCATTGCACAGTCGATAACGGCGGTTATCGTTCGAATCCAGTTTCTCCAGATCGATCATCATCGCGGCGATTTCACTCGCTCCCAATCCCTCGACCGCCTCCAGAAACGCGATAGAATCCTGCGCGTTCCAGTTATCGTTTGTGAGTTCCAGCAGAGCGGCAAGACTTCGCGGCATGGAGGCCGTGCGCCCGGTGGCGGCTTTGGCTGCGGACGGCGTTCGCGATGATGGCCGGTTACGCAAATTCGAAGATGCGCCACCATCCGCGGGGCTGGACTGTGCATCGCCGTCGGAGCTGGCAGGATTGACCGGTTTTCCGATCAGAAACCCGAGGCCGATTCCGATCAAAAGTGCGAATGAGGGGGCTGCGAGTTTTTTCATCCAACCGAACCCATCAGATTGTCCGGGCTGTGGCAACTTCAATTCCCGCACGATCTTTTTCTGGTTCAAACTCTGACAGCTCTACCGAGCCGAGCGTGATTTATCTGGTCTTCGGACAGTGAACTGTTCCTGAAGAAACTGCTTGGTGACCCGAAGTGCACGACGCTCTATCAAGGAGCGAAGATGTGTGGCGGATTTCACCCGGACTATGCCGTCGCCTGGGAATCCGGCGGCAAGATGCTCCATGCTACGGCTGCCACGAAGTATGATTTCTCGAAGGGACGCGGAGAATTCTTTATGATCTCGGCGAGGGAGCTTGGAGCTGTCTCTCGGATTACGCGTTGAAGCGCCCGGTAAAATAGCCCTTGGGGCCACGAAGCGTCTTGTTTGGTCTTTGGATTGGGCTTGGCGGTTGGAAACCGCCGCCACGGTGGACTTGCCTTGCGATGTTTCGACGATTCGCGGCGGGTGCGGTTTTGGGGACTCTTAAGATCTTGTCCCCCGCCTCGGTGTCGATGTCGGCACCGGCCACGGCCGCCGACTTGTTATGTCAGATGCTTCAACCGATTGAAAAACACAGCCCCCTAGGAAAATCGCGAGGAAGATACCAATCATCCGCCGCCCCTGAATTCCTGAAAACGTCCCCGGAATCCGCTGACCGCCAGCGGGTTTTCTGGTGGGGTGCGGGTTCAATGGTATCCTGAAATTCATCCCGTGTTCTCGGGATGTAGGAACACTCGCGAATACTCCGGAAATCCTTCATGTTCTTCCTCTCATGAAACGCCGACGCATGCTCCAGTCCCTTTTCTGCTTTCTCATGCTCATGTCCGCCCCGGGTGCGAGCGCCGAAAAAGCGGCGGTCTGGCCGTTCTTCGCATTCGACAACGGCGTCGGGCGCGGGAAGTGGACGCCGTTCAAACAGGCGGAGACGGTCAAGTCGTTGGGTTATGACGGGATCCACTACAACTACACCAACCCCAAGGATTTCGCGTCCAAGATCGCCGGTTGCAAGTCTGCGGGCGTGCCAATCAAAGCCATGTATATTTACAGCTTCGTCAACAAACCGGGAGCCTCCTATGACCCCGGAATCAAGGACGTGATCCGCATGCTCAAGGGGTCGGATACCATCATCTGGCTGACGCTCCGTGATGGCGAATCCGGCCTGCAGGACAAGGAGGCGGTCCAGGTCGTCCGCGAAATTGCGGGCTTGGCCGCAGATTCCGGACTCAAGGTTTCGCTGTATCCTCACGCCGGGTTCTACGTCGCCACGGCGGAGGATGCTGTGCGCGTCGCCAAGCAGGTCGCGATGCCCAACGTCGGAGTCAGCATCAACCTCTGCCACGAACTTTTCGCAGGCAACAGCGAGCGTCTGGGCGAGGTGGTGAAAACCGCGTCCCCTTACCTCAACCTCGTCTCCATCAACGGCGCCTCGCCGACTCCCGGTAAGGGGCCGAAAGCATGGGATACCCTGCCTCTGGGCTCCGGCACCTTTGATACGGAAGGTTTCCTCCGTCTCATCAGGGACAGCGGCTACCGCGGCCCGATAGGTCATCAGTTTTTCGCCGTCACCGGCGACGATACGAAGAAACTAACGAAAGCCATCGAGTCTTGGAAGACCACCAAGCCTCATGTGCTGAGGGACGAAACGCTGCGCGCGTCGCATTAAAGATTTTCCGGAGTTAATGGGTTTTCTTCGGAATCCAAGGGGTCGCCGATTGGAGGTCGGCGGCCCCGTTTTTCTTCTGAGAGGCCGCAGAGGCTGGCATGGGATTGACGTTCTTACATCGGGCCACCCACGTATTCGTGGGAGAAGGGGGCAACCATACAAGGTAATGCACGAAAATCGTTATATTGGCGAAGGTCGCTGAAGAAACCGTGTGCAATGAGTCGTATTCAATTCACCTTGTTCGGGATTCACCACTGTACAGACGCGGCGGAGTCCTTTCACACACATCCCCACCCAACCCGACCCATTCCGATCCCATGTCATCCATCCATCGCCGCCATTTTTTGAAACAAACCGGACTTGGTGCCGGTGCTCTTATTCTCGGTGCCCCTGCCATTGTGCGCGGGCAGAATCTGAACAGCAGAATCAACGTCGCCTGCATCGGTGTGGGCGGAAAAGGCGATAGCGACGTGAAGGAAACCGCTGCCGCCGGTGCCACCATTGTCGGCCTCTGCGATGTGGACTCGCGCTTGCTGGATAAAAAAGCGGCCCAGCATCCCGATGCCCGCAAGTTCGTGGATTTCCGCCAGATGCTCAAGGAAATGGGCGATTCCATCGATGCGGTGACCATTTCCACTCCGGATCATTTGCACGGCATCGCCGCGAAGATGGCAATGGACATGGGCAAACATGTGTTTTGTCAAAAGCCGCTCACGCAGACGGTCTTCGAAGCCCGCGAGTTGAGCCGTTTGGCAAAGGAGAAAAAACTCGCCACCCAGATGGGCAATCAGGGCAGTGCGGGCGACGGATTGCGCCGCGCGGTGGAGGTGATCCAGTCCGGCATCATCGGCAAGCCGCTCGAACTCCATGTCTGGTCCAATCGCCCGATCTGGCCGCAGGGCATGGAGCGGCCCAAGGGTGAAGATCCGCTTCCCAAAGAACTGGATTGGAATCTCTGGCTCGGCCCGGCGCAGCTCCGACCCTACCTGAAGGAAATCTATCATCCCTTCAAATGGCGCGGCTGGAATGACTTCGGCACCGGTGCCTTGGGAGATATGGCCTGCCACACGGTGAACATGCCATTCCGCGCTCTCAAACTCGGCTACCCCACGCTGGTCGAGTGTGAAATGGCTTCGAAGATTTTCCCTGAAACCTATCCACTCACCTCGCGCATCCGCTTTGAGTTTCCGGAGCGCGACGGCCTGCCACCGCTCAAGTTCTGGTGGTATGATGGCGAGCCATCCAAGGATAACTCGCCGCTGCGTCCTTACCCGGATATCGTCAACGATGTCGTGAATCTTCGTGGGAAACTGCCGATTTCCGGGTGTCTCATCATCGGCGAAAAAGGCAAACTCTTCGCGCCGGACGACTACGGCGCCACCTTCTTCCTTAAACTCGAAGGCGATGAAAAATTCGTGCACGGTGACAAGCACGAAGCGGTCAAAGCCGTGGAGCAAAGCATCCCGCGCTCGCCCGGCCACTACAAGGAGTGGATCGAGATGATCAAGGGCGGCGCACCTGCCTACTCGAACTTCGAAATCGCCGGCTACCTCACCGAAATCATTCTGTTGGGGTGCGTGGCCTTACGCGTGGGCGAAGGCGTGAAAATGGAATGGGACGGCCCGAACATGCGCTCGCCAAATTGCCCGCAAGCCGCGCAGTTTGTGAAACGCAACGACCGCACCGGTTGGTGAGGTCTTCCGGCAACGCGAGAAGCCAGGCTCACTCGTTGCCGCCAGCGGTCCACAACCGCACCGGGCCTAACAATCCGGAGGGTTCCAGCGGAGTGTCCTTGGTCAGCTTGGTGATGTTGGTGCGGGTCCGGCGTTCGGATTCCGGCAGCTTGGTATCGCCGATGATGCGGTTGGCCCAGACATTCACTACTTTCACTTCCAGTTGGTTTTCTCCGGCCTTGAGTTTTCCGGTGACCTCGACGCGGAACGGCGCGCTCCACAACACACCGAGGTCGTGGGCGTTGAGCTTCACCTCGCACAGGCTTTCCACAATGCCCAGATCGAGAAACACCGGTCCTTGAACGACTGGAACGCTGAATGTCTTTCGATAGATCGCGCTGCCGGAATAGTGGCGGATGCCTTCCTCAGGGCGCGACGTCCAATCGGTTAGTGTGTCGAAGGTGATGGATTCCGGCCCGCCCCAAGTGGGATCGAACGATACCTGCCAGGGGCCTGCGAGTTCCTGCACCGGCAACAATTTCGCGACGTTGGGAACCTGCTTCGCCACACCGGCGGGGAGTTCCTTGCGGAACAACACGAAAAACGCCTGCTCGGCGTTCATCGGATAGGGAATCACGGTAGTGCCGTTTTCCTCGCGGAAGTTCGTCGCGTCCTTCCGCACCCCGGTCACCGGGTCCCAGAATTCCGGCGCCCGTCCGGTGACGCGGAATCGCAATTCCACATTTTCCGCCCGGTCGTTGCGGTTGGCCACGAAGTAGATCCGCGTGTCGTCGGTACGGCGTTGGATGAAGTCGATGAAGGTATCGGCATTGCCGCCGGTCCATGCGAAATCCTCCGGCACCTGATCGCTCTGCAAGACCTCGCGCGTAGTCATGCCTTGGATCACGCGGCCTTTTCCATAACGGTTCGTCCCTGATGGCGATTTACCCCAGAGTTGGTCGCACAGCGCGAAGAACCGGTCATCGGCCGATTTGCCGCCACTCAGAGAGAATTGGTGCCCGGGGCGCGGGCCGACCATTGTCGCGCCTTGTTGCACCAGCTTGGCCACATGCTCCAGCACGGGTAGGCTGATGGCGTCATGCGGGACTAATGATAGAATCCGATAGGACGTTCCTTCGGGTAGCACGATGTTTCCCGCGGCATCCACCGAGGTGCGTTCCACCAAGGCACGCATGTCGATCACATCGTAGTCATATCCGGGCAGGCACTTCGCCGGATCATCGCGCTTGAGGCGGACGAAGGCCGGGACGTTCTCGCCATAGAAATGCAGCACGTCCGAAGCCCCCACACCTTGCTGGAGCATGAAATGGCAGCGGTTCATGTAGTCGATGAAGGCCTTGCCCTGGGTCCACCAAGTCACGTTAGGGTTGAAATGCTCGCCCGCAAAATAGGCGGAACCCGGCATTCCCCGGTCTTTGGGCGAGGAGTCGAAAGTGTGCCACATGGTTAGATTGTGGCCCTCGCACGCTGCCCGGTCGAAGGTGGCCTTGAGCGAACGGGGGTCATGTTGCCAGTGTCGGCCGATGTTGGTGAACGCCTCTGCCAGCGAGACCCGCCGCCCGTAGGTGTGCGCCGCGGAAGTCGTTTGTTTCACATAAAAGCGCTGGAAATCCTGCACCCTGTGGCGGGGCGAGGTGGACCAGAACTCGCCCATCGGCACATCGCTGATGCCGAGATTGCGCAGTGCGTCCATCGGACCGGCATGGGGGCCGCCGGATTCCGGATGGATTCCGAGACCGAGTGCATGGGCCTTTTCGGAGAATCCCGCGTATTTGTTTTCCGCCATCAAATCGGCGAGGGTCCGGCGGAAATCGTTGAGGAAACGGTTCGATGTGGCGCGGTTGCCGATGATGTGCCCGGCGAGCACGGGTAGAAACGGTTTGATATCATATCCGCGCAGGCGTTTGAACTCATCAGGCATCTTGCGGGTCCAGTTGACAGGGCCTAACTCCCAGGAATCCGTGTGCAGGAAACGCAGGGATTTCCCGAGGTAGGGCTTCACCTCGGCGAAGATGGGATCGAGCGTTCGGGTCCAATAGGAATCAAGCGTCGTGCGGTCGAGATAGTCGATGCAGTTGCCTCCGGCATTCTCGCTGTGGGTCGAAACATGCGCACCGCTGGCGGTGTATCCGAGTCGCAGGATTTCCCAATTTCCTGCCGGGGCCTGCCAGCGCAGGTGGCCATCTTGATCCATCAAGGAGGTGAGATCGACGACTTGTTCCGGCTTGCGAACCACATCGACCGGCGAGTCTGCCGCGTCTTCGATCAAGTGCCAGGACTCGGTGCCGGTGAAGCTTCCGGGATAGGAAAAGTAGGCTTTTTGATCGAGATGCCGGATGCCACCGCCGCCGGGCCGGCCTTCCACCACGGCGTCGTTTCCTAAAAACAATCCGACTTCCGCAATCTGGACGTTGCGGGGTGGTCCGGGTTTCGAATCCCATGAATCGACAATAACGATGCGGAAAATTGCCGATTCCACAGCATCGAATCGGACGGTGGTAGGGTCCTTGGCTGTCATGTTGAAAGCGGCGATTTCCCGGGATTTTCCTCCGTCGATCCGTTCGATCCGGCCACGCTTGGGGCCATACTCCGGGCGCGGAGTGATGACCATGCGATCGGCGCGGATCGGTTTGTCAAAGTGAAGTTCCAGCCATTGTGGATTCGACTCGCTGGGGCCGTCACCGGCTCGGTTGGTTCCGCTGACCCAAAAGGTATTCAAGCTGCCGTCCAATGCCTTTTCCGGACCCATCCCGGATTGGTTGGAACTCGTGATGACCCGCGCTCCGGTGCCGGCTTTTCCCAGAGGTACGGCCAACACCGCAACATCCCGATAGAATCCTGCTTTTGATGGCGGTTGGGCAAGCTTCACATCGAGCGCCGCGCCGCCGGTGACGGGGGTTTTCGAAAAACTCACGCGTTTGCTGGATTCCTCGATGGGCACCTTGGGGCCGCCGAGATTCCAGCCGCTCTGGATGTTGAATCCGAGTTCCAAGCCAAGTCGCTCGGCCTCGGCTACGGCATGAGTGAAGAGTTCGCGCCATTCTTTCGTGCCGAAATCCGGCCCGTGAGGCACGCGGCGGTTGCCATCCTGATCGTCCCCTCCGGCATCGATCACGTTCGCGCCACCGATTCCATTGGCCTTCATCGCCTCCAGGTCGCGGGTGATGGTTAGCTTGTCGGTGTCGCCATTGAGCCACCACCACCAGACACGCGTCCGGGCAAGACGGGGTGGATTTTCCCAGCCCTGTTCTAAAGGAACCTGCGCGCGCAACGTTGCATTGTACTCGTCATGGATCGCCGGAAGGATCCCGGCAAAAGTCACTGAACCCGGGAACAGGCACAACAGCGCAGTGAATGCGAACCGGCGGGGAAGGGGGCGGATTTTCATGGTGAGAATTTGATTGGGAGCAGCACACTAAATATCAGGAATCCTACGCGGGATGGCCCACTGAACTTTCTCCGTGTTTACGGGAGTTCCATTCACGACCTGCTCGAAAAACCCCGTGTATGCGGGATGGATTCCGAAATCGAATCGGACTCATAATCCGGGGTGGCTCGATGCATTCCGACCGCATCACCCCAACAAACCCACCATGAAAACCCCTTTTAAGACGATGTTCTTGTGGACGCTGGGCGGGAGTGTCGGCCAGGCATCTCCCATTCCGCTGCCATCGCCGGTTCCGGCCAACGAAGCACCCTTCGCCAACCTGCAACCGGGCCAGTATGCGGTGGTGAAGAACATCACCACTAACAATCCTGCAAACGACCACAAGGCCTGCGCTATCCGTCTGTCACAGAAATTCGACAAGTCCGGCCAGGCGGCGGTGATCTATGTGATCAAGGAAGACATCATCCCGCCTACCGACGGGCAGTGGAGCTGGATTGATAAATACAACATCGTGCTGGTGAACCTCGGTCTCTGGGACGACCAGCCGTTCTACACCAACGGCTACGACGAAGCGGACATCATGATCGACAACGGCATCATCCCGATGTTGCAGGGTACCCGCTATCTGGTGGAAAAATACTACAATCCGGATCCGGAAAAATTCTACGTCTCAGGCTGGTCTGTCGGCGGCGATTTGTTCACCCTGATGACTACCCGCCCCGAGTGGCGCGGGGTGATCAAGGGTCTGATCGGCACGCCGGGTGTGGCCATCGTTTCCGGCGATCCAACGACCGTCCCCATCGCCGAGCGTGGCTGGGTGAAATACTTCAACGGCTGTGGCTCTCAAGACGGCGCGCAGCGGTATTGCGAGGATGCGGAAATCCTGCGCCTGGCAGGAGTGAAGGCGAACAACACGGTGCTCTATGGGCAGGGGCATTCCACCGGCGAGCCGATCCGCGAGCCGGGCTATCTCTACTTCCGCGGCCGTGGCCTGAATGTCGAATACTGGGATGGAGCCAACTTCGGAACCCTGCTCTCAGGTGCTAACGGCACTCGCCAGGAAGCGACCCTCAATTTCTCATGGGCGGATTTGAAAACCTACGAATACGCTCCCGCCTTGCAGCGGTTTTCCAACTACTCGATGCGCTTCACCGGTTCGATCCAGCCGCGTTTCACGGAAACCTACACCTTCCATGCCACTGCCGACGACGGCGTGCGTGTCTGGGTGAACAACACGCTCATCATCGACCAATGGCTCGTGCAAAGCGCGCCGGTCACCAGCACGGGCACGGTGTCTCTTGTCGCCGGCCAGCCGGTGCCGATCAAAGTGGAGTATTTCCGCGCGACCGGGCCCGGCACGCTGAAACTCGAATGGTCTTCGGCCACCCAGGCTCGCGAAGTGGTTCCGACTCTCCGCACCTACTACGGTGCTGCCAGCTCACTGCCATCGGCGAACCCTAACCCCGGGACCTGGAGCAAGACGGGCGCGATCGGCGCATGGCTGGACACCAGTTCATGGACGGGTGGCGTGACCGCTTTCGGAGGTGGAAACACGGCCACTTTCACCAACGACATCGGTGCGAACCAAATCGTCTCGGTGAATGGCGACATCACCATCGGCGGCATCACGATCAGCGATGACGGTGCGGTTCCCGCAGTCCGCACCTATTCCACCAGTGAGGACGGGCTCATCAACCTGCAGCCGTCCAGCGGTGCCTTCTCCACAGTATCCGTCCGCGAGGGACAGGCTGTCATGAATGTCCCGCTTTATGGTTCGCAGGGCCTGCTGAAATCCGGCGCTGGAACACTTCTGCTCAACGCGGATTCCGTCTATCCGGGCACCACCCGCGTCGAGGGCGGCACCTTGCGGGTTTCCGGGAAATTTACCAGTCGCAGAGTCGAGCTGGCAAACAACCCGGTGTTCGAACTCTTCTCCAACAGCACGCTCAACTTCCACACACCCAACGCTGCGAAAACGGTCGTCGCCGGCAGCGGGACCTTCCGCAAATCCGCTACAGGCATGGCGCAGTTGTCCGCCGACGGGCAAGGCTGCATCATTTCGCTGCAAGCCGGATCGCTTCTGGACATCACCGGCGGAATGTTGAGAAACGGGACATTCGCCAACTCGGATTGGACCCAAAATTTCTCCTCACTCGCCCTCGCCACAGGCACCACCCTCGATGTATGGAACGGCGGCCCCGTGCGGGTTGATGCTCTAACGGGAACCGGCGCTGTAACCAACGGCCTCAACGGCGGTACAACCTCGCTCACGCTCGGCGTGGCGAATGGATCGGGAACTTTTTCAGGAACCGTGCGCGCTGTCGGCCTCACGGTGATCAAAACCGGCACCGGCACCCAGACCTTGTCCGGATCCGCTGCCAGCATTGCGGGCACCACGGTGAACAACGGCAAATTGATGCTGTCCGGAAGTGGCGCCAACGCGCTAGGCACGGTCAGCGCCTCCGGAAACGGCCAACTCCGCCTCGGCTGGCAGCTCGCGGCTAACAGCTTATCCACCGGAGCCAACACCTTCAGCGCCGGCAGCTTCGCCGCCAACACCAACGCGGTGATCGACGTAACGCTTAATCCTCCCGCCAGCGCCGTTTCATTGAACAACGTTTTTTGGACTCAGACCCGCTCCTGGACGGTCCTCACCACCACTTCCACTAGCGGCACCATCGCCCTCGGAACCGTCTCGCCGGATGGAGCGGGTCGCCTAGCATCCGACTACGGAACTTTCGCCCTGCAGACCGTCGGCACCAGCACCAATCTGACATGGACACCTCTGCCGATCCTCACATGGAAGCTTCAGAAATTTGGTGCCAATGCCTCCAACGCCTCCATCTCGGGAGACCTCGCCGATCCTGACCGCGATGGATTGGCCAATCTCATCGAATTCGTCATCGGCGGCCAACCAGACCCGGCATTAGCCGGTGCGAATTCCAATCATCTATCACCCACGGCGATGATCGTCGGCAATGATCTGGTTTACACCTTCCGTCGTAGCACGGTTTCGCTCAGCCAGCCGGGCATCGCGATCAAGGTAGAATACGGCTCGGAGCTCACGGGATGGCAAACCGCGACTGCCGGAGTGAACGGCGTCACCACCGCCGTCACCAGCGGGATTGAACCTGGGATCGACGGGGTGAAGGTGCGGATTCCGCGTTCACTTTCACAAAATGCGAAGTTTTTCGTCCGACTCAACGTAATGATGCCGTGAGACTTCGTAATGCCTAACGATTCCCGATCATGAGCTACCACCCCATCCACCGCCGCAAGTTCCTTTCCGCTTCCATCTCCGCACTGGGTCTCGCTCCGATGACCTGGCTGCGGGCCCAGCCGACATCTCCCAATGACGAGATCACCATCGGCGTGATCGGCCATGGGGCGATGGGCTCGGGAAACATGATCAATTTCCTCAACATGCCCAGTGTGCGGGTGGTCGCGGTTTGCGACACCGACTCCAACCGCATGAATGAAGCCAAGGCAAAGGCGGATAAAAAATATGCCAACAGCGACTGCAAGGCCTACGCCCAATACACCAACTTGCTTCAACACCCCGGACTCGACGCGATTTCACTCGCCACCCCGGACCACTGGCACGCCAAAATCGGAATCGACGCGGCGAATGCCGGATTGGATGTTTACGGAGAAAAACCTTTCACCTGGGGCCTTGCGGAGGGCCGTATGTTAGTGGATGCGCTGAAGCGCAATAAGCGTGTCTGGCAGACCGGGTCCTGGCAGCGCTCGTCAGGTGAGTTCCGTCGCTTCCATGCCTTGATCCAGAACAACACCCTCGGAAAACTCACCCGCTACGAATGCGGCACTCCTTCCGGAATGGGCATTCAGAAACATGTTCTCGTGGATCAGATCGCCGGACTCATCGGCAAGCCGCCCGCCCATCTCGATTGGAAAACCTGGTGTGGTCCGGCGGGCGAATTAACCTATCATCCGATGCTGCATCCTTGGAACTGGCGCTGGCATGATCTCTTCGGCGGTGGCCAGTTGCTCGACTGGGTGGGCCACCACGTGGACATCGCCCTCTGGACGCTCGGGCTCGACCGCAGCGGACCGGTCAAGGTGGAAGGAACGGGAAAACATGGCAACCACGAGTTCTTCAACACCTACATCGAGTACAAGTATAAGGGAACCTTCGCCGATGGCCGCGTGATCGAAGTCCGCAGTGATTTCGGCGGCACGAAATTCACCGGCGAAAACGGCTGGATCCACGTGGATCGCGGCAAGCTTGAGGCTTCCGACCGTGAAATGCTGCGCAATCTTCCCGCTGATTTCGTCACCAAGCCACCCAGCCACTATCAGAACTTCATCGATTGTGTCCGCGCTCGAAAACTGCCCGTTTCCGATCCCGAGGGATCGCATCGCGCGGCTTCATTCGGGCAACTCGCCATTGTCGCCCTCGACTCCGGACAGCCTCTCAACTGGGATCCCGCGGCCGAGAAAGTCATCGACAATCCGGAACAAGCCAAACACCCGCGCCTCGGTGCACGACTTACGGTATGACAACTCACATTTTCATCGCTGCCGCATGGCTCACAGCAAGTGGCATTTCTGCCGCCGCTGAAGGCATCTCTCCCGACTGGACACAGGTCGCAGCGGCTGACCAGCACCTGATGGGCGACTATCAGGGTGAGTGGATTGATGCGCCGAAGGGACATTACTTCAACATCAACAAGCCCCTCGCCGCCCAGGTGATCAATGTCCGCGAAGGCGAGTACCGCGTGCAGTTTTTCCAAGAGCTCGACAGACGCGCGGATCCCTACCTCGAAACGGTGGGAAAACTCGACGGTGAGGTGATCCACTTCGAAGACAAAGGTTGGAAAGGCACGGTCACCAAAGACGGCCTGAGTGGCAAAAGCGGTCCCGGACATGGAAGCGCCGAGGGGGTGAGCTTTGAGCTCAAACGCATCGTCCGCTCCTCGCCCACCCTCGGTGCAAAACCACCCGCGGGAGCTGTTGTGTTGTTTGGCGGGAAAAATTTCGATGCTTGGGAACATGCGGATCGCCGTCCGGTGACCTGGCATCTGCTGGATCAAGGGTGGATGGAGGTTGAAAGTTTTCTCTGGAAGGACAACCGCGCGAAGAAGCTCGGCGGTGATATTCAGACCAAGGAGAAATTCGGCGATTGCAAGATCCACGTGGAATTCCGCTATCCCGTGGAAGCGGGTAAAACCGGCCAAGGCCGCGGCAACAGCGGGTTGTTCCTCCAACAGGACTATGAAGTGCAGATCCTCAATTCCTATGGCTTGCAAGGTTGGTGGAATGAATGCGGAGCGCTCTACAAAACCAGCCCTCCGAAGGTGAACGCCGCCCGCCCGCCGATGGATTGGCAAACCTACGATGTCGAATACAAAGCCTCGGTTTGGAAGGGCGATGAATTGATATCCGCCCCACGGATCGAGGTGCGTCTCAACGGCGTGACAATTCACCATGACGAGGAAATCCCCCACGCCACGGCGCACGCGTTCGCAACCCGTTTGATCCGGCCGAAAGGTGATGGAAGCATCCGCCTGCAAGACCACGGAAATGCGATGCAGTTCCGCAATATCTGGCTAATTCGTTAGTCAGGACTTTTATGAAAAACTCTGTCATCAGAATGGCGTTGCTGGCCGCTGTCATGGTTAGCGGTGCCTCCTTCCTGTTGGCAGATGATTTGCCGGCTCGCTTTCTCAATCCGCCTGATTCTGCGAAGCCGGGCGTCTATTGGTATTTCATGGACGGAAATCTTGACGGTAAGGAGATGACCGCCGATCTGGAATCCATGAAAAAAGCGGGCTTGGGAAATCTCGTTTTCCTGGAAGTGAACGTGGGGGTCCCGGCTGGCCCGGTCAAATTCATGAGCGGACCGTGGCAGGATTTGTTTGCCAAAGCCATGCATGATGCCGAGCGCTTGGGCATCGATGTATCGTTAGGAAAAGGTCCTGGCTGGTGCGGCAGCGGTGGACCTTGGGTGAAGCCGGAACATTCCATGCAGCACCTCGTTTTCAGCACGGTGGAGGTGAAGGGCCCATCGGATTTCCAGGCGGCGCTGCCGCTGCCGGACCAGCGGACGACTCAATTTCATAAACTGGTGTCGCCCTTTTACGAGGACGTGGCGGTGTTTGCTTTTCCCAGTCGCAAGCCGGTCCTCTCTGATATTGATGAAAAGGCGTTGTTCGTCCGCGAGCCGTTTACCTCGGCCAAGCAGGTGAAACCTTTTTTAACAACCAAGCTGGATCTCGCCGAGCCGGATCCATTATCGGTCATCCCACCCGCAGAAATTCGCGAGATCAGCGCCAACCTTGGCGCGAACGGCGTGTTGGACTGGAACGTGCCAGCGGGTGATTGGACGATCCTCCGCATGGGGCGGCGGACGACCGGTGCCAGTACGCGACCCGCCCCGGAACCCGGCGTCGGCTTGGAGTGTGATAAGTTGGATGAAAAAGCCTTGGAGGAACACCTCGAGCAGTATGTCGGCACCTTGTTGGGGAAAATCGGCCCGCGCGCCAAGGCGCATGGCTTGACCACGCTGCACATCGACAGTTGGGAAATGGGTGCGCAGAACTGGACGGGGAAATTTCTCGAAGAGTTCAAACAGCGGCGTGGCTACGACGCGCGACCCCTCCTGCCCATCTACACCGGACGAGCCATCGAGAGCGTGGAAAAATCCGAGCGGTTTCTGTGGGACGTGCGCTTGACCGCGCAGGAATTGGTGATCGAAAAGCACGCCCAAGCCGTGAAACGATGGGGCGCGAAAAAAGGTCTCAGCCTTTCTATCGAGCCCTACGACATGAATCCTGCAGGCGACCTTGATCTCGGTGCGGTGGCGGATGTTCCCATGGCGGAATTCTGGAGCGCCGCTTATGGTTATGATTCCTCGTTTTCCTGCATCGAGGCAGCTTCGATCGCTCACGTGATGGGCCGCCCGATTGTTTCTGCGGAGGCATTTACCGCAAGGCCTGATGAGGCCTGGCGGCAATACCCGACGTCCATGAAGAATCAAGGCGACTGGGCGTTTGCGATGGGCATCAACCGCTTTGTCTATCACACGTTCGCGCATCAACCGCTGGGCGAAGAACATAAACCCGGCATGACCATGGGACCCTACGGCGTGCATTGGGATCGCGGACAAACCTGGTGGCCGATGGTGTCGGATTATCACCGCTACGTCAGCCGTTGCTCCGAAGTGCTTCGACATGGCGTGACCGTATCCGATGTCCTCTATCTCACTCCCGAGGGTGCCCCGCAGGTATTCCTGCCACCCGCCGATGCGCTCGAGGCCGCCGCACCGTTGGCGGATAAAAAGGGCTACGGCTTTGATGGTTGTTCGCCGAACATTCTAATCGATCGTGCGGAAGTGAAGGACGGTCGGATCGCATTTCCCGGTGCGACGTCCTATCGGCTGTTGGTGCTGCCCAACATGGAAACCATGACGCCGCGTCTGCTTCGGAAAATCGGTCAACTGGTCCGCGCCGGGGCGATGGCGGTGGGCTCGCCACCCAAGAGATCGCCAGGTCTTTCCGGCTTTCCCAAGTGCGATGACGAGGTGAAATCACTAGCCCTGGAGCTTTGGGGCGGTTCTTCGATACCGGCGCAGGCGATGAAACGCGATTTCGGGAAAGGTTCGATTTACTGGGGCGGAGAATGGTCATCCGCAAATGCGAATCTCTATCCAGCATACCCTGTCACTGCGGGCTTGTTGAAATCCGTGGGCGTGCCGGAAGATTTTAGTTCCACCGGTCCGATCCGCTACGGCCATCGCCGCACTGCCACCCGGGACATCTATTTCGTCGCCAATCGCAGCGGTGAATCCGTGCAGGCGGACTGTAATTTTCGCGTGGGGCAGGGGAGTCCTCAATTGTGGGATCCGGTGACCGGAGAACGCCGCGGACTCCCGGAGTTCAAACAACAGAATAGCCTGACCACCGTTCCTCTGGCATTCGAACCCTTTCAAAGTTTCTTTGTGGTCTTCGATGGAAAAGCCCCACTGGTGACAACCTCAAAAAGCAATTTTCCGCCGCTGACGAAAGCGATGGAGCTGACTGGCTCATGGGAAGTTCAATTTGATCCGAAATGGGGCGGTCCGGCGCAGCTGACATTGGATCAACTCACCGACTGGACGAAGCGGTCGGAGCCGGGCCTGAAGTATTACTCCGGCACCGCGATCTATCGAAAAACATTCGCCGCACCGACACTGACAAGGAATCACTGGGTGCTCGATCTGGGAATCGTCCACGACATGGCGCGGGTCCGTTTGAACGGCAAGGACCTCGGCGTGGTGTGGTGCGCGCCGTGGCAAGTGGACATTTCTGATGCCGTCAAGGCTGGCGAGAACCGGCTGGAAATCGAAGTCGTCAACCGCTGGTATAACCGCCTGGTCGGCGACCAGCAGCCAGCCGACACCAATGTCCGTACCGTGCAATTTCCGTCAGGCCTGTTGGCTGGCAAACCCTTTCCCACCGGGCGTTTCACCTTCGAAACCCGGACTCAACGAGTCGGGCCACTGAAGCCCACCACGCCCTTGCTGCCGTCGGGTTTGATCGGGCCTGTAATACTCCAAACGAGGGAAACCGCAGGCACGAACGATTCCTATTAGATTGATAGTTTTGTTACGAATCACCAGAACCCCGGCACGCCTATTCACCGGTTTTGAGAGGTTTGTCAAAACTTCCACTTATTACGCGATGTACCGGTGAGCAGCTTGTTCGCCTCGTCGTCGTTGGTGAAGCGCTCGGTTTCCGGGCTCCATTCAAGGCGGCGGCCGCGCTGGATCGCGATGTGGCCGATTTGTCCGACACTGCACGTGCGGTGGCCGATCTCCGCGTCCGTCATCACGGTGGTGCCGTTTTGGATTGCGGCAATGAAGTCCGCCTTGTCGCCGCGGGTCGGCACCCGGCTGTCGGTTTTCCGCAAAACGGTGCGGAGGATTTTCGGGTCGCTGGCCTTCAGTCCGCCCGCGCTGTTCCAGTGGGCTTGGATCCAGCCTTCCTCGCCTTCGACACGCAGGTAGGGCACGTCGATCTTATAGTCGAGCTTCACGCCGTTGGCATAGCGGTAGTGGAGATCGAACGCTAACAGGGTATTCCACAGCCCGGAGCCGGGTTCGGGATAGCGGCCGGTGCCTTCGACGGAGACCGGTCCCGTGTGCTCGGAACCATTGATCAAACTAGCGACATCGATCAAATGCGTGCCCCAGTTGGAAACCATGCCTTCGCAATAATCGAGAATCCTCATCCATCCCGGCCGGCCTGCCAAATCCTCGGGATGCACCCGGTCGCGCGTGTATTCCTGATAGGGCGCCGGCCCGAGCCACATTTCATAATCCAGATGTGCGGGAACCGGCATCGGCTCGGGGTTGCCCAGCTCACCTTCCACCTCGCGAGGTACGCCGCCCTCGAAGCGGGTGATTTTCCCGAGATATCCATTCATCGCGAGGTCAGCGGTTTTGGTCATGTAAGCATTGGACCGGCACTCGGTGTCTGTGCGGAAAACAACGCCTTTTTCCTTTGCCGCGTCAGCGATCAGGCGGCCGTCGGCAAGGTATCGGGTGAGTGGTTTCTCACAACTGACATGAAGGCCCTTGGCGATGGCGGCCAGCGAGATGAGCGCGTGCCAATGATCCGGCGTGGAGTTCATCACCGCATCGAGGTCAGACATTTCTAGCGCTTCGCGGTAATCGGTGAACATCTTGCACTCGGTATTCCCATAGTGCTTGTCGATCTTCGCTTTGGCAGCCTCCGCGCGGCGGCGATCTACGTCGCACACCGCCACCACGCGGACAGCGGGCATTCCCAGCAAGGTCGGCAGATTGGTGTGGTAGGCCTGCCTGCCAGTCCCGATCATCGCAAGGTGGATCTTCTTCGATGGCGCGCCTTGGCCGAACAGACTCGACGGAAGAATCAAAGGCGCGGCTGCGGCTGCCAGACATTGGAACGCATGGCGACGGGTGATTCGGGTCGGGTTCATTGGGTTAGGTCCTGGTGGGTTTTGTGGCGAGTGGCGTAATCAACGCAGCCAGCCATTCCGGGCGAGCCAGCGCTGAAGGCATTCATAGACCTCACCGCGCAATGCCTCATCGCGGAATCCATGCTCGCCATGGGATAAAACATGCAATTCCTCACTCACCCCGGCCTTCCGGCACGCATCGGCAAACATCATGGAGTTCTCCGGCGGCACGCCCTTGTCCTTCCCGCCGTGGATCAGGAAAACCGGCGGCGTGTCTTTGGTAACATGCCGCTCGCCGGACAATTTCTGCCATAGCTTCTCATCATCTCCAGTTAGATCGGAGTGCGATCCCTTGTGCACGAACTTCTCTTCGGTGAAGGTGATGACCGGATAGACCAGAATGGCGAAGTCGGGTCGCGCCGACACCCTCGCGATCGGATCGGTGGCCGCCGGATCACCCCCATCGAGATGCGTGATTACCGTGGACGCCAGATGGCCACCGGCGGAAAAGCCCATTAGCCCGATGCGATTCAGGTCGATTTTGAACTCCGCCGCGCGGGAGCGGACCAGGCGGACGCCACGCCGAGCGTCTTCCATCGGCAGCGGATGCCGGAATCTCGGCGCATGACGGTAGCGCACCACGAACGCTGCAACACCATTGCCAGTGAGAAATTGGGCCGCGTGCACCGCTTCAAAATCCATGGAAATGCCACCGTAGCCGCCGCCCGGCAAGACGACCACGGCGCTGCCCGTGGCTTTTCCGGGTTCCGGCAGGTGTACATCCACGGTCGGCACCGCGGGATCGCCCTCGGACTCCTTGCCCCCCGCGATGCTTCCCTCTGGCCACAAAGGCAGACGGACCCGGGTAGAAACTTCTTCAGCACCTCTTTGGCCCGCACAAGGCAGCAGCGACAGACCTAGCAAAACGAGGGCTGACACCACCAAAAAACGGGAATCACGAAGAGCCATCAGAAGTGAGCCTACCTTTCACGGATTCCTGTGTCGATTGCAGCGGCATCCCGTGTTCTCGGGATCAGCCGGACTTGGCCGCCGGTCCTTTCAGGTGAAAGGTCCCGAGCGGGATTCAGGTAACGGAGACCCATTCGTTTTTCACTATAAATTCCAACCCATGGATCGCATCACGCAAGCAATCTTCGCCTCCGGCATCTGCCTGATGTCGGGCGCAGGCGCGGATCCGGTGGACTATCGAAACCAGGTGCTGCCAATCCTTTCGGAAAACTGCTTCAACTGCCACGGTCCGGACTCGGCCACCCGCAAAGGCGGACTCCGCTTGGATCGCCGCGAAGACGCATTGCGCCCGGCGGAATCCGGTGAAATCGCCATCGTGCCAGGGAATCCCGATGCGAGCCGCCTGATGGCAAGGATGATCACCCATGATCCAGACGAAATCATGCCGCCGCCGGAATCGAAAAAAACCATCCCACCCGCCGCAGTCGGGGTCCTGCGGAAGTGGATCGAAGAGGGCGCGGAATACCGCAGCCACTGGTCTTTCGATGCGTTGGTCCGACCCGCCGTGCCGGAACCTTCTCCTTCGTCTTGGTTGAGGAATCCGATCGACGCCTTCATCCTCGCTTCACTCACGAAGCACCGGCTCCAGCCATCGCCGGAAGCGCCGAAATCCGCCCTGCTGCGCCGCTTGAGCCTCGATCTCATCGGTCTCCCTCCTACGCCGGAAGAACTGGCCGCTTTCCTCGCGGACGACACCGCCGGCGCTTACGAGAATGCCGTCGATCGCCTGCTGGCAAGTCCGCAATATGGTGAACGCATGGCGCTGCCCTGGCTGGATGCGGCACGCTACGCGGACAGCAATGGTTTCCAACAGGACGGCGACACCCATCAATACGTCTGGCGCGACTGGGTCGTCCGCGCCTTGAACCACAACATGCCCTTCGACCGGTTCACCGTGGAGCAACTCGCCGGTGACCTGTTACCCAATGCCACCCTCGATCAAAAAATCGCCTCCGCTTTCAATCGCAATCATCTCCTGAATGGCGAAGGCGGCGCGATTCCGGAAGAGCAGCGCAACGTCATCCTGGTGGACCGCGTGGACGTGACCGCCACCACCTGGCTCGGTCTCACGATGGCCTGCGCCCAGTGCCACGATCACAAATACGACCCGATTCCCCAACGTGATTTCTATCGGATGATGGCGTTTTTCAATCAGGTCCCGGAAACCGGCATGCCGCCCGGTGGCGGGCAATATCGCATTGCCGACCCATGGATTCATGCGGGTTCGCCGGAGCAGATGGATCGACTCGCCCAGTTGGAAAAACAAGCGACCGACGCTGCGCAAACTCCGCCTGAAGTGCTCGCCGCCCTCACCGAATGGGAAAACTCGCTGTCGCAGGGACCGGTCATCGAATGGACCTCATTGACCCCGACATCGGCAACCGCTGATTTGGGTGTGAGCCTCGAAATTATCGCGGAGAAGTCCATTTTCGCCACCGGCAACGCGCCGAATCAAGCGGAGTATCGCATCGAGCTACCTGCCCAAACGATACCGGTCACCGGCATCCGGATCGACACGCTCCCCGATGCGCGCCTGCCCCAAGGCGGCGCGGGACTTTCTGATAGCGGGAACGCCGTGCTCACCCGCGTGAGGGTTTCGGCAAATGGAACTGAGGTATCGCTACCCAAGGCCACGGCCGATTACTCGCAGAAAGGTTTCAGCGCGGAGGGTGTCCTCGATGACGACCCGGCGAAGGCATGGGCCTTCCATCCGGAGGTGGCCACTCCTCACTTTATCGTCGTGCAGCCGGCCGTGCCGATTCCGGCCGGCCAGGCGGTGCAGCTTGTTCTCGAGTTCCGCTCGCCCCACGTGCGCCACCTGCTAGGGCATTTCAGGGTTTCCTCCACCACCGCGCCGGATCCCGTGACGCTCCAGCAATTCCCCGGACCGCTCGCCGCCATCCTCGCCAAGCCCGCCGCGCAGCGAAATGCCAAGGAGCAGAAGGCGATGGCGGATTATTTCATCAAGTCATCATCGCACCCCGCCGCCGTTACCGCCCGGAAGACGAAGGAAGCGGCGGATTCCGCCTTGGCCGCCCACCGCGACGCCTTGCCCAAGGTGATGGTGATGTCGGATGCCAAGCCCCGGAAAACCCATGTCCACGCACGGGGAGTTTACACATCCTTGGCGGAAGAGGTTCAGTCAGGCACGCCGGAATGCCTGCCACCGATGAAACCGGAGCTGTCTAACAATCGCCTCGGCCTCGCCAAGTGGCTGATGAGTCCGGAAAATCCACTCACCGCCCGCGTCCAGGTGAACCGATACTGGCAACTGTTTTTCGGCGTGGGCCTCGTCAAGAGTTCGGAAAACCTGGGTGTGCAAGCGGACCCTTCGAGCCACCCCGAGCTGTTGGACTGGCTGGCGGCCGAGTTCCGCGACAAGCAATGGGATGTGAAGCACATGCACCGGTTGATCGTGACCAGTGCCACTTACCGCCAATCCTCGAAAGTCGGGGCGGAGTTGTTGGAAATGGATCCCGCCAACAAGCTGTTGGCCCGCGCGTCACGTTACCGCTTGTCCTCACCCGTGCTTCGCGATCTCGCCCTGGCAAGCAGCGGGCTGCTCAACCGGGAGATGGGGGGAAAGCCGGTGTATCCCTATCAACCACCGGGCATCTGGGACGGACTATCGATCACCAAGGAGCGCGACTTCACCTATCCGCAATCGAAAGGGCCCGACCTTTATCGTCGCAGTCTCTACACCTTCTGGCGGCGCACCGTGGCACCGGGCAACATGTTTGACGCCTCGTCTCGCACGATCTGCTCGGTCAAACCCTCCCTCACCAATACGCCCATTCACGCGCTCATCACCCTCAACGACGTCACCTGGAACGAGGCGGCCCGGGCGCTGGCTGCCAATGTCATTCGTGAATCCAAAGTCGGCGACACCGAAGCGCAGCTCGCCCGCGCCTGGCTGAGGGTCTGTTCGCGACAACCGGACGAGCATGAATTGAAAATTCTGCGTCGTAGCTTCGACAAGGCGTATCGCGAGTTTCTAGCGGATCCGCAGGCAGCGTCGCGTTATCTCGCCCATGGCGAGTCCGCCCGCGATCTGCCCGGCGAGCCAGCCTATGTCGCCGCGCTTTCGGCGGTGTGCCTATCGATCCTCAATTTGGACGAGGCGCTCTCACGTGAATAGCCTATCATAGAAAGTTCATGGACCCATTTTTCCAACACCAAAGACACCTCACCCGCCGCCAGTTCTTCGGCCGCAGCGCTGGAGGGATCGGCGCGGCGGTACTGGCCAATTTGCTGAGCGAGGACGGCCTGGCGGCGAACGCGATGCCCTCCCAAATCAGCGACTTCGCGCCCAAAGCCAAACGCGTGATCCTTCTCTGGCAGGGTGGCGCGCCGTCGCAGGTGGACTTGTTCGACTACAAGCCGAACCTTGAAAAACACCGGCTCCAGGAACTGCCGGAGTCCGTTAGGAAGAACACCCGGCTTTCCACCATGACGGCGAGTCAGAAGGGATATCCGATCCTGCCCGCCCTCAAACCATTCCGCCAATACGGCAGCAGCGGCCGCTGGTTGTCCGAGTTCATCCCGCACATCGGCAGCATTGCGGATGATGTGTGTTTCATCCACTCGATGCACACCGAGGCGGTCAATCACGCGCCGGGAGTCACCTTTTTGCTCACAGGAAGCCAGATTCCCGGCAGGCCCAGCCTCGGGGCCTGGGCGAGCTACGGTCTCGGCAGCCTCACCAACGAGCTGCCCGCCTTCGTGGTGATGACTTCCTCCGACCGAGAAAAAACCTGCGGGCAGTTGTTCTTCGATCACTATTGGGGCAGCGGTTTCATCCCTTCAAAACACCAGGGCGTGCGTTTCCGCGGCGATGGCGACCCGGTGCTTTACCTGACCAATCCGGACGGCATGTCGCGCCCCCTGCGGCGCTCGCTTCTCGATGATCTGGCGGAACTCAACCATCATCATCTCAACGATTTCGGGGACCCGGAAATCGACACTCGCATCACCCAATATGAAATGGCCTATCGCATGCAAGCCAGCGTGCCGGAGCTCACAAACATCTCGGGCGAATCGAAAGCCGTGCTCGATCTTTACGGGCCGGACGTGCATCGCAGCGGTTCCTACGCGCGGAACTGCCTGTTGGCCCGCCGCTTGGTCGAACGCGGCACCCGCTTCGTCCAGATCATGCACTCGGGCTGGGATCAGCACACCAATCTTCCGACCCAGTTGGAGAAACAATGCATGGACACCGATCAGCCATCCGCCGGCCTGGTGAAGGACCTGAAAATGCGCGGCTTGTTGGAAGACACCGTGGTCATCTGGGCGAGCGAGTTCGGCAGGACCGTCTTCGTCCAGGGCGATGTGACCAAGCCCAACCACGGACGCGATCACTTCGGCGCCTGTTATACCATGTGGGCGGCCGGTGGCGGCTTCAAACCCGGCCACGCTTACGGCCAGACGGATGAGTTTTGCTACGGCATCACCAAGGACCCGGTGGGAGTTCACGATTTCCAAGCTACCCTTCTGCACCAATTGGGCCTCGACCACGAGAAACTCACCTTCCGATATCAGGGCCGCAATTTCCGGCTCACCGACGTGCACGGTCAGTTGATGAAAGGATTGTTAGTATGAATTGCCGCCAACACATGAAAGGCAATCCACTGCGCGTTATCCCCGGATTTCTGATGGCGATTGCATGCGGGTTCCAAAACACGACAGCCGCGGAAGAATCCAAATCCGGACTCCCGCACTTCGAGCCGAAGGGGATGGTTCTCGGTTATGAAGGTTTGCGCTATCGTCCGCATGACGATTTGATCTTTCCATCCGTGGTCGCGACTTACGGACGGTTCCCGAATCCACTGGGCCGCTACTATCTCTATTACGCCCCACACGATGCCCCGGGCGGAATCTGCATGGCATTTGCGGACGACTTGCAGGGGCCTTGGAAAGAGTTTGCAAAAAACCCGATCATCTCGCGGGATTGGGAGCCGCACTACCAGGTTTCCCATGTCTCCGGTCCTCATGCGCTTTGGAACGAGGCCGAAAAACGCGTGTTCCTCTATTTCCATGGTGAAAATTCCGAAACACGGCTGGCGACATCGCGCGACGGAATTCACTTCGACTACGACCGCACGGTCATCACCGCGGCGGATTTCCCGGGATTGTCGGAGGCCTCCTACGCCCGCGTTTTCGAACACAAACTTCCGGGCGTGGACAACCGTTTCGTCATGCTGCTGATGGGCAACAACGATGGCACCCGCCGGATCTACCTGGCCTGGTCCAAGGACGGCCGCAGCTGGACCCCGCGTGCGGAACCGTTCATGGATCCGCCTCCGGGCACCGACCAAGTGGCGGGCGCGTGGCTGTTTCCATGGAATGGCCGGAATTATATCATCGCCCATGCCAACGCCAACCTTGGCGAGGGCATCAATGGCGACGGCTTCGATCTCTATCTGAATGAGGTCGACGAGAAATTCACCAAGGCCAAACCGGCCGGGAAGTTCATGGCTGCCTCCGCGTTTGGTACGGAAAACCCGGCACTGATGAGTCCCTGTTTGTTTGAGGAAAACGGATCGCTCTACTTGTTCGTCAACATCGGCCCACGGCTTAACAACGCGATCGCCCTCGCCGTGTCGAAACCTTGATTCTTTTATGAAACTTCACATGTTCTCACCCTGCGTATTCAAGGCAGGCATTGCCATTTCATCGCTCCTCGCCACCGGAAACCTCCTGGAGGCAGCCGACCCGCTGGCTGCCGGATTCGCCGAGCCACCACACGATTCGCGGCCGGAGACATGGTTCCATCTCATCGGCGGCAATGTCGCCAAGCCGGGCCTAACCGCCGATCTCGAAGCCGTCGCCGGTGCGGGCTTGAGTGGCATCCAGCTCTTCCACGGCCAGTTCGGCGGACCATGGCCGGGCGTCACGCCGCAAATCGCCTGCCTCAGTCCGTCATGGGACGACATGATCACCCACACGGCCGATGAATGCCGCCGCCTCGACTTGAGTTTCATCATGCAGAATTGCCCGGGCTGGGCGATGTCCGGCGGCCCGTGGATCAAGCCGGAAAACGCCATGCGCCACTTGGTTTCCAGCCGCACGGATGTCGTGGGTGGTGCTAATGTTTCACTCGCCCTGCCAAAGCCACAACCGAGCGTCGAGGACTGGCGCGACTACCGCGATGTGGCAGTGATCGCGTTTCCCACTCCGGCGGGTGACGACGGCACCCACCTCATCCCCTCATCGGTGCGCGGAAGTGACGACAAGCTCCCATGGGCGAATTTGTTGAATGGGGTGAAAGACGCTTCCGTAGGATTTTCGAAACCGGGCTGGGTGGAAGTCACATTCGCCCAACCGGTCACCCTGCGATCCTTGGAACTGCCGCCGGTGGAAAAATTCTGCAAACGTCGTAGCTTCGATCCCGGTGCCGCGGTCCGCATTCAGGCTGTCGGGAAAATCGGACTGTTGGATGTCGCCCGCCGTGAGATTCCGCGTAGCAATTGGCAGGATGATCAACCGCTGGTGCTCGCGCTGCCGGATGCGATGGCGAGCACCTTCCGAATCTCGTTCGAGAACAAGTTTCCGTTGGAAATCACCAAGCTCCGCCTGTCATCCGCAGCTCGTGTCGATGACTGGCATGGCCAGGCGGGCTATGTGTTGCGAAGTCTGGACCGGAGCCCACCGCCGGTGCAGGACAACGCCGCGTGGATCGCAACCGCCAGCATCATTGATCTAACCAAGAACCTGAATCCCGAAGGAAGACTCGAGTGGAAAGCTCCCGCCGGAAAGTGGACGGTGCTTCGTTTCGGTCACGTCAACACCGGTGCGAAGAACGGCCCGGCGCCGAAGGAGGCCACCGGATTTGAGTGTGACAAGCTCTCCAAACAAGGTGCCGACGCCCATTTCGCCGGCTACATCGGCCGGATTTCCGCGCCGGGCGGCCCGGCGGATGCGGGGCGCTTGCAAGGCATGGTGATCGATAGCTGGGAGTGCCACACCCAGACATGGACTCCGGCGATGGAGGAGGAGTTTTCCGGACTCCGTGGCTACGCGCTCCGCCCGTGGTTGCCCGCTCTGGCAGGCTGGGTAGTCGGCGATCATCTCACCAGCCAACGTTTCCTTCGCGACTGGCGTGCCACGCTCAATGACCTGCTAGTCACCAATTATTATGAACGCCTCGCCATGCTCGGCCGCGAGCGTGGGATGAAGCTCTCCTTCGAATCCGGCCCGGGCGATGTCCCGACGGGCGACATCCTCCAATATTACGGCAAGGCGGACGTTCCAATGTGTGAGTTCTGGCACCTCAACGATCCACACTGGGGTGGCCTTGAATGCAAGCCCATGCTGCCCGCCGTTTCCGCCGCACACATCTATGGAAAAAAACGCATCGCGGCCGAGGCGTTCACCAACATCGACATCAAATGGAACGAGCATCCCTTCATGCTGAAACATCTGGCAGATCGGCATTTCGCGCAGGGACTCAATCATCTGGTCTTCCACACCTACACCCATAATCCGCGGCTCGATGTGGTGCCCGGCACCTCGTTCGGCGCGCAAATCGGCACGCCCTTCATCCGTGGCCAGACTTGGTGGCCCTATATGCCCGAATGGACGCGCTATCTCTCGCGCTGCCAGTTCATGCTCGAACAGGGGCAACCCGTGGCCGACGTGCTTTGGTATCTCGGCGACGACCTCGACCACAAACCGCGGCAAGAGCCGATTTTCCCTGAAGGCATCAAGTTCGACTATCTGAATCCGGACGCCCTGATCCACCGCATCAGCGTCGCCGATGGCCTCCTGAAAACTCCCGAAGGAGTTACCTGGAAAGCTCTTTGGCTGCCCGACGGAATTCGCCTCACCTTGCCGTCGCTCATACGCCTGCGCGAGCTCATCCAACAAGGCGCGACGGTGATCGGCATCCCATCTATTCAAAACGCCTCGCTCATCGGAGGCGCGGGTGATGATCAGAAATTCAATCAACTCACCCGGGAACTCTGGGGAGATGGCAGGGCTGCCGCCGGTGACCGGAAAATCGGCATAGGCCGTTTGCTGTGGGGTGGGGGGCTTGCATCCGCGCTGCAAAAAGCCGGTGTCGGGCCTGATGGCACCGGTGCGGGCGCCGCCACCTGGTGTCATCGTCGCACCGACGAAGCAGACATCTACTTCATCGCGGCCGACCGCCGGTTTTCTCTCAACGCAAACCTCCAGTTTGCCAGCCAAGGGGTGCCGGAATTGTGGAATCCACTCACGGGCACCGGCCAGCCCGCGGATTTCTATCAGGCTTCCGGAAAGCAAACTGCTGTCCATCTCAACCTTCCGGCAGCCGGCTCGGTGTTCGTGATTTTCCGCAAGGGAGAAAACAAAACCAGTTTCACCCGAATGGAGCGGAATGGCGAGACACTCGTCGATCTGACGGACCCGCAACGCGTGGACAAGAACCCGCCGCAGGCCGTGCAGGGGCTGAAGCCCCCCGAACTGTTGCAACCTCACGTGGAGGATCCGCCATTGTCCGCGAAGATTCTCGACGGCGGGCAACGCTTGCTTGCCTGGCAGGGCGGAAACTATCAACTCCGGCGCGCCGATAACTCGATGGTCCAAGTCACCGTGCCGGAACTCCCGTCCATCCCGCTTGCCGGGCCATGGAAATTGGCATTTTCGCCCGGTTGGGATACGCCCGCATCCATCGACCTGCCGGAACTCACGCCTTGGTCCGCGCTCACCGATCCCGCCACGCGCGCGTTCTCGGGCTCGGCCACCTACACCTGCGCCGTCCAACTCGAAACACCCTCCGCCGATACCCGTGTCATGCTGGACCTCGGCCGCGTCTCGATGATTGCCGGAGTCACGGTCAACGGCAAACCCGCTGCCACTTTGTGGGCACCTCCCTTCCGCGCTGACATCACGCCGCATCTTGTTAGTGGCGCGAATTCGATTTCCATCAAGGTCACCAACACCTGGTTCAACCGCCTCGCCTACGACGCCTCACTCCCGGAAGCACAACGCAAAACCTGGACCATCCGCGGCCCGGCGGCCAACGCTCCACTGCAAACCTCCGGCCTGGTCGGTCCCGCGCGACTTCAACTGGGACGCATCGTCGAATTGTCCCGCTGAAATGCTAAAACTCGAATCCCTTAACATGAACACTGACATCCGTTTCCTCACGAGACCCATCGCCCGCATGCTCCGCTCTGGCATTTGGCTGAGTGTGTTAGCCTTTGCCCTGCCATCGACCGCCATCGCCGGCCACCCCTGCGCCCACGTCCTCATCTGTTGCCGGAGCAACAACAACGGCACCACCTTCGAGATCAACGGCAAGATGATTCCCAACCACGATTACGCGGACATCGAGCATACCCGCGACATCCTCCAGAAGATGAAGGACGCCGGTATTCAGACGGTCATCATCGACATGACCAACGCCTCCCAATGGACCAACCTTTGGAGCAGCTACGAACCGAAAGTGAATAACATCCGCAAGGTCACCCAGGAAAAAGGCATGACTTATTTTGCCTTCATCGGTGCCCAGTTCACTTCGGACGACGTGAAGAAACGCATGGTCCCCGGCGGACCCTTCGAATTCTGGAACGACATCGCCGGAAAAGTTTACGACACGTGGGCCAAGGACCCCCACTACCGGCGCTACGGCCACGGGGACAACCGACCCATGCTGCTCGCCTTTAATGATGGGAAAACCTATTGGAAACAATTCGAAGAAACCAAACCCGAATACAAAAACCACCTGGAGAAGTTTCGTATCGGCAACACCCAGATCAATTAGGTGATAGAAAGGCCCCACGAGTCGGATGGCTGGGGCTACCGCAGCCAGTGGCAGAACAAATCCGGCTCGGTCCGCTTCGTCTCACCCAACGGCGGGGTCGAGCCCTCCACCTGGAATAAAATCAGCGCTGAGGAATGGGAAAAACAAATCCGCTGGGCAAAACAAGCCAGCGAATACAGCGTCTATGGTTCTTACGACGATACCTGCGACTCCATCTTCTGGGGCATCGCGGATGTCTCGAATTCCAAATCCGCCCACCACATTTCCCCCGACCCGGGGAACCCCCGCCTTTACTACGACATCCTCAAGAAGGAACTCACTGCGAAATAGGGTTAGTGTGCGGTGGTTTGAATCTGAATCCGGAGACTGGAACCACAGATTGAACGGAATACACGGAAAATGGAGGGGAATGAAGAGTGAACCGTCCTGATCCGGTTGCCTGACGCACGGTGGAAGAGTTCCGATGAGGAATGCAGGAAGGTAGGAAAACGGGAGTGCCGACAAGTCCTTCCTGCCCTCCTGCCTTCCTCATTAAATTTTTAACGAAAGCAGAAGAGCGCAGAATTGATGCCGATGCCGGGGTTTGCGGGCGCAAGGCACTCATGGAGAGGCGATCTCCGAATCGCCTTGCCCATGGGGTGCCAATGAAAAGCGCTCCGCTCACCTCATTGGCCCCTCATGGGCCTCGGCGGATCAGAGTCCGCCATTCATTAGCTCGCGACTTCCGGACAAGGCCGCGCTTCCGTGGACGGCCCCGATGCCGTGCCGACCCAGCAGTCTTCGCGGTTGATGCGGCAACGGACCCGGCCGCACGGAATACATGGAAAATGGAGGGACGATGAAGAGTGAATCATTCTCATCCGGTTGCCTGACGCACGGTGGAAGAGTTCCGATGAGGAATGCAGGAAGGTAGGAAAATGGGAGTGGCGACAAGTCCTTCCTGCCCTCCTGCCTTCTTCATTAAATTTGTATCGAAAGCGGAAGAGCGTGGAATTGATGCCGATGCCGGGCTTTGCGGGTGCAAGGCACTCATGGAGAGGCGATCTCCGAATCGCCTTGCCCATGGGGTGCCAATGAAAAGCGCTCCGCTCACCTCGGACAACGCCGTGTTTCCGTGGGTCGCCCCGATGCAGTACCGACTCAGCAGTCTTCGCGGGTGATGCGGCAGCGGATCCACCCGGCCTGCGGATCGTCCGTCAGGTCTGACACGGCTCCAGAATTCTCCATACGGGATCAATATCCCGCATACACGGGATGATTTCCGGCCGTCCCATTGTGTAGATTTTCATCGTAGGGCCGACTCATCCCCGATCACCCGACATACCCGATTCCCGAAACCCCTAAGAACCCACCTTGTGAAAACTCGTATCAATCCCCTCTTTTTTGTCGCCATCGCCCTTTCTGCCTTCACGGTCCCGACCCAAGCAGGAATCCTTTACTGGGATGGAACTGACACCACGGCCGATGCTGACGGAGGAAATGGAAACTGGGACACCGTCCTGACCAACTGGGACACGCTTGCGATAGCAGGTGCGGACGCCGCATGGCCATCTACCGGCACGGACAACGACGCCGTCTTCGGCGGCACAGCCGACACCGTGACCATCGACCCCGCAGGCGTCACTGCAAATGACATCCTCTTCAACACCGCAGGTTACGTCATCGGCGGCGGTCAGTTGACCTTGAATGGCACCACGCCGACCATCACCAACGCAGCCGCAGCTCGCATCAACTCCGTGATCGCAGGTTCCGTAGGCTTGGTCAAAGCAGGTGCAGGCAATCTCACTCTCGGCGGTATCAACAGCTACACCGGCACAACAAACATCGGTGCCGGAACGCTCACTCTCGCAAGTGGTGCAAGTTTCGCTTCAGCGGGTGTCCTCTCCTTCTCTGGAACGAGCGCCTTGAATCTCGGCGGAAATTCTCAAACGTTTTCTAACTTCGCGCTGGCGGCGGGCGGGACCTACACAGGCACCGTTACCAACGGAAGTCTCACTCTTTCGGGTGCTAGCAACGCTGCGTTTACGACGACTGGAGTTGGTGCGGCCAACGGTTCTGTCGATCTCAGCGCTTTGACAAGTTTCACCGTCTCTAAATCCGCAAACAGCCTGACGGTCGGCGGAAGCGCGACCGCCACGACGGCACAAACGGGCTCGCTGAAACTCAGTGCGACCACAAATACCATCACGGCCCTGAACCTTCAGGTTGGAGTTGGCGGTAGCGGTTCCATCGTGAACTCAGCTGTTCTTGAATTAGGCGCAGCCAATACGATCAATGCGACCAATTTCCTCATTGGTTCCACTCGATCCAATGCCAGCGTAGTTTTCCAATCGGGGCTGCTCACTCCCACCGTCACCCTCCGCGCACTCACCGGCGGCAGTGATCGGATGACATCTTTCATGGTGGGTATCAACGGTGCCGGAGGCACCGCAGGGAACACGCAGCATGCTGATTTCAGTTTGGGAGCGATTGATGCACGGATTACCACCTTGACCGTCAGCCAAGGGCAATCGGCAGCCACTACGGGTGCCCCACCAACCGTCTTGGGGACTTTTTCGATGGGCACAGGGACGGTGGATGCGACATCGATCATGATTGCCGAAAACGCAGGTGGAGGCGGCAACCAGACCAACACAGGATCGTTTAACCAGCAAGCTGGCACCGTCACAACGACCACACTTACCCTCGGGCGCCGTGCTGGCACGGCAACCTTTACCGCTGTTCCACGCCTCCTCGCAACCTACACCTTGGGAACCAGCACTACCTCCGGGACGCTCTTCGCGGGATCAATCACTGCCGGCACCGGAGCGGTATTAGCCACCTCAACACGAACGCTCGCCATCAACAACGGCACAATCCGTAACTTGGATGCGTCCACGGATTTGACCATCAACGGGACAGGACTTGCCGGAACCGGCAACAACATCGTCATCACCTTGGCCAGTGGCGGCACTGCTACCTTCCAAGCCGATGCATCGCGCTCTATCACACTCGGAGCAAACACCGGGATCAGCGGTGCAGGCTCACTCACCAAGGCGGGTGCTGGAATACTGAATTTGAACGCAGCGAATACCTACACCGGTGAAACCCGACCACAGGCCGGATCTATCGTCCTCGGTGCAGTTGGTGCTCTTGGAACCTCCGTCCTCAACATGGTCGCTGCCGATACTGGAACCATCAACTTCGGAACAAGCACGGCGCTCACGCTCGGCGGGATCAAGGGTGATCGCAATCTCTCGATCGCCAACGGCACCTCGGTTTCGCAATCACTGATTATCGGCAACGCCTCAAACTACACCTACAGCAGCACTCTGACTGGCTTGACCACCTCTCTGGCGAAAGTCGGTGCCGGAACCCAAACCTTTTCCGGCGCATCCAACTCGTGGTCAGTCGGCTCCTTCCAGACCCGTGCTGGAACATTTGAACTCAACGCGGGAACCATGGCGGTGACGGGTAGCGCAACTACAACGTACGGTGTAGGACAAACCGGTTTCACTGTCGTCGGTGGTTCGACCTTCCGTCTCAATGGTGGCACGGTGAATGTGTCTGGGAGCAGCTTCGTCTTCACAGCCGGCCACACCACCGGTGGAACCGGTAATTTCATCCTCGACAGCGGAATCTTCAATGCCGGCAACATAGAAGTCCTCAATGCCTATGGCGCAGCAGGAACAACCACTATCAACGGTGGAACGTTCACTGCCGGCACGTTCCGGGTTGCTCAATCAACAGGTATACTTAACCTCAACGGCGGAACACTCCGCGTCAACAACCTGTCCACCGGGGGGGGAACCTCCACCATCAATTTCAACGGTGGAACAGTTGAGGCAAAGCAGGACAATGCGAGCTTCCTTCCCACAACTATCACGAACGCAAAAATCCGCGTAGGTGGAGCAGTGTTCAACACCAGCACCTTTAACGTCACCGTGGCCAAAGACCTGACCGAAGATGCTACTTCCACGGGCGGCGGTCTAACCAAGCAAGGCAGCGGAGCGTTAACCTTATCAGGTGCAAACACCTACACCGGTGACACCACCGTCGCCGCCGGCACTTTGCTCGTCAACAACACTACCGGTTCCGGAACAGGCACTGGCGCTGTCAAAGTCACCGGAACTGCCCTCGGAAGCATCGTCGCCACCCTTGGCGGAACCGGCACGCTTAGCGGTGCGACCACGATAGGTGCACTGGGCAAGCTATCCCCCACTGCGCAGGCCAGCGGCAGCAAGTTGTCATTGGGCAGCACGCTGGCCTTCGACAGCGGTGGCACCTCCATTTTCAACTGGGACTTGAGTGCAGATTCCAGCGATCCAGTTGCGAAAGACCAGCAAGGCAACTACGGCCAAGTCGGAGTTACGGGAGCCGCATCCGGCACCGCCGTCTTCAACATCGCCCTGCTCGGCGGCGTGGGGAAAACCTCCACTTATGCCGATGCGTTCTGGGACACGAATAAGACGTGGAACAACCTCTTCGCCTCATTTGGGATGACCGACCTATCCACCGTGTTCACTTCATTCACCGGCACCGGCCTTACCCCTAGTGGCAGCGGTTCCACCGCCATCGCCACGGCAACGGACAGAGGTCACTTCAGTTTCAACGGAAGCACCACACTTACCTGGACCGCCGTCCCCGAGCCCAGCTCCGCGCTTGCCGGGATCCTGCTTGGCTTCGGCCTGCTGCGCCGCCGCCGTTGACTCCCATCCTTTCCCGCTCAAATTCACAATTGAATATCCCACGAAAAATACCATGAAACCCCGCTCAAATCCATTCGCCGCGATCTCACTCGCTCTCATTTCCGCCACCACGCTTCAGGCCGGCATCCTCTACTGGGACGGCACGGACACCACCGCCAATCCCGACGGTGGAGCGGGCACTTGGGACACCGTTGTCACCAATCTCAACTGGGATGATGCAGCCATCGGCGGCGTCGCTGTTGCGTGGCCATCCACGTCGACCGGCGACGACGATGCGTTCTTCGGAGATATACTGGGGGCTGTGACTGTTGGTGGTTCCATTTCCGTCAATGACATCACCTTTGGAACGAACGGCTACACGCTTTCCGGTGGAACTTTAAATCTCCAGGCGATTGATCCTGACGGAGCTGGTCCCTTGCTACCCAGCCCCGTGATCTCCGCCGGTCCCACTTCATCCACTCAGGCTGCAACGATCAATAGCGCGATCAGCTCGTCAATCGGTTTGACAAAAACCGGAGGAAGCACCCTCACCTTGGGTGGAGACCTTACCGGCCTCAGTGGTAACATCGTGATCAATGGTGGTGTGGTAACCACGCCCGCTAACAATAATTCCGGAATCTCTCTTGCCGGGACTACAACCCCTCCAACGACCGCTGTCGTGGACATCCGCGCCAACAACTTTCTTGCCTTGGGTGGGGTGAGCATCGGAAGTGGTGTTAGTTATATTCTCCAAGGCGCGGGTGGCTACTCGGCCCCCCAGGGAACGCTTCGCGGAACCGCAGGAGTCAATACAGTCGCAGGTGCGGTCACCATCAACGATTCGGTGGTACGCATCGGAAATACCGGCACCTCCACCACTTTCAGCGGTCCGATTACCGCAGCGAATCCGGCCCACGGACTTGTCATCCGCATCGGAAGCGCTCAAGGAGTTATCCTCACCAATACGGGAAACAGTTGGGGTGCCACCACCACCCTCTCGGAAGGCTCCCTCTATTGTGCTCCAGGAGCCCTTCCCGCCACTCCGAATCTGAGCATTGGTGCCTCCGCCGGAGCAGAATTCGGCACCAATGGAACTTTCACCCGCGCGATTGGAACTGGCCCCAGCGAAGTCTCCTTTGGACGGGGCACGGACGGTCTGCGGCCCATGGGATTTTCCGCTCGCGGAGGAGCTCTTAGCGTCAACATTGGTGGTTCAGCAGCAGATTTCACCTTCGTTCCGGTCACGACGATCGCCGCCACCACCAACGGCACATTCATCACTACTTCGGCAAACGTGACCGTCGCAAGTGCGACCGGGATTGCCGTAGGGCAATATGTGAGCGGCACCGGCCTCGGCACAGATTCGAGGGTTACTGTAATCTCTGGCACTACCGTTACGTTAAACCGAAACCCGACTGCCGCCTCCGCCGCAACTCCTGGCAACGCGCTTACGTTCACTACCCTGGCACCACTGGATAACAGCAAGTTCAACACCTTCACGCTCGTGTTAAACGGGGCGAATGCCGATTCTGCGCTCACGTTCCAGAATCCGATCGACCTGAACGGATTCAACCGCTTCCTGCAAGTGAGTGCCAACACCTCCACGCTCACCGGCGGATTGAAAAACTCTTCCGCCACCGCCGCCAGCGCGAGAAAAACCGGTGCTGGCACTTTGATTCATGATCCAGGCGCCGCACACACGGTCACTCTGGCAGGTCTCAACACCAATGCCGGCACCTTGGAATTGAAGTCAGGCACGGTCACGGTGAGTGGCAACGGGTCAACCGCTCAGCCTGATTCAACCAATGGTTTCACGGTAGCACGTGGTGGTACCTTCCGTCTCAGCGGAGCCACTGTCAATGTGACGGGTGGAGGTTTCGTGTTTACCTCTGGAAATACCATTGCCAGCACGAGCAGCTTCATCCTTGATTCGGGAACATTCGATGCGGGCACCAAAGAGGTGCTGAATGCGTACGGTGCGACCGGCTCCACCACCCTCAATGGAGGCACATTCACCTGCGGTGCGTTCCGCGTCGGACAGGGCACCGGCACACTCAACCTTAATGGTGGCACACTGCGCGCTAACAATCTGTCAACCGGCGGCGGCACCACCACCGTCAACTTCAACGGCGGCACCCTCCAAGCAAGAGGTAACAACGCAAGCTTCGTCCCAACCAGTCTCACCAACACTGTCGTCCGGGCGGGCGGCGCGATCATCGATACCAACAACTTCAATGTCACGATCGCCCACGCCCTCACCGAAGATCCTGGCTCGACGGGCGGCGGACTCTCCAAGTTGAGCACTGGCACCCTCACACTCACCGGAGCCAACACCTACACCGGTGCCACCTCGGTTACGTTGGGCACCCTCGCTCTCGTCGGTGGCAGCCAGACGTCCCCCATCACCGTGAACAGCGGTGCGGCTTTGGGATTCACCCTCGGCTCCCCCACCAACTCCACCAGCACGGTCACCTTCAGTGGTGCGACAGCCAAGGTGACGGTCACCGGCACGCCGGTGGCAGCCACCCTGATGACCGCCAGCAGCATCACCGGCACGCCGGTGCTGGACCCGGCGATTCCCGGCTTCGAACTTGCCATTGAAGGGAGCGGCACCCTGCTCAACCTGAAAGCGGTTTCCGGCGGCGCTTTCGACACCTGGGCCACCACGACCAATGGACTGAGCGGCGGCGATGCCACGGCAACCGCCGATCCCGACAACGACGGCCTCGACAATGCGGTGGAATTCGTGATCGGCGGCCAGCCGAACCCTGCGAATCCCAACGCGAATTCCAGCGCCCTCGCACCCACGATCAGCACCGATGCTAACAACCTGATCTTCACCTATCGCCGCACGGATCTGGCGCTCACCCAGTCGGGCATCAGCATCGCCGCCGAGTATGGTTCCGACCTCGTCGGCTGGACGCCCGCGACAAATGGTGTGAACGGCGTGGCCATCGTGGTGACCAACGACATCGAAGCCGGTGTGGACCAGGTGCAGGTTTCCATTCCCAAGGCTCTCGCCTCGGGAGCGAAGATGTTCGCCCGCCTCAATGTGGTGACTCCTTGAGGAAGTGATTATCTCTTGAATGAGAAACGACGGAAATGGCACAGGGCGTGAAGTCCTGTGCCATTTCCATTTCCCGGAATGGGGCCCGGGATATAAGATGTTAGTTTCGACTGATGGCCTTGCGATTTCCCGTGAACACGGGATGTTAAGCGGTTCCAATCGGTGCTATATTAGTTAAAGTTAAGTGAGTGACGGGCCAGCCAGATTCCTGCGGCACTGCTCCCGATCCAAACCCAGTTTAAATCCAAACACGATCCATCATGAAAAGAACATCGCAAGGTTACAGAGGATTCACCCTCGTCGAATTGCTGGTCACGATCACCATCATCGTGGCGCTCGCGGCCTTGAGCATGGTGAGTTTCAGCAAGATCCGCGACGGAAGCCGGCGGGCGGTGAGTCTCGGCCAACTGCGGCAGCTCGGGATCGGGATGACCACCTTCACTGCGGAGAACAACGGATACCTGCCGATGAGCCGCAAGGGCGGCATTTATTGGCCGACCTTGATTCATCCCTATCTGGCAAGTGAAGTTTTTCTCCGGCCCGGCAGCAAGAACGTGCCTGCCAGTCCGACCCAGCCGGAAGGGTATTTTGGAGGCGTGTCCGCACTGACGGCGGATGGCCTTCCGTTTCGCTGGAACTATATCATCAACGGCGGAGGTGCCAACCTGCCGTTTTATGAAGCACCGGGTTCCGAAGGGAATCCCGATAACGCGAGGGGTTATTCCCGGTCCTACGCATCCATCGAGCAACCCCAGCGGACCGTCTTCATGGCGGAAGGCAAGGAAGGAAACTGGTGGTTCAACAACGCTGGTGCGGTCGCCGACAGCCCGCGGATCTACCGCTGGAAGAACGGAACCTCCAATGTCCTTTTCGGCGACGGCTCGACCCGCACTGTGAACCCGAAAAACGAGTTGCCCGCTTCATTTTACCTGGTGGTAAAACCGAAGTGACGATCCTCCTCCAGACATCGGCTATGACATGCGTTTCGATTCACCCGCCGCTCTGGAGGCCTGCGCCATCCATCCGGTCCACATGAAGGCCAAGAACGAACTGGTCCGACTCAGTAATAGAATCCTGGTTTATGACGTGACCCGTTAGAGCTTCCTTCATTGAAACATCGACTCAAACTGGCGTTTTCACTCATTGGGTTCTTGCCCGGTCTCCATGACAGTATCCTGGCGGCGGAGATCCCGATCACCGTGAATGCCGGGAATACCGTAAGGATCATCGACGGCCGGATCTATGGCATCAACACCGCCGTATGGGATTTTCAAACCGGCAATGCGACCAATGCCGCGTTACTAACCGACATGGGCATTCAGGTGTTGCGCTATCCCGGCGGCAGCCTTTCCAACGACTACAATTGGCACACCAATCGCGGCGTTACCAATTCATCGTTTCAGTGGGTGGCGAGTCCTCCGAAATTCGCGACGATGGCCGGTTCATTGGGCGCGCAGGCCTGCATCGCCGTGAACTATGGCAGCGGCACTCCCGAGCAGGCCGCCGCGTGGGTGGCGTATTGCAACGCCAGTCCGGACAATGCTGGCGTGCTCGGCATCGACAGCATGGGCCGGGATTGGAAGACGGTCGGACACTGGGCCGCGATGCGGGCCGGAGCGCCGCTCGCCAAAGACGATGGGTTCAACTTTCTGCGGATCGGACGTGGCACCCCATTTGCCTTGAAATACTGGGAGATCGGAAATGAATGTTATGGTTCTTGGGAAAAGGATCTCCATGGCACCAGTGGCAGCGGCTTGTCGGGTCTCCCGTATGATCCCTACACCTACGCCGAGGCCTTTGCCGTTTTCGCCCAGAAAATGCGACTGGCGGATGACAGCATCCACCTCGGAGCCGTCGGCATCACCGGTCAGGATTCCTATCCCAGCGCCACCCATTCCGTTCCGAATCCGAATGAGGGGAATGCCCTGCACCGCGGCTGGACGCCGGTCGTGCTCACCCACTTGAAAGCGCTCGGCGTCACACCGCAGTTTCTCGTCTATCATTCCTATGCCCAGGCCCCCGGCGCGGAAAACGACGCGCAATTGCTGCAAGCCAGCTCCACGGTGGCAGCCGATGCCGCCGGCCTGCGCAAGATGATCACCGACTACTTCGGCATCGGGGGTGAAAACATCGAGCTGCAAATGACCGAGGTGAACTCCGTGTATACCACTCCCGGAAAACAAAGCGTCAGCCTCGTCAACGGACTCTTCATGGCCGACATGATCGGGCAGATCTCGCGCTCGGAATTCAAAGCCTGCATGTGGTGGGACTTGCGCAGCGGCAGCGATGCGAATCAAAACAACAGCCCGTCGCTCTATGGCTGGAGGAATTTCGCAACTTATGGAGTTCTCGCCAGCGGCGACCGCGGTGACACTCCGCTCAATACGCGGTTTCCGACGTTTTATGCCGCGAAACTTCTCACCCACTGGGGCCGCCATGGCGATGCGGTCCTTGGCGCGGCGAGTGGTTCCCCGTTGCTCGCCGCTCACGCCGCACGCCTGGCGGATGGCAGGCTCGCCCTGCTCGTAATCAACAAGAATCCCACCGCGGATCTCACCGCCCGGATCTCGCTCTCCCAGTTTCTATCAGGTGCGAGGGATGCTCTGATCTATCAATACGGCAAGGCCAACGATCTGGCCAACGCCGACCTGACAGTTATTCCGCTCACCAACGCCGGCGCATCCTTCACTGCGACCTTTCCATCGTATTCCATGAATGTGATCGTCCTCGCCGCCCCGCAGATCACGGTGCGTGGCAGAAGCTCAAATTCACCGTCGGCGAGTTGGCGGATTCCTCCATCAGCGGTCCCGCGGAGGACCCGGATCAGGACGGGAGCGCCAACCTGCTGGAATATGCACTCACCCTCGAACCCAAGTCTGCCTCCCGTCTCGGTTTGCCGGTCATGGCGCAGGAATCCGGCAATGGCGAGACCCATACCACCTTCACCCTTACCAAGCCGCGATTGATCGGTGACATCACCTGCACGGTGCAGGTTTCTACCGATCTTAAAACCTGGAACTCCGGGCCCGAGCATGCCACCGGGACTGATGACGGCAGCACCGATCAAGCGACATTCCGCGTCACCTCTGCCCGCAACGAACATCCGCGCAAGTTCGTTCGCCTGCTGGTGACAACACCCTGACCCGCCGCTACGGGATCTGTGTTATCACCACCTTATAAAATCGCTGCGGCCCCGGGTTAACGGGATGCGGGATGGTCACTGCTCCGGTGCCTGTGGGAGCCATTCCAAGGCTGGACCACGGGCCGAGGCTGATGGACGTTAGGATTTCATAATTCCTGCCTTCCGCCCGGGTGAAGGTAAGTCCCGAGGTGGAAACCGTAGTGGTGAAGCGGGACGCATTGTTGTTAGGTGTGGTTCCGGCAATCCATTCGTCCTCGTTGGTCCAGCCGTCTCCATCAGGATCGGCACCCGGGGTGGAGTTTGGAATCCCGGGATAGCCTGCGATCCAGGCGTGGAAGGCGTCGGGCGTGCCGTCGTTGTTTGAATCGGGATCTTCGAAACTCGGCAGCCCGTCGTTGTCCGGATCCGCACCGGTCTCCTGGATGTCAGTTAGGCCGTCGTTGTCATAATCGCCGTCTGAGAGTGCGATCCAATCAATGTCGTAGGTGGAGCCCGTGGAGCCTGTGGGGTCGAAGCGGAAATCCGTGATGATCTGGCCCGCCCAGTCCACATGCGCGGAGGGATTCAGCAGCACCCCGCTGAGATTTGGCGAGGTCGTGTAGGGGGTCGTCACGGAACGCGCTCCGGCAATCCCTGCCGCTCCGATCCGCCCCCAGAAAAGCTGGCTGTTGCCGCTGGCGGTGCTGCGATAGCGGACGAGCAGGTGTTTCGCGAGATTGCCACTGACATAAGCGGCACTGCCTTTGGAAACCTGGGGATCGGGAGCGGCAGCGGCGCTGATCATGCCGTTCGCGACGCTGGAAACCACCGGATTAAGCGTGGTCCATCCTTCGAGCGAGGAGCTGAAATTCCAGCGGGCGTCGAGAGCTAGATTGAGCGTTCGATCCAAAAACGTGGCGACTCCGTTCGCCTCGGCCATGGCGCGGACGACGTAGGTCCCTGCCGCCGTAAACGCGGTCTGCGGGGCATTTGTGTTCTGCGTTCGGAACGTGACAGTGCCCGGACCGGAAACCTGCTGCCAACTCCAAGTCGATGCGCGGTCCACCCCGGCGGCAAGCGTGAAATTGTTAGCGACGTTTGGATTCTGCCCGGCGATAAAGGTGATGGCAGGGGCGATCAAGGTGCCGCTGGTTTCGATCAAGGAAATGTTATCGAAATTCGCTACCGAGTTGCCGTTGTTGTTGACGGAGGCCATGAATAGCCCGGCGAACATCGTGGCAGGTGCGTCCGCGATCGTTACCGCGGGGCCGAGCTGAATCCAGGCGGCACCATCGGTCGAGCGGAAGCAGGTGAAAACGTTGCCCACGCGGGTCAGCCTCACCCAGTAGGGAGCGGGATAGTCTTCCGTACCCGTGCTGTCTGCCGTAGTGGCACCGCCGGCAATGGTGCGGGACTGGAATGGAAGGCCATTGAGCGGGGTCACGGCGGTGAAGGCGTTTTCGGCACTCACGGCATTGGAGGCCCGCACCATCACCCCGGCAAGCGCGGTGGCACTGGTCCTGTCCTGGGAGACGACCCGGGCGGTGAGCTGCGCGTCGCCGGAATAGGACTGGGATAGATAATAGAATTGATCCGACGTGCCACCGATGTCCGTGCCGCCCCCGCTGACCGTACGGATTGAACCGGCGATGGAGTTCGAACCTGCCACCGTGGGAGCGCCGATGTCGGTGCCAGTCCAGGTGTTTGCTGGCACCGCTTGGCCTGCTAAAGGTTCGAGCAGGATGTTGTCATATTTCACCTCGGAGGTTTCGGCGGTCGCCTTCGAAGTGACGGCCAGGCCCCAGAGTGCGCTCGCCGGCATGGTGCCGATGGCGGTGGTGCTCCCTTGCTGGACCCAGTTGACCCCATCCTCGCTGCGGAAGCCGGTGAAATTGTTGCCCACTCGTTTCACCCGCACCCAATACGGCGCGCGCAGGGTGTGCGTGGTCGGTTCGGTGTAGGAGGCCTCTTCAAAACGACGCGTAAACCGGAGTCCGCCGCCGCTGATGACCGAAGCCGCGACGTTCGTACTTTCCCGGTCGAGTGTGGAGCGCAGCATCACTCCGCCGAAGGCGGCGCCCCCGTTGGTGGAGACAAAGCCGGTGACGCGGGCGGTGAGCGTGCCGTCGCCATTGAGGCTGCGCCAGGCGAAGCGGAGCGAGTCACTGACTTCTTGAAGTCCCATGCCCGATCCGGTGAGGGAGGCAGTGGTCGCGCCGATGGTTTGGGAGCCAGCCGTGGTGGCACCGCCGATGTTCTGGGTCGTCCAGGCGCTGGTCACCGGGGTGCTGGTGCCGGCACTCGCCGGCGCGGTGGTGACCACCTCGACCGTCAGGGGAGTGACCAGGGTGGAGCCGCCATCGGTGGCGATGATGTTGAACTGATAGGTTCCCAGCGCCGGGAAAGTCAACCGCGCGGGCAGCGTTGTGCTGTTGGAAATCACCGCGGTGCCCGGGCCGCTGGTCTGCGTGATGTTCACCGTGGGCGAATTTCCGGTGAGCGTGCCGTTCACCACCAACCCTTGGTTGAGGGGAATTACCACGCTGCCCTTGGCCGGCTGGGTCAGCGCGAATCCGACCTGCGGGGCGATGTGGGTGCTTTTCAATTCCTTGATGAGCGTGTCCACCGCTGCGGCGTCGAGCGCACCGCGATAGAGCCGGACTTCCGCCATGCGCCCGTCGAGAAAGCGGGCGGCATTCCGACTGCCACCGAGCGTGAGCGTGGCAGTGTTGCGCGCGACGTTGAGGAACTCCGCGCCCTGCTTGCGGGTGACGTTAGAGGCGCTGTCCACATAGACGGAGATGTTTTTATCCAGCCCCACGGCATCGCCTGTGATTTCCGAGCCATCCCAGCTCGCGACGACGACGTGCCACTGGCCGTCGGCGATCGAGCTGCCGGCGTTGTAATTGGTGGTGTCGGCATTGCCAATGCCGAGGCCCGGCTTGCCGGTGGACGGCAGGGCAAGGCCCCAATCGTTCACCGTGCCAGCTTCGTCGGCGTCCAGCAGGCCGGTGTTGTCGGACCAGCTGGTCTCGGTGCCGGTGCCCGCGGCATCGACGCGCACGACCATGGCCACCGTGAACGCGGACTCGCCGGCGGTCGGATTGGAAACCGCCGGAAGTTCCAGCCGCGCCGTGCCGGGGAAATCCACTGCGGCGTTTCCCGTGGGAGTCGCGGCGTGGGCGAGAGTGGCGGTGCCGGCGGCGGCGCTCCACGCGTCGGTTCCTCCTTGGCGCTGCCAGGTCGTAACCGTGGCGCCATTTGCGATGGTGGTGGCGAGGTCCTGCGCGAGCCATTTCATTTCTAACGCCGGGACCGTAGGCCGCGCCCAGGTGTGGGTGGTAAGGCTTTCGATTTGCGCCATGTCGGTCCGCACCCGGCCGTCCCGATAGAATCCGGCATCCGGACCACTGGTGACGCCGATCACGAACCAGCGGCCGTTTTCATACATGTAAAGCGGACCACCCGAGTCGCCCGGCGCGGTGCCGCCTTCATACCAAGTCGTGGGGCGGCTCTCGCTTTGTGGCAGCGATGGCGGCCCGTCGAAGTCATAATACAAGTAGTCGGTGGTGACTGCGGCCGGTGGCGATGCCACGTTGTTGACTTCGATGCGGGTGGTCATCGCCCGGAAAATGTTGTCGTAAAACGGTCCCGTGCCGCCGGTGCCGATCACGCCGTTTCCACCGTAGGCGACCTTCCACGCGAGCCGGCCGTTTTCAGTGGTGCCGGAATAGGGCGCGGTCATTTTCCCGAGCGTGCTGTCGAAGGGAGTGCTCGTGATGATGACCATGTGGTCCGCGCCGATTTTGGTAAACACCGCGCCGCTGCGTGATTGGCCGTTCCAATTCGCCGTCAGCGTTCCGGAGGCTGCGTAATTGGTGCAATGGGCGGCGCTGAGCAGAACGTTGGGCGCGATCAACACGGCGCTGCAATTACCAATATTGGCGCGGCTGGTGAACGGCTGGAGGTTCGCCAGTTCGATCGACTTCGGACTGCCGGTGTCGCGGTTATACATGACTGCGGGCGAGAGGCCCGCAAAAGCCACGGAGAAACCGACGACCCAGGATTGGGTTGCGTATTGCATGAGTTTTAGGTCGGAATCATCCTGTTGATATCGAAGCGACTCCTGACGCAAAGATAGCGCAATTTTCCGAACTGAGTCATCCCTTGTTTACGGGAGTGGGTGATATCATCCCCAGGGATGATCCCGCGAAAACGCGATGGAATATTGACATGGAAGTGCCGTATCGTGTGGCATGTCCCGTTCGATCACCGCATGGATTTTACTCGTCTCAGTCGCCTTCGCCGAACCCGTTCCGGAAGTGGCGTCGAAACAGAAGTTCATTGAAAACGGGAAGATCAAAATCGGTGTGGACCTGAGTTCGGGTGGCTCGGTTTTCTGGTTTTCCGAGCTGCCAGACGGCCCAAACCTGCTGAACCATGCCGACCGCGGACGGTTCATCCAGCAATCGTATTATGGCAAGCCGGACGGCTCACTGTGGGTGAAAAAACCCTGGCGCTGGAATCCGGTGCAAGGCGGCGACTACAAACACAAACCGGCGAAACTGCTGGAGGTGAAGGAAACCCCAGGCACGCTCTACGTCCGCAGCATCCCGGTGAACTGGGCGGGCGGCGAAGACATCGAAGAATGCCGGATGGAGGAATGGATCACGTTGTCCGACAACGTCGCGCGGATCCGCTTTCGATTCACCTATCGCGGCAAGGAAACCCACCCGGCGTCGCATCAGGAGCTGCCGGCGGTGTTTGTGGACTATGCGCTCCCGGACCTCGTTTACTACAAGGATGACGAGCCATGGACGGGCAAGCCGATCACCAAACGGCAGCCGGGTTGGCCGAATGAATACCAAGCGATCACCGAGAACTGGGCCGGTTTTGTCGGTCCAGATGGACGGGGGGTGGGCGTGTTGTTTCCCGGCACCGACCGCATCACAACCTACCGCCACCCCGGCCCTCCCGGCCCGAAAGGCGGGGGGTGTTCGTATTTCTCACCGATCCGCACGATGGCCATCACTCCGGGCCTGGTCTTTGAATACGATATTTATCTAACCATCGGCACGGCGGAAGAAATGCGGGAGCGCTTCAAGCCGATCGCCAAGCGGTATCTGGAAAAGGCAGGCAAGTAAGAAAGGAGCCGGCAGGTGGCAGGGTCCCGACACTAGGGAAAACAGCCAACCACAGATGAACAGGATGAACGCAGATGAAGAGGATGGTTGCTCAGTCCGCTAGCGTTTGCGTGACCGACTCGACCCGATCCCATCCGTTTTCATCCTTATCTGTGTCCATCCTGTTCATCTGCGGTTGAAATTCTTCTGGAACAGGAATGATTGTGGGTCGCTTCTCCCTAGTGTAGGGACCCTGCGGCAGGTGGCAGTCAGACTTCTCCCGGTTTCCTGTTATTTGGCGGGATTACTTCACTTGCACCACGCCGTCGGGTAGTTTGACGGTGGATTTCACGCTTCCGTCCGCTTGTTTTTCATGACGGACATGGATGGTTCCCTTGGGGGTGGGATAGGTGCCCTCTGCCCAGGCGAGGCGGCCGAGGTTCGGCGAGATCCTTACCTTCGCGCATCCGGGAGCCACCGGTTCCACTCCCAGCACGTTCTTGCTCAGCCACGCGGTAGGCCCACCGGCCCAGCCGTGGCAGAAACTGTGGCGGAATCCGACATAACAATGCGCTCCGAAGTCGCCGTGCAGATCCTTTTTTCCAGAAGCCACCGGTTCATCGATCCGCCCCGCGTTCTCGGTCCACGCGAGATCGAAGTCCTCCCAGAAGGTGGTGGCTCCGAAGTCGATCATGCCGCCCCAGTATTGGCTGATGAAATCGAGGCCGGTGTCGATGTCGCCGGATTTCGCAAGCGCATTGAGCACATAGAAACCGTAGAATGTGCTGAGATCCTTGGGGCCGTCCTTTTTGAGCACCTTCGCCACATCCGCCGAATCGCGAAGTCCGGCGAGTGATAGAAGCGCGGCAGGGGACTTGCGGCCGCTGGCCTCCGGCTGGTGGGTGCGCAGCAGCTTGGCGGTGTCCGTGCAAAGCTTGGAAGTCTCCTTGTCACCGAGAATTTCAGTCAGTCGCGCACCGCTTTCCATCGTCAGGGTCATCATCGCTTGAAGCCCTTCGTGCACGGCGGTTTTGTTTTCAAACGTCGGCCAGTCGAGAAATCGCATGCCATCGAGTTTTTCCCGGCCGTCCGCGCCGACGTAGCTGGTGAGGCGCTTCAAGAGTGCGGTTAGGTAGGGCTGTTGTTGTTTGAGATAGTCGAGGTTTCCGTGATGCTGGTACCAATCCTCATGGATGAGGATCCACCACATCGAGTAGGAGCTGATTCCGTTCATCCACTCGGTCACGGGAGTGACGTCGCGGGTCATGTCGAGACTATCAGGCACCACTGGGTTGTGGCCGAAGACGCTGTTGATCACGCTGACCTCCGGATGCATGTCGCCGAGCCAGACGAGGCGGTCGCGCTTAATACCATCCCACAGGAATTCCTGCATATTGAGATGCACGGTGTAGGCTCCGGTCTCCCAGATTTGATTGAGCCGCTCGTCCGAGCACTTGAAGGAACCGGTGTAGGGAATGTCGCGGATCGTTAGAATCGCCCTCACCTGGCTGAGCTCGACATTGATTTTCGGATCCATGTTGTCGATGCGTGCGAAGCGGAAGCCGCTGGGACCGATCGTGGTCTTTCCCAGCCACGGGAGTTTGACCACCTGGTCGCGCAGGGCATGGTCGTTCTGCGCGCCGCGCTCGCCGATTTCCGCCATCGTTTCCGCCACGGACTCTCCGAAGCGAATGCGCACGGCGGGCATGGTCTTTTCCTTGGTCATGGGGGTGAAGAGCTCGATCGAACCGGCGATTTCCATCCCGAAGTCGATGACCACCGCTCCGCCCGGTTGGATCACCATCGGCGGTACAGGTTCGATCAGCACGGCTTGACCGCTGTGGGGCTTGAGCAGGTTTTCCGAGTGGGTGACGCCTTGGTCGGATTTCCAAACCACCCGCCGGGGTTGGACCACATAGGAGGTGAGGGGACTTTTCGTCGCGTTGTCCGCAATCGAAGCCGGCTTTGCGCCAGCCTGGGTGGAAACCATGGTGAAGAGCACGACGGGAATGAGGGTGAGTTTCATGAGGCTGGGGTGGTGGACTAGCAAAGTTTTATGGAGGGGGTGAAGGTCGCCCATCCGGCGGATCGCCGCGGAGATGCCGCATAGGGTTCTCAACAGGTGTGACAGATGAAACATTTCGAATTGGGGTGGGGTTCTTGATCGGGCTTTTTGCACTAGCTTCGGTCTGTGTGCCGGCAAAAGCATCGCTTGGCGGATTGCGGCGTCCGAAGTGCCACGCGGCGGAAACTCATAAGTCGGCCCGACAAGCGGTGCCAAGCAGATTGCTCGGTGGTGCCTGCTTTGAGGCACAGAATAATCCCTAGGGATGATTGTGTGACATCTTCTCAGTCGGTACCCTCGACTGCGGGGAATTGTCTCCCAACCCAACCCAAAAAACCATGAAAACCAAAAAATCCATCCGCACCGCATTTATTCTGCTAGCCTCGTCCGCAGCATTCACTCAGATCAGCTACTCACAGACGTTACTAGTTGATCCCGTCGCGCCCATTCCGGGCACCCACACATCCGTTTTCGCGACCGAGTGGAATTTCGACACCGTCGTCGAGCTCTGGACCGCGAATTCCCAATACACCCTCACGGCTGGCACGCCGACTGGTGGCCTTCTGACTGGCACCCAAGGTGCCGCGGTCCTTGATCCCAACCTCACCCGCTCGGGACTCAATTTTCTGAGTTCCTCGGACACGATCATCGAATTCAGAATCACCAAGGATCCCCTTGACACTTCACGTATCGACCTCTTCTGGGCAGATGATGCGGGTGGCATTGGTGGACCGCGCGTCGTTTCCGTTCCTGGAGCGTCCGTCCCCGCCGACGGGCTGCCTCACACCTACCGGTTTACCTTCTCCGGCCAGATTTCTGGAAAAATCAACACGTTGCGCTTCGATCCTTCGGCTGATGTCATCGGCCAAAACAAAGCGACGTCGATTGACTACATTCGAGTTTACTCATCCGGTTCACCTTTGGCTGCATTGACTTGGGATCCTGCGGCCTCCGCAGGTGTCACTCCGGGCGGCCCCGGAACTTGGGATTCCAGCACGAATCTTTGGTGGAATGGAATTAGCCAGGTTGCATGGCCTGCCGCTCCCGCAGGCGATGAGGCGATCTTCTCCGGTCTCACCGCAGGCGCAGTTAGTGTCCCCGCTGGAATCACCGCCAGGTATCTCACGTTCGGGACAACCGGCTACTCGCTGACTGGAACCGGCCCGCTCACTCTTGCAGATCCGGCCGTGCTTCGAAACACCGCAGGGACACATATCACCACCATCGACGTCCCTCTCGCAGGCGGGACTACCCAGACCTACTCAACTGGCACATTCGTGATCAACAAGGCCGGCATTCAGACCGGAACAACGCGCCTCAACAACCCCACCACGGGTTTCACGGTTGACAATCCATTTGGAGCAAGCAGCAACAAGGTGATTGTCGGATCAGGAGGTAATGTATTCATTTCCTCGCTGGGCGCTGGCACGGAAAGAGTCATCGCCAACAACGTCGATTTTGTGACGAATCGGCTGGTGATCAACAATAGCGATTTGGCGACAGGTCTCCCGGTTCTCCCGCTAAACCTCACAGGAAACGTCTTTCTGAACATGCCTAGCCCCGGAGACATCTTCCTGCGGAGAAACTTGAAAATTGGCGGTATCGTCAGCGGCACCGGGTTCACCGCAGGCCTGTACTTTGCAGGGGATGCCAACACCATGACTCTTTCCAACACCGCAAATACATTCACCAACGGCATCCGCTGGGATAACGGCTCGATAGTCGAAGTCGCAGCAGACGGCAGCATGGGTGCGGCAGCCAACAATTTGCGGTTCAACCTCGGCACGACTGGCACGCTCAGGCTCCTCTCAGCATTTGATAGCGCACGTCCCATCGTCATCACGAACAACGTCGGCACCGCTGCCACTGCTGCGGGTACCAACACCACCACCGCCCGCATCGATACCAATGGCTTTGACTCCACCTGGTCAGGAACGATCAGTGGTGCAGCATTTGCATCACCCCTGACGACCCAGCAGAACACCCATTTTACGAAAATCGGAGCTGGCACACTCACCCTCGATTCCGGCGGAGTCACCGCCAATAACCTCAGGTCCGGCGGCATTCGGGCGGATGGTGGAACTCTGAAAATCGCATCGGGTGCGATCAACTCCGGTTCATCCACTGCCAACGGCGTCAATGGCGGCTGCTTCCTTGAAGTGAACGGTGGCTCGCTGACATCCGGAAACTTCGCGGTCGGTAAATCCGCAGGGGTCGGCACCTTAACCCTAAATACGGGCGGCACCATCAACAACGGCCTTGAGCTAATTGTCGGCTGGACCGGCGACGGGGTTTTCACCGTCAACGACGGTCTTGCGAACTTGAACAACCTCTCGCTGACCAATGCCCAGCCGTTCACAACCACCATTAACCTCAACGGCGGTGAGGTCAGACTCCTCTTCTTCAACGCCCGTGCCAATGCCGTGACGCCAGCCAGCGCCACGATCAACTTCAACGGTTCGCTCATCCAAGCCAAGGCTGCCCGGACCGACTTTATTGAAACCAACACCACCACGCTCATCACCGCCAATGTGCAGGCCGGCGGCGCGAAGTTCGATACCAACAGCTTTGCGATCACCATCAATCAGCCGCTCATTCATGACGCGGCCTTGGGAGCCACTCTGGATGGCGGCCTCACCAAAAGTGGACTGGGCACCCTGTCCCTGACTGCGGCCAGCACTTATACGGGCCCCACCAGCGTCCAAGCGGGCAATCTTCTGGTCAATGGCGACCACACCGCCGCTACGGGAGCCGCCAACGTGGACGCCAATGCCGGCCTCAGTGGCGATGGCATTATCGGCGCGGCGAGCTACGATGTGGGAGCCAAGTTTCCATGGAACGTTGCCGATTGGACCTCCGCCCCCAGCTTGAGTGCCGGTGCTGTCACCATTGATGGAGCACTGACCGTGGTAGTGGATGATATCTTGCCTGTCACAATCCCTCCGGCACTTCCTGCTACTACGGTGGTCAACTTCACCGATACGACGACTTCCTTCACTATTCTGAGCGCAAGTTCACTCACGGTAGCGGATCCAAATTTGATCACCGTGGATGCCACTGCCTTCACCAGCGGTACCGGCACATGGTCCGTGCAGAAAGATGGTAACACCCTGAAGCTCGTTTACACGCCGGGTCCGGCCAGCTTCGCAGATTGGGCCTCCGCCTTCACCTCGCCCGCACTCAGTCCGTCCGGGGCCGCTGCGGACGCGGATTTTGACGGCCTCAGCAACGCGGTCGAATACGTCATTGGCGGAGATCCACGGGTATCCTCGCAAGTTGGCAGACCGAATTCCTCAGTCGCGGCCGGAGTGATCACCTTCAGCTTCAACCGCGAGGACAGCTCGGAAACACCCGATGTGACCACGATCGTACAAGTCAGCAACGATCTCGTCGATTGGACCACGGAGCCCAGCTACACTGTGGGAGCGACTACCGCCACATCCACCGCCGGTGTCGTGGTTGCTGAAAACGCAGGGGCTCCGGACACCATCACCGTCACCATCCCGAATACCAGCGCGGCGAAGAAGTTCGCCCGACTCAGCGTGGTGATCACGCCTTGATCCTCGAGTTCCCATCCCCCGCCACGCTGCCCGCGTGGCGGTTGATCGGCGTGGTCTTGGGCGTTGCATCCTGCTTCTCGCGTTTTCCTCGGTTGCCGCCGCCGGCACGAACTTGGAATTCGCAAGAGCGAGGCTCGAAATTCAACCGGAAAATCATCCCGAGGGGTGATTGCGGGGGGCTGTAACTCGCGATTAATCTACCTTAATGGAAGGTTCCTCGCCGTAAGGTTCGGACCCATCGCCGACATGCGGAAAAAACATCTCATCGTTCTTTGTCTCGCCGTGCCTGTGATTCTGGCCGTGGCGTTTTTCTCGTCGATGAATCGTGCGCCTGTCCCGCAGCCTGTCGCGATCACCGAGAAAATCCCATTGCCCGCCGAACCCGCTGCCTCGGTGACATCACCACCCGTCCCGGTCGCTCCGGTGCCGCAATCCATCCGCACTCAACTGCGCCTCGCTGCGGATCCCGGAGCCGTCCTGGAAAAAATCCGCCAGCTGGCGGGGGTGGAAACGGCAGAGTTCGATGCGAAATCCTCCAATCTTGTCATTATTCATCCGCCGGGTGGACCGTCCGCCAAAGCGCTGGCTGCAATGGCCGAACAAGCCGGCCTCGTCGTACGGGGAGAGGTGATGGACCTGCCGCTGGCCATGGAAACCCCCCATCTCGAAACCTGCGGTTCGTGCGGTCTGGTGGTTTACGAACAGCTCCAGAAAAAGCCCGGCGTGCACGCCGTGGAAGTATTCGTTCCGGTGAAAAACCAACTCCGCCTGCTTGTCGCACCCGAGAGCAACACCGCCTCCGAGATCGCCGGGTTTCTCACCCGGTCCCGGCACCCGGCCCCTCCAAATCCTTAAACCCAATTTTCCCTTGATCCAATTTCTACTCACGCGGACCACGCTGCTTTTCCTGGTTCTTCTCGCACCACTCCCGACGCATGCCGCGAACTTCAGCGATTCCAACCGCTGGACGAGCACGGCCACCAACGGGACCCTGCCCGGTATCGGCTCACCCATGACGCTGACTTGGAGCATCGTGCCCGACGGCTTGGCACTTGGCAACGTTTACACCGATCCGGCGAGCAATCCCACGCCCGTCAGCCGTCTCATCGCCCGCTTCGACGATCTCTACAACGTGCCGCCCGTCAATCGTGTGTCCGATCTAACCGCGCGTCCGTGGTTCGCGGAGATGCAGACGGTTTTCAACATCTACGGCAGCAAGACTGGCATCACTTACGTCTACGTGAGCGACGACGGCGCGCCGAACGGCAGCGCGGGAGTCGTGGGCGCGAGAGGCGACGTCCGCATCGGTGGAACGGATCTGGCAGGGCCATTCGCCTATAACGGATTTCCGCCGTCGGGTGACATGGTGATTAACACGGCGAAGACCGAGTTCGCCAATCCCTCCACCTTGCGGCTGATTTTCGGCCATGAGCACGCGCACGGACTCGGGCTCGGCCACGTCGTGGTGGATGGGAGCAACAGCCTCTCGGTGGTCGCCGGTGCCGGCGGAAATTCCAACGGCGCTCAGCTCGACGACCTCAGCGTGATCCTGCGTGCCTACGGCGATGTGCGGGAAAAAATCCCCACCGACTCCACCCTCGCAAACGCCCGCCCGCTTGGCACGCTGCCTGCCAGCACCTTGCTCACCGTGGGCACCCTGGCGACCAATCTGCCCGTGCTGGCGGCGGAAACGGATTTTCCCTTCAGCAGCCACTCGACGGATGTGGACTTCTTCAAATTCTCCGTGACCGCCGCCCAGCGAGTCATCGTCAAGCTGACACCCCAGGGTCCGACCTACAGCTATCTGCCGGAGGGCGGCACGAACACAACCATCAATCTATCCAACCAAGCCGACCTCACCCTCCAGCTTCAGAATTCAGCGGGCACCCAATTGTCCGCCAAGGATCTTGTTGGCACGGGGCTCATCGAGGGAATCGTTTTTGATCTCCCGGCGGCAGGCGACTACTTCGTGCGGGTCGGCAACAAGACGGCCAAGGGGCAGTTCTACCGGCTCGACATCGGCATTCCCGCGGCCTTCGAGCCGGCTGCGGGGAATTACTATCAGGCGGAGTTCAACACCGCCGGTGATGTCGAAGGTTGGATCCCTTCGGCCAACCTCCCCGAGTTCGCCGCCACCGGCGGATCGCTGGTGGGGACATCCAATGGGATCGATCCCTTCTTCACCCGCTCCGGCCTGTTTTTCCAAGGCGGTGCCAGCGGGCAGCCCGGCGCGAGCAAGGTGCTCATCCGCCTCCGTTCCACCGGCGGCTCGAGCGGGCAGTTCTGGTGGACGACGAACAGCGCCTCCAACCACGCGGCGGAGCGGGTCGTGAATTTCTCCTACACCGGCAACTCGACCTGGCAGACGATCGTCATCGACCTCGTCACCCACCCGCTGTGGAACGGCCAGCTCATCACCGGCATGCGCATCGATCCTTCGTCCAACAGCGGTGTCACTTTCGATATCGACGCGATCCTTGTGAGTGACGGTGACTTCGACGGCGACGGCCTCACCGACATCGACGAGCACTGGGGCGATGTCGATGGCGACGGCCTCGCGAACTACGAAGACACCGATGCCGATGGCGACGGCACCCCGGACGGTGTGGAAATCGCGCGCGGCAGCGATCCGCGTTCGCCGGCGCTCGCCTTTGAATTCAACACCCCCGGCGATTTCGAGGGCTGGGACGGCGGCTACAATCTGTTCACACCTGGTGGTGTTTCAAATGGTGTCATGAGCGGCACCACCGCGGGCGGAGATCCCTATCAGACCCGGAACAACCTCCATTTTCCGGCGGTTGCCGCACCTAATCTCATCATCCGTGTTAGAAGCTCTGGCGGCTCCGGCATACAGGTCTTCTGGGCGACCAAGCTAGCGGGGATCGCCGCGGCGCGCTCGGTCACGCTGCCCTACACCGGTAACGGGCAATACAAAATTCTAGCGGTCGATCTGGGTTCGGATCCCGATTGGGCAGGCACCATCACCCGACTCCGTTTCGACTGGCCGCAAACATCAGGCCTCACCTGTGATCTTGACTACTTCCGCAGCTCGGATGGAGATTTCGACGACGACGGTATTCCCGATGTGACCGATGGTTTCATCGACACCGACGGCGACGGGTTGGCCAACTACGAAGACACGGACGCCGATGGCGATGGCATCCCTGACGCCTACGAATCCACCAACGGCATGAATTTCCTCAGCGCAGCGGATGCCTTGCTCGACAAGGATGGCGATGGAATTTTGAATCGTGACGAGTATACCGCCGGTACCGGCCCGAATGATCCGGCCAGTCGTTTCACCCTGCTTTCCCATCAGTTCGCGGCACCCGGTTCCTATCAGCTCAGCGTCGCCGGCGTGGCGGGTCGGAAATACAAACTGCTGCGCAGCACCAATCTCACCGGAGCGTGGCAGACGATCGGGGAAAGTCCGACGCTCGGCACCGCGCAGGGGGTGACGCTCACCGATCCTGCGGCCCCGGCGGGCCAGGCGTTTTACAAGGTGGAGGTCTCAATTCCTTGATCAGCCGGTGATGGAAACCGTGCGGAGAAATTCGAGGTTTTCTATTTGCTCCGGGATTGGCGAACTTGCGATGATCCGCACGATGAGTCGACGCGCTGCCAAATTCCAAAGATTAAGGACCGCGCATGTTCTGCTGGTGAACCTGGTGCTAGGCGCCTGCGGCCCTGCGGGGACCGCGGCGGAAACCCTTGGGAAGTCTCCGAGTTTCATGGTGGATATCTGGACCGCCGACGACGGCCTGCCGAGCAGCGCGGTGACGGGACTGGCCCAGACCTCGGACGGGTATCTATGGATCGGCACCCACAAGGGCGGGCTCGTCCGCTTCGATGGCATGGAATTCACCCGCCCGACCCACACCGTGCAGCCACCTTTGCCGGCCCGCGAGGTGACCTTGATGGGGATGGACGCCGGGGGCACGATGTGGGTGGAACAAGAGGGGCCTTATCGGCTGGTTTCCTATCAGAATGGGGTCTTTGCCAGCCCTAACCTGACCCAGCAGAATCCGCTGGTCCACTTGTCGTCGATTCTATCCGGCAAGGAGGGTGGTCTGCTGGCGGCCACTACGGACGGCCGGTTGATGAGCCTCAGCAGTGGGTCCGGCAAGCGTGAGCTGGAACAGGTCAAGGTCCCTTTCCCGTTGGCCAGGAGGTCCGGTTCCCTGGATGTTGGAGGCCGTACCTGGTTGCGCTCGGACACCGGCGGGTTCGGGTATTTGGAAAACGGGAACTACGGCTCCTCGCCCACCGGTGAGGCGGGCCCGGGAGCTCCGGTGCAGGTCATGGCCCGTGGGCCTGACGGGCGCATGTGGGTGGGCACGGACGAGGGGCTGGCGGTTTGGGAAGGCGGCAAATTCCGACGGGTAGTCCCGGAGGGCATGACGGTGGTGCCGGCCGTTTTCCAGATCGCCTTTTCCGGGGACGGTGGGATGTGGGTGCAGACGTCAACCCGCATCATGAAGGAACTCAATGGCCGGTGGGTGGTGGATGTGGAACCCTGGGGCGGGCAGGCGGGGCCCGTGCATGTGAACTTCCCCCTGCACGGCGATGCGGATGGTGGAGCCTGGCTGCCTGAGGCGGGACGCGGGCTGTGGCATGTCGATGCGAAGGGCGGCTTGGCTTCCATCGGCCCGGATCAGGGGCTGCCGGGCACGCTGGTCACTGCCTGGCTGCAGGACCGGGAGGGTGGCATCTGGGTGGGGACACCGGGTGGGCTCGCCCGCTTGCGCCCGCAGTTGTTCGAAGTGGTGGGTCCGGCGCAGGGGCTGCGGCAGCCGGTCGTCCGATCCATCGCCGAGGATGCGTCAGGTAGGATCTGGTTGAGTTCGGTGGACGGACTGACGCTGTGGGAGAACGGGCAATGCAAGGAAGTGCGTCTGCCATCCGCGGAGGCCGACCCGCCGCTGACGGACGTGCTGGCCGTCAGGGCCACGGAGGGGGAGGGGAACCCGCTGTGGATCGGAACCGTGGGTGGTGGCGCGTTCCTATGGGACGACGGGAAGGTTTCAAATCCTTTCCAGCCCCGCGGTGTGGGCCAGGCGGTGCGGGTGATTCTGCCTGATACCCAGGGCCGGACATGGTTCGGCGGTGAGTTCGGATTGTTCGGCTGGGACGGCGGAAAGCTGCGTCGCTTCGGACAGGCGGAGGGTTTGAATCCCGGTCACATCTTCGACATCCGGGAGGGAAATCACGGTGATGTCTGGCTCGGAAATGCCGGGGCTCACCTGACCCGCTATCGCAACGGTCGTTTTGAAAACTGGCAGGACGGCCCGGTTCTCGATCTGCTGATTTACACGCTGCTGCCGGATGGTGACGACACGGTGTGGCTCGGCAGCGGGGGAGGGGGCTTGCTGCGCTGGCGGGACGGGAAATTTTTCCGCTACTCCATCGAGCACGGACTGCCATCGGATTCTGTCAGTCAGTTGCTGGATGACGGTCTGGGTTTTCTGTGGGGTGGCACCCGGCAGGGAATCTTCCGGGTGAACAAGCAGGCGCTGCACGAAGTGGCCGCCGGGCTGGCGAAGGGTGCCGCATTCAATCTCTACAGCCGGGATGACGGGCTGCCCTCCAATGAATGCTCGGCGGGTCTGCAGCCCGCCGCACTGCGCACAAGCGACGGTCGGTTGTGGTTCTCCACCATCCGGGGAGCGGTGGCGGTGAACCCTGCGGCGGCGAAATCCAGTGGATCGCCACTGCGGGTGCGCATTGAGGAGGTTCGGCTGGACGGGGTGCCGTTAGGCAATGGTGCCAAGATTTCTGATGGTCCCATCACCCTGCCGCCGGGACCCCATGCCTTGGAGTTCAGTTTTTCCGCGCTGACTCTGGCGGCACCGGAAAAGGCGCGCTTCCGGTGGCGCATGACGGGGGTGGATCCTGGCTGGATCGAGGGGGGATTCCAGAAAACGGTGAGTTACGGCGGCATGCTTCCCGGCGACTATCTGTTTGAGATCCGCGCCTGCAATGAGGACGGGGTTTGGAGCCGAGAAGCGACGCCCTTCCGGTTCTCCATCGAGTCCCGGCTGTGGGAGCGCAATTCCTTTCAGGCTGGCGCGGTCGTCTTCCTCATCATCGCGGCCGCCGGTATCGCAGCCATGGTGCAACGCCGGAAATACCGTCGCCGCGTCGCACGTCTGGAAGCACGCCGGGTCTTGGAAATGGAGCGCACCCGCATCGCCCGCGATCTCCACGATGACCTCGGGGCCGGGCTTGCGCAGATCAATATTTCCAGCGGTCTGCTCGCGACCGAGGGCATTGATCCCACCTTCGTCGCGCCGTTGTTGCAAGGCATCGGCAGCCGCTCGCGGGAACTCGTCACCGCGCTGGATGAAATTGTGTGGGCCATCAACCCGAAGAACGACACGCTGGATTCCATGGCCACCTACTTCTGCCAGTATGCCAAGAATTTCCTCGGTCCCGCACAAATCGCCTGCCGCTTGGAAGTCGCACCCGGACTGCCCGATCTGCCGCTCGATGCGGAACGGCGGCATGGATTGTTCCTGGCGTTCGCAGAGGCTTTGCACAACACGGTGAGCCATTCCGGAGCCAGCGAGGTGCGCGTCGCGATCGGCTTCGACAATCGGAGCATCCATCTATCCGTCATCGACAATGGCAGCGGCCTGCCTGCGGGTGAGCTTGCTCCCGGTGCCGACGGACTGGCCAACATGCGCGAGCGCCTCACCCAGCTCGGCGGGATCTGCCGGATCACCAATCTGCCGGACGGCGGAACGCAAGTGGGCTTCATTCTGCCGATCCCGTCGTCCTCACCGAATAGGCGTTGAAAATCTCCGTGCTCCACGGATGATACCCGGGTTATCTGTCCACTCGATGCCCTCGTCCGCCTCACCACCCGCTCCAGCCCTTCCGATCCGTGTCGTCACGGTCGAAGACGACGCGCGCCTGCGGCAGAGTTTGGAATTCCTGCTCGCCAGCTCGCCACTCTGCGAATGCGTGGGGGCCTGCGGTAGCGCGGAAGAGGCCATCAAGGCCATCCCGGGATGGAAGCCGGACGTCGTGCTCATGGACATTCACTTGCCGGACCGCTCGGGTATCGAGTGCACGGTCGCCTTGAAGGCGCTGTTGCCTGAGCTGCAGGTCATTGTCCTGACTGCCTACGAGGACACGGAGAATCTGTTCAAGGCGCTGCGTGCCGGAGCCTGCGGTTATCTGCTGAAACGCGCGCAACCCGCGGAAATTCTTGCCGCCATCCAGGAAGTGCAGGGCGGCGGGGCGCCGATGAGCAGTGAAATCGCCCGTAAGGTGCTCGGGGCCTTCCATGATTCCCCGCCTCCAGCCACGGCGGAGCAGGACCTCTCCCGTCGTGAACGCGAGATCCTCGAACTCCTGTTGCGCGGACTTTCCAACAAGGAGATCTCTTCCGATCTCTCGATCAGCGTACCCACCGTCAAGGTCCACATCCGCCATATTTACGAAAAACTCCACGTCCGCTGCCGGGTGGATCTTTTCGTGAAATTCGGCGAGGCCAATCGCCCCGCGTCGCCCCTCGGTGTGCCGAATCCAGGGCTCTGATTCGTTGATACCTGAAACGCCGCACCCGGGTGCGGCGCACTTGGCGACCCGGAACAGGTTCCCGCAGTCCCCGGTGCGAAATATCATCCTTGGGGATGATTGAGCTCCCGGTAGAAGCAGTGTACATTGTAAACACTAGTGGCGGGTGAATTCAAGCCGCTGCCTTGAGACCAAGCCCTCGTGAGCGAATTTTGAAATCCGCTCAGTTTTTCAAACAACCCATCAACAATGAACCTACTAATACCGGGATCCAGACACTCGCACCCGCTCCGCCGTAACTTTTTGCGCCGGGCATTCACGCTCGTGGAAATGCTAGTCGTCATCGCGATCATGTCGATTCTGATGACTGCGGGTGGACCCGTCCTGGACAAGCTCACCTCTTCCCACAGCCCGGCTGCCGTCGCCACCGCCGTTTCAGGGCAGTTGGAACGCGCCAGAAGCCATGCCATCGCCAAGAACACTTTCGTCTGGGTTCGCCTTGGGGCGGTCAAGGAGGAGCCCAATGATTTCTTCATCGGTATCTACGAGTCGCTGGACGGAGCCAACAAGGCCTCCACTGCGAAGGGAGTGTGGAGCGCACCTCGTTTCACCGACTTCAAGCTCAGCAACAGTCTGGACACTCAGTTTTCCCGACCTCCCGTGCCAACCGCGAACCGTCCCGACGCTGCCGCGTGGATTCGCTTCACTCCGACCGGTGAAGCCTGGGTCAGTGCCGGGACTGCCAGCGAAAGCCGCATGAAGATGGTGCCTCCCGCGACTGCGGAGGCGGGCACTCTTTCCCGCTGGACCGAGATCGGCCTCCAGCCAACCCGCCGCGGCAAGGTGCCCGACTCTGGGAAAACGGACGTCGCCGCCGTCCAGATTGCCGGCCTGACCGGACAGGCCGTGCAGTTCACCCGATAAATCGAATTTCCCAACATGATGATACCCTCCACAACTCCCGTCCGGGCGCACGCTTACGGATTCACCCTAACCGAAGTCGTTGTCGCGCTGGGGCTGTTCGTCTTTGCGATCACCGCCTTGATGGGGGTGATCCCGGCCGGGATGGATCAGGTGCAAACGGCATCCAACGAAAGTCGGGCGCTGGCGGAAATGGAAAGTATCCGCGACGATGTCGGGCTTGCCATCTCAACCCGAATGGCGAGCAGCCTGCGCTATGGCATCAAACCACCCGCCGCCGGTTCGACGACTACCGTGGACTATAAAATCTCGGAAGACGGTGAAGTTGTCACAGGCAATGGGACGGCTCTCTATCGGGTCATCGGCACCATCCGCGCCCCGGCTGCCAATGGGGCTGATCCTGTTTACCTTCATCTCCGCGCGACTTGGCCTGCTAGGGCACCCGCCGGAAAGGAATCAGGTTCCGTTGAACTCATCTCCGCTTTCAAATCATGAAATCCTCCCGGAAATATCCTCGTCCATCGGGATTCACCCTTATGGAGCTGATGGTGACCATGGCCATCCTGACCATCATCCTCGGGATGGCACTCCAAGTCACGGAATCTGCCAGGGTTTCCATCCGCGTGTCCGAAGCCAAATCGATCAACGACGGCATTGCCCGCAAGGCCTTCGACCAGATCTCGCGCGACCTCTCCCAGATGGTGGTCCGCGAGGATGCGCGGATCCAGTTCAAGTCCGACCCGGGCAATGACAAACTGGCATTTCTATCCCATGCCCGCGGCCTCACCGCTGGCACCGATGCCGGCGAGCGCGTCGTCTCGCTGGTCACGTATGAACTTGCCGACGACACCACCGTAGGCAAAAAGCTCGTGAGAGGCTCCCGCGGCCATCAGTTTGACGACACCGCGGGCAACGCGCTGAACCTCGATCCCTCCAAAGTATTCCCCGCCATCACTCCGGACAATCTCCAGGCGATCTCCAACAACATCATCCGGTTGGAGGCCGAGTATCTCGTGAAGGGAGCCAACACCGTGACCCGCGAGGTCATCGCTCCGCTCACCAGCGAAAACTTGAAGGGCATCATCATCACCCTGGTCACACTCGATGATCGCGGACGCCGCGCCGTCCGCCCGGACCGCGTGCAGGCCCTGGCTGCGGGCTTCACCGATGCGACCGTCGCTAACAACACCCTCGATACATGGAGCAGGATCCGTGACGACCTCGCAAAAGACAAGGCAGCGGGCTATTCCAAGGATGCCCTCCAGTCGATTCGCTGCTATCAGCGCACCATCCTCATTCCCTGAAAAACAGTTTCATGCACCTCTCCAGCCGGACACGCAATAAGACGCACCAGCCAGGCATCGCCATCGTGGTGGTGGTCTCCCTGATGGCCTTGCTTTCACTCATGGTCATCGGCTTCCTGCTGCTCAGCTCGACCAATCGCAATAACGCCAATATCGACGTCTCCGTCCGTCAGGCGGACAGCATCGCCGAACAGGCCAAGGAAACGCTCATTGCCGATCTCATCGGCGAGATGAAAGCGGGTGCCGCCGCAGTCACCGACACCCCGGACGGCAAACAGTCCTTCAGCATCGACAAGCCGCTATCCATGGTTCCCCAGCGCGCCACCAGGCCGGAGGTCAAGTCGGACGCGCGGCTCAAGCCGATCGTGAAACAGAGCGCCGGCGGCACGAAATTCCACGAAATCGCGAGCTCCAGCTTCACCGGCAAGACCCGCGCCTCCGCCATTTCCACCGCCACCGCTGGCGCTGACGGGCGCAGGATCGCGGAGGTCCGCTGGAACGCTCCGAACTTGCTGGATCCGGCGGTCACATTTTCCAACACCCAGGTCCCCGACTGGATTTACACCGCGCGGAACGGCACCAACCCCACGGCGATTGTGGCGACTAACAGCAGGTCCACCGGCACGGGTGGCGCGCCCAATCCCGATTTCATCGTTGGAAGATATGCCTACCAGGTTTACGATGTTTCCGGACTCCTGGATGCCAACGTCGCCGGGAATCTATCCGCCGCGCCCCCGGCCGGTGCCTTGTCCCGCAAAGGTTCGCTGGTGTGGGCAGATCTCTCCGCATTACCTGGAGCGAGTGGAAATTTCTCACTGCTCGCCGATTGGCGCCGCGCCAGCACCAGTGCCATGCCACCCTACGATTTCATCAAGGAATGGGGCGGGCTCAAAGGCTGGATACGCACCCCGATCTCGGGCGGACAGTCGGACAATGTGTTTCTTAGCCGCAGGGAGCTCATCGCCTACCAGAAAAATAAATCGACGGATTTCCCGTCCAGCCTGCTGCCGTTTTTCACGACCCACTCGCGCGAGTTGAACCAGCCCGCGTGGGCCCCCACCTTCGATGCGGGCGGAGCCTTCGATTACAAGAACACCATGGACGTGCCCGCGGCGATCAACCGGCGTTTCGCCGGCGTCCGGGTGAAGGCCGCATTCACACGCAGGGATGGAAAAGAAGCGAAAGTGGGTGAACCTCTCATGAAAAGCCGCTTCCCACTGTCGAAAATCGAGGCGTTTGCGGATAACAATTCGAGTGATGTCCAAAAATACTTCGGCTTGGTGCCAGCCCAGAGCGCAGGGGCGAAGGTCATCTCATGGACCCACGCGAATTCCGCCGGAGGCCAAATCAAAAAGCTGGACGAGGTCGCTGCGGCAAATCGGGAGCCCGATTTCTTTGAAACCCTGAAGGCCGGCATCCTTGCCGGTTCGGTCGGAAACGACATGGTCAACAACAGCTTCTTCATGGACCGTGGGCGCGATGCGAACACCGACTATCAGATTTTCCGCATCGGAGCCTCCATCATCGACCAATGGGATGTGGATGACGACCCCACCATCATCCAATATGGTCTGACTAATCCAAGCAACGGAGTCCGCCCGGACGATGTGGCCGGCGTGGAGAACCTTCCCTATTTCCATTTCCTAGGGGAATCCCGGTTCCGCCGCCGCGATCTGGGGAGTCCTCCCAATGACTCAATCGCGGCCACTTTCATTACCTTCCAACTGTGGAATCCCCACAAAAATGCAGTGGACGGAAAAATCGCGGCGGGCACTTACCGCCTTGCCTTCGCCGGTAAGAGCCGGATGGAATGGCGGACCAGTCCGGCGGATGGCTATTCCGATCCGGGTTACCAGCCCTACAACCGGGATTCTCCGACTCGAACCGCGGATTTCGCGAACGACTACCTCCAGTTCACCGTAAGCAGTTCCTCCAGTTTCTCTCAGCCCATCTACCTCAAGCCGGGCAAGGCCGGAGTGTCCTCATCGAAGCCGATGGATACCATCGCTTCGGGTGGCGCGCCGGTGATCGGCTTCAAGGTCGGCGAGGTATCCGCCCCATACACCAGCACCGCTCTACATAACCAGCGCTACGGTAAAAACGGGCTTTTCTCGCGCTTCGATGCGCCAATGGCGTTCGCATTGCAGAAAAACATCGCGGGAACCTGGGTCAGCTATCAGATCATTCCGGACTGGAGCCTGACCCACGGATTCGTGGTGGGTTCGTTAATGCCAAATACCAACGATCTCTATTCCAAGGGCGGAGACTATGTGAACCTCCATGGCATGTTGACCGATCCGCGCACCACTCGCTTTGGAATCTCCACCACCACCGGAGGAACAGATGCGATCAACAAGCCCACCGGAAACCGAAGCTATGACAACAAGTTCTTCCCCCGGGCATCCTGGACTTCTCCCGGTTCCCGCAAGCCCGAGCAGTATTCCTCCAATGCCACCGGCGGAAACACCGTGGTGGTAAGCCGGGATGGCAAGCGCCGCCCCGCGGACGACGGATCGGCATTTACTTCGCCTGAACAGCGCCCGGAGATTCTCAACCGCCCGTTCCAAAGCGTGGCTGATATGGGCAACGCCTTTCGTGACGATCCATGGGCTTCCATCAATTTCTTCGGAGACTTCCAGGATGACACGAATCCGGGCGACGGAGCGCTGTTGGACCTTTTCAGCCTGACAGAGACTCCAACCCGCGCAGGAGTGGTTAATCCGAACACGGCTCCTCTTCCCGTTTTGAAGGCCCTGCTCACTCAGACCGCCATCCGCGAAGGCTCGCCCCTCACCGCCACTCAGGCCGACACGTATGCGGCGGCCATCCGCACCATGCTGGATGACAAGCCCCTGCTCAACCCCGCGGAAATCGCCCTCGTCGCGGCCAAAGTGGCCACCAAGGGCTCTATTCCCGGGTTCCGCAACAACATGGACATGCACGTCATCGCCCGCGCCCTGGCGGATACCGCGAACGTGAGGACCTGGTCATTTCTGGTAGATGTCATCGCGCAGAGCGGTAAACTCACGCCAGGTGCGACCAACCTCAACCGGTTTGTCAGCCAGGCGGAACGCCGATATTGGTATCATGTCGCGATCGACCGCTTCACCGGTGAGGTCATTAGCGTCCAAAAAGAGATCGCGGCCCAATGATCAGTAAGAATCGAAACCTTCCAATTTTCATGAAAACTCTTCCGCTATTCATCGTTATCGGCCTCTGCAGTTTCGCCGTCAGCCATTCCGCGACCGCACAAGCGGCCACCGGACCGAAAATCCTGCTCGCTCCTCCTGCCGATCAAGCCGTCTGGACCATTCGTTACACTTATCAAAAAGCGGTGACGGAACTCGTCTCGGAAAAAAAGGAGGATCTCGCCTCGAAAAGCCTGGAGCTCTCGGATCTGACTCGCCCGGAAAAAGTCCGTTATACCATCAAGAATCCCGTGTCCTCACGAATCGTCGACATTGAGGGCGGTGCCAAAGAAGAAGCTTATTATCTGGGTAATTTCGAGTTCAGGATTTCTCCACGCGAGAAGGAGGTGTTGACCTCGAATCTTGCCAGCTATCCAAGTGCCGACCAGCTATTCCGCAAGCGCTTCCCCGGCGTTGACTGGGTCCAGCCCAAGCTCTTCGTCAAGGTGGAAGAGGCTCATGGCGAACCGTGCGCCTATTTCCTCGACGGCAACCCGGCGAAGCATGATCCGAACTCTGACAAGATGGATGATGTCATCGACAGCTCGAAATATGAGATTCGCGAAGCGTGGTTCAGTGTCAGGACCGGACTGCCCGTGGCCTTCAAGGCTGGCGGGACTTTGGGAAAATATGACTTTGAACCGACGCAAAACGCCCAGGTCCAGATTCCCGCATCCATTCGGACGAAGATGAACGAGCATGCCGCGTATGAAGCCTATCAAAAGAAGCGTGCCGCCTTGGGAGCCGCCTCCCAAACCCGCTAGAGTTTCGCCTCCCGTCTGTTGATTTCCGACCATTCATTTTCCATGTCACGTTACTTGCTGCCACTGTTCATCATCACCTTGGTTCCAGTCTCAGCGGCTCCGGTGGATGGGGACGTCTTTGCCGACACCTGGGTCGCCACCGATGCTCTTGGCAGGAGTCTGCCTGATTTCAACGAAGTCGGTCCGCCGCGTGCCGACCGTCATGTCGGTCTTTTCTATTTCCTCTGGGTGAACAACGGCGTCAGCAACAAGGGCAACATTCCTGTGTATGACAATACCAAGATCATCGTCGAGAATCCGACCGACCCCAAGTGGGGGCCGGGACATTCGTTTCATTTCTGGGGTGAGCCGGAACTCGGATACTACACGATCGACGATCCGTTCGTTCTAACGCGTCATCGATCCATGCTCACCGCGGCGGGGATCGATACCTTGCTCTTCGACCAAACCAACGCGCTGGTCTATCCGGACGAGATGCTGGCGGTCTGTGAGAACCTGGAGCAAGGCCGCTTGCAGGGACTGCCGGTGCCCAAGGTGGCGGCCATGCATAACAGCCGTCCGGAGAGTTCGGTGCCGAAGCTGCATGCGGCGCTCTACGCACCGCAGAAGTATCCGGAGCTTTGGTTCCGCTGGCTAGGCAAGCCGCTGCTCCTGTCCAATCCGGAAAAACTGTCTCAGGAAATGAAGGACTTTTTCACCATCCGGCACACGTGGGCCTGGACCAGCGCCCCTTGGTTTGGCGATGGCCGGGACAAGTGGACATGGGTGGACTGGTCACCGCAGAAACCCGGCTGGCATGAGTCTGTCAACAAGCCCGAGCAGGTCTCAGTATGCATCGCGCCTCATCCGCTCGATGGCAAGGGCCGCAGCGCGACCGGTGGCAAGAGCGCCCCCGCACCGAATCCCGACCAGCTGCGCCCCGAGCAAGGAATCTACGCCGCCATGCAGTGGAAGCACGCGCTGGAAATCGATCCGCCCTTCATCTTGGTCACCGGTTGGAACGAGTGGATCGCCCAGCGCCAGACTTGGGGAAAGCCCCACAAGCCGAAGCAAATGGCCTTCACCAAACTGGGCGAGGGTTCGAGCTATTTCGTGGACCAGTTGAATCACGAATTCAGCCGTGATTCGGAACCGATGAAAGGCGGCCACACCGACAGCTATTACTATCAGCTCGTCGCCAACGTGCGCCGTTACAAAGGCGTCCGCCCGCCGGTCGTGCCGGTGGCCAAGCCCATCGTGATCGACGGCCAGTTCGGCGATTGGGCCGGAGTGCTGCCGGAATACCGGGATTTCCAGGGGGACACGCTGCACCGCGCTCACATCGGTTGGAACAAATCCATCCGCTATACCAACACCACCGGACGTAACGACATCATCCGCAGCCATGTTTCGCCCACGCAGGATATGGTGGCGTTTCATGTCTCCTGCGCTGTGGATATCAGTCCGGGCACGGATCCGAATTGGATGCGTCTCTTCATCGATGTGGATCAGAACCCGAAGACCGGATGGAACGGCTACGACTTGCTAGTCAATCGCACCGCGCCGACCGCAGCCGGGCTTTCCGTGCACCGCATCGGAGGCGGCAAGACGACGGAATTGGCGCGCGTCCCCTACGTGGTGAAGGGAAGGGATCTTGAACTCGCACTGCCACGCTCGCTGTTTGGCGAGGCTCCTAAGCTGCGCTTCGATTTCAAATGGGGTGACAACCAGCAGAAGGACGGAGACATCCTCGAATTCGCCCTCAATGGAGACAGCGCGCCCGACCGCCGCTTCAATTACCGCTACGACCCGACTGTGACCGAAGCGGCCATCCGCTCACGGGAACAAGCGGCCAACACGGCGCGGGAAACGATCAAGCGGTGATGGGGACAGCTGGGAAAACGTGCGCGGCCTCGCAGCTCCGGCGGATTTTAATCCGCTTCATGAAGGGCAGCGAACCCGCGAAAAAAAGAACGGGAGTGAAAACAGGGCTAGCAGAAAGGCACCTGGTTCCGGAACGGCAGTCAGGTTGAACTGGAACTCGTATCCGGAAACCGGCCCGGTTTCGTTGAGCCAGAAAGCATAACTTCCCGGACCCAGCGTGGCGGCATAGTCATAAGGTGGGCCCGCGGTGATGATCCGGAGGACATTGCGGCCCTCCGCCCATTTACCAAAGCCGACGTAGCCGATGGGCTCCGCGAAGTCGCTGCTCGGCGGCGCACTTAGCGTAGCGCGAGGTTGGGACATCAGATAGCTGAGATTTTCCGGATTCTCGGAGTCGGTGGTATAGCTGAGGAGGATGATGGAGTCGATTCGCAAGTCCGCGGCGACGACCAGGGTGAACAGATCAGGTGCACCGGCGATCACGGTGCCTTTCAAGACCGATGAACCGGCTCCGGGAGTGAATACCGTGGGCAGCAGGTAGTTGTCGCTCAGATCTCCGGCGACCGACTCGTCATGATAGAAGACCGCCGCCCGTCCGGTGGGGGCGGAAGCGAATGCAAGCAGCACGGCGAACAGGCTTGCTCTCATGCGAACAGCCCCAGGGGCGGAGTGGGGGATGTCACATCATGAAAGTTCCCGATGTTAGGAAGGATGAGTGGCAGTTCGCTTTTCGCCACGCCGAGCCAGACGAGCAGGTCGGCATAATAGGGATCCACGCCGGTGGTGGGCAGGAGCCGGCCATTCGTTCCAAGGTCGAGACCATCGCCGAGTTTGAGGATGTCCGGATAGTTCCCCAGGATTTTGCCGCCATTGAGCGCGCCACCGACGACAAAGGCGTTGCCTCCCCACGCATGGTCGGTGCCGCTGCCATTGCTGCGCAGCGTGCGTCCGAAATCCGAGCCCGTGAACACCGTGACCTTGTCCTGAAGGCCCTGCGTGACCATTTCCGCCCAGAATTCCTTGATCGCCAGATTGACCTCGGTGAAAAGAGACGACTGGCTGGTGACGAGATTCGAATGCCCGTCCCAATTGCCAAAGCCGATGAAAAAGGTCTGGCGTTTGACGTTGAAGGTCTGCCGCAGTGAGATGGTGCGGGCGATGGCTTTGAAGCTGGCGGACAGGCCGCCGCTGAATGCGTTTGTCGTCGTGGTGGATTGAAAGGAGGCTTGGAAGATGTTCGCGAGATCGGAATACTCGTCCACTTTCTGCCGGTGGACACGCTGCATGATATTCTGATAGATGCGGTTTTGTTGCGCCTCGAATTTGGTCTTCATCCACTTGTCCTTGAAATTCACATTGTCCAGCAGGTCGATGCCTGAGGTGCCGATTGCAAGTCCGCCGCTATTGACGCCTTGGTTGATGCCCTTGGTGCTGCTGAGCGCGAAGCTCATGGGCAGGGTGGAGGCGGGATTCTCCCGGATATTGATGATGTCCGCGGTGCGTCCGAACCAACCGGTGTTGCTGGAAACATATTGGGGAAGGCCTGTTTGCCACGCAGTCTGCTGGGTGTTGTGCGCTCCGGTGGAGACCGGCACGCGGTAGGTGCCGGTCTCGAAGGCGGAGACACTTGGGATCGGCTCGACTAGTGTGCCGATGTTCGCCACAAAGCTGGCATTGCCTTGGTTGAAGAGGTTCGCGATGTCCGGCATTTTCGGATGCACCGCAAAGGTCCGCCCTGGGGTGTTGGTCGAAACCAGCGGGAGCGCCGCGTTCGCGTTGTAGGGATCTCCGGGAGCTGACGGCATTTGCAAGCCGACGTTGGACCGGGTGAGTTCATACCAACCGAATTCCTCCGGTGTGGTGGGGATGAGCATGTTATAGGAGTCGTTTCCGCCATTGAAGAACAGGCAGATGAGAGCCTTGTAGTCATCCGGGACGGGAGGGCCGCCCTGGGCGCGGGCGATGTTTCCGGCCAATGTCATGTTTAGAATGGCATTGATGGCGGGCATGGAACTCATCATTCCGCAGGTGCCGTTTCTCAGAAGGGTGCGTCGGTTCATGGACTTGGTTTCTAACGATTACAAATGGATGGATAGGCTTATTTTTGGACGGCGCAGGCGGAGTCGGCGAAGAGCTTGAGCACGGCGTATTTGACGCGGTTGGCGGAAGTCTCGGTGGCCCAACTGGTGGCATAGGCTCCTGTGGCAAAGATGGGTTCCTTGTAGTCGGCGCGGGCGGCAGCATCGGCCAGACCGCCGGTCATGAGCAGGCTCAGGCGGTCCACCAGGGCGTCCCGACTGGCGACATCGTCCAGCATTTTGATTTCCTTGAGCATGCGGAATTGCACGGCTGGCTCGGAAGGAATGGCGGTCGTGGGACTGCTGATGAATCTCGGGGTGTGAAGATAGCCGGTCAGCTTGCTGCGCACCTGCTCGACGAAGGAGGTATTGGTGGTGGCGTCCAGAAGCTGGAACTCGGGCGAGCGCAATCCCGCGTTTTGGATCTCCCCAGACTCCTGATAGGTGGACTCGAAGAAGTTGAACACGGAGGGAGACTCGAAGAAGGCCTGATTGCTGAAGGAGCGGGCATTCCAGAACTGGAAGTTGTCATTGGAATAGGGAGCAGGTTCCACTTCGGTGCCGACTTCAAAGGCCCGCACCAGGCTTGCGAAGCGCATCATCGGCTCGCGCAGTTTCCCGTGCATGGGATCTGTCAGAAAACGCGGACCGCGGGCTTCTGGATCGAGGAGGACGGCCTTGATAACCTGGCCGAGGTTTCCATCGGTATCGGTGAAGACCTTGGAAATCCTAGCTACGTATGCGGGAGTCGGGTTGGAGGTCACCAGATTCTGAATGAGTCGAGTGGAGACGTAGGGGGCGCAGTTCGGGTGCTTCACCAGCTTTTCGCAGACCAACCGAACCTCGGCTTTCACTCCCGTGCTCGCCGGGATCGTGATGTAGCCGTTGAGCAGCGATTTCGCCGTCTGGTCATGATCGGACTCCTTCGCAATCATTTCCCTGGAAGTGAAATTCCAATTCACGGTATCCGAAGCGGTCGTGCCATTGTTCGTGCCCTTGAGACCGGTGAAGGTCTTGGCGAGTTCTGCCACATCCTCGAATCCGTAGGTGGGGATGAGGGCTCCTTGAGCGTCGGTCTTGTAGGAGCCGTCCGGATTCATTTGATAGAGACCGATGGTGAACAACTGCATCACCTCGCGGGCGTAGTTTTCATCCGGCAGGGATTGCAGGGAGGGGTTGGCCTTCTTGTTGTTGATGAAGGTTAGCCAGTCGCCCATGTGGCCATTGACCGAAACGTGATAGAGCAAATCGGCGTAACGGCCGAAGCAGCGTTGATGGAAAAGATCGACAAACACCGAGCACGGCTCGCCATAGCGCGGCATGTAGCCGGCACCGGAGGCGACGATGATCTGGAGCAGCGCCCACACGGACTTCTGGCGCAGGATGTCATCGCCATGGACGACGCCCCGCATGAAGGAGGTGCTCAGATTACTCTGGGGGAAACCGGGGGACTGGGTTTCGTAGGGTATGTCCATTTGATCAGCATTCGGATCCGCAGCGATAAGCGCGCCCCACTGGGTTTGAATGCCCTTGAGGTAGGTGAAATAGAGCGAATAGCGCGGCAGTGCGAGTTGGGCGTCAACCCAGCCACTGTAGCCGAGATCCTGGACGGCGGCGATGTCCGCCTCGCGCGGGCCGATGCCGGCCTGAAACAGGAAGCGGGCGGCATTTTCAGGAGAAATACTCGCTGCATAGGAATTGTCCGTTAGCGACTCGCTCAAGTTGACACCGCGGAGTAGTTCCCGGAGGTGTTTGGCGTCACCGCCATTACTCGCCGAGCGCATGGAGTCCGGCTTCGTGGCATCGAACATCAAGGTGAACGCCTCCGAGGCGCTCGTCAGTCCGTCGGTGTCGCTGTCGGTGCCGTTGTCAGGAAATTCCGAAATGGCCGAGCCGAGCACCCTCATGCGGAAAAACAGTTTGCGCGGATCGGCGACGCCCAGATTGGCAAATGACTTGGTGACGGTGGCATCCGCATCCGCACCGGTGACCGAGTCCTCGAAGGTCACCCAGCCGCGCATGTCCGGCGACCACTGAAGCTGATAGCGGACACCGCCCTTTCCGAAGAAGCCAACGGTGACATTCGTTCCCGTGACTTCGCGCACGTCGCAGGCGATGAAACTCATGCGGTCGGCAGGATCGGTGCGGGCGATGAATTCGTTGACATCCGTTTGGCCATCGCCGTCGGAATCCAGCGCGGAATTCTGGAGTTTGACGAAGTCGACGCCCGGATTGCTGATTTCAACGAAGTCATGGAAACCGTTGTTGTTAGTGTCAGGGAATGTGCCTGCCACTGGCTGCGCAAGCACCCGGATCGCGCCGGTGGTGAGGATGAAGGCTTCCTGTGCGGCGGTGAGACTGCCATCCCCCACGCGGTATTGCCCTGGTGGCAGGATGGAGTTCGCAATCACGAGCGACCTGACTGAAATGTCGTTGTCGCCGATGTTGTCGTAGCGAGCGTTGTTGAGCAATTTGAGGGAGAATCGCGGAGTGGTGATCGCTTGCGTCAATTCAAGGATCGCCTTGTCGATCGCGGTGAACGTTCCGGTGAAAGCGGAAAAATCCGCATTGCTGATCCGAAAGGTTTGCAGAGTGCCTTCCACCGTGGAAGTGCTGTCACTCGCCGTCGGGTGCGAGAATACCAATTCCCCGCTGCCTTTCCAGACTCCGCCGTCGAACCAAAGATCACGGTTGGTTCCGTTGGTGGAGTTCACCCGCCCGCCGGCGGATGTGACGGTCACGCGGTTGGTGCCGAAACTGAAAATGCTGGGTGTGTTCCTTGCGTAGGTAATGGTTCCGCCATCGAAAGTGAAGTTCTGAAAAACCGGATCATCGCCCGGATCAGTCGCGCCGACTGCTCCGGACTGCAGGATGGCTCCAGTTCCGAGAACGAAAATGTGGCCGTAAAATGTAACTGCATCGTAGGAGAGGATTTGACCGTTGGAATGCCATGTGTCCGAGTTTCCCGCCACCGGTGGTGCCGCCGGATCCTCGCCCCAAGTGGCTGGAGCATGGATATCTCCTGCAGCGGAGGCTTTGATGATGGTCGCATGACATGGCGGCGTGAAGCCGACGGTGGTCAAGCAGGTGAGAGTGATGTAGATGGATTTCACAACGTGGGCTCAGGGAGGGGTTTGGTTTAGCTGCGACCGCTGCCGCTGACTGTTTCGAAGGGTCGACTAGGAATTCGATTAAGAGCGGCAGGGTAATGAAACCGAAGCTGCTGAATTTTCCAGTTTAATTGAGCTTTGGGAATCACCCAAAGGGATGATTTTCCAAGCTCAAAACCGTCCGTCGCGGGACGGTCATCCTTGTGGGTGATTGTCATCCGGTCACTTTGAAATATTCTTTCCATGCATGTACAAAATCCCGAGGTTTGCCGTATCCAAAAGCTCGCAACCGACTTCGAATTAAAACCCACATGAAAGCCACCCTGATCCTGTTACTGCTGGCCGCTCTTCCCAGCGCGCTTTTCTCCGCAGAAGCCAAGCCGCTGAATATCGTCGTTCTCTACGCCGACGACTGGCGTCATGACACCCTCGGTAGCGCTGGAAATCCCGTTGTTAAAACCCCAAACCTCGACCGGCTTGCCGATGAAGGCGTGCGCTTCACCCATGCCTGTGTCACCACCGCGATCTGCGGGGTGAGTCGCGCCTCGCTCTTCACGGGCCAGTGGATGTCCCGCCACGGCAACAAGGGCTTCACGATGTTCAAAACCCCTTGGAAACAAACCTATCCGGGCATCCTCCGTGCCAATGGATACCACCTCGGTCACATCGGCAAGTGGCACAACGGCAAGTTTCCCGAAGACAAGTTCGATTTCGGCCGGGCCTACAGCGGCACCCACTGGATCAGGGAACCCGATGGAACAAAAATCCACGTTACTCAAAAGAATGAAAACGACGCGCTTGAATTCCTCAAGACCCGTCCCGCCGACAAACCATTCTGCCTCACCCTCGCCTTCTTCGCGACCCATGCCGAGGACCAGAATCCCCTCCAATTCCTACCTCAACCGGAAAGCATGAAACTCTATAAGAACGACAAGATCCCGGTTCCGGTCAACGCCACGGATGAGTCTTTCCGTCGCCTGCCGCCGTTCATCGCTAACGATAGGAATGAAGGCCGCCATCGCTGGACATGGCGCTTCGACACGCCGGAAAAATATCAGACGATGATGAAGAACTACTACCGCCTCGCCACCGAAGTGGACACCACCTGCGGCCGCGTTCTGGCAGAACTCAAGAAACAGGGACTCATGGAAAACACCCTCGTGATCTTCACATGCGACAACGGCTACTATCACGGCGAGCACGGTCTTGCTGACAAATGGTATCCGCATGAGGAGAGCATCCGCGTCCCCCTCATCGTATGGGACCCGCGCATGGAAAAAACGAACAAGGGCAGGACTGACGATGCCTACGCGCTCAACGTGGACCTCGCCCCCACCATCCTCGCCGCCGCAGGCCTGAAAGCCCCGCCGACCATGCAAGGCTGCGACATCGCCCCGCTTTACCTTGCCGCCAGCAGGCCGGAGTGGCGCACCGAGTTCTTCTACGAGCATGCCATCATCAAGGATAAAACCTTCATCCCCGCCTCCGAAGCGCTCGTCCGCAAGGATTGGAAATTCTTCTTCTGGCCGGATTTCGACACCGAACAACTTTTCAACCTCACCGTGGATTCCATTGAGGAACACGACCTCGTCGCTGATCCCGCACAGAAAGACCGCCTCGCGGAAATGCGCGCGCGATTCCGTGAACTCAAGGCCGAGGCAAAATAAGGCCCGCCCTTTTCATCTCCTTCGTCACCTTAGGAACCGTCGTGGACCATTAAATTGAAGATTGAGCCTGAACATCATGGTTAGCAGAAAGACGTCAGCCATGGCATTGGCATGCGACACCACAATCCCACGTGGCATATCCTATGAAAACATTTCCACTGACATCCTCACTCATCACCACCGCTTTGCTCGTGGCAGCTACGGCGCTCTCCGCCGCAACCGACAAGATCAAAGTCCTCATCATCGACGGCCAGAACAACCACCAATGGGCCACGACTACGCCGTCATTGAAGACAATTCTCGAGGATACCGGAGTTTTCCAAGTCGATGTTTCCACCACGCCACCCGCCAGGAGAGCCGCGCCACCACTCCGCCGGAACGCAACGCCCGCGCAAAAGGCAGCGCATGCAAAAGCCGCCACGGAACTTGAAGCCACCGCAGGCACCGACCGGGAAAAGTCCGCCGCGCTCTGGGCCAAGTGGCGTCCAAAACTGGCCGGTTACCGGGTGATCGTTTCTAACTACAATGGCGACGAATGGCCCGAGGAAGTGCGGACTGCCTTCGTTTCCTATGTCAAAAGCGGCGGCGGCTTCGCCAGCTACCACGCGGCGGACAACGCCTTCGCCAACTGGGAGGACTACAACGAAATGATCGGCCTTGGCGGCTGGGGCGGCTGCAACGCGAAATCCGGTCCCTACCTGCGCCTCCGCGACGGCGAGTGGAAAAAAACCAAGGTTCCCGCCCCCTGCGGCGGTCACGGTGCCCGCGAGGAATTCCTGGTGGAAACCTTCGCCCCGGAGCACCCGATCATGAAGGGATTGCCGGACAAGTGGATGCACACCCAGGACGAACTCTATCATAGTCTGCGCGGCCCGGCCAAGGAGCTCTCAGTGCTCGGCTCCGGACTCTCCGATAGATCCAACGAGCAGGAACCGCTGCTCATGGTCATCAAGTTCGGAGAGGGTCGTGTGTTCCACACCACCCTCGGCCATCACGTCGAGGCGTTGAACGGAATGGGATTCCAAGTCACCTTTTCACGCGGCACAGAGTGGGCCGCCACCGGCAAGGTGACGATCCCCGCTCCGAAACCCGGAGAACTAACCGCAGGACCCAAGGCCGCGGTCCGCGAGATCAAACCCGCGGCATCCCGCTGACCTAACGCTGGACCGGTGAATTCCGTTCGCTTGAAGTCATTGCGCATTTCAATCACCCTGACACCCGCAAACTTGTCGGAGTGCGCGTCATCGGCATGAGTGTGATCGGAAGCGTGTTGGCCAGTTTCTCAGCTTCCTTTTACTTTGGCTGGCCCGGTTCCATCCAGCCCGGGGGACCAAACAGCGATGTCCACATGGTCGCCGAGTCTGTCCGTCAGTTATGCACCGCCGAAATGCTTCAGCCAGCGCCAGTTGAATGGACGAAGTGCTGGGGGGAGGGGAGATCCTTGGCTACCTAGGATTTACCTGGTGGGCTAACGTGCTGGTCCCTGGCGCTCATTCGGAGGAAATGGTATTCCACCCGAAATCATCCTTCGGGGTGATTTCCTGGCATCACGCAAACTCGGGGCGTTTTTCAGTGTATTTAAGGCATCCGGAAAAATAGGCTCACCCACAACGATCCACCGTTCAGGCTGGCCTTTGTTTCAACCCAACCTGGCGCGCCAAGCGCTCAAGCACCCTACTTCCGCTCCTCACGTTATGAAAACACCCAGTTTTTCGACCCTTTGCTCGGCATTTGCCGCCATCGCGTTGCTATCGCCCGCCACCGCCGATCCGCTCGCCTCCGGATTCGCCAATCCGCCCGCCCAGGCCGCACCCTGGTGCTACTATTACTGGATCAGCGACAATATTTCCCGCGACGGCATCACCAAAGACCTTGAAGCCATGAAGCGCATCGGCATCGGCGAGGCGCTCATCGGCAATATTTTCCTCGATAACCAACCTGCGGGAAAAATCAAAGTACTCAGCGAGGAATGGTGGCAGCTCGTCGAGCATGCGATCCGCGAGGGCGGCCGCCTCGGCGTCAATATCGGCATGTTCAACTGCCCCGGCTGGAGCCAGTCCGGCGGCCCATGGGTCACGGCCGAGCAGACGATGCGCTACGTGATCTCCTCGGATACCCGCGTCACCGGCCCGAGGAAGTTTTCACAAAAACTACCCACGCCCATCGAGCAGTTTCAGGACATCGCGATGCTGGCGTTTCCCGCGCCGGTAAATGACGCGCAATCCCTCTCAACGCTCAAGCCGCGCGTCACCTTCACTCCGGCTACCGAAAACGAGGGAAAAATTGCCGACGGCGATCTCAGCACCTACGTGCGGTTCCCTGTCAAACCCGGCCCTGCCAAGAATCCGGCAGTCACTCTGGACATCCAACTGGATGCCCCGCTCACCGCGCGCAGCCTGCGGATCCATCCCACCGGCGATTCCTTCAGCGCGGATGCCGAGCTCCAGGTCGCCGACTCTAGCGGGAAATTCACCACGATCCGCAAGTTCAAGTGCGACCGCTCGAACCCCGCCACCGGCACCGGATTCATGCCTCTCGGACCGGTCACCGTCTCTTTCCCGGCCACCACCGGCAGCCAGTTCCGCATTGTTTTCACCAATCCGGCAAGCCGCACCGCGAACCCCGGCCTAGCCGAAATCGACCTATCAGGAGCCGCCCGCCTCGAGTCCTACATCGAGAAGCAACTCGCCAAGATGCATCCCACCCCACTCCCGCTCGCCAGCACCTATCAGTGGCCGACCCAGCCCGAGCCGGAATCGCCCGAGCTCATCGTGCCTGCCAGCGGAATCCGGAATCTAGCGGGAAAACTCGCCAAGGACGGCACCCTCACCTGGGACGTTCCCGCCGGTGAGTGGATCATCCAGCGCATCGGAAAAACCCCGACCGGCATGAAAAACGCGCCGGCCTCTCCCGAGGCGATCGGCTTCGAAGTGGACAAGATGAATCGCAAGTTCACCCAGCAACATTTCGACGCGTTCATCGGCCAACTCCTTAAACGCATGCCCGCCGCCGACCGCAAGGCGCTCACCCGCGTCGTCGCCGACAGTTACGAGATGGGCTCGCAGAACTGGAGCGACGATCTGGCGGAAAGTTTCCGGAAACAATTCGGCTATGACGCCATCCCATGGCTGCCGGTGCTCAGCGGCCGCATCATCGGCAGCGCCGCGCAAAGCGAGCGGTTCCTCTGGGACCTGCGCCGCATCGTCGCCGACCGCGTCGCCTCCGAATACGTCGGTGGCATGAACGAGTCCTCCAAGAAGAACGGACTCGGCCTCTGGTTGGAAAATTACGGCCACTGGGGTTTCCCCGGCGAGTTCCTGAAATACGGCGCCAACTCCGACCGCATCGGCGGCGAGTTCTGGGTCACCGGCGACCTCGGCTCCATCGAGTGCCGCGCCGCCTCGTCATGTGCTAACATTTATGGAAAACCCTTCGTTTCCGCCGAATCCTTCACCGGCGGCCCGGCTTTCAAAAACTCTCCCAAGGACCTCAAGGCCCGCGGCGACTGGTCGTTCTGCGAGGGTGTCAACCACGTGGTCCTCCATGTTTACATCCAACAGCCAAGCGACGAAAAAATCCCCGGCATCAACGCGCCCTGGGGCACCGAGTTCAACCGCCACAACACCTGGTTTGAAAAAGGCAGCAGCTGGGTGGATTACGAACGCCGCTCCTGCTGGATGCTCCAACAAGGCTGGCGCGTCGCGGATGTCGCCTACTTCATCGGCGAGGACGCACCGAAAATGACCGGTGCCCGCGAACCCGCGCTGCCGCCCGGCCGCGACTTCGATTACATCAACGCGGATGTCATCCTGGACAGCCTGACCGTGAAGGACGGCCAACTCGTCCTCCCCCACGGCGTCAGCTACAAGTTGCTCGTCCTCCCGAAACAAGAGACCATGCGCCCCGCCGTCCTGCGCAAGATCCGCGATCTGATTCAAGCCGGTGCCACCGTCCTCGGCCCGCCTCCCGTCAAATCCCCGAGCCTCCAAAACCAACCGCAAGCCGACGATGAAGTCCGCGCCCTTGCCACGGAAGTTTGGGGCGATGGCGAGTTCAACAAGGCCGGCGAACGGCGAATCGGCAGAGGCCGCATCATTTGGGAAAAAGAACTAACTGAAATCTTCGGTTCCACTCAAACCCCACCCGCCATCGAGTTCCGCGATGCGGCTGCCGACGCCAATCTCCTCTTCACCCAGCGCAGTTCGAAAGATGCCGAAATCTATTTCGTCTCCAATCAGAAGGACCGCCCGGAAACCGTGAATTGCGCCTTCCGCGTCACAGGTCGCCAACCGGAACTCTGGAACGCCGTCACCGGTGAGCACCGGCTTCTTCCCAAGTGGAGCGAGCAATCCGGCCAAACGATCGTCCCGCTCGTTTTCGCGCCCACCCAATCCTGGTTCGTCGTCTTCCGCCAACCCGGCAAACCCGCCACTAACGGGAAAAACTTCCCGGAAACCCAGCCACTTGTGACCTTGGATAAACCATGGATCGTCGCCTTCGATCCCAAGTGGGGCGGCCAGGCGAAAACCGAATTCGCCACCCTCACCGACTGGACCCAACATGCCGATGAAGGCATCAAACACTACTCCGGCACCGCCACCTATCAGACCACCTTCGACCTCGCGGCAACCGATGGTGGTCTGGTTCTTGATCTCGGCAAAGTCCAGGATCTCGCCACCGTGAAACTCAACGGCAAGGATCTCGGCACCGTCTGGACCGCTCCCTGGCAAGTAGACATCAGCGCCGCCGCGAAAACCGGCTCAAACAGCTTGAAAATCACCATCACCAATCCTTGGAACAACCGCCTCGTCGGCGACCTCAAACTGCCGCCCGCCCAACGCCGCACTTCGCTCTCGTTGGCAACCGTGAAACCGAACTCACCGCTGCAAGCCGCCGGTCTGCTAGGACCAGTGACCATCCAAAAAACCCATTCCGCTCCGTGAAATTCAAATCATTGTTATTGATCCTCGCCGTCTCCGCGGGAGCCCGCGCCGAGACCAAACCGAACGTCGTCTTCATCCTCGCCGACGACCTCGGTTGGAACGACGTTTCCGTTTACGGCAGCAAGTTCTACGAAACGCCCAACATCGACGCCCTCGCCAAGCGAGGTATGAAATTCAACCGCGCCTATTCAGCCAGCCCGCTTTGCTCGCCCACCCGCTCCAGCATCCTCAGCGGAATCGCCCCGGCACGCACCGGCATCACCGCTCCCGCCTGTCATCTGCCGGAGTCCGTTCTCACCAAAGGCCTGGCCAAGAAGGCCGCGCAGAACGTCAAGGCACTCACCGCCGAGAGCCTCACCCGGTTCAAAACCGACTACTACACCCTTGCCGAGGCATTCAACGACAACGGCTACGCCACCGCCCACTTCGGCAAGTGGCATCTCGGCCCCGAGCCCTACAGCCCGCTGCAACACGGCTTCGACACGGACATCCCCCACACGCCCGCACCCAGTCCGCTGGGGAAGGGATTCTTCTATCCGTTTCCTGTCTGGAAGAACCACGGCAAGCCCGGCGACAACCTCGAAGACCTGCTGGCGGATGAAGCCGTCAAGTTCATCGCACAGCACAAGGACCAGCCGTTTTTCCTGAACTACTGGTCGTTCCAGGCCCACTCCCCATGGCAGGCGAAGGACCAGCAAATCGACAAATACCGCGCCAAGGCGGACCCGGAATCCCTCCAGCGCAACCCCGTCTATGCCGGCATGGTCGAGACCCTCGATGAAGTCGTGGGCCGCCTGGTCGCCGCGCTCGATCAGGCAGGCGTGCTTGAAAACACCATCATCGTCTTCACCTCGGACAACGGCCCTTACTTCATTCCTAACAATGAGCACATGCCTGTGGAGTTCCATCAAGTGCCGGTGACGAACGCCCAACCGCTCCGAGCGGGAAAAGGAACCATTTACGAAGCCGGCACACGCGTCCCGCTGCTGATCGTCTGGCCAGGTAAGGTGAAGCCAGCCTCCGAGACCGACGCCTTGATGCAAAGCACGGATTTCTTCCCCACATTCGCCGACCTGCTCGGCTGGAAGCTTCCATCCGAACTGAAATTCGACGGTGTCAGCCAGCGCCCGGTGTTTGAAAGGAACACCAGCGTCCGCACCGAGCTTTTCTGCCATTTCCCCCATTCCCAAGCTCGTGGTGATTACGAGAAAATGCCCGCCCCCACTCCGGTTTCTCCAGCCAGCTACGTGCGCTCTGGAGACTGGAAATTAATCCGCCTCTACTGCGACAATGAGGACCAATCCAACCGCTACGAACTCTACGACCTCGCCTCCGATCCCGGCGAACGAAACAACCTCGCCGCCTCCCAACCGGCGCGTGTGAAAGAACTCGCCGCGCGACTCGACACCTATCTCAAGGAAACCGCGGCGATCATCCCCAAGCCCAATCCCGCTTACGACCCGAAAGCCGCTCCAGCGTCCGGCAAAAAAACAAAACGCGGGAATCAGCCCAAGGCAAAATCCTGATGCTAACATGAAACTCGGAATCCTCGCCCTCCCGCTACTTCTCGGCCTCCATGTCATTGCCGCGCCCGTCAAGCCCAACATCGTTTTCATCTTCATCGATGACATGGGCTACGCCGACATCGGACCGTTCGGAAACGCCAAACTTCGCACGCCCCACTTCGACACGCTTGCCAAGGAAGGCCGCAAGTTCACCAGCTACTACGCCGCGCCGGTCTGCTCCATGTCGCGGGCCAGCCTACTGACTGGCTGTTATAACTCCCGAGTCTCCGTGCCCGGAGTCATCCAGCCATGGTCCAGGATCGGCCTCAATCCTGCCGAAGACACCATCGCGGACGTTCTGAAAAAACAAGGCTACGCCACCGCCTGCTTCGGCAAGTGGCACCTCGGCCACCACCCGGATTTCATGCCCCTGCGCCAGGGATTCGATGAATACTTCGGAATCCCCTACAGCAACAACATGCTCAAGGGATACGGCCCGCAAAAGGACACCCCGCCGCTGCCACTCTATCAGGGCGATAAAGTCATCGAAACCCAACCTGACCAAACACAGTTCACCCGCCGCTTCACCGAGGAGGCAATCAAGTTTATCCGGGCGAAAAAGGACCAACCGTTTTTCGTCTATCTCCCTCATCCGATGATCCACGTCCCGCTCTTCGCATCCGCCGATTTCAAGGGCAAAAGCGCGGATGGCTTGATCGGCGACAGCATTGAGGAGATCGACTGGTCCGTTGGCCAAATCACCGGGGTTCTCAAAGAGCTCGGGCTTGAACAAAACACGCTCGTCGTTTTCACCTCGGACAATGGCCCGGACCGCCGCAGCGCCCCGCCCTTCCGAGGCAACAAGGGCAGCACCTACGAAGGCGGCGTCCGCGAACCGTGCATCATGCGCTGGCCCGGGAAAATCCCTGCGGCCACCACCTGCGACCAGATCCTCGGAAATATCGACATGCTACCCACCTTCGCCAATCTAGCAGGCGCCATCCTCGACCCGGATAAGACCATCGACGGCATGGATGTATCCTCGCTGCTATTCGACGCCGTGCCGAAGACCGCCCGCGACACCCATCTCTACTATGACGCAGCCATCGGCCAAGTCATCGCCATCCGCCAGGGCGACTGGAAACTTTTCCTTCAAATTCCCTTCGAAAAGGGCGGCAAGGGCAAAGGCAAAGGCAAAAAAGCCCGTCCGGATTCCGGCCCCGCGCTTTACAATCTCAAGACCGACGAGGCGGAAGCCACCAACGTCGCCGGCGAAAATCCGGAAATCGTCACCCGCCTCGCCGCAGAGGCAGAGAAACGCAACGCCGAAATCATGGCTCACCAGCGTCCGGCGGGAACCCACAAATAGACTTATGAAAATCGAACACCCCTCATGCCTGTTAGTTTGGCTAATCGCCGCGCTGGCCGTTGTCTCCTCCGTCGGAGCGGATCCAGCGTGGAAGCCGGTGCCGGAAAAAATGATGACCACTTGGGGCAGTGAGGTGACCCCGGAGAACACTTGGCGTGAGTATCCGCGCCCCCAGTTCGAGCGACCCGATTGGCAAAATCTCAACGGCCTGTGGGACTACGCGGTCACCGCCATCGACGCGGACAAGCCAGCGGAGTGGGATGGCAAAATCCTCGTGCCCTTCGCCATCGAGTCCACCCTCTCCGGCATCGGCAAGTTGCTCACTCCCAAGCAGGCGTTGTGGTATCGCAGGACCATTTTCCTCACCCCGAAACCCAGCCATCGGACACTGCTCAATTTTGAAGCCGTGGACTATCAATCCACCGTCTGGTTAAACGGCCGCCAAGTCGGGAAGCACACCGGCGGAAACACGCCGTTTTCATTCGACGTCACGGACTCGCTCAAGCCCGATTTGAACGAAATCATCGTCCGCATCGAGGACGCCACCGGCGGATCCCAGTTACGCGGCAAACAGGCAATCACCCCCAAAGGGATCTTTTACACCCGGGTTTCCGGCATCTGGCAGACGGTCTGGCTAGAGCAAGTTCCTACCCGCTACATCGCCTCTATCAAGCTGGGCACCACGGTCAAGCCAGCTTCCATCACGATCACCCCGTTGCTGGCAGGCGTGTCGGGCACGGGTGAAAAGGTCCGCGTCACCGCGTCCTTCAAAGGCAAGGACGTTGCGACCGCCGAAGGGGCAGGTGAGGTGAAAATCAACCTGCCAGACCCAAAACTTTGGTCACCCGCCTTTCCGAATCTCTATGATCTGACCCTCGAGTTGATCGACACGCAGGGAGTCGTTTCGGACACGGTGAAGTCCTATGCAGGCGTTCGTGAAGTGGGACAAAAGCGCGACGCCAGCGGCAACTTGAGATTCACGCTCAATGGCGAGGAGATCTTTCACTGGGGCCCGCTCGACCAGGGATGGTGGCCAGACGGACTGCTCACGCCGCCCTCGGACGCCGCCATGCGCTCCGATGTGGATTTCCTCAAACAGGCGGGATTCAACATGATCCGCAAACACATCAAGGTGGAGCCCCGCCGCTTCTATCATTATTGCGATCGCGTCGGCATGATGCTGTGGCAGGATCAGGTCAGCGGCGGAAAAGGCCCCGAGTGGACCCACCTTGCCCCCAACCCTGCGGAAGCCGAATGGTCAGACGAGGACCACACGCAGTGGATGGCCGAACTGAAGGCAATGATGGATGAGCTCCACAACCAACCCTGTATCGTCGTCTGGACGCCCTTCAATGAAAGGTGGGGTCAGCATCGCACGATGGAAGTCGGCAAATGGATCACGGCCTACGATCCCAGCCGCATGATCAACATCGCCAGCGGTGGAAATTTTTTTCAGGTCGGAAACATCGCCGACGAACACAGTTATCCGAATCCTAACTTCCCATTGGATGACAAAAGATTCACGGATTACATCAAAGTAGTCGGCGAGTTCGGCGGTCACGGCTATCCGGTGCAGGACCACCTCTGGGATCCGGGCAAACGCAACTGGGGCTACGGCGGCCTGCCCAAGGACAAAGAGGAATACCTGGCACGCTATGCGAAGTCGCTCGACCTGTTAGCTGATCTGAAGGCCAAAGGCATTTCAGCCGGGGTTTATACCCAGACCACCGATGTCGAGGGTGAAATCAATGGTTTGATGACCTATGACCGCAAGGTGCTCAAAATTCCGGCCGCAGACCTCGCGAAGCTCCACCAGCGGTTAGGCCCGGAAATCAACCGCTAGATCCCGTTTTCAAGAACACCCGCTCCATGATGCTTCGCCAACTCATCGCCCTCAGCGTCCTCCTGACACTGAAGCTCGCGGCCGCCGGCAAGCCGCCAAACATCCTCTTCTTCTTTGTCGATGACTGGGGACGATATGCCGGCATCTATTCGGATCCAAAACATGCGTCACCCAATGACATCATCAACACACCTCACATGGATCGCATCGGCCGCGAGGGCGTCGTCTTCAACAACGCCTTCGTCCCGGTCTCATCCTGCGGTCCCTGCCGTGCTTCATTGACCACCGGACGCTACTTCTGGAACTGCGGCAGCGGCGCGTTTCTGAATGGCAAGGCCAGCGATTGGCAAGGACACCTCGATCCATTTCCAACGATGATCAAGTTTCCCGATCTGCTGCGCGCGAACGGCTATCAGACATTCAAGTCACTCAAAACGATCGCTTTTACCGAATCGAAAGCCCCCCCGGCAAACCCGCAACCACCTAGAGCCGGATACCAGCGCTACGGACTCCACGTGAGCGGCGCGAAATCCGAGGAAGCCCACCTGAAGCGCATCGCAGAAACCCTCGATCACCCGCGCCTCGAAATGCGCCGCGTGGTGAAATCCGCGCAAGCTACCACTCAGCCGTTTTTCTTTATCTACGGCACCATCAACGTGCATCGTCCGTGGAAAGCGGACTCCGGACAAAAGCTCTGGGGCATCGACCCGGATTCACTGAAGGGCCGCATCCCGAAATTCCTGCCGGATGTCGCCGACGTGCGGCGCGACTTCGCCGACTATCTTGGCGAAGTGCAAGCAGCCGACGCCATGCTCGGCGTCATGCTCTCGGAACTCGAAGCCGCCGGAGAGCTCGACAACACACTCGTCATTCTCAGCGGCGACAACGGCATCCCCGGCATCCCGCGCGGCAAGACGAACTGTTATGACCTCTCCGCCCGCGCGCCCATGCTCGTCCGCTGGCCGAACGGAGTTCCAGCCGGGCGCAGCGTGGATGATTTCGTGAGTGTCATGGACATTGGTCCTACCCTGCTGGAGATTGCTGGAGTCAAAGTTCCCGAAGATATGGATGGCCGCAGTTTTTCCCCCCAACTTTCCAGCAAGAAAAACGGTTGGGTCGATCCACAACGCGAATCGGTCGTGCTCGGCCGCGAATTGCATTTCCACAGTGCCCGCGATGGCAACCTGCCCTATCCCATGCGAGCCATCCGCACCAAGGACTACCTTTACATCCGCAACTTCAAGCCCGATCGCTGGCCCGGAGGCGAGCCATACAATCTCGATGATCCAGCCGCCACGCGGGATTACGAACGCCTCGAAGACGCTCCCTATCGCGAGCTTGACGCCAGCCTCACCAAAAGCTGGCTGCTGGAAAATCGTTCCGATCCGGCTGCCAGCGCCGCCATCGATCTCACTCTCGGCAAGCGCCCGGATGAAGAACTCTATGCCATCCACGCGGATCCTCACAGCCTGCACAACCTGGCCGACGATCCCGCTTCAAGCGCCATCAAAGCCGTGTTGTCGGATAGGCTACGGGCCATCCAGCAAAAAACGAACGACCCGCGCCTCACCGACGCATTCGACAAGCCGCCCTACGTCATCCCGCCCGGCGATTTGAAAGGCAAACCGCAGAAGCCAGCCAAGAAAATCCAACCATGAAACGAATCTCTCTGGCCTTCTTGGCAATCATCACGGGGCAACTCCCCCTCGCCGCCTCACCGGATAGACCGAACATCATCGTCATACTCACCGACGACATGGGCTGGGCTGACCTCGGCGCACAGCAAGTGGAGAAAGATCTCAAAACCCCGCACCTCGACTCCCTCGCCGCCGCCGGCGTGCGCTGCACCTCCGGCTACATCACCTCCCCACAGTGCTCTCCCTCGCGGGCCGGGATGATCACCGGGGGTTTCCAACAGCGCTACGGCATCGATACCATTCCAGACGTCCCGCTGCCCACCGAGGCCGTCACCCTTGCCGAGCGACTCGGCCCCGCCGGTTACCGCACCGGATTCGTCGGGAAATGGCACCTCGAGCCTAACGTTACCTGCAAGGACTGGTTCGCTAAGGAACTGCCGAAACTCGCGGACCTGCCTCCCAACAAGCGGCGTATCCCGTTGCCTCAAATCCTCCGTTACGGTCCAGGCGGCCAAGGTTTCGACGAATTCTTCTGGGGCGAGCTGAAACAATACAGGGCGAATTTCGCTCTGGACGGCAGCGACTTGAATTTGGCGGGAGAGTCGATCTCGATGCCGGAGGATTTCCGCATCGAAGTCCAGACGCGCGCTGCCGTCACTTTCATCGAGCGCAATCATTCAAAACCTTTCTATCTGCACATCGGATACTACGGCCCGCACACGCCGCTGGAAGCCACCCGCAAGTATCTCGACCGCTTCCCAGGCAAGATGCCCGAGCGCCGCCGCTACGCTCTCGCCATGATCTCCGCGATCGATGACGGAGTCGGCGAAATCATGCAAAAACTCCGACAACACGGCCTTGAGAGGAACTCCCTCATCATGTTCACCAGCGACAACGGTGCTCCTCTCAAGATCACCAAGACCGACAGCCCGGTGACCTCCGATCCCGGCGGTTGGGACGGCTCGCTCAACACTCCGTGGATCGGTGAAAAAGGCATGCTCAGCGAGGGCGGCATCCGCGTGCCGATGCTCTTCTCCTGGGCGGGCACCCTCCCCGCCGGGAAAGTCTATCCGCATCCGGTCAGTTCCCTCGATTTCGCCGCCACCGCCATTGCCGCCGCCGGACTTCCAGCCGCCATCGGGCTTGACGGCGTGAATCTGGCACCATTCCTAACTGGAGAAAATCCAAAGGCACCCCACGCGCAACTCTGCTGGCGCTTCTGGAACCAGGCAGCCATTCGCGAAGGCCGCTGGAAATACATCAGCGCCGGCGGCACCGGATTCCTCTTTGACCTCGAGGGCGATGCCCATGAGCGCAAAAACCTCATCGCCGAACAACCGGAACGCGCCGCAACACTGCGCGCCAAGCTCGCAGAGTGGACCGGACAGTTCAAACCATCCGGCATCCCTGAGAAGCCCCTGAACGAACAGGAAACGGCATGGTATCAACACTACTTTCCGACCTCGAAACCCTGAACCACGGCATGAAACTTCCCACCCATCTTTCCCGAGTGGCGCTCATCCTCGCCCTAGCAGCCCCGGCATCGGCTGGGGACTCCGCTGCAAGACCGAACATCGTCTTCATCATTTCCGACGACCAGGCATGGAGTGACTACGGCTTCATGGGGCATCCGGAGATTTCCACGCCGCGTCTCGACAAGCTTGCCGCCGAGTCGCTCACCTTCCACCGCGGCTACACGCCGGTGCCGGTCTGCCGCCCCTCGCTGGCCACCATGATCACCGGTCTCTATCCGCATCAGCACGGGGTGACCGGCAATGACCCGGACCTTCCCGACAAGGACGTCAACACCCAGGCCGCGCGGGGGAATCCGAAATACGCGCCATTCTATCAATCAATCGTCGATGGCTTTGCCGCCCAACCCAATCTGGTGCGCGATCTGACAGATAAAGGCTATCTCGCCCTTCAAACCGGAAAATGGTGGGAAGGTGATCCCATCAAAGTCGCGGGGTTCACCCACGCCATGACCGCCGGCACCGGCAAGGGCGACCGCCACGGCGGAAAAGGCCTCGAAATCGGTCGCGAGGGATTGCAGCCGATCCGCGACTTCATCGAACAAGCGGGAGAGAAACCCTTCATCGTCTGGTATGCTCCTTTTCTCCCCCACGATCCGCACACGCCGCCGGCCGATCTGTTGGATAAATATCAGAAACGCACACCCAGCAAGGCCGTCGCCGCCTATTGGGGGAACGTGGAATGGTTCGACCGCACCTGCGGCGACCTGCTCGACTACCTGGACGAGAAAAAACTGCGGCAAAACACCATTGTTGTCTATGTCTGCGACAACGGCTGGATCCAGAACCCGGAAAAGCCCAACAGGTTCGCACCCCGATCCAAGCTCAGCCCCTACGAGGGCGGCGTCCGCACGCCGATCATGATTTCATGGCCGGGCAGGATCGAACCCCGCATGGAAAAGATCCAGCTCGCCAGCTCCATCGATCTCTGGCCGACCCTGGCCGCCTTGCTTGAAACCCGCACTCCGGAGGGACTTCCAGGAGTCAATCTCACCGACGACAGTGCCGTGGCGAAACGCCCCTCCGTATTCGGCGAGCAATACGCCCACAACATCGCCGATGTGAAACAACCCACCCTCAGCCTGCAGAACCGCTGGGTGATCGACGGATGGTGGAAATTGATCTCACCGGATTCCCACACCCGTGCCGGTAAGAAGCCGGAGCTCTACGATCTGAAAAATGATCCATGGGAGAAAACCAATCTGGCTGATTCCGATCCCGACAGGGTCAAGGTTCTCACTATAAAACTCGACCAATGGTGGATAAACGCTTCAAGATCACCTAAAGAATGAAAATTCTCCTCTATCTCCTGACAGGACCGATGCTTTGTCTCGCCATTCCCACTCATGCGGAGACGTTCCAGAGCCAGATCACCGATTCCGGAGCCATAACTCCCATACCGGTCAATCGAATGCAGCAGGTCTATGAGGAAGTGAAAATACTCTTCAAACACGACAACGTCGTCTATCACTACTACTGCGCCGTGGGCGATCAGGGCCGCGTCATCGCACTCGCAACATCCAAAGAGCTTGGCCGCAAATAGCTGGCTGACTTATGAAACTCAAATTCGCATCACTGGCAATCTGCTTGCTCGCGATCCAATCTCTATCAGGGTCCGGGGTGACGGGAGCGTGGCAAGCGCTTTTTGACGGCACGACGCTTGCCGGCTGGAATGTGCGGTGTAGACCTGAGGATCAGGGAAAGGACTACTGGCGCGTCGAGGATGGATGCATCGTCGCCGACTCCATGGCCGATCCAAAGCACGATTCCGTGTGGTTGGAAACGGAGGGTGAATTCGGTGACTTCGAGCTGCGTTTGAAGTTTCAAGCTTTCCGTGATTCTCCTGGCAACAGCGGCGTGCAGATTCGCAGTCGCTTCATCGAGGCCGCCGGTTGGCTGGAAGGTCCGCAGCTGGATATCCACCCACCGGCACCATGGCGCACCGGCATGATCTATGACGAGACGCGGGGCGTTCAGAAGTGGATTTCTCCAGCCTTGGAAAAGGTCGGTGACGTCAGACCGGAAATGGCCGTGCCCGGCTTGAAATTCCATTACAGTGATGATTCACCCGCATGGAATGACCTTGAAATCATGGCCCGGGGCAAGCACCTGCGGGCCGTGCTCAATGGCGTGGTGGTGCGTGATTGGGATGGAACCGGCGTGTTGGACGATACCACGCATCTTGGTCGCAACGTTGGCATGAGCGGCCACATAGCCCTGCAAATTCACAAGGGAGACCGGCTCAAAATGAGATTCAAGGACATCGCCGTCCGTGAGCCTGGCGGTCCTGCACGCAACAGCTATCAAAATCCGGTGATCCGTGGCGTAAATCCGGACCCGTCGATCTGCCGCGTCGGCGAAGACTACTATCTCGTTACCAGCTCGATGTTTTTCTATCCGGGGCTGCCGGTTTATCACAGCAAGGATCTGGTAAACTGGAAGCTCATCAGCCATGCCCTCACCACGCCAGAGCATTTCCATTTGAAGAAGAACCAGGGCAATCCCATGATCTTCGCCGCCACCTTGCGCCATCACGACGGGACTTTCTATGTGATCACGACCGATGTCAGGGGCGGGGGGAATTTCTTTGTCACCGCGGAAAATGCGGCCGGACCTTGGAGCGAACCCATCTTTATCGATCAGGCGGTTTTTGATCCCAGCCTGTTTTTCGATGACGATGGCAAAGTTTATTACACCCGTCGCGGCGACATGAAGGACAAGGACATCGTCCAGGCAGAGATTGACATCAAAACCGGCAAACTGCTCACCCCGCTGAGGTCGATTTCCAAAGGCCTGGTTTCGGACGACACCGAAGGCCCGCACCTCTATAAAATCAACGGTTGGTACTATCTAACGATGGGTGAGGGGGGGTCGCGTGCGCTTCACATGCAGACCATCGCCCGTGCGAAAAATCCCTACGGCCCTTTCGAGTCCTGCCCGCACAATCCGTTTCTATCACAGCACAACGCCTGGTGGCATCCCATCCGCGCCGCCGGCCACGCAGACTTCGTGCAATCCGCCGACGGCCGCTGGTGGACCGTGTTCCTTGCGACACGCCATGCGGGTTATGATACTTTCAGCACTATCGGGCGGGAGACATTCCTGGCACCACTGGCCTGGGTGTACGATTGGCCGGTGGTCAACCCGGAACACACCCGGAAACTCACCATCAATGTCCCACCTCTGCCTTCGCACCCATGGCCCGAGCGTGTCGCCCGCGACGAGTTCGACAAGCCCGAACCCGGCCTCGAATATGTGCGGCTGGCCTATCCCAAAACGCAGTTTGTCAGCCTGAGCGAACGACCCGGGCATCTCAGGCTCAAAGGACAACCGGACACACTGGCGGAGTCCAAGCAAGTTGCGTTTCTGGGCCTGCGGCAGGAGGAAATGAAATGTCAGGCGGTGATCCAACTCGAATTTTTACCTACCCGTGACAATGAAGAGGCCGGGCTCAGCGTTTTTCAAACCGCGAAGTTTCACTATGATCTTTTTCTCACCCGCCGCAATGGATCGAATGCGATCGTATTGCGCAAAACCGTAGGCGACATATCGGCGGAAACGAACATTGTCCCGGTGAACGGAACGGACTTCCGCATGAAAGTGGAGGCCACCCCGGAGGACTATCAATTTTCCTATGCTGCCAACCAAGGCGACTGGCAGCCCGTCGGCAGCGGACTCACCCAACTTATCGCCACGGAAGTCGCCGCTGTGTGGTCCGGCGTCCTGTTGGGTGCCTACTCCACCGGCAACGGCGAAGCCTGCACGAACCCAGCCGATGTGGATTGGTACGAATACCAAAACAAACCTTAGGACCATGACAAACCGACTTCATCACTTCGAGAAAATCACCTTGGCGGGTGTTCTGCTCGCAAGCTCCGCACATGCGCAAACACCCGCTTCGGCCATGAATCCCGGCACTCCGTGGCCTGCCACCGATGCCCTCGGCCGTTCCCTGCCCGTCACCCAAGAGCCCGCTGCAATCCGCCCGGAGCGCTGCGTGGGCATCTTCTATTTCCTTTGGCATGACCAGCCGTGGAATTCCCAACAAATCGTCCACCCGCCTAACGACCTCGCAAAAATACTTCCGAAGGATCCGGACATCCTGAATAAACCGGATTCGCCATTGTGGGGTCTGCCCGGCGATCCCTACTACTGGGGCGAACCGCTCTATGGCTACTACAACATTTCCGACCCATGGGTGCTGCGCCGCCACGCGAATCTCCTCGCGGACGCCGGGATCGATACTGTCATCTTCGACACGACCAACCGCGCCACCTACCGGGCGGAGTATATGAAACTCTGTGAAGTCTGGACGCAGGTCCGCAAGGAAGGCGGTCGCACTCCGAAGATTTGTTTCATGGTGAACACCCAGGCGGGTGATACCGCCAAGGAGATTTACAACGATCTCTACCAGCCCGGTCTGTACAAGGATCTCTGGTTCACCTGGCAGGACAAGCCGCTCATGATCTGCGACCCGGCGGAAGCCGCTCCCGAGCTGAAGGAGTTTTTTGCCCTTCGCAAGGCCCATTGGCCGTTCGAACTGGTAAACACCAGGAATGCCTGGCACTGGGAGGCTACCTATCCGCAGGTTTACAGTTATGATCAGGATCCCGCACGACCGGAGCAGGTGAACGTGGCTGTCGCCCAAAATCTGCGCATCAGCGACGGCAAGGTGACCAACATGAGCGAGGGCGACGCCCGCGGCAGAAGCTTTCACAATGGCAAACGAGATACCTCGCCCGGCGCGGTGAACCAAGGCCACAACTTCGAGGAGCAGTGGCAGCGCGCCCATGAATTGAACCCGCCATTCGTCATGGTCACCGGCTGGAACGAGTGGATCGCCGGGAAATTCAGCCGTCCGGGTCGTCCGGTGGTTTTTGTCGATCAGTACGATCAGGAGCACAGCCGGGACATCGAACCGGTTACCGGCCTGCACAATGACAATTATTACTATCAGTTGGTGGCAAATGTCCGCCGCTACAAAGGCCACCCGCAGGTGCCTGTGGCCACTTCGGAGAAGGCCATCGATTTCGTGACTGGCTTCGCCCAGTGGAAGGAAGTGGGTCCGGAGTTCACGGATCATGCATTCGACAACGGACCACGCGATTTCGGCCAGGGTGCGCGCAAGTATCAGAACAAGAGCGGGCGCAATGACATTGTTGCGGCCAAGGTGGCGCGCGATTCCAGCAATTTCTATTTTCAGGTGCGCACCCGGGACCCACTCACGGCCATGAGTGATCCCAACTGGATGTGGCTGCTCATCGACGCCGATCAGAACCCGAAAACCGGTTGGGAAGGATACGACTTTATCGTCAATCGCACGATCGAAAGTAGAGAAAGTTGGTTGGAGCAAAACACAGGCGGTTGGAATTGGAAGAAGACTTGCAAGGTCCGGATCGAAATCACGGACAAAGATCTGATGCTATCGATTCCCAGGGATTCCCTCGGGCTGACATTGTCGGCAAACCTGAATTTCAAATGGTGGGACAATCCGCAGAAGCCGGGCGATATCATGGACATCTATCTCAGTGGGGACGCTGCTCCGGATGGCAGATTCAGTTACCTCTACACCGGAGGAACATCCGCCACCACCTCAACCCACAAATAATCCATATGACTTATTTAGAAACTACATGGCGAACCGGCCTCCTGGTGCTCGCCCTGACTTCCGGATTTTCCGTGATGGCCGCACCGACAGCCAGCAAAAAGCCTAACATTCTCTTCATCTTGACCGAGGATCAGGGTGCGCAGGCAGGATTTCTCGGCACGCTCGGCTTGCAGACCCCGGGCATGGATTCCCTCGCCCGCGCCGGGGTTCAATTCAGCAATGCCTTCGTGGCTTACCCGGTTTGTTCGGCCTCCAAGGCGTCCATTTACACGGGCCTCCACAATCACACAAACGGCATTCTGAACAATACGGAGAATTTCCACAAACCCGAATCGGAGCTGACTCCGGCGGAGCGTAAAAAGCCGATCTATGCCAACAACCGGGTTCACGAGCATCTGCCGACGCTCGTCGAGCGCCTTCGCGAGGCGGGCTACTATCAGGGGGTCACCCACAAACTGCACGTCTCGCCCAATGAGAAGTTTCCCTACGACGAGTTCATCAAGGCCACCAACGGCGCCACGGTCACGGCGTTCATCGAGAGGGCGAAAAAAGCGGGTAAACCATGGCACTTGTTCTACAATATCCCCAACTCACACCGTCCCTATCCAAACAGTGACAAGGTGAAAATTCGTGTCGACCCGGCCGGGGTGAAGCTTCCGGCGTATCTGCCGGACACGCCCGTCGTGCGCCAGGACTGGGCGGAATATCTGGCAGGAATCGAGGAGGCGGATGGATTGCTCGGCCAGGCCTTGAAGGCGCTCAGTGCTTCCGGCGAAGCGGACAACACCATCGTGATTTTCCTCGGCGACCACGGCCCCACCTTCCAGCACGGTAAAATGACCCTATATGACCTAGGCCTGCGCACGCCACTGGTGATCCGCGTTCCCGGGCTCAAAACCGGCATCCGCACCGATGCGCTTGCCAGTGAGTTGGATCTCACGCCAACCTTGTTGGATTTGCTGGGACTCGCACCCTTGCCCAAGACCCACGGCATTTCCCTCAAGCCGCTGCTGGCTGGCACGGCGGGTGCGAAAGGACATGAATTCATTTTTGCGGAGATTGCGAATCGGGGCTCGCTGACGCAGGGAATGCAGGAACGCAGCGTTTTCGATGGCCGTTGGAAACTGATCTATCGGGAGAACCTGCAACCTGCATGGCGTCAGGTGAACGCCGACAGCAAACAATTCAAGGCTTGGGGAAACCGCACGTACGACGAGACCGTGAAACTCAAAGACAAGTTCCCGGAGCAATATCGGATCCTCACCGAAATGGATCCGCAGAGTCTCGACGGCAAGGTTCCCACAATCGAGTTCTATGATCTGAAATCCGATCCCGATGAGATGCGGAATCTCGCCGGCGACCCCAAAAGCCGCCTCGAACTCAAACGTCTTTATGCGGCCCTCCGCCAGTGGGTCGATGAAACATCCGATACCGGGGTGAAGCCCCCTGCGAACCTGCCGAATTAGACCCTTTGAAGTCATGAGACGAGTCATTCCACTTCTGATAGCATTCTGTGGCGTGCTTTTCGCCGAACCACCGGGCAAGACGGCTGTCAGCATTGTCGGCAACGACTTCCACATCAACGGCAAGCCCACCTACGAGGGAAGAACCTGGAAGGGTCTCCGCGTCGAGGGTTTGTTACTCAACACGCGCCTTGTGCAATCCATTTATGATGATCTCAACCCGGAAACCTCCCACCGCTGGGCCTATCAGGACACCGGGAAATGGGACGCGGAGCGTAACGTCAGCGAGTTCATCGCCGCCATCCCGGACTGGAAACGGCACGGCTTGCTCGCCATCGCCACCAATCTCCAAGGCGGTTCCCCGGAAGGTTACTCAAAATCCCAATCCTGGGAAACCGGCGCTTTCACCTCCGACGGCGGACTGCGGCCGGATTTCATGAAACGCATGAAGCGGGTGCTCGATGCGGCTGATGAAAGCGGCATGGTCGTGATCCTCGGCTATTTCTACTTCGGCCAGTCTCCGCGATTCACTGGGGACGAGGCGGTCACCCGGGCCACCGACAACGCCACCAAATGGCTGCTCGATGGCGGTTGGAAAAACGTTATTGTCGAACTCAACAACGAGACTAACAAAAATTACAAACCCGCCATCCTTAAGCTCGAGCGCATCCCGGAGCTCATCGTGCGGGTCCGTCAAACGAAGGGGCAGGACGGGCGCACCTTGCTCGCCGGCACTTCGTTCGGCGGCTGCGTCGTCCCTACCGACGAAGTCGTGAAGGTTTCCGATTTCCTTCTCATCCACGGCAACGGTGCCCGCACGCCGGAAAAACTCCGCAATGTGATCCTGAAAGCCCGCGCCCTGCCATCCTACCGGCCGATGCCGGTCGTCAACAACGAGGACGATCACGAGGACTTTGACAAAGCCGAAAACAACTTCACCGTCTCCATCGCCGAACACGTCTCGTGGGGATGGTTTGACTACCGCCGCAAGGGCGAGGGGCCTGACGAGGGCTATCAGTCACCTCCGGTGAACTGGGGCATCAGCTCTCACCGCAAACGCGGCTTCTTCAATCTCTGCAAGGAAATCTCCGGAATCGATACCCCATAATTCATGAAAATCAACAACCTCATTATTACTCTGTTAGCCAGCTCCGCTCTTTTCGCCGCGGCGGAAAATCCCTTCGGTCTTTTCGATTTCAACCTGCGCGGCAAGGATCCCGCCGAGCAGATCAAGAGCCTTGACGGCATTGGCTACGACGGCATCACCATGCCGCTCAAGACTCCGAAGGATCTCGCCAAACTCGAAGCTTATCAAAGAGTGAAGCCGGACCTCAAGCTCTTTGCCGCCCTTTGCCACTTCGATTACTCAAAACCCGAGGACTTCGATCGGGAGCATTTCCGCAAGGTGGTGAAAAAGCTCGCCGCCATGAATGCCAAGGTCTGGCTCATCATCGGCGGCCCCAAGGGAGCGGATGATGAAATCGTCCGTTTCGTCCGGGAGGTGGCTGATCTGGCCGCCTCAGGCAAGGTCGGCGTCTCGCTCTATCCACATGACAACACCGCCCTGGAAACCGCCGAGGAAACCCTCGCGATTTTGAAGAAGGCGGAGCGGCCCAATCTCACGATCAGCGTCCATCAATGCCACGAAATGCGTGCCGGCAACACCGACCGGATCGATGCGGTCATGACCGCCGTCGGTCCCTACATGGACATTGTCACCATCTGCGGCTCCGACAAAAAGGTGAATGACAACAGCAAGGATTGGAGCGACGCCATCAAGCCGCTCGGTGAGGGCGACTACGATCCGAAAGAGTTCCTGCGCGCGCTCAAGCGGCACAAATTCCAAGGCCCGATCATCCTCCACACCTTCGGCCTGATGAAAAAGCCGGCCAGTCACTACCAGACTTCCTATGATCTCTATCAAAAAATGCGTGCCGAAGTGGACGCTGAATAACGAACGAACCAACAAACCAACCAACATCATGAACATCGCACTCTTCTCCATCATGTCCCTGCTAACCCTTGCTCCGCTCTTTGGCAAAGAGGCTGCCGCCAACCATCAAATGGAGGTCGTCAAGAAACCGCTCCGTGTCGAGACCTCCGCCGAGCTCCCGTTCCCCGCTGAAAAGGTTTGGAAACTCATCGCCGGCTTCGACACCCTTCCGGACTACCACGCGTCCATCACCACCAGCGAGCTGCTCGAAGGTGGAGCCGTCCGCAAGATCGGCCTCACCGAGCCGGCCGGCGGCGGCCACGTGGTCGAACGCCTCGTCTATTTCAACGATGCCACCCGCGAATTCAGCTACAAGATCACCGACCTCATCGAATGCCGGTTCCCATTGCGGAACTATCAGGCCTACGTCCGTCTCGAGGCGATCGACGAAAACTCCTGCCGCCTCCACTGGGGCAGCGTCTTTACGGTGGAGGGAGCCACCGAGAAGGAGGGCGACGACCTGGCGAAAATCATCTATCAAGGCTGCTACGACGGTATCCGCCGGGTGCTCGAAAAGTGACGGCGTTGGGAAAAGGTCCTGCCACTGATCATCCCGATTTTCTGAGATTACGCGATTGCGTAATATCATGCGGGCGGTTTTGTGGCAGGCTTCCCATGTCAAGGCGACCTACCCCGGGTCGCTGACACTCCCCCAAACCACCCCCCCATGAAAATAAATTCATCTGGCGCCCCGAGCGCTTCAGTCACGGCCGATGCCATCCGTCTCGCAGATTTTGTCATGTTCACGCAGCGCGGCTGCATTCTGAACCTCTCGAGCGAGCTGAACCGAGGCAACATTTCATATTCCCAGTTTTTCCTGCTGACCTATCTATCCAGCGAGGAATATCTGACGATGACGGACGTTGCAAAAAAAATGGACCACTCGACCGCTGCTGCGACCGGCTTGGTCGACCGGATGGCGAAGTTCGGTTATGTGGAGCGCGTCCACGCCTTGGAAGACCGGCGGAAGATCATGGTGCGGATCACCGTGAAAGGCGTGGAACTTGTTTCCCACATGCGCAAGGTGATCGCAGCCGATCTGGCAGGGATTCTTTCCACCATGGACGAGGACGTGGCGGACACCGTGGAATGTGCGAAACGCACGGCAGATCTCCGCAAGATCGCGTGATTCGGTGCATCTTGCCACATTGCCACGGGCAATCCGGTTTCAGGCCCGGCTTTGAGGTGGACCCGAAAGTTCGACCACGGAGGGGCTAAACTAAGCTGTAGTGGCGGGGTGTGGGAAAGCAATAGGAGATCATGGATTGGGGATCAAGGATGGAGTGGCGAGGGACTCGATTTTGGGAAGCCGAAGTGGAAGG
>JANPKJ010000003.1:0-1842 GCA_031425955.1 Akkermansiaceae bacterium | reverse complement strand
CTGCGACGAGCCCACCGGCGCGCTCGACGTCACCACCGGCATCGCCGTGCTCGAAGCCGTGGAGCGCATCAACCGCGAGCTCGGCACCCTCACCGTCATCATCACCCACAACGCCATCATGGCGGAAATGGCCGACCGCGTGCTCTATCTGTCTGATGGAAAAATCGTCAACTCGCACCGCAACGAGGTGCGCCTCCCAGCGTCGCAGTTGAAGTGGTGACTCAACCGCCTTTTCACTTCGTCGTTGATTGCTGGATTTTCCCACCGCCAGCGCAGCCTCTCCAGGGGGCTTGTAGAATCGCCGCCCGGTGCCTGTAAATCGGGATTGGAAACATGGGGCGAAGTGCTAAATTCCCCGCATGAGTGAGCCATCTACGTATTCAGCCGAGCAAAAGCGTCCGGTGCTCCATGAGTGGATCGACGCACTACCGGCTGAGGAACTCGAGCTGGTCGAGAGACTTCTCGCGCGGTTGGAGATGGACCGGCTTTGGAAAGAACTCCGGGAGGGATTCACCCGAGACTGGGCCGACGGAAAATTCTCACGACTGGATGAAATCATCAGCGAGGTCCGGGCCGATCTGCAAAAACGCAGCGCATGATCGCCGTGCTGGATACCAACGTGGTGTTGCAGGCTCTCAATCAACGCCACCCCTTCGCCTTCATCCTCGATGCCTGGTACGCCGGGCGGTTCTCCTGGGCGCTCTCCACCGATATCCTGTTTGAATATCGCGAAGTCATCGTCCGGACATCCGGTCCCGCCCGGTGGCAATCGTTCGAACGGCTTCTGGAACTGGCAGAAATTCACTCCGGGACCGTCGTCCGCGTCTCGCCGTCGTTTTTCTTTCGCGCCATTTCCGCCGACCGGGACGACGACAAATTCGCCGATTGCGCCATCACCGCGAACGCGCACTTCATCGTCACGAGTGATTCCCATTTCCGCGTGTTGAGTGGTAGCGGCTATCGCCCTCAGCCCATTACGCCCGAGGCATTCATCGAGCTGTTAGGTCATGGGTAACCGCGTCTCCCGGCGTCGCAGTTGAAGTGGTGACCGCAGGATTTCCACTCAATAGACATACTCCGCCGGCTCCTGACTATCTGCCGGCTCGACAGTGGAACGCCTTCCCGACGAACTACCCGACAGCGAGGTCTGGAAATCCGAAAACGCGCGCTGGAAGGATTTCTCCGCCACTCCCTTGCGGCCGATCAATGGTGCTCCGGCCGCACGACCGCGACCCTCCGCCACCAGCCGGCCCCGCTCAGTGAGTTCGATGTTTGTATCCGTATTGATCGGCCCCTCGGCGATTTCGAAGGCCAGTTCCATGTCGCCCGCCCCGTGGCGGACCGGCACGAAGCCACGGCTGTGCAAGGCGGATTCGACTTCCGGGACGAAACTCCGTTCGCGTTCCGACAGCTCGGCGGGCATGCCCACCGTCGGCGGCCCGCTCTGCGGTCTGAAGGCACTGCGGCTGGTCCCGCAACTGGAGATGGAAACGGCAAGGGACAGCGCGGCCCCCAGATGGATGAGGTGATTCATGGCGAAAAATTTAGAAACGGATCGCGAGCTGGCAAGCGCGGGAATGCAGATTACGACTCGCCAAATACCTTCGGCCTGTCAACTTCCATGCATGGTTCCTCAAACCTCCGGAATTCAAACCGCCACCACCCCGCGTGGCACACTCATGTGGCGTGCCGTCCCGCTGAAGGAGGCTGATCGCGATTTTGATCTTCATTTCTGGCAATCCCAGCCGCCAGCCGCCCGCTTCGCCGCCGCGTGGGAACTGGTGGAAAACGCCTGGGCCATCAAAGGCCGTCCCGCTCATGAACTCCGACTTCAAAGAACTG
>JANPKJ010000002.1:0-35024 GCA_031425955.1 Akkermansiaceae bacterium | reverse complement strand
TTCTCCGCTACGCTCCGAACCGCCCGCTAGGGCAAGCAAACCAACCAAAAGAAACCAAGCCGCTATGGAGTCCTAATAATGAGGCAACGCTCCCGGTCGTTCAGGAATCTTTCGGTGTGCTCGATTTATGAGGCAACAGGCGCGGCGCCCGGTGACCGCTGCTACGCAAAAAAGCCGGACGGGGCGAACCCGTCCGGCTTTTGGTGAGAACTCGTGGCGACCGGTGATCGCCACTACGTTTAGTCTTCCTGACCCGGGCTCCAGTCTTCGGAGGCGGCAGCGGCGAGGTTGAACGCTTGCTCGAGGCCGACCATCTCGGAGGATGGGCGGAGGGACTCGAAGCTGGCGCTTTCTTTCTTCAGCTGCTCGTCGGAGTAACCGACGGCCTTGATGGAAAGACCGATGCGGCGCTCGACCTTGTCGACCTTGATGACGCGGGCTTCGATCTCTTCGCCGACCTTGATGATGTCCTTGACCTTCTCCACGTGGTCTTCGCTGAGTTGCGAGATGTGAATGAGGCCGTCGATGTCACCGTCGAGGCTGATGAAGGCGCCGAAGGACGCGATCTTGGCGACGGTGCCCTTGACGAGGTCGCCGACCTTGAAGCGGTTGTCGATGAGGGACCATGGATCGCCTTCGGTTTGTTTGATGCCGAGGGAGACGCGTTGGTTGCCCTTGTCGATGGCGAGCACGATGGCTTCGACTTCGTCGTTCTTTTTGAGAACTTCGGACGGGTGATTGATCTTGCGGGTCCAGGACATGTCCGAGACGTGGATCATGCCATCGATGCCTTCTTCGAGCTCCACGAACGCACCGTAAGCGGTGAGGTTGCGGACCGGGCCCTTGATGGTGGCGCCGACCGGGTAGCGGAGTTCGATTTCATCCCATGGATTGGAATCGAGCTGACGCACGCCGAGCGAGATTTTCTGCTCTTCGATGCTGATGCCGAGGACGACGGCCGAGATTTCCTGGCCGATTTCCAACACGTCGGACGGACGGGTGATGCGCTTGACCCAGCTGAGCTCGGAAACGTGGACGAGGCCTTCGACGCCTTTTTCGATTTCGATGAACGCGCCGTAGGGAAGGAGCTTGGTGACGCGACCCTTGACGTTGTGACCGATCGGGTATTTCCGCTCGATGTCTTCCCATGGGTTCTCGGACATTTGCTTGAGGCCGAGCGAAACCCGCTCTTTCTCGCGGTCCACGTCGAGGATGACGACATCCACGGACTGGCCGATGTGAAGCAGCTCGGAAGGATGGTTGATGCGGCCCCACGACATGTCGGTGATGTGGAGAAGGCCGTCCATGCCTGCGAGGTCGACGAAAGCGCCGAAGTCGGTGATGTTCTTGATCGCGCCGGTGACCTTGTCGCCGATTTTGACGGACTGGAGGAAGACCTGGCGTTGCTCGGAGCGCTCGGCTTCGATGACTTCGCGGCGGGAGAGCACGATGTTTTTGCGCTCGTCGTTGACCTTGACGATTTTGAATTCGTAGACGTTGCCGACGTATTCGTTGAGATCTTTTGGTGGAATGATGTCCACTTGCGAACCGGGAAGGAACGCTTCGACGCCGACGTTGACGGTGAGGCCGCCTTTGACGACTGCCTTGACCTTGCCGCGGACGAGACCGCCGTCTTGGAAGACTTTGACGATCTTTTCCCAGTTTTGTTTGTGAGCGGCCTTTTCTTTCGAGAGGACAACCATGCCCTCGTCGTTTTCAAGGCGCTCGAGAAGCACTTCGATTTCGTCGCCGATTTCGATTTCCTCATCCTCGAACTCGTTCGACGGGATGGCTCCTTCGGATTTGTAGCCGATGTCGACTAGGACAACTTGGGGGCGGATTTCAAGAATCGTGCCCTTGACGATCGAACCTTCGCGGAATTCGCGGAATTTCGAATCGATCAGGTCGTTGAGTGCCTGGTTGGTGGGTTCCGCACATGCGTAAGCCATAATGGTATCTGGTTTGGGGTTGTGTTGTTGGTTTCGTTTCCTTCCTGCAATTGCCCCGGAGGATAAAACTGACAGACACCGGGGCGCCAACCGTCTGCCAGTAGAAAGAAAAACGGACGCCGAGACTACTGCCCGGAATGTCTATGGCAAGGCCAAACGAAGGGAAATTTCGGGTGCCAGGGAGGCTGAAAACGCAGGCTTCGTCACGGTAATTTCAGCGACTCGAGGATCCCCTCGCAGCCATCTTCCAACATTCGGATGACGTGGTCGAATCCGCGTTGTCCGCCGTAATAAGGATCAGGGACCCTGAGGTCGTCATGATGCCGGCAGAAGCTGACAAAAGGGCGGATCTTCGAATGCAGCTTGCCGGTTTTATCCAGTCTTTGCACGTCCGAGAGATTCGACTCGTCCATCGTCACGATCAGGTCAAAGGAGACGAGGTCATCCGGCTGAATCTGCCTTGAATGCCCTTGGATCGTGAATCCCCTTTGCCGGAGCGATTCCGACATGCGGGGATCGGGCGGTGCCCCCTGATGATAGTCGATGGTGCCCGCGGAATCGATTTCGAATTCCTGCGCCCAGCCGGCGTCTGCCACTTGCTTCCGGAGAATGATCTCGGCGGCCGGCGAGCGGCAGATATTTCCAAGACAGACGAAAAGGATGCGGTGACGGGAATTTGCGGGTGTCATGGATGAATCGGTGGATTAGTGGACGAGAGACGCCTGATGCTCAAATCGCGCTTACGGCCGGAGGAAAGGTCGCGGATTCAAAAAACTTCGCAACCATCGAAAAGTTCCCGGGTTGTCACGTTACGTTATTTAGATCATGAAAAACCCTTGGATATTTCCTGTTGTTGCGTTGGTGGTGGGTGCGGCCGGCGGCTATATCTCCGGAAGAGGCTCCAGTGCGGGGGCTAGTGCCCCGAGCGCAGAGGAATCCGCCCAACGGACTCGTTCTTCTTCTAGGAATGAGGGCGCGGCTTTGGAGACTGGTTCGAAAAAGACCCGAGCCGCCGGAAACAGCACGGAACAAATCGCACGGATGCCAGGCAATTCCACCCGCGTCCAAGCGCTCATGGATTTTTACGCCGGCCTGACTCCCGCGCAGCTAGAGGAAGAAGCGGGCAAACTGGACGGCTTGCCGATGGGCGAGCGCATGATGGCTTCTTTCCTTCTTTTTGGACGCTGGGCTGAAGTGGATCCAACCGCAGCGATGGCATTTTCCAGCACCATGGGCATGGCGGGCGGCTTCGTGCGGCCGACGATCCTTCAAAGCTGGGCCAGCGTGGACCCGGCGAACGCTGCGAAATACTATTCTGCCAATCCCCGCGAGTTTGCGATGATGGACATGATGGGTGGTGGCCGAGGCGGCCCGATGGGTGGCGGCCAGGGAGCTTCGTCGATCATCGCCACCGAGTGGGCGCGCCAGGATCCCGCCGCGGCTCTGGCCTGGGCTAGTGCGCTGGCTACTGGAAAAAATGAAGCGATGACGGCCGTCGTCGGTGAGGTTGCAAAAACCGATCCCCGCAAGGCAGCCGAAATGATTGGCAAAATGGACCCTGAGCAGCGCGCCGGCGCTTACCGCTCCGTGGCGGCGCAATATGGTGCTCTCGATTTCGCCGAAGCCCAAACCTGGATCCGCACCCTGCCTGCCGACGATCAGGAACGCGCGCTCGCCTCGGCGATCGAAGGGCTTTCCGGCAAGGACCCGGTGGCGGCAGCCAAGCAGGTTTCCGCGATGGCGGACGGCGAGGCAAAAGACCGACTCGTGGGTGACGTTGTGAGGGATCTCGCCCGCAAGGACACCCAAGCCGCCGAGGATTTCCTTAAGGAGCAGACCAGCGAGCAAGCGCAACGTGACGCGATGCGCGACCTGCTGCCCGCCCTGACCGGGAAAAATCCAATCGCCGCTCTTGCGTTCGTGAATTCCTATCAGCCAGGCCCGGTCCGCGACAGTGCTGCCCAGGCATACGTCTGGAGCAACAACACCGGAGAACCTGCGGAGCTCATCAAAGTCGCCGAAACCATCACTGATGAGGGAGACCGGAACCGCACGTTGGGCATCGCCGCCATGCGCTGGATGCGCGAGGACCCCATTGCGGCAAAAGCCTATGTTGAGTCATCGACGAGCCTCTCGGATGAGGCCAAAGAACGCATCGTCGAAGGCCGCGGCATGTGGGGGGGTCGCCGTGGTGGCGGCGGTGGCGGCGGAAACTAACTTCTTGCGAACCGGAATCGAAGCAGTGGATCCTCCGGGGTTCACGTTTTCTCCACTGTCAGCAGGGCGCTCAATGAGCGGGAAGGTCAGGCATTTTTCATAAATATGCAGACGCAGATCACCGAGGCATTTGAAACTATGAAGGCGCCTCCGGGAATTGGGATTTTTGGCAACGAGCCGGAACTCGAGGCATATCTGGCGGCACGCCAGAAGATGGTCGAGGAAGGCCAGTAACGCGTCGTTTCAACCGATTCCAATCATCAGGCGGTGCCGGAAAGGTTCATCCCGGCCGCCGGTTCCTGGATCAGCGTCCTGAACTTTTGATGCCGGCCATCCAAGCGGGGATCTTCCGCGAGTAGTTGGTCCGCACGCGCTTTTACTTCTAGCAATAGCGGAATATCGGTCAGAAAGTCCGGGAACCTAAGGTCTGATAGACCGCTCTGCACCGTCCCGAGAACGTTGCCGGGTCCACGAATGCGAAGATCGGCTTCCGCGATTTCAAATCCATCGGAGGTGCTCACGAGAACTTCGAGTTTTTCCAGCGCTTCCGGATTCTTGCCGTCCGTCAGCAACACGCAATAGCCCTTATGCCCACCCCGGCCGATCCGTCCGCGAAGCTGATGGAGCTGAGCCAGACCAAAGCGCTCGGCATGATGCAGGATCATGACGCTTGCATTGGGCACATCGACGCCGACCTCAATCACGGTCGTTGACACCAACGCGTGGATCTCCCCATTTCGGAACCGATCCATCACCGACTGCTTTTCCTCCGGACGAAGTTTCCCGTGGATCAAGCCCACCTGATAGGAGCTTAAACGCTTCTGCCATTTCTGAAACGCCTCGGTGGCCGATTCCACTTTCAGCTTCTCGCTTTCGTCAACCAGTGGATACACCAGATATACCTGCCGTCGTTGTGACAATTGATCCTTCACGAACCGGGTCACATCGGATTGTTTCGCGGCCATCCTCATGGCGGTGATGATCTTACCACGTCCCGGAGGCTTCTCATCGAGCAGGGATACATCCAGGTCGCCGTAAATCGTCATGGTCAGGGTCCGGGGGATCGGCGTGGCGGTCATGACGAGCACGTCAGGCACGATTCCCTGACGGATCAAAGAAGCGCGTTGGGCCACACCGAACTTGTGCTGCTCGTCGATCACCACAAGCCCCAGATCTCCGAACGTGACTGAATCATAAAGCAACGCGTGGGTGCCGATGATGATCTGGGCTTCCCCTTCTGGATGGTTCCCCTCATCACGATTGGCGGTCCTCAGCGCGATCCTGATTCCCAAGGGATCGAGCCATCGACGGAATGTGAGATAGTGCTGCTCCGCAAGGATCTGCGTCGGTGCCATGAGTGCGGCTTGGCATCCCGATCCAATAGCGAGCAACATCGCCGCCATTGCCACGAAGGTTTTCCCCGAGCCGACGTCGCCTTGCAACAACCGGTTCATCGGGCGCCCCGATCGCATGTCAGCCAGGATTTCCCGGATGGAGCGTTTTTGGGCGTTTGTCAGTTCGAAGGGAAGGGCTGCGTGGAACTGCTTGAGAAACGAAACGTTTCTCCCAAGCACGCGACCGGCGTGTTCGTGGTAACGGAATCTTCTCCAAGCGACATTGAGCTGCACGACAAACAATTCTTCAAATGCAAAACGTCTGCGAACAAGCCTCACGGACTCGATCGCCTCGGGGAAATGCACGTTCATGAATGCCTGCGCCTTGGATGAACCTCCGTCTTCGTCGCAAATCCAATGAACACTATCCGGATCAATATCTGTTAAAAACGCATGGATAATTTCCCGCAACCGCCGCTGCCCGATTCCGGAAATGTTTCTGTAAATCGGAACGATTCTCTCCAGATGAATTGACGCGTCGTCATCCCGGATCACTTCGATTTCCGGATGATCGATCAGCAGCCGGCCGTTAACATCCTTCACGCGACCATAAACGATCACTTCATGGCCGGTGGCGATGAGATTCTGTATGAATGGCATGTTGAACCAGCGGCAGGTAACCTTTCCCGATCCAAACACACCACCCGAGCCATCCATGACAATCGCCTCGTAAAAGCGCCGGCCGGGGCCGAAGTTCCTGAGAGAGGCGTCGATCACCGTTCCCCGCAGGCACACGGCTTCGGGCGTGGCTTGGTTTGGAAAGGCATCGAACCGCCTTCTGTCCTCATACCGCTTCGGAAGGTGGTCCATCAGGGATGAAACCTTCATGAAACCGGCCGTCGAAAACGCCATTACCTCCTTGGCGGAAAGCATTGGCAGGGACGCCAGTTCGTGGTGAGCCGAATACACGACGATGAGTTCCTCGTTTCCCGCAGGGAGATTATGCCGACCGAATCTCCGCGAGTTTCTTGAGGTATAAGTAGCTATAGATACCCGACGAGTGACCATCCGCCCAGAAGAGTTGGATGGCGTATCCACCCACTCCTTCGAACCGATTCAGTTCGAACGCGTGCTGCCCGTAGTCCATCTTGGGCCGAAGGACACGTCCCAAGGCATCAGGCTCACCCTGACAACCTGCGCAAGGACAGGATCGCCGGAGCAGAGGAAGTGGCAAATAGGCCTCGAATCCATCCGCAAACGACAGTGCAAATTCGTTACCTATCAGAGTTGCGTGTTCGAGGATAGAGGTCATCTGGAATGATTGCGCTATCCGAGCTCCCCGTCGATCCGATATGAGCGCTTTCCGAAAATAGCGGAGCCCACCCTGACGTGCGTGGCACCCTCTTCGATCGCCACCCCGAAATCAGCGCTCATTCCCATACTGAGAGAGGGCAGCCTGACGCCAAACCTTGCCTCAAGGTCGTCTCGCATTTCCCGCAAGGCCGCAAACCAAACCCGGGCCGACTCGGGTGTGTCGACTGGTGGAGGGATGCACATCAAGCCCAGGACTCCGAGACGATCCAGATTCAGAATATCGTCCATCGCCTCATAAAGCTCGCTAGATTCGAAACCTCCCTTGGAAAGTTCCTTTCCGATATTCACCTGCAGAAACACCTTCGGAAAAAGTCCCAGTTCCCGTGCGATTTCGTTGGAATATGCTGCGAGCCTCAGCGAATCAATCGCGTGAACCACCTCGAACAATCCAAGAAGTTTTCGCACCTTGTTGCGCTGGACGCTACCAATAAAATGCCAGCGCAAGGACCCAGGTAGCTCCGCGATTTTGGGTTCGGCTTCCTGCAGTCTGCTTTCGCCGAAATGAAGCTGTCCGGAACCCACCGCATCCCTGATATGATCGCTTGAGAAGGTTTTGGACACGGCAATGAGTTCGACCGATCCGACCTCACGACCCGAACGGCTGCACGCTTCCGAGACTGCAGACTTGATCTCACATAGATTCTCCGAAACGTCAGACATCACCGTGCCTCGGCAGTCCCCTTAATCAAACCGGCAAGTCGAGCGTTCTCGATGAGGTCTACCAGGTCCTTAAGTACCGCGAGCGACTCACGTTTGGTGGGATCCAAGCCCGTAGGCCATTTGGGCGTTTCGTCGAGATCATCCGCTTCATCCTTGGCTCTTCGCATGTAGTCACCATTGTCATCTGCCGGATTGTAGGGTTTCAAGTCCGCGCCCTTTTCGAGATCTTCCAGAGTGAGTTTGAAAAACTTCAATGAGCTCTTGTCCTCCTCACTCATTTTGGCAAAGCGCGTCCGTCGCTCGGCATTCCTAAGTTTTTGGAGGGCGTCGGACTCCGAAAGTTCGTTCTCCCGTTCGACCTTGTTGAGGGAAAGCCGGTTTTCCTTCAACCGGTCCTTTGCCTTCATGACATCTTGGATCACATAGGAGAAGTCCTTGGATGCATTCAAGCGCTCCTGGCTGAGCTCCTTCAGGCGGGGAATGAACAACGACTGGGGGTCCAGAGGGGTGAAGTCTCCCGCAGGCCGGATCCGATCATGAGGAAGCGGATGGTCAAGATAGCCTTCCCCCACTTCCAACGCGTCCGTCAGGCTGGGAATGACCACATTGGCAGCGACTCCGTCCATTTGGGTGGAAGACCCTGACGGTCGATAAAATTTTTGGATTGTCACTTTTAGAAATCCCGCACGGTTGCGCGCCGCAAAAAGTGGAAGCATGCGGCCGATGTCCATCGGTTGCTGGACAGTGCCTTTTCCGAACGTGGAGGAATCTCCTATAACCACGGCACGATTGAAGTCCTGAAGAGCTCCTGCGAGAATCTCGCTCGCCGAGGCGCTGCTTTTGTCAGTGATCACAACCATCGGCCCAGTGTAAATCGGCTTTCCCTCATCGGATTCCTTCACCTGAATCTGCCCCAGCGTGTTTTTCACCTGAACCACTGGACCCGAGTCCAGGAAAAATCCGGTCATCCTTCGGACCTCCTCCAAAGACCCTCCCCCGTTGTTCCTAAGATCGAGAACCAATCCATCTATTTTCTCCTCATTCAAACGCATGAGGATTCTCTCCACATCGATCGAACTGCGAATTTTTCCCTCTTCGAAATCCGCGTAGAACGAGGGCAGGGTAAGTATGCCCAAACGCCGAGTCACTCCTTTTTCCGATTTCATTTCGATGACCTGGGCGCTTGCCTGCTCGTCCTTCATTTCCACCTTCCCGCGCTTGATTACCACAATCTTGGTTTCTCCAGGCGGGCCACCGGCCGGTTCTACTTTCAACGCGACATAGGAGTCTTCCTTGCCTCGGATGTAGTCGACCACCTTGTCAATTTTCATGAACATGATGTCGATCATATCCTCGGATTTTCTCGTATTCAGCGTGTCAACGGCCACCACCCTGTCGTTGAGCTTGAGCGTGCCTTCCCGATCGGCTGGTCCACCTACGACGATGCCTTTGATCTTCGTCGCACCATCCTCCTCTCCTTGGAGGAGAGCGCCGATTCCGACCAACTCGTTTTTCATTCCGTCCTTGAACCGATTCATCTCCCGGAAACTCATGTAATCGGTGTGAGGATCATACGCTCTCGCGACAGAACTTAGGAAATAATTTGCGATTTCCTCATCATCTACATCCTTCACACTGTTGAGAAACCTCTTATAACGAAGAGAAACCTTTTCCTTGGGGCTCCGGTCAGAGACACCCGGGTCGGGCTTACTTTGCTCCTTGGACAACTTGGTCAGGAGCTCGCGGCGTAGCATCTCGCCCAGCACTGCCTCTTTGATCTGACGCCGCCACAAATCCGAGGCCTCCTTTTCATCCTTTGGCCACACTGCATTTTTCCGACTTAGCATGATGGATTCATTCGCAGTGAAATCAAAATCCGCGCCCTTGAGCAGTTTTTCGGTTAACGCCACGCGTTCCTCAACACGCTTTTCAAATATCCGGTAAATTTCCGTGGCTGCGGACATGCTTTCCCCATGAAGCAACGAAGTATGGAGTTGATCTCCGTATTTGGCATTGAAACCATCTACGTCCTCCTGAGTGAAATACAGTCGCTGGAAATCGAGATCCTTCAAATAGTCGTCCAAAAACCTCTGACTCAACTCTCCGTTGAAGGGCAGTCTTGCGAAATGGCTGTTCTGCAGCATGATGGCCATTTGCCGGCCAACTTCGTTGAAGTCCGCCTGCTGCGCGCAGGCTGTGCAGGATAGTGCGATCGACACCACAACAGATGCGACCTTTTGGAACCGTAAATTGATCATGACGTTGTAATTACCCGGGGCGAATTTTTCAATAAAGTGCCATCAGATTCCCGGATGTCGATTTCTAAAAGCGGGCCTCCCGCTCACTTCAGCACCTTCCTCTGGGAAAGCCAGCGTTGGAAGTATGCCTCTTTGGCCGTCCGCTCGGCGGCGTCCGGATTCGAGTTTTGTCCATTCAGAAACATATCAGCCATTAAGGGGCGACGCCCCAGTGTCACTTGCAGGTCCACAAGTCCGCCGTCCCGAAAAACCGTCAACCGAGCCACAGTGGTCGGTTTCATCTTCTTAATAGACTCGCGGAAAGCGGGCGTGGCTTCGACCTCCCGCCAAATCTTCCCTTCGAGCGCGACAATCAAATCATTCAAGAGAATTCCAGACTTCTCACCAGGAGTGCCCACTCTCACCTCCACCACTCGAACTGCATGGCGAGGCTTTGGGTCTCCAGGAACGGTCACGATGTCGTCCTTCATTGCCAAGGCGATGCCAATATACCCTTCACCCTCTTTCATATATTCGTCCGTAACCAGACTGCGGAGCACGTCGAGGCATCGTTCCCTCACTTCCGGATCAACCGCAAGCTGCGATTGCCTGAGAATTTCTGACATCGCCCACTCCGGATTCTTCCTGCCCCACTGCAAAAGCTCCGCTTCAGCGCGCTCACGAACTCTGAATTCTGGCGATCTCAGGTCTTCGAGTTGTTGTGATGGAAGCGGGAAATCACCTGCCAAACAAGATCCACTCCAAAGACAGAGTAAAACCATCAGCAGTCGCGACGAAACATGAGTCCCACCCGTTTGCATGAGAGGCTCCATCCGCAGGTTAGTTGCCAAGCATGTTTTTCTGAGGCACCTCGATAGTATCGTTGGGTTGCACAGGAACATTCATGAACTGGGCTTTTGTGAGATCATACAGGGTTTGGCGACCGTTCCTGAAAAGCTTGACCCGTTTCATGCTTCCAAACTCAGTTGCGCCTCCTGCCGCTTGCACTGCCTGATAAAGGGTAAGTCCCTTCCTGAATGGCTTGGGACCGGGGCCTCGCACCTGCCCTCCCAGATGAACCATCTGTTCGTCGATGCTGTCACCTGTCTTGGAGATGACTTGGATCGTAGGATTCGTATAAATTCCCAGGCTCTTGTATCGAGATTGGAGAGAAGCTGCAAGATCCTCATTCCTCAGTCCGGCGGCTCGGACAGTATCAATAAATGGCATGTTAATATAACCAGCGTCAGAAACCGGATAAATACCATCAATTCGCCCTTTTTCTTCAGCTGGTACTCCTGAAATGGTTATTTGAATGGCCTTCCCTGATTCAATTTGAGCCAAGGATGGCAGACAAAACATCACGAGGAGTGATATTACTTTGAGAATGGATTTTGGATTCATATCTTTTCTTAGATTTTCGATTTAATAGAGTTCAGAATCATTCGACCGTGTCCCACCGGACTGTGGCTTGGCAGGCGCCCCTCCAGTCCCGGCCATAGGTCCGATCTGGGATTCCGCCGGAGCATAATAGGTGTAATAGCTCGTGTAGTATTGATACTGGCTATCACTGCGAACATCAACATTGTTTAGGACAACACCGATCACGTTGCCCCCTACGTTTTCGACAGCCTGCTTGACGCGGAGCAGCATGTTTCTCGGCAGTTTACGATGTTGCACCACGATCATGGTCAAATCGACCTCGCTTGCGAGTACGGATGCGTCACTCACACCAAGGATCGGCGGACTATCGACAAGTACCAGGTCGAAGCGCTGTTTCACATCTTGGATCAGTTCGGACATCCTTCGGGAGTTGAGAATTCCCGCGGCATCGGCAGGCAGGATTCCAGACGGCATAAAATAAAGGTTGTCCACGGGAGTTTGAAGAATCACGTCTTCCAGCATCAATTCGGTCGTCAGGTAATTTGTCAGACCCACGGAGTTATTGATGTCAAAGAAAGTGTGTAGACGCGGCCTCCGCAAGTCCGCATCGATCATGAGAGTGGTATATCCTCCCTGGGCACAGATATAGGCCAAGTTGACCAAAGTCGTCGATTTACCCTCACCCGCGCCACCCGAAACCACGGTAATGGCATTATCCTCCGGATTCTTCCGGTTGAATTCGATGTTTGTCCTGAGGATTCGGTAAGCCTCGGCATCGGGACTCATACCACTTTGTTTATGCAAGACTCCCACATCTTTGGGAATGACTGCGAGCACCGGGACTTGGAGATAGCGCTCCACGTCTTCAAGGCTTTTGACGGAGGTATCGAGATACTCGAGAAAGAACGCAATCCCGATTCCGAAAATCATCCCAACCACTGCGCCAAGCACCAGGTTGAGCGTGACATTCGGGCTGACCGGGCTTTGTGAAATTTGCGGCTCTTCATGAACAACAATACTCTCGTCCGTCATCTTATCAGTGATGTTCTTGCTGATTTGTTTTAGCTTCATCGACTGTAACAACTGCTGGTCTGTTTCGAAATCACGCTTCGCATCGACATAGTCCTGTGCGTCAAGTCCACGCTTGATGGCTTCTTCACGGGAATCGTCCTTCATCACCTCGACGTTTTTGAGCCGGTCCGTCGCCATCTCCAGTTGCGCCTGCAATGTTGCCCGCAGATTAACAACTCCCTCGTCGAGCTGATGCTTCATCCCTTGGATCTGGTCCATGGCCGCAAGCACGGTCGGGTGACGATCTCCCAATCCATTGATTTTCAAGGCATCGAGGCTGCGTTTGGCCTCGTTATACTGAGGCAGAAGATTCTTGATGACATTATCAGGCAAATTCAATCCCGCCGCATAGACCATGAGTTGATCACTATCGTATTTCAAGAGGCTGTTGATCTGGCTCTCAAGTTGCATCTTTTCCTGTTCAAGCTCATTGAACGTTTGAAGAGCGCTTCGAGCACCTTGATCCTCATCGACACCCGATTGCCCATAAAACGAATCCTGCCCCTTATAGATGATTCCTTTTGTTCTGACGATAGTGGCAAGCACCTTGCGCCGTTCTTCCACCTTATCCTCCTGGTCCCTGACCGCTTTGTTCAATTCATACAATCCTTTGTCCGCATCCCGGCTTTCAATCTCGGTCCGGTAGGCCTTATAGGCCTTCGCCACCTCCAGGGTCACATTCCGGGCATCTTCCTTATCCGTATGTCGAACGGTAATGGAGATCAAATCCGTTCCCCGAATATTCTGCGTATTGACAATTCCTTTCAGAATTCGGATTGCCGTCTCCTTATCAACACCCCACTTGTTTACCAACGAAAGATTTTCGACTACCTTGGCAAGCGAATTGCTGCTTTTGATTTTCTCGAACTCGGTTCCGAAGAACTGGGCGGTCATCGGGGTAGTTCCATAAGAGGGACTATTCATCCCCTCGAAAGGAGATTGTCCGATGGACTTCGGCTTGACCTCGATAGTCGCCGAGCTTTCATATTTTTTCGGCATCACGTAGGTGATGACCGCCGCGGTCATGAAGACCAGCAGCAATGTCAAAAGAATGATCCCGTAGCGATTTTTGATGACTTGCCAGTAGTCAACCGCATGCAACGATGCCTCGTTTTGTTGAGGAGACGAAAGATTCATTGGTATTATTGTTTCACGATTTGGACAAATTTCCAGCTGAAATAGAAACTCCCGCAATGAAAGTCATTGCGGGAGTTTCCAATCAAAGAAATATATTTTCAATAAATTTCAGTAAAGCGAACTTCTTCCGAAAAATCAGAATTCAGCGCTAAGACCGACGTTGATCCGGTTACGATCGTAGTCCTGACCGGCAATGTCGGAGGTTGAGTCGGTGAAGTTGTAAGTAACCGTTCCGGTGAGCATTTCATTCAGTTTGACCGACAAGCCAAGATTGATGTTGTAAATCTGCTGATCGAGATTGTCGATACTGCCTGCGAAGGGTGGCGTGTTCAGTGACTGGCCTCCCTCGAACCAAGTTGGCAGATAGTCGACCCCACCGAACACCGAGAACATAGGAGATATCACATACTCCGAGGAGACTCCGATGCGGAGCGCGCGGGTGTCGTTATATTCGACCAATCCAGCGACAGGATCAAACTGAACCGTGTCGTAACCTTCGATTCCATATCGCGTGTAAGCCCTCACACTGAATTGCTGATTCACCTGGGAATTCAGCGCGAACTCCAAATAGGGGCTGGTATAATTGTCACCATCCTCCACATCGTGGAACTGCGCACCAGCTCTCACAATACCAATGGTGTTTGGACTAAAGCGATGTTCAGCACCCGCGAGGAGGAATTGATCGGTATAGTCGGACGCGTTCCCCTGCGAGTAAGTACGGCCGTAGCGATAATCACCGGTGAGAACCGTCTGTGGCCCAAGCTGATAACGGAACTGATTATAGAGTTCCCAACCGTACTGGTCATTGTCATTGTTGACACTGTCAGCATAACTGGTCCCGGTGACCCTCAAACCGGTGTAAGTTGCAACTCGCTCTGTCCAGCGGTAGCCGATCGAGTTGTCGCTTTGCCAGAAGAAATACTCACCAGTTTGGGCGGATGAAGCGTAGCCATATGAATAATCCGGATTCAACTCATAAGAAACGAAATTACGACTGGAAAAACGCAACCTCTCATTGAAGCGGTGAGTCAAATTAACGCCTAGACGCGATTGACTGTTAGCATCATCGATCCCTGGAGGCGCATCGAAATAGTAAATAAGGCCCAGTCGGGCATAGACATCCCACGTAGTCTGCGGAGTGATGTTGACAAATGACAATCCCACGTAGGGATTAAGCCCGAAAGAATCCTGTTCAGGCCCAAGGCCACCAGCATTGATGTTGTCGTCGTAGAATGCACTCATTCCGACTACCCATTTAAGCGGGAGGGATTCTTGCGCCTCACTGCCGACATAATAAAGGCTTTGCGCGGTAGCGGAGCCCGCAAGGAGCAGGAAGCACATGCCAACTGGAATATTTATTTTCATTAGGTTGAAAGGGTGGTTGGGTCGTTTGACGAAATTATCCAAAAATCTGAATAGAGGCTTATCAGCTAGGCTGCTGAGTGATCGTCTCGACAATAATGGGCTGGCCTGGCGGGAATTCGCCTGGTGAAATTGGCGGGGGATTGGGAACGAACGGAGGAGGACCAGGCGGTGTGAAGGGCGGCTTGACTGGCGGAATAACAACCGGCGGGATCACGTTAATTGGTGGCCCCACTGGCACGAGAGCCGATCTACCAGGACCAATCAGCGGAGCGCCTCCCGGGCCACCAGGCGTGGGACCGACAGGACCCTGTCCGGGGAAATCCAGAGGATTGGGCATCGCCGCTACTTCCCCAGCCGGCGCCTTCGAGTCTTTCGCGCTTTTAACAGCTGCTGACTCCCCAAGATTTGGGTCCAGAAGGGCAATAACCGCCTGAACCTCAGTCAGTGAATCAGGCGCGACCGCCACGGCGCATTGGGATATCAAGCGAATTTGATCTGGAGCGGCTGTGGCTGCCGCTTGCACGATGGCAGCGACAGTTTTGGCATTTGCGGCAGAACCCTCAATCGCAGCTTTGATGATCTCACAGGCACAGCTTGGAGCCGCAGCCACCTCCCGAGATACCACCTCCAGAACGTTGGAGCGCTCCGCGGCGGCAGCAGCTTTTACGGAGAGCGAGAGCAGAAGGCAATCGGTAGCGGCATTGGTAGGGATTAGCCCGAGCGCAGCGCTAAGAAGGATGAAACCGGTATGTTTTTTCATTGGGGTGATATTTCGAGATTCATTGGAAATCGGCTTGGAGCGGGCAGCGGGAATCGAACCCGCATGTCTAACTTGGAAGGATAGCGCTTTACCACTAAGCTATGCCCGCTTTCCCGGAGCAGTTAACGCCATCTACCGGGACTCATGCAAGTCTTTTTTGAAGACTCATCTAAATAAATGAACAAAATCCTCAATTCTTTTAATTGCCTAATAACCAACCATTTAATATCATTTCTGAAGATTGAGAGAATGTGAAAAGGCCCTGCGGGGGGCTCTCACCCCAAAATCCGAAGTTATGACCCGGAGTCATTCACGGGCGCTCTCTACACGCGGGCTGAAATTTTCTGGGTTTAGTTCCCGCAAGCTGCTTATTTACAGTCCACTGGGACGATCAATAAATTCCCATTGGAGGCTAAAGATCTCAGCGAGTTTGGCGCTGATTGCCTTTACCCCGAAGGTCTCTGTCGCATAGTGCCCCCCGTAAAACAAGTTTACCCCAAGTTCCTCAGCAAGAGGATAGCTCCAGTGAGGCCCTTCGCCTGTCACGAAGCAATCGAGACCTGCGGCCGCGATTTGGGCAACCTCGCTCCCCGCCCCGCCCGTAATGAGCCCTATTTCAGTGACCCTTTCAGGTCCTCCCGGACAAAGATGGACCGGACCACAAACAGCTTGGCGTAGTGTCACTTCAAGGTCCGCACGGGATCCCCGCCAAATTCCGCGAATCCCCATCATCAAGCCCTTACGATCGAAAAATGGCTTTGGATCCGACATTCCAATGGCGTTCGCGAGCAAGATATTATTCCCGAGACCGGGATGAACATCCAAAGGAAGGTGCGACGAATAGACTGCAAGGTCCGCCTCCATCGCGATTTTAAGTTTTTTGTAAAGTGCCCCGGTGACCGGCTGGACGCCCTGCCAAAACATCCCGTGGTGGACCACCAGCAGACCTGGACCACCGGCCGCGGCGGCTTGAATTACAGGGAGGGAGGCATCCACCGCCGCCACGATTCTTGTAACCTGCCCACTATTGGCGAGTTGCAGGCCGTTCATCGCACCTGGGTAGTCCGAGATTGAAGAAGTTTTCAGTTCGCCATCCAGATATGCCACCAATTGATCGAGTGAAGCCATGCCGCAGGTTAATCGTGTCGACTCCAAATGACAACGTCCGCAGTCGGGACAATTTCCCAGCCGCCGGAAAATTCCACCATGTCACGGGCCATTTCCACTTCCCAACGAATTGGATTTCCGCCCCAAACGATCCCGAGACTGGCGGCATGGAGTGCATGTCGAGGCAGAATCAAGCGCTCCTGCAATTCCGTAGTCCAGCCGGTGTCCATCCATTGCAAATACTCCGATCCGTCGCCGGCATAGATTTTATCGCCTACAATCGGAAATCCCGTCGCCGCCAAATGCACACGGATCTGGTGCATCCTCCCGGTTTCGGGCAAACAGCGAATCCGGGCAAATCGTCGTCCCACCCTCTCAAACCGTTCCTCGACCAGAAATCGGGTCAAACAATCACGTCCGAGCGCGCTGACTGCCTGTCTGACCCAGATCTCTGACGGGCCGAGCAGCCCGGCACGGATGATCGGCTGCGCGCATTCCCAGGCGTCCGATTCAGGCCAGCCATACACGAGCGCCAGATACTGCTTTTCCGCCTGCCGCCGCTCGAAAATCCATCCGAGTTCTCGGGCCGCCTCCTTGTTCTTCGAAATCAACACCACACCGCTCGTTTCCCGGTCCAAACGGGTCACAATTCCAAGGCTGGCACCGTTTTGAATTTCGTACGCCAGCAGCTGTTCCAGTCCGCCAAGGAGCGTCGGTTCGGGCTTGTTGTTCGCTGGATGGACGATCAACGGCGCGGGTTTATCCACCACGATCCAGTCTTCGGACTCGTCGATCACCCGGAAATTGATCACCACTTGCAGGCTCATGATCCTGTTTTCCCGACCAGGTTACAAAAAAGCCAGAGACCCGCAAGCGAGCCTCTGGCGATTGTAGTTCTGGATCAATACCAGTGACTAGGACTTGTAGCGGAGACGCTTTTTATGGCGGTTCTGCTTCATGCGCTTCTTGCGCTTGTGCTTATTGATCTTCGTCTTACGGCGTTTCTTGATGGAGCCCATGGCGGTTCGGGGTTAGGTTACGATGAAAGATTAGGGGACGATTTTGTTGAGCGGATATTCGATAATCCCCTCTGCCCCCAGACGCTTCAGTTCGGGGATAATGTCCCTGACGACGATTTCGTCAATCACTGTCTCAACAGCGACCCAACCTTCTTCCGAAAGTTGAGAAATCGTCGGACGGCGGAGCGAGGGGAGTTTTTCAAGAAGTTCGGGCAGGCGGGATGTCGGAAAATTCATTTTCAGCCCGACTTTTCCGCGGGCGCAGAGGGCCGCTTTGAGAAGCAGGGCGATGCGATCCATTTTCTCCTTTTTCCAAGGATCCGCCGCAGCGGTGGGGCTTGCGTAAAAGTGAGGGAACGACGTCAGCAGCGTGTCGACGATACGGAGGTGGTTCGCCTTGATCGACGAGCCCGTCTCGGTCACGTCCACGATGGCGTCCACCAAATCCGGCACTTTCACTTCGGTCGCACCCCAGGAAAATTCGACTTCGGCATTGATTCCGCGCTCCTCCAAATAGCGGCGGGTGATTCCCACGCCTTCGGTGGCGATGCGCTTTCCTTCTAGATCTTCCGGTTTACGGATTGGTGAATCTTCCGGCACGACCAACACCCAGCGGGTCGGGTGGGTGGTCGCCCGAGAATAAGGCAGCTCAGCGAGATCGATCAAATCGACCCCGTTTTCATAGGCCCAGTCGTAACCGGTGATGCCGCAGTCGATGAATCCCTGTCCGAGATAGCGCCCAATTTCCTGCGCACGGATCAGATAGAGATCGAGTTCCGGGTCATTCGAAGTCGGACGCAGTCCCCGAGACGAAACGTAGATCTCGTAACCCGCCTTGGCCAAAAGCTCAATCGTCGGCTCCTGGAGACTGCCTTTAGGAATCGCGATTTTGAGAGTTCTTGATGGATCCGACATGAAGGGGAGCGGTTTTGATCCGCGAGACCGGGGGAATCAAGCCAAGTTTTGAATAAATTCGTTAAACCTCGATTTCTTCACGGCAATCGCGAAAGACCTCGCCCTCCGCCGACCGTTGTTCCGCACAGTTTAGTTCCGACCATGCATCTCTCCTGTATCCTGATTCCTCTCGCGGCCGTTCTTATCCCGGCAAATGCCACAGAAACGATCATTCCGCCGCGCGATCCAGGCTATAAACTCGTCTGGGCCGATGAATTTGAAAAAGACGGTCCGCCGGATCCATCCAAGTGGAGATCCGAAACCGGATTCGAGCGAAACGAAGAACTCCAGTGGTATCAAGCTGACAATTCCCGCTGCCAAAGCGGGTTGCTCGTCATCGAAGCGAGGAGACAACGGGTGAAAAATCCCGACCACGGCCAAGGTTCCCGGGATTGGCGCAAAGGCCGCCCCGCCGCAGAATACACTTCCGGCTCGCTCATCACCGTCGCCGGCAACGAGTGGCATTTCGGGCGCGCGGAAGTCCGCGCCCGTTTCAAGGCGCTCCCCGGCTTGTGGCCTGCCATCTGGACCACCGGTCTCGGGCGCTGGCCACATGCCGGTGAGATCGATATCATGGAGTTCTATGAAGGGAAAATCCTCGCCAACTTCGTCTGGGCCGGAAAGTGGGGCAAAGACTTCTGGGCAAGCTCACACCATCCCATCGAAAAATTCGACAAGGATACCTGGGACGACCGGTTCCACCTCTGGGTCACCGAGTGGGATCAGGAAAAAATCTCCATCTACCTCGACGGTCGACTTCTCAACACCCTCACCATGAAGACCACGGCCAATCAGGACGGTCCGCCGATCAATCCCTTTCTTAGTCCGCAGAACTTCCGCCTCAACCTCGCCATCGGTGCCGCTGGCGGCGATCCTTCAAATACCCGCTTTCCCCAACGCTTCGAAGTCGACTATGTCCGGATCTACCAGAAATAGCGTCCCAGGCTTGATTCCCGCCGCCGTATCTCCAGATTCCCGGCATGCCACGCCTCGCCCTGCTCCAATCCGGCACCTTCGCCACCAAAACGGAAGCCTTCGACCACCATGAGAAGTTGATCCGCGAAGCCGCGGCAGGCGGGGCCGACATCGTTGTCACGCAGGAATTGTTCCTCACTCCCTATTTTTGCACCGTCGAGGATCCCGCGCTCTTCGATCTGGCCGATCCCCTGCCCGGCCCGGTCACCGACCGACTCGGCAAGCTCGCCGGCGAGCTCGGCATCGTCCTTGTTTCCTCGTTGTTCGAACACCGCGGCCCCGGACTCTATCACAACACCGCCGCCATCCACGACGCCGACGGCTCGCTGATGGGCTTTTATCGAAAATCCCACATCCCGCAGGATCCGGGCTTCGAAGAGAAGTTCTACTTCACCCCCGGCGACAGCGGTTGGCCGGTCTGGGACACCCGGTTCGGGAAAATAGGCGTCCTGATCTGCTGGGACCAGTGGTATCCGGAAGCCGCCCGCCTGATGGCGCTCGGCGGCGCGCAGGTCCTTGTTTACCCGACCGCCATCGGCTGGCTGCCCGAGGAGAAACCCACTCTCGGCGACGCCCAGCACTGCGCCTGGGAGACCGTCCAGCGCGGCCACGCCGTCGCCAACGGTTGCTACCTCGCCGCGATCAACCGCACCGGACGTGAGGGCGACACCGAGTTCTGGGGCCGCTCGTTCGTCGCGAATCCTTATGGCGAACTCGTCGCCAAAGCCTCCACCGAGCGCGAGGAAATCCTCTACCACGACCTCGATTTCCAAGCGGTCGAGAATTTCCGCCGCATCTGGCCGTTCTTCCGCGACCGTCGGATCGATGCTTATGCCGACCTCACCCAGCGCTGGCGTTCCAAGTAGGCGCCGGATTCGCGTTTTCGCTTCCCAGTCCTCCGTCGGCGGGTGAATCCTCCGCCATGCGACTGCTGCTAATCGAGGACCACGCGCCCCTGCGCGATGCCATCGGTCAGTATCTCACCGAAGCCGGATACCTGGTGGACACCGCATCGACCGGCGACGAAGGGCTGTGGGCCGCGGATGATTCCGGCCATGACTTGATCTTGTTGGACCTGATGCTGCCGAACATCGACGGCATGGAAATCCTTCGTCGCCTGCGGGCGAAGCGAAACCCCGTCCACATCATCGTCATCAGCGCGCGGGATGGATTGGAGGACCGCTTGGAAGCACTGGATGCCGGTGCGGACGATTATTTGGTAAAGCCGTTTCCTCTGGCCGAGTTGCTAGCCCGCGTCCGTTCACTGTTGCGGCGGAGCTACGTGCAGAAAACCCCGGTCATGCAAGTCGCCGATCTGTTACTCGATCCGATGCGGCGGACCGTGCACAGGAAAGGACAACCCGTGGATCTCACCGCGCTCGAATACCGCCTGCTGGAATACCTTTTCTACCGCTCCGGCGAGGTGGTTTCCCGGACGGCCATCTGGGACCACGTGTTCGAAGACAGCACCGGCGGCAGCAGCAACGTCGTGGACGTCTACATCGGTTACCTGCGGAAAAAACTGAATACCGGAGAGCTTGCCAACCTCATCCAAACCCGCCGCGGGCTCGGATACATCCTGGAAGAACCGGCGGCATGAGCACGCCCTCCATCCGGCGGACCCTGCTGCTGCGCTGCGGATTCGGAGTCGGCATTCTGCTCTGCCTGTTGTCTATCGGAACTTATTTGATCGTGCGCCACGGACTGATCCGCGAGCTGGATCGGGCCATCACGCAGACGGCGGCCCTGCTTTCCAACCAGGTGGAACTGGAAAACGGAAAGATTGTCTTCGAATGGCAGGAAGGCCTCGGCACGAACCGGGTCGTGCGGGATGACGGGCTATTCCAGTTCTGGAACGAGGCGACTAACGAGACCACCCGCTCGACCCGGCTGAACGGACGGGACCTGCCGAAGTTCCACGGCAGGACAGGCGATTCCCTGATCAAAGACATTCACCTTCCCGGCAGCCGCAGCACACTGCGCGCCATCGGACTGAGGATCTATCCGTTCATCACACCCGAGGAATCCGCACGCATGCAATCCAGCGGAAACATCATCAACCCGAAAAGCATACCGCACATCCTGGTCGTCGCGCGGGATAAAAAGTCCATCTACCGCGTGCTCAACCGCACACGCTGGGTTCTGGGAGTCGGCACCCTGCTCACGCTGGGACTCGGGTTCCTTCTCATCGACCGCGTGATCCGGGTGACCTTGCGTCCCATTGACGAGTTGACCGCACAAATGAGGGACCGCGCCGGACACCAACTGGATTCCGCGCTTGATCTGCCACGTGCGCTGCCCACCGAACTGACCGGCTTGGCGGAGAGTTTCGACTCGCTGCTCGCCCGCGTGGCGACGCTCCGGCAGCGCGAGCGGGACTTCATCCGGCACGCCGCCCATGAGCTGCGCACCCCCATCGCCGGGCTCCGCGCGACCACGGATCTGGCGCTCTCCCAGTCCCGCGACGCCGCCGCGTATGCCGCACATTTGAAGAGCTGTCAGAAGACGGCGATCGAGCTGGGGGACCTGGTGAAGCGTCTTTCCGCGCTCTCACGCATCGGCCAGGAAGGAACTCCGTCACGGGTGGAGGAAATCGACGCCGCCCGTGTCCTGGCCGAATGTCTGGAGCCGTTCCTTCCACTTTTCGAACAACGTGGATTGAAGGTGACACAAGATCTACCCGCCGAGCCGATCTCCGCCAGCGGAGATGTGACACTGCTCGGGATCATCTTCAACAATCTCTTCGACAACGCCGCTTCCTACGCGGCTCCGGGAGGAGGAATCCGCATCCACGGCGGCATCAGAGACGGAAAAGTGGAAATCCGGATCGCCAACCAAGCCGACGACCTGCCGGAGAATCTGGAGCGTTTGTTCGAACCCCTGTTCCGCAAAGAATCGTCCCGCAGCGAAGCGGGAATCCACCTCGGCATCGGGCTGACCCTCAGCCTCGAAGCGGCAACGGCAATGGGCGCGACACTTCAAGCACGAAGGACTGACGACGGCTGGATCGAGTTCGTGTTGGCGATGCCTCTGTTGATCTGTGAGTCGAAAACCACCACGCTTCCGCCATGAACTGGCTCCACTGGTCGCTGCTTTCCGCATTCTTCGCCGGTGTCACTGCGGTGCTCGCCAAGGCCGGGGTCACCGGTGTGGATTCCAATCTCGCCACGGCGATCCGGACCGCGGTCATCCTGGTGTTCGCGTGGGCCATCGCATTCATCTTCGCCAAGCCTGCGGAAATGGTGAATTTCACCTCGCGGACGTGGTGGTTCCTGATCTTGTCCGGCATTGCGACCGGGCTTTCGTGGCTGTGTTACTTCCGCGCCCTGCAACTGGGCGATGCTTCGCGGGTCGCGCCGGTGGACAAGCTCGGCGTGGTGTTCGTGATCGTCCTGGCGGGATTTTTCCTGAAGGAAAAAATCACCCTTCAGCACCTCGCCGGCGGCCTGTTGATCGTCGCGGGCGCGGTGGTGTTGGCGTGGAAAAGCAAATCCGCCTGAGTCCGGGAGTTTTCCCACGACTCATCGGATTCTCATGTTCGGCCCGCTAAGCATGGCCCACCGATGAGACAACTGCTTGATTCATTTTCCCCGAAACCCGCCGTGCGGGTCAGCGCGATCACCGACCGACACCCCGGCGATTCCGAGGAAATGTTCAAACCCCGCCCCGAAAGCGGTCTGAAGCTATCCGCCGTCGTGCCATTTTACAACGAAGGCGAGAGTATCCTGGATGTGCTAGCCGAACTGAGGTCAGCCCTTGATGCCTTATATATGAGTTATGAAGTGCTCGCCGTGGATGATGGAAGCTCGGATGACACGGGACAGAAACTTCAACAAATGGCGCGGTCATGGCCACAGCTTTGTGTGCTCAGCCATGTAAAAAACAGCGGCCAGGCGGCCGCGCTATGGACGGCATTTCAGAAAGCCACTGGCGAACTGGTGGCCGTTCTCGATGGGGACGGGCAAAATGATCCATCCGTGCTGGATGCGATGATTTACCATTTGAGCGTTACCGATGCAGACATGGTGGCAGGGATGCGGGCCAAGCGCCGGGATTCCCTGCTGCGGAGAATGATGTCCCGCACGGCTAACAACGTGAGGCAGGTTTTTCTCAAGGACGGGGTGAGTGACTCCGGCTGTGCTCTGAAAGTGATGCGGCGTGAAGTGTGCGGTGCCTTCATTCCCCTCCGCACGCTTTATTCCTTCATGCCGGCGCTTGCGGTGGGCGCAGGCTTCAAGGTGGTGGAGATGGCCGTGCCGCACCGGGAGCGCACGGCGGGACTTTCCAAATACGGGCTGATGGCCATGCTCTGGAGGCCTGCGCTCGACATGATGGGCGTGTGGTGGTTCGGCAGCCGGCGGTTCCGTTCGGCAACCTCTCATGAATGACCCCTCCCCAAAGAATATCCGGCCTTGGCCCGGACTTTGGCTGATAGTCGCGGTAATTTTTGTCTTCCTGGGAACCCGCGGACTGAACGAACCGGACGAAGGCCGCTATGCGGCGGTGGGATGGGAAATGGCGGCTGGCGGCAGTTGGCTGGTGCCGCATCTCAATGGTTTCGAACACCTCCAAAAGCCACCGCTGATTTACTGGTGCACGGCGGTTTCCATGAAGGTGTTTGGCTACAACGAATGGGCCGCCCGGATGCCCTCCGCACTCGCCGCATGTGGCATCCTTCTGCTCACCATGGCCATCGCGCGTCGGCTGTGGAGTGAGACTCGGGCGCGGATCGCCGCGATCGTTCTCGTTTCCACTCTCCTGTTTTTCGGTCTCGCCCGGGTGCTTACCCCGGACATGTTGATGAGCTTCTTCATCACTGCGGCCATCGCCGCGCTGGTGTATGAACGGCGCTGGCTGTTCTTCATCATGATGGGCCTCGGCTTCCTGACGAAAGGGCCGATGGCGCTGGTGGTGCCACTCAGTGCCGCGCTGGGAAGTCATCTAGCAAGAGATCGGAGCCTGCCGCACGTGCGCTTTCCATGGCTGCGTGGAATGCTAGTGACTCTGCTCATCGGGCTGTCGTGGTTCATCGTGCTGGCATTGCTGAAACCATCGCTCTTTGATTACTTCTGGCGCTATGAACTGCTGGATCGTCTTGCTTCCAACAAACACGGGCGCTCCAAGCCACTCTGGTTTTTCGCCCCCGTCCTCATCGGCGGACTGCTGCCGTGGACTTTCCTGATACCCGGCCTCGTCCGGCAGGCGTGGCTCGGAATTCGGGCCAAACAGGTTTCTCCAACTCAAGGGCTGCTGCTGGGGTGGACGATCTTGCCATTGATTATCTTGAGTTTGAGCGGTTCGAAACTGCTCACCTATGTGCTGCCGTTGATGCCGGCGTTCGCCCTCGTCCTCAGCACGCGTTTTACCGACGTCCGCAAGGCATGTCGGGTGGCCGTGCCGTTTCTCGTGTTCATGTTGATCGCAGCCGGCCTCATGCCATGGGCGAATCCCTGGTTGCGGCAGCAGGCCGACGTGCGGTCATTGGTCCAGACCATTCAAAAACAACCCGACGCTAACACCGCAGCCGTCTTCGCCGATAGAGTGCGTGCGCACGGATTGGAGTTTTACCTGCGGAAACCCATCCACATCACCGAGAGGGACGCCGACATCGTGCTTCCCATGAATGCGGAGCAAAAGGCCCGAGCCGTGGAAAATGGCGTGAAATGCGCCGAATTATTCAAAAGCCGTCCCGCTTATGGCATCATCCGATCGGGGAGCTTCAAACGTAATTACGCGCCGCTTGGATGGACGCTATTGGATCAATCGGGCGACTTCGTCCTCGTAGGAAATGCCGAACTTCTGGCGCGCGATCCGGGAGTTTTCAAAAGAAATGAGTGAAGGCGGGTTTCGTCTCAAGATATCCAACCGACTCACCGGATTCTCATGTTCGGCCTGCTAAAAAAGGCCGCCAATAAGACGATTGTCGACGCATTCCGCCGTCCTTCCATGAAAACCCATTTCCAAGCCATCAAACAGTCCCGCCTTAGCACCCAGGGATTCATCAACGATTACCGGAAGCTGATCTTCTCCCTGCTGGCGGTCACGCTGGCCGCTTATCTGCTTCTAACTCCCAACCCGTGGCATCTCTCCGCCATCGGGATGCTGGCGGCGGAGTTTGTGGGAATCCTGTTTTTATTCGCCGGCATTCTCGGGCGGGTTCTGGCGACGATATCCATCGGCGGCCACAAGGACAAGAAGGTCATGCAAACCGAGCTTTATTCGATTTGCCGCAATCCACTCTACTTCGCGTCTTATCTGATGGCAGTCGGCGTGGGACTTCTCACAGGACGCGTGGATTTCCTGCTACTCATCACGGTTGCTTATCTTGCGATTTTCTATCCGATGATGATCAACGAGGCGAAATACCTGAGAGGCAGGTTCGAGGATTTCGCGGACTACGAGAGGAGGGTTCCGCTGTTTTTCCCCAACTTCAATCTCTGGCAGGAACGCGGCAGGTTCGAGATCAGCTTCCGGCTGGTGAAGCGCACGCTTCTCGACGCCTCGCTCGCGCTGCTCGTCGTGCCGGTCATGTTGTTCGTCCGGGCGTTTGCGTGAGCCCGGGCTCCGTTCCGCCGCTTCTCCGGAAAACTTGCCGGCCCGTGCGGAAGTTGCCACCTTGCCGCCATGAAACGCCTGCTCGCACCGGTTTTCGCCTGTTTGCTGACCTCTATTTCCCACGCGCAATCCTACGCGCCGGTGGCGGACAAACCGCCGGCCCTAGCCCGGGAATTCCGCGGAGCGTGGATCGCCTGCATTTACAACATCGACTGGCCCAGTTCCCCTGGCCTCAGCTCCGGTGCCCAGCAGGCGGAAATGCGCGCCATGCTCGACAAGTTGGCCGCCCTCAAGATGAACGCGGTGATCTTCCAGGTCCGCCCCCAGGGCGACGCGGTCTATTCCTCGTCCATGGAACCGTGGAGCACTTGGCTCACCGGCACCATGGGCCGCTCCCCGGGCTATGATCCGCTCGCCTTCTGCATCAAAGAGGCCCACGCCCGCGGCATCGAGGTGCATGCGTGGTTCAACCCCTTCCGCGCCCTTTCGAACAATTCCCAGCAGGTAGCAAGCAACCACGTCACCCGCACCGCGCCAAGCACGACCCGGAAATTCGGCAGCATGACCTGGTGCGATCCCGCCCACCCGGACACCCGCACCCGCGCGCTCAATGTCATCCTCGACGTGGTCCGGCGCTACGATGTCGACGGCGTCCACCTCGACGACTATTTCTACCCCTACCCCTCCGGAAACCTGCGTTTCGCCGATGGGAAAAGCCCCGCCGAGCGCCGCGCCTACGTCGATGGTTTCGTCAGCAACCTCTACTCCGCCGTGAAGCGTCAGAAATCCTGGGTCCGCGTCGGCATCAGCCCTTTCGGCATCTGGCGGCCCGGCGTCCCCGCTGGCATCGAGGCGGGCATCGACAGCTACGAGCAACTTGCCGGCGACTCGCGCAAGTGGCTGAAAAACGGTTGGGTCGACTACCTCGCGCCGCAGCTCTACTGGCGGATTTCTCCCCAGAAACAAAGTTTCCCTCTTCTGCTAACCTGGTGGCGCCAGCAAGGATCCCGCCCGGTCTGGCCCGGCATCGCCACCGAGCGCATCGGCGGATCCGACGGCCGTGGCGCGGGTGAAATCACCAGCCAGATCGACCTTTCCCGGAAAATCGGCAACAACTGGAACGGCCACATCCACTGGAGCGCCAAGAGCCTCGTCCGCAACCAGGGTGGCATCGCCACCAAACTCGCCGGCACTTACACCCAGCCCGCCGCGATTCCGCCGATGCCGTGGCTCAGCACCAAGGCACCCGCCGCTCCCGGCGTCAGCGCCTCCGCCCAAGGTGAGGCCACTACCGTTCGCTGCACCCCCGCCGGCAACACTGCGAAACTCGCTGTCCAAGCCAAGATCGACGGCACCTGGCGGACGGTGAAAATCGTGCCCGCCAGCGCGCCGAGCGTCACCATCCCGAGTGCCGACGCCATCGCCGTCACCGCACTCGACCGCTTCGGAAACGCCAGCCCGCCGAAAGTTCTCGGGCTGCAGTGATCTCCATGATCCCACCGAATCCCTACGCCCCACCTGCTGCGCCGCCTCCGGCCGAGGATCGCGCCACCCTCGGCGAGCTCGTCCGCGGCTGGGAAAAACTCCGCCTGCTCTACAACGGCATCATGATTCTGCCCGGCCTCGGCGTCCTCGCCCTCTGGATCACCCGTCAGCACCTCCCCGTCCCAGCTGCCATCGCTGGCGGAATCGTCGTCGCCATCGGAGCAAACATCGCATTCATGCTCGGCCCGCTCGCCGAGCTCTACCTGCGCGGCCTCCTCAAAAACGGAGCCCCCTTGGGAAAAGGCCGTCTGCTGATCTTCGGCGCCGGCCTCGCCGTCTCGGGCGGAGTGGTCGTTATTTCCGGGATCCTTCCGTTTCTTTGAAATGCGGGCATGCGCGGCGTTTCGATGGCTTGCGAGAGTAGAAAGCAATTGAAGCTTACTGAGAAAATGGCATCTTCTGCCCATGCAGGTTATGGAATTTAAGCAGAAAATCACGACCCTGTCTGACTCCGAACTGACCGAAGTTGAGACCTTCATTCAGCGAGTTAGGAATGATCGCGCCGCAAATCCGCCGGTAAGCGTCTCTTTCGAAGAAGCCTCACAACACGTCCGCAACGACAACCCCCAACTTATCCACCAACTTTCGCAGTAAGTTCCAACGTCTCACACGCTGGAACAAGTCCGCCGAATCCAAATCGATGAAGCGGATGCGGATCGGCAGACAAAGGTCCTGAACGCGATGCGGGAAATCTTCACGGAATACGATTCGTTGCTCAGCGACCTCGCTGAATAGTCGACTGATTCCAATCTCGACACTCGAAGCACAAATTCCGATTCGTCCCCCATGTTCATCATCCGCTTCGCTGCAAAGGCCGGTCTCTTGATGGTCATCTTCGGGATTGTCTCACTGGTCACCGCAATCACGCAGCGGAAGCTCGAAACTCTTAGCATCGAAGCGATTGCGATCAAGAAACCGGATTCAAGGTGGGTTCCAATCGAAGGTGGCGTGTTCGACCTTACTAACGCCTCGGCGATTTCCTTTAGGGCAGTCGACACTCCCTTGAAGTTGTATGTCCCGTTGGTAAAACCGGACTATGATGCCGAAAAAGATCTCATTCACGCTCTCGTCGTCACCGACGACCGTACCATATTGACACTTTACAAGGAGTTCCAGGAGGCGGGCGATTCGGGCGTGACGCAAGGAGTGGAATTCGCCTTGAAGAACGCAGCAAGAATGCAGGCTTCCCGAGCTGTTCAGGGGTTGATTCTGTCCGACTTCGAAAGAGGCGGCTCTGAGGAGCGCAATATGAGCAAAAGCTACGAAAATGGCCTCGCGGATGAAGTCATCATCATGGAGGAAGGTAAAAAACCATCGTTCGCCGGTGCGATCGCTATGATGGGAGGTGGACTGGTCCTGTTCATGGGGTGCCAGTTTTTAATCCGCGCTTTTGCCAAGAAAACAGCTGTGCCGCCCCCACTTCCTCCCTCTATTCCACCTCCCCTCCCCCGGTCCAACTGATCGGCGCGCATGAGTTCGAACCAGCTCAAACCAAAATACCCCAATCCATTCCTTCTCCGCCCTTGCCACGGGCCGGATCAGCGCATTGACTCCCGGCCACTCAAAATTTCCTTACCGTGAAAGCCCACGAACTCTACACCGCCGTCGACCCCGCCTTCGTTTCTCAAATTCTCGATTGGTTCCGCGCCAACGACAAGAACGTCTACCGGTCCGCCGTCGCCACCCTTGCCACCAACCGCAAGCTCCGCCCCGTCTTCATCGAGAAAAAATCCATGGCCGAGCAATACGCCTGGATCCACAAAACCTTGAAGCTCAAGCCTTGCGACACCATCGGCGAACACCTCCTGCAAGCCTACCTGATGGCCGGCCAGCAATCGCTGCTCGCGATGTTCTGCGACGGCATGGGCATCCCCCACGATGGCAAGGGATCGGTCGTAGGAGACCTTCCCAAGAAACTCGACCCCGAGCGCCTCAACACCACCATCGACCGCCTCGTCGACATTTTCGAACCCCGCCTGCTCACCGTTTACCTGCATTGCTTCAACATGCAGACTCCGACCGGCTGGCCCGAGCTCAACGCGAAGCTCGAGTCCGACGAGCGGCTCACGCTGGCGTGAGGGAAGTCGAGAGTCTGCACTTGTGCTCCTCTGAACTCTCACTCCTTTATTCTCAACGGAATTCAAAACGCCCATGATCCACCGAACCCGAGGGACATGATGCCCAGGTTCGATTAGAAATCCTCAAGGTTCGCCGTGAGTTGGAAAAACAGGGAGTTGGGAATCCTGTCAGGGAATGCAACCCTCAGGGTGATCTTCTCCATGTCATCGCCCTGCGGAACGATTTTCTCCTCGGTTACGGTGAAAATAAGGTTGCCGATCGTCCCTACCGTCCACCCGCCATTGATCCCTTCACTCGCCTGGAGGATATAGTTGATGTCGGCGGCATACTTCGGACGAATGTATTCCAAGCGCAGCCCGACTCCCTCCTGATGCGGATTCCCGCCCGGAAGAATCTTGAAACCCCGATTGCCATTGAACTCCACAGGATTCGTCCCGAAGGCGTATTCCGCGGCATTGGTGATCTGGTCTCTATCCGGATCCTTATCGGGTCCTGTGATACCCGGGTCGGCGAGTTGGGCTGGCGTGAAGAATCTCGCCCTCCAATCGGAAAAGAAATCCGGATGATCGCTGAAGCGAGCCGTGACTTCGGATGCTTTCTTGATGACGAACACCTTGGTGCCAGTGGAAGACGAGATCGCACCCATCCACCGGACGAAGTAGTTGTCTGGTGCGGGAGTCGCAGTGAGAGTAATGGCAGTTCCTTCAGGATAGTATTCCAGCATCGGGTTGATTGAGACACTTCCTGGCCCGTCAACGAGAAGAGTAAATGGATATCCCACGGAAAACGGTCCGACGCCCGGACTGCTGGAAAGCGACGCGACCTGGCGAGGGGGAATACTCCCGAACGACCCGGAGAAGGGTGGCAGGCTGCCGAGGATCGTGGTGCCGGGACTGTAGAAGACCGCAGGACGCTGGACCGATTTGGTGAAGTTAGTGCCGCGGAAATCGAGAGTCGCACCATTTTCCGCGAAAATGAAAACTCCAAAGAACTCGGAAGGAACGTTTTGCAGAACCGCGCCGGACTCGACGTAAACGAAGTAGGGAAAGAATTCCGGCAGCGAGGTCGCCACCGCGCCGGCCTTGATGATGATGTAGGGCGACGCATCCTGCGAAACCGGACCGTAACCGGTGAACTCGGTGACGTCTCCGTATCCGCCGGGAGCCAGCGAGACAGTGGAACCGGTGGCGGTCTCGATGAGCACGAATCGCTCGCGAAAACCTTGAGTGAAGTTCGGGACCGTGACCGCGAGAGTCGAGTCGTCAATCACGCTGAAGGTGGCGGCGTTCTTGGTGCCCGCCCAGAAGAAGGTGACCGCGGTGGTGCCGGTGAATCCGGATCCGGTGAACCTGATGGTTTCCCCGACCGGAGCCGCGGTGTGATCCGTAGAGGTGATGTGGGGCTGGACCACAGGGGTCACAGGCAGGAAAATCGCGGAAACCGTTTTGTGGGCATTCATCGTCAGGTTGGCAGGCGACGAGACCTGACCGGCGAGGGCGCCGCCCCATCCGACAAAAGTGTAGCCGGGCTTCGGGATGGCACTCAGCACGACGGATTGCCCGGTAGAGTAAGCCGCGAGATCGGGACTCGCCTCGATGGTTCCCCCGGAACCAGCGAAGGTTTCGAGAATTTGCCCGCTGCTGAAGGTAGCAGTGATGTTGATGTTCGTGTTGTTGTAGTCAGTGACCAGTTCTACCACCGGACTGCTAGAATTGGACGCTCCCGACCAGCTCTGGAAAACCGAGCCTGCCGCGGGCGTGGCGGTGAGGGTGAAACTGGTGCCTTGGGCGAGGTAAGTCGTGTCAGGATTCATCTCAACGCTGCCGTTACCCACGATGGTGACATTCAATCCGACGCCTACGGAAAACGGACCGACGCCTGGACTGTTGGATAGTGACGCGACCTGTCGAGAAGGGATATTCCCGAACGACCCGGAGACGGGTGGCAGGCTGCCGAGGATCGTGGTGCCGGGACTGTAGAAGACCGCAGGACGCTGAACCGAGTTGGTGAAGTTCGTGCCGCGGAAATCGAGAGTCGCGCCATTTTCCGCGAAAATGAAACCACCGAAGAACTCCGAAGGAATGTTCTGCAGGACCGCGCCAGACTCGACGTAAACGAAGTAGGGACCGAAATCCGGCAGCGAGGTCGCCACCGCGCCGGCCTTGATGACGATGTAGGGCGACGCATCCTGCGGAACCGGACCATAACCGGGGAATTCGGTGACGTCCCCGTATGAGCCGGGAGCCAGCGAGACCGTGGAACCGGTGGCGGTCTCGATGAGCACGAAACGCTCGCGGAAACCTTGAGTGAAGTTCGGGACCGTGACCGCGAGGGTCGAGTCATCAATCACGCTGAAGGTGGCGGCGTTCTTGGTGCTCGCCCAGAAGAAGGTGACCGCGGTGGTGCCGGTGAATCCGGATCCGGTGAACGTGATGGTTTCCCCGACCGGGGCCGCGGTGTGATCCGTGGAGGTGATGTGGGGCTGGACCGCAGGGGTCACAGGCAGGAAAATCGCTGAAACCGTTTTGTGGGCATTCATCGTCAGGTTGGCAGGCGACGAGACCTGACCGGCGAGGGCGCCGCCCCATCCGACAAAAGTGTAGCCGGGCTTCGGGATGGCATTCAGCACGACGGATTGCCCAGTTGTGTAAACCGCGAGATCGGGACTGGCCTCAATGGTTCCCCCGGAACCAGCGAAGGTTTCGAGAATTTGCCCGCTGCTGAAGGTAGCAGTGATGTTGATGTTCGTGTTGTTGAAGTCAGTGACCAGTTCTACCACCGGACTGCTAGAACTGGACGCTCCCGACCAGCTTTGGAAAATTGAGCCTGCCCCGGGCGTGGCGGTGAGGGTGAAACTGGTGCCTTGGGCGAGGTAAGTCGTGTCAGGATCCATTTCGACGCTGCCGTCACCCACGATGGTGACATTCACCCGAACGCCTACGGAAAATGGCCCGACGCCCGGACTGTTGGAAAGCGCCGCGACCCGTCGAGGAGGGAAATTCCCGAAAGACCCGGAGTTGGGTGGCAGGCTGCCGAGGATAGTCGTGCTAGGACTGTAGAAGACCGCAGGACGCTGGACCGAGTTGGTGAAGTTAGAGCCGCGGAAATCGAGAGTCGCACCATTTTCCGCGAAAATGAAACCTCCAAAGAACTCGGAAGGAACGTTTTGCAGAACCGCGCCGGACTCGACGTAGACGAAGTAGGGAAAGAACTCCGGCAGCGAGGTCGCCACCGCGCCGGCCTTAATGATGATGTAGGGCGACGCATCCTCCGGAACCGGCCCGATGCCTGTGAACTCGGTGACGTCCCCGTATCCGCCGGGAGCCAGCGAGACAGTGGATCCGGTAGCGGTCTCGATGAGCACGAAACGCTCGCGAAAACCTTGAGTGAAGTTGGGGACCGTGACCGCCAGAGTCGAGTCGTTAATCACGCTGAAGGTGGCGGCGTTCTTGGATCTCGCCCAGAAGAAGGTGACGGCGGTGGTGCCGGTGAATCCGGATCCAGTGAACGTGATGGTTTCCCCGACCGGGGCTGCGGTGTGATCCGTGGAGGCGATGTGGGGGGCGGCATCAATGTTTGAAATCGCCAACCATTGTAACAAAACCACGGAAAAAACGATGGATATATACTGCTTGAGCATAAGAGCGGGGAAAATAGCTGAGCGATCAAAACGATCTCGGATAATCATCATTCCTGCATTCGGAAAGAGATGGCAATCCCAGACGCAAGTAAACCCAATTGTTGGGCCAATTCGTCCATATTCCTTGAATTTCTGCGGCATAACGCCTCATCCATAGAATCCACCCGTACTCCCGCAATCGCAGGATGCGGCCTTGAACCCCAGGTTTTTCCTGCCTAGCTTGCGCGCCCGACCCGGAAATTCCATGCCAAAAGTATACGTCAAAACCTACGGCTGCCAGATGAACGAGCGGGACTCGGAGCAAGTCCTCCGCATATTCAGCGAGGGCGGCTACACGGTCACGGCGGATGAAAACCAGGCGGACGCCGTGCTCATCAACACCTGCTCGGTCCGCGACCAGGCGGAGCAGAAGGCGCTTGGGAAAATGGGCACCATGATGCACCGCGGGCGTGACCGGAAACACGTGGTTTACGGGTTCATGGGCTGCATGGCCCAGTCGCGCGGCGAGGAGCTTTTCAAATCGGTGCCCAGCCTCGATGTGGTCGTCGGCACGCAGAAATACCACAAGGTCTTCGAATACGTGGACACCATCCTCCAGCGCCGGCTCGAAGCCCGCATGGACGACCCGCAATTCTCCCTCCGCGGCACCACCGTCTGCGACACCGCCGAGGAGGAAGGCTCGCAAAACACCATCCGCGACCACATTCCCAAGGCGCACGAAGCTTCAGCCTTTGTCTCCATCATGCAGGGCTGCAACATGCGCTGCTCGTTCTGCATCGTCCCCGACACCCGCGGCAAGGAACGCGGCCGGCCGATCTCGGAAATCGTCGGCGAAGTCCGCCACCTCGCCGCGCACGGCGTAAAGGAAATCACGCTGCTCGGCCAGATCGTCAATCTTTACGGTCGCACCGAGTTTCCGAAAATCGACGGCAAATCGCCCTTCGTCCAACTCCTCGAAGCCGTGCACGCAGTCGAAGGCATCGAGCGCATCCGCTTCACCTCGCCGCATCCCATCGGCTACCGGGACGACCTCGTCGCCGCCTTCACCTACCTGCCGAAACTCTGTTCACACATCCATTTCCCGATGCAAAGCGGGTCCGACCGCATCCTCCGCGAAATGCGTCGACCCTATAAAAACGAGAAATTCATCGAGATCTGCGAGAAAATGAAGGCTGCCCGCCCCGGCCTCGCCATCACCACCGACATGATCGTCGGCTTCCCCGGCGAGACGGAAGAAGATTTCCAAGCGACCATCGACACCGTCGAGCGGCTGAAATTCGACAACGCCTTCGTCTTCCGCTACTCGAAACGCCGCGACACACCCGCCGCGGAACTCGGCGAGCAACTACCCGAGAGCGTGAAGGAGTCACGCAATCAGGACGTGCTGCGCATCGTCGATCGTTGGGCGAAAGAGAAGGGCGAGTCGCTCGTTGGCCATCGCGTGGAGATTCTGTGCGAGGGCTTGAGCAAGACGAACGAGGAGCGTCTGATGGGACGTTCACCCGGAAACAAGATCGTGATTTTTGCGGGCGGCGAGCGGCATGTCGGCGAGGTGTTCGACGTGCAAATCGAACATTCGAGCGGGTTCAGTTTGTACGGGAACCCTTCGGTGTTTTAGCGTTCGCGATTGGCGCTCAGGCGAGTAGTTCTTTCACCGCGTGCG
>JANPKJ010000001.1:0-8099 GCA_031425955.1 Akkermansiaceae bacterium | reverse complement strand
CGGCGGAGCAATGGGGCGCGGTTGCTGCCGGCGGTGCTTTTGATGGTGTTGTCGCTGGTTTTGGTGGCTCATGCCCTGGAAATGGAGCTGGTGCGGACGTTCGCGTTTTTTGTGGGGGTGACGCTGGTGATCATTTTCCAGCCGGAAATGCGGCGGAGTTTTGTGAGCTTGGGCAGTCACCGGCTGTTCTCCAGTGCGCGGGAGAATATGGAACTGTTGGAGGCGTTGGAGGACGCGGTGCGGGATCTTTCGGCCAAGCGGTTCGGAGCACTGTTTGCCTTCGAGCGCGGGATGGAATTGGAATCCTACCTGGAGACGGGCGTGGAAATTGATAGCTCGTTTTCGCCGGAATTGATCCTGACCATTTTCCACCCGAAGACGGCACTGCATGATGGTGGGATGATTTTGCGGTCAGGCCGGATCGTGGGCGCGGGGTGTGTGTTTCCGATCAGTCAGCGGGAAATCTCGGACCGGAGCATCGGGCTGCGGCACCGGGCGGCGATGGGGATCACGGAGCAGACGGACGCCATCGCGGTGATCGTGTCGGAGGAGACGGGGCACATTTCCATCTGCACGGGCGGGGATATCATCCAGGACCTGACGCCGGAACGCATGACGGAAAGGCTGGTGCGCCTGTTGAAAGTGAAGACGGAGCCGCCGGACAAAGAGAAGGACAAGGAAAAAGGCAAGGAGACGCAGGTGATTTCCGACCGCACGGCGACGAAGCGGCTGGAGGCTTGAAGGGGGAGGCTGAGGCTTGGGGTGGACGAAGCTCCGGCTGAGTTCCAGGAGCTTTTTTGATGCATTGCATTGCCTTGGCTTGGGATCCTGCCGGTGCTCCGGAACTCAGCGGGAGCTTCGTCCACCCCATGCCTCCTAACTTAAAATCGGTGGGTGCCTTCCATTTCATGTCCTGATCCGACGCTTGGCAAGACGGTCGTCCCGGAGAAGAAGAGGCGATGAACCGAACCGACCGTCTCGCCGCCCTCGTGATGTTATTGCAATCGCGGCGGGTGGTGACGGCGGCGCAGATGGCGGGGCATTTCGGGCTGACGGAACGGACGATTTACCGGGATCTGGTGGCGCTGGGGGAGGCGGGGGTGCCGATCATGGGGGAGGCCGGGGTGGGTTACTCCCTGCGGCGGGGCTATCATTTGCCTCCAGTGATGTTTTCGCCGGCGGAGGCGATGGCTTTGGCGACGGGCGGGCTGCTGGCGGAGCGGATGACGGATGCGTCGGTGGCGGAGTCCATCCGCATGGCGCTAGCGAAAGTGACGGCGGTGTTGCCTCCGGATTTGCAGGATCAGGTGCTGCGGTTGCGGAAGGTGATGCTGGTGCGCAGCCACTCCGGCAAAAGTGGGCCCGTGCCGCTGAGCCGGCTGCAAGCGGCCATGGCGGAGGGCCGGGTGATGCGGCTGCTTTACCGGGGCGTGAAACGGGAGGCGGCGGAGTGGCGGGAGGCGGAGCCGCTGGGCTTGGTTTACTACCTGGATCACTGGCATCTCATCGCGTGGTGCCGGATGCGCGGGGATGTCAGGGATTTCCGGGCGGACCGGGTGCTGGATTGCGAACTGTTGGCGCAAACGGTGGCTCCGCGGCGCGGGTTTGATCTGGCGGATCACTTGGCGAAATGGATGATCCCCGAGGGATCGGAGACGGCGGTGCTGGAGGTCGCTCCGCTGGTGTTGGAATCCGTGCGGCGTCACTGGGGGCCGGCGGTCCGTCAGGAAGTGCCAGGCGATGGCACGGTGCGGGTGACCCTGACTTTCTGCGGTAGCGATTACACCTATTTGGCGTCCTGGCTGATGAGCTTTTGCCGGAATATCCGCATCGTGGAGCCGGAAAAACTGCGGGCGCGGCTGGTGGAGCTGGCGCTGGATACGGCGGCGCATCACCGTGCGGCATCCGGCGGAGCCTGACGGGTTTGACGGGCTTCCTGGTGCGCTTTGAGCCGCTGACCCACGCTGACGATCGCTTCGAGCGCGGGTTTGAGCTCCATCCCGAGGGTAGTTAGGTGATATTCCACGGTGGGCGGCGAAGTCGTCCGCTCCGTGCGTCCGACGATGCCTGAGTCCATCAATCCCCGCAGGCGTTGGGTCAGCATTTTGGCGGAGACACCCGCGAGATCCTGCTTCAGCTCGGTGAAACGGCGGGGCGCAGCGCTGAGATACCAAATGATATTCGGCGTCCATGCGCCGCCCAGATAACTCATGCACACCTTGAGCGGACAGCTTGCAGGAGGAGGCGGGACGCGGTTTTTTCTGCGGGGGACCATGGCGGATTTTGGCGGGGTTACCGAAAGGTGACCGCAATCCGCCAAGCGGTCAACTCCCATGGTTTACAAAGGTAACCAGCCGGCCAAATTTGCGCCGCCGGGAGCCACTGTAGTCCGGCAAATAACATTAAATCCCAAATCATGAATGTCATCGAATCCATCGAAACCCGCCGCACCATCAAACACTATGATCCCAGCCATGTGATGCCTGAAGAGGACATCGCCAGGCTCATGCATCTGGCGAAGTTAGCGCCTTCCTCCTTTAACATGCAGAACTACCGGTTTCTCCTCGTCCGGGACAAGGAGCTGCGGCAGCAAATCCGGGACGTGGCGTGGGACCAGGCGCAGGTGACGGATGCGTCCCTGCTGGTGGTGATGTGTGCGGACCTGAAGGCGCACGCGGATGATCCACAGCGTTATTGGAGTCACGCCCCGCAGGCGGTGCAGGATATTCTGGTGCCGGCCCTGACGCCTTTTTACGAGGGAAATGAGCGCCTCATCCGGGACGAGGCGATGCGTTCCACGGGATTCGCCGGCATGACGCTGATGCTGGCAGCGCGGGATATGGGCTACGATTCCTGCCCGATGATCGGCTTCGATCCGGCGGCGGTCGCCAGGTTGATTCACTTGCCGGAGCACTTCGCGCTGAGCTTCATTTTGGCGATCGGCAAAGGCACAACGGCCGCCTGGCCAAGAGGAGTGCGTCTCGCTGATAGCGAAACGGTGTTCACCGACCGCTTTCCCCAATCCGCCTGAGCCATGAAATCCGATCCTGACCATAACGTGATGCGCCGCCTGGGATTGCGCTATCCGATCGTGCAGGGCCCTTTCGGTGGCGGACTATCCACGGTGGCCTTGGCGGCGGCGGTAACGAATGCGGGCGGACTGGGGTCATTCGGAGCCCATGGGCTGGAGCCGGAAGCGATCATCCGCCTTGCTGGGGAATTGCGGGCCGCCACGACCGGTCCGTTTAATTTAAATCTATGGGTTTCCTCACATGATCCGGGGGGCGAGACGATGTCTCCAGAGCAACATGCTGCGGGCTTGGCGCAATTCGCGGGCATCTACCAGAAGCTGGGAATCGCGCCGCCGCCGTTGGCACCGCCTGGCCGTTTCACGTTTGCCCAACAAGCCGAAGCGATCCTCGAAGCACGGCCGGCGGTCTTCAGTTTTGTATTCGGCATTCCGGACGGGGAGATTCTCAACGATTGCCGAAAACGTGGGATCCTGACTCTGGGGGTAGCCACCACGGTGGAGGAAGCCGTGGCGCTTGAGGAGGCGGGCGTGAATTGGATCGTTGCGACCGGTTGCGAGGCCGGTGGGCATCGGCCTTCCTTTCTGCGATCGGCGGAGCAATCGCTGACCGGCACCCTGGCGCTGGTGCCGCAAGTGGTGGATGCGGTCGGCATTCCCGTGATCGCTGCCGGAGGCATCGCCGATTCGCGGGGTGTGGCGGCAGCCCTGCGGCTGGGGGCGCAGGCTGTGCAGATCGGCACGGCCTTTCTGGCCTGCGGCGAATCCGGGTGCGCCCCCGCGCATCGCCGGGCATTGTTTTCCCCAACGGCCAGCCACACCCGGTTGTCGCGGAAACTAACCGGACGCCTCGCCCGCTTCATGGTGAACCCCCTATTGGAAGCCCTTGAAAACCAAGGTGCGGAGCCGTTGCCCTATCCGCACCAGGGATGGTTCAATACTCCCGTCAAAACCGCCGCGTGGGAAAAAGACGATGCGGATTGGCTACCGCTGTATGCCGGCCAAGGGGCGGGATTACTGCGCCACCACACGGCGGACGCGTTGATGCGGTCGCTGTCGGATACCCAAAAGCAACCGCTTGGTCAGAAATAAGCACTTGATGAGCTACGCCATTGGAGTATCATTCTGCGGTGGTCCTTCAGTTCATCGAATCACCTGTCTTCTCGCAGCAGATCGACGATTTATTGTCTCCGGAGGATCAACGCCAGCTCCAGCTCAGCCTGCTTCAACAGCCCGACCAAGGTGATCTCACCAAGGGATCCGGTGGGCTGAGGAAGTTGCGATGGGCGGGTTCGGGCCGGGGCAAGCGGGGCGGGATTCGTGTCATTTATTACCTTTGGCATGAGGACACGGCCTTCATGCTCACGGCCTACCCGAAGAACCAACAAACCGATCTCACCTCCTCTCAATTGAAAGTCCTCAAACAACTCATAGAATCCTACACCCATGAATGATGCAGATTTCCAAAAGCTCGTGCTGAGCGTGAAGCAGATGGGCACCATCATGCAGGGCGGAAAGCTCTCACACCGGCGAACCACGCTGACCGATCTGAATGTGAAGGGACTCAGGGAGCGGACCGGCCTGACCCAGGCGGACTTTTCACAAATGATCGGCGTCAGCATCCGGACACTCCAGAATTGGGAGCAAGGACGAAGGGAGCCCGAAGGTCCGGCCAAGGCGTTGTTGCGCGTCGTCGAGCGCAATCCACAGGCGGTTTTGAGCGCGCTTCATGAATAAGGTGGGAACGGAAACGTCCTCAGAGCGCGTGAATCCTTGAGCATGACCCCATTTTTAGGTTGCCTGGGTGATTGGGAAGCTGCGGAAAAACGTCCTTCCATAGCGGGTTTGCGGCGGATACTAAGAGCACAGCTCAATAAAACTGTCCTCAAAATTATGCTCGGCTTGTTCCAACCCAAAGAACTGAAGTTGATCTCAAAGGCCCTCGATTTGTTGGGGAGCCGGGCGGGATGCCCAAATGCATTTGCCCAAGCCCGACTCCAAGTTGAGCGATCAATTAAACATGATCCGGCTGCATTCATTCACGCGATATCAATGCAAAAAACACCTCCCGAACAGATCGCAGCAGCCTCTGTTGCCAATGCCAGCGGTGACATTCTGGAGACCGGGACGCTCTGCCTTTATCGAGGCGTCCTAAGTCCTGTGGGAGAAGAAATGATGGAGCTTTTCCGCATCGCCTTGCACGAACTGGTGCGCATGGAGGTAGCAACCCAGAAAGATATTGATCAACAGATCAGTGCCGTAAGGACCACAATTCGCACAGTCGGCTAGAAAAGGCAGGCAATGCGGCTACCCGAAAATTCGAGGAGTCAAAAGAAACATACCACCAAAGACTGAAAAATGGCGACCTACCGTGCAGTCGAAGTGAACCTCCCAGAGTGTGAACGTTTATGCGATCTCACCAGCATCCGCCGGGATTTTGAGCGTTGTCGGGATATGTGCGAAAAACTCAGTCTTGGTGCTCCTGCTCCCAATCTGGATGCCGCTACCATTGATGCGCTCGCGACGGCCATTCCAGTAGTTTATTCCAGGGCATTCAACGGGGGAATTAGGCTGCGTGTTGGCCACCTCATTCAAAAATTCAATTTTGAAGATCAAGAGTATCACTCCGCAATACTTGAGATGCGCAGCAAATACAGTGCCCACTCGATCAACGGAATGGAGCGGCAACACGTCCGTGTCTGGCTGAATCCCGAAGAACGAGGGCGCAAAATCAATAATGTGAATGCGGCAATGACCAGCTTGTTGGCTCTCTCTTCTCTCGAATATCAGCGCCTTCGTGAAATGTGTGACCAAGCGGTTGCCTGGGTTGATACCGAGCTCGATATTGAATCGGCACGATTAAGCCAATTAATTGGCGACATGTTCTCGCTTGATGATCTCTATGCGATGGATCAATCCGTTTCGAATTGCGCAGGACTTAAAGAGGTTTCAAAAGGCCGACCACGAACTAAGAAGTCGTCCTAGCAGCAACCATTTCACGCACCCATCACAGTCCGAGCAAACTCTTCCACCTGACGGTTTCCGCCTTCACATTCGCGATCGAAGGCGCGCCCGGATTCGTCCGCGCGGCGAGGGCGATTTCCAAGGAAAACACATCCTTCGCATCCGGACCGTAGGCGGGATCGATGGACGTTAGATCAAGCTGATCAAGCGGAGTCCTGGTGGCAATGGCCTGGGCGACGGCTTTGCCGACAAGTTCGTGGGCGTGGCGGAACGGGACACCTTTTTTCACCAGATAGTCGGCAAGGTCGGTGGCTAACAACATTGGATCGGAAGCGGCGGCCTTGCAGTTTTCCTCGCGGAGTTCCATGGCTGAGATCATCTCGGTGTTCACGGCTAGGATGAGGTTCAGCGTGTCCACGGAGTCGAACAGCGGCGGCTTGTCTTCCTGGAGGTCGCGGTTGTAGGTGAGCGGCAGGCCTTTGACGGCGACTAGCAGGTTCATCAAATTTCCGACGAGGCGACCGGTTTTGCCGCGGGTGAGTTCGCAGACGTCGGGGTTTTTTTTCTGCGGCATCAGCGAGGAGCCGGTGGTGTGAGCGTCGGATAGAGAGGCGAACGCGAACTCGGCGGTGCACCACAGGATGAGGTCCTCACTCAGGCGCGAGAGATGCACGCCGCAGAGCGAAATGACGAATAACAGCTCGGCGATGTAGTCGCGGTCGGCGATGGCATCCATCGAGTTGTGGGTGACGCCGTCGAAGCCGAGCTCGGAGGCAATGGCAAGGCGGTCGAGGTTGATGGTGGAGCCGGCGAGCGCGCCGGAGCCGAGCGGGGAGATGTTGAGGCGCTTGCGGGCGTCGGCGAGGCGGGATTTGTCGCGCTCGAGCATTTCGACGTAGGCGAGGAAATGGTGGCCGGCGGTGACCGGTTGGCCGCGCTGGAGGTGGGTGTAACCGGGAATGACGGTGGCGGCGTATTTTTCCGCGCGGTCGAGCAGGGCCTTTTGCAGGCCGGTGATGGCGGCGAGCAGGCCGTCGATCTCGGTGCGGGTGTAAAGGCGGGTGTCGGTGGCGACCTGGTCGTTGCGCGAGCGGGCGGTGTGGAGTTTCGCGCCCGCCGCGCCGATGCGGCGGGTGAGCTCGGACTCGATGTTCATGTGGATGTCCTCGAGCGAAGTCTTGAACTCGAATTTCCCGGCTTCGATGTCCGCGAGGATTTCTTTCAGCCCGTTTTCGATCTGAGAAAACTCGTCGTCGGTGAGCAGCCCAATGGTTTTCTGAGCCCGCGCATGAGCGATGGATCCCGCGATGTCGTGCGGGAACAAGCGCCAGTCATAAGAGATGGATTCGCCGAATTGCTGGACGAGTGACGAAGTATCTTGGGAGAAGCGGCCTTTCCACATGGCTGGAGATGTTTGATGGGTGAAATTTCCCGCACGGACTGCGCGGCGGGGCGGATTTGAACCGGAACCCGACCAGATGAAACGCGAAATTTTCCCGAATCTACGATCTCGCTTTGCAATCCGGAGGATTTGCCTGATGGATTTGACGTGGTCGAAGCGCCACAAAACCTCAACTACCTCTAAAATCATGTCCAATATCATCCCAACGATCAGCTCCGGCACCACCGGCCCCCTCGGCGTGCTCCACCTTCCGCGCCTCTGGCAAAAAGCCTCCCTGGGTGCGGCGGGCAAGCTCCACCCGGATTATCCATCCTGCGGCCAAGGCTACGACCAGATGGTCCTCAGCGGCCTCGGCCTCGACAAGTCCGCGTTCGAGAGCTTCATCGCCGAAAACAAGCCGACCTACCCGCAACTCGAAGCCTGGGTGCTCGCCGAATCCGGCGGCGCACTCGACGCCGCCGCCGTCGCGAAGTTGAACGCCGCCATCACCGGCTACAACCACACCGACGATGTCCGCACTAGCATTCTCGGCGCCTGCGGCATTCCGGACGAAGGCAAAATCCTTGATGCCATCAACCTCAACAACCTCGACGACTGGCAGAGCTTCCACCAGGAAGTGATCGCCTGATGATTCTTGCCGTAGCGGCGATCACCGGTCGCCGCGAGTCACCGAAACGCTTCGCGGCGACCGGTGATCGCCGCTAC